>WTGU01000057.1 GCA_011523425.1 Alphaproteobacteria bacterium
GCCTTGCGGTTGAACTGCGGATTGAAGCGGCTGTAGGGCGCCGAGCGGACGTCGGCAAGGGCGGTGACGCCATGCCGGCGCAGGAGCGCCGCAAAGACCTCCAGCGCGTGGGTGGAATGTCCGATCGTCAGCACGACGGGGGGCCCGGCGGCCATGGCTCATCCTCCCCGCCGGCGCGCCGGGTGTGGGCGCGTGAGCGGTGCGCCGACGCGATGGCGTTTCCGCCGGCGATGTGGTGAGGTGCGCAGGCCGAGACGACACACGGCCGGAGGAGGGGAACGATGACGCATGACGCCACGCCGGCGGGTCTGGAGGCTGCCTTTCACGCCTGGGCGCGCGGGCTCAACGAGGGCGACCTCGATGCCTTCTGGAGCGCGATCGACGACGGCGCCGAGATTCTGGACGAGGACTATCCCTGGCGGATGACCAAGGCGGAATTCGTCGACCACATCGACTTCCACGCCGGCGGCGCGGGGCTCTGGGAGCACTTCAAGTGGATCCCGCGCGAGCTGAATTTCAAGGTCTGGGGCACCACCGGGCATGTCAGCGGCTTCTCGACCTTTCGCGGCAAGCCGCGCGACGCGGGCTTCCGCCAGCGCTTCATGGGCTTCACCCAGACCTGGTACCACGAGAACGGCACCTGGCTGCAAGTGTGCTGGCACCAGAGCCCGTTGCTCGGCCGTATCGAGGGCGCCTCGCCGAGCTGACGGGCTTGTGCCGGGGGGCGTCCCCCGTGCGCTACACCAGGGACTCGAAGAAGGCGAGGCACTGGCGCCCGAGCGGCCGCCTGCGCCCCTTCTCCGTGAGCACGGCGTAGTAGCTGTTGTCGGTCTCGAGGAACTGGTCGGTGAGCGCGACAAGGGACCCGGATTCGAGGAACTGCTCGCCGAAATGGCGCCAGCCCATGGCGATGCCGTTTCCGGCGGCCGCGGCCTCCAGCACGTACATGTAGCTGTCATAGTCCACGTAGCGCGGCGCGGAGTCCGGGCGCCCCACGGTCTTGAACCAATCGGCCCACGAGAGCCAGCCCTCGTTGGGTCGCGCAAGATCGAGGAAGGTCAGCCCGTCCCAGCCCGTCACGGGACCGCGCAGGGTATCCGAATGAAGAGCGGCATAGCCCGGCGAGCAGACCGGCCGGACCGCCTCCCTGAAGATGAGCGCGCGGTCCTCGGGTTCGGCGGTCTCCGCGTTCCAGGCCAGGAGCACGTCGGCGGCCGGCTCGGGCGGCAGGTGTTCGACGCTGTAGTGATAGGTGAGGATCCGTACCCGCACCTGCTCGCCGAGCACGTCCCTGAGAGCGTCGTAGCGCGGCAACAGGAAAAGTTGCGATACTTCGTCCGAACAGCCGATCGCGATCTCCACCCGCTCGTCGCTCGCGAGATCCGCGACTTCCGCTGCGCCCGCGTGAATCGCGCCGAGTCCGATAGACACGGCCTCGCGGTAGCGGCTCCCGGCATCGGTCAGTCTCACCCCGGTCCGGGACCGCTCGAACAGCCGGATGGCCAGCCGCTTCTCCAGGCTCGCGATGTGGCGGCTGATGGCGGACTGCGACGTGCGAAGTTCACGCGCTGCCCGCGAGAAGTTGCCGTGGCGTGCGGCGCACTCGAAAGCGATCAGGGCGCTCGTCGGAGGAACACGATACGGACCATGGTCTCGCATGCCTGATTTGATATGTGAATCTCATACCGATATCAATAATTCATCGTGCGAAAATCACATCGACACGTAGTATATCATAAACGACATAGCATTTTACATATGAACGATAGGATAAGACCTGCGATGCTGTATGGCTATGTTGATGCTGGATATTGGCATGTCTTGGTCGAGAGAGGGTTCTGGAATCTCCAAGACTGCCGGCGCTCCCGACCGGCGCGGCGCCGCCACGCCGTTCATGGCCGGCGGCATAACACCTGCATCCGACACTGGAGGACGGGGATGAACGTCAAGAAGATTGCAGGCGCCGTCGCGGTGGCCGCCGTTCTGGTCGCTGTCGGCCTCCTGCCGGCCCATGCAGCCACGCTGGACGACGTGAGGGACGACGACAGGCTCCGGTGCGGCATCAATCCGGGCCTGCCGGGCTTTTCCCACACCGACGACGCGGGCAACTGGTCCGGCTTCGAGATCGCCTACTGCCGGGCGCTGGCGGCCGCCGTCCTCGGTGATGCGGACAAGGTCTCCTACGTTACGCTGACCGGCAAGACGCGCTTCCCGGCGCTGGCGTCCGGCGAGGTCGACGTGCTCTCGCGCAACACCACCTGGACCTTCTCGCGCGATGTCGACCTCGG
>WTGU01000098.1 GCA_011523425.1 Alphaproteobacteria bacterium
CCTGCGGGCGCACGTAGAAGAAGATGTCGCCCAGCACCGATTCCAGTTGGGAGAGATCGCCGCCCCAGGTGGGCATCGGCTTGGCGTTGTAGATGTCGAGCGACTTGAGGCGGAAGTCGAGCATCCAGTCGGGCTCGCCCTTCTGCGCCGAGATCTCGCGCACGACCTTCTCGTTCAGGCCGCGCCCGCTGCGGAAGACCGGTTCGTCCTCCGTGATGAAGTGGTACTTGTAGTCGTCGAGCCCGATGTCTTGTACGGCTTCGTTGGTGGGCATGTTGAACCTCGCGGGTTGGCCGTTCGCCGCGCCTAGGCGGCGGAAACGGACGACTGCAGCTGCCGGTACTCGCGGTAGCCGCCTTCTTCCAGGCTGAGCGCGACTTCGGGACCGCCGGAACGGACGATGCGCCCGTCCACGATGACGTGAACGAAGTCGGGCTGAATGTAGTTGAGCAGCCGCTGGTAGTGCGTGATCAGCAGCACGGCCATCTCGGGTCGCTCCTTCTGCAGGGTGTTGACCCCGCGCGCCACGACCTTGAGCGCGTCGATGTCGAGGCCGGAGTCGGTTTCGTCCATGATGGCCAGCGCCGGCTCCAGCACCGCCATCTGCAGGATCTCGTTGCGCTTCTTCTCGCCTCCGCTGAAGCCGTCGTTGACCGCGCGCTCGGCGAAGGAGGGCGACATCTCGAGCAGCTCCATGCGCTCCAGGAGGATGTCCTGGAAGTCGAACAGGTCGAGCTCCTCGCCGTCTTCCAGGCGCGCCTGAAGAGCCGTGCGCAGGAAGTTGGCGATGGAGACGCCGGGGATGGCGACGGGATACTGGAAGGCCATGAAGACGCCCGAGCGGGCGCGCTCGTCGGTCTCCAACTCAAGCAGGTCCTGCCCGTCGAAGAAGGCGCTGCCACCGGTTACTTCGTAGCCGGGATGGCCGGCGAGGACCTTGGCCAGCGTGCTCTTTCCGGACCCGTTTGGGCCCATGATGGCATGTATCTCACCGGGACGAATCTCCAGGTCCACACCCTTGAGGATTTCGATTTCCTCGTCGGTGACCCTGGCGCGCAGGCCGGCGGTCTTCAGGATTGGCGCGTCGCTCATTGCTATCGATCAGGAGGGATTTCGGCCCGCGCAGATGCGGAGCCCAAGGGTGGGAGATGACTGGGGGCTCCGTCCGGGAGCCCCTTGTAATCAAGAATGATTCTCCGTTTCAAGCAATCTAGAATTGGGGGTCCCAAGGGTCAAGCAATCGAAGCCGGATCAGCCGGCATCCAGGCGCGCGATCTCGGCTTCCGCCGCGATGTAGCCGAAACCGGCCCAGCCCGAGCCCTCGAGGATGCGCCGGTACATCTCCCGCGCCTGCTCCTCGCGCCCGTTGTAGAGGTGCCAGGTCGCCACGCCGTACGCGATGGCCACGCCGGACGGGTCCTCCTGCTCGGGGTTCCAAAGCTCGTCGGCTTCGATCTCGCCCCTGTACATCAGCAGGAGCTGGTGGTAGGAGGTGTTCTCGATGACGTCGAGGTCGGCGGTCACGGGCTCGAGGACGACGGCCGCCTCGTCGTCGCGTCCCAGGCGGCGGAGCGCCATGTACCACCAGTGCGAGATCGCGACCAGTTGGTCGGGGTTGCTGGTGACGGCGATGTAGTCCTCGTACGCCGGCACCGCGGCTCCGAAGTCGCCCTTCAGGTAGTGCGCCAGCGCCAGATGGTAGTGGATGTTGGACTGGAGGGTGCTGGTGGGGATTCCGCGCTCGTTGGGCTGGCCGTCCGGCTCCACCTCGTCGGGCTCGCCTTCCTCCAGGGAAGCTGCATGGGAGAGGTCGGCGATGGCTCGGTCGAATTCACGCACGCTGATCCATCGATGGCCCCGGTGCCGATACATGCGGGCGTCCCCGGGATGCTTCTCGATCCCCTCGGTGAAGACGTCGATGGCCTCGCGATAGAGCCCCGTGTAGCCGATGCGGCGGCCCAGCCAGATGATGGCGTCGGCGTCGTCGGGATCGGCGTCGTAGTCGGCGCGGGCGACGTCGATGTCCTCCGCCTGCTGCGCCGCGATGTCGGGCGGCGCCGGGCTGGGGTACAGGGGCTCGCCTAGGAGGGAGAAGGCCTGGGCGCCCTCGGGGAGCGCGCGGTCCGCTACGCTCACTGCCGGCTCGTCCGCAGGGGCGTTTCCGGGGGCCGGGGCGTCGCCGGTGCAGGCGGCGAAGGCGAGCGCCGGGAGGAGGATGGTGAAGGCGGAGAGGGTTCTGGGGTGCTTCATGGTGCTGTCCCGGGGATGATGAGGATGTGATGTCGAAC
>WTGU01000020.1 GCA_011523425.1 Alphaproteobacteria bacterium
CTACGGCTACGACCAGTGGGACGCCTACATGATGCTGAGCCAGTGCGGCAAGGTCAGGCTCGGCAACTTCGTCGATCCCAAGTACACGATGGGCGCGGCGATCACGAAGAAGTACCTCTAAGGCGCATCTGTCTTGGACAGATGCGCCTTAGCCCTTTGTCGCTCACGGCAGCCGGCCGTCCGGCGATTCCGCGCGCCGGCCGGCGCCGTCGCGCGTCCACGCGCGGAGCGCACGATGCGAGGGCGCCGCATGCGCGGCGGGCCGCGGGTCGCGGCCTGTCGCGTGTCCGCCAGAAACGGACACGCTCTAGCCGGGCGCGGCGCTACAAGACCCGCACCTTATCCCCCCGCCGCACCGTGCCGGGCCGGACGACGAAGGCGTAGACGCCCGCGCACGGCAGCACCTCGCCCTCCAGCAGGGGGACGGGAAGGCTGTTGTGCTCGACGATGGTGCGCAGCACCCGCGGGTCCTTCTCGACGCCCCTCTGGGCGATGGTGGGGATCGAGCAGCGCGGCGTCGGGTCGGAGATGCGGAGCTTCACCTCGTCGCCGATTGCGAGCTCCCGCCCGACCCAGCCGTTCTCGACGAAGCCGTCAGCGCCCTCGGGCGTCGCGATCGTCACGTTCGGGCGGAAGCGGCGCGCCGTGAAGCGAGAGTCGGGGCGGAGCGCGGCGAGGCGCGCCAGCGTCGCGGTGGTGATGAGATGAAGCGCCGCATAGTCGGAGAAGCGGCCTGCCATCATCAACTCGCCGATGTCGACGATGGTCTCCTCGGCAGCGAGCGGGTCGAGGCGCTCGAGGCTGGGCGCCTCGGGGCGCTCGGTGGTGAGCGTGACCGGCCGGCCCAGGGTCTCGGAAAGGCGGGTATCGGGATCGCCGTCGTCGCTGGCAAGCGCCGTGCCGTCGGGCCAGACGATGCGCACCGGCGGCGGCGCCGCACCGGCCTCCGGCGGATGCACGAAGTCGGCCGCGAGCGCCATCAGCCCGGCCCACTTCTTCGGCGTCTTGGCGCTCCCCACCCTGCCGCTGGCCCGGTCGATCACGGCATAGGCGCGGTCGCCCAGGATGCCGCCCTCGGTGACCAGCGCCTCGTCGAGCTTTGTGCCGGCCATGGACTTGACCGGATAGCGCCAGAGCGCCTTGACGGTGCCGCCATCGGTGCCGTGCGAGGTCATGATCTCTCTTCTCCTGCCGACGATACGCCGTGCCGGGCGATGCCATACCATGCGGCCGCCGCCGTGGCACTGGTACGTCAGGGGTCAAGCAGGCCGCGGCTCCGGTGCCAGTCCTCGAGCGACTGGTCGGGGTAGGCGGGGAAGTGCGGGTTCCGCGCGCCCGACGGGACCCTGACCCAGTCGGGCGCGAACTCGACCATGATGTGGCAGCGCTCGGGCGGCCGCGGCAGGAGCGTGTCGATGGCCGAGGCGAAGGGATGGATCAGCGTGGGCCAGCGCGGGTCCCAGACCCAGAGCGCGCTGCCGCAGCGGCCGCAGAAGCGGCGCTCGGCCGGGCTCTCGCTGCCGTCCTCGAGCCTGGCCCGGTACACCCTGAGGTGGCGCCTGCCGTGGACGCTCAGCGTCTCCGCCTCGCCGCCGAGATTGATGGCGAAGCCGCCGCCGCCCGCCGTCTTCCGACAGATCGAGCAGTAGCAGTGCATGTAGGGATGCGGCGCCGCCGAGCGCAGCGAGAAGCGGACGGCGCGGCAGTGGCACGAGCCTTCGAGCAGCATGGTCACCTCCCGTGGCGGCGGCGTGTGGCCACGCCGCCGGTCCGGGTCAGGACTCGTACGCGAGGTCGGCAGGCGAGATCAGCACGCCGAACTGGACGCACCAGATCACGACGCTCGGATACTCCTCCAGGTCGACGCCCTTGGGGATGGGGTACTTCTGGCTGCCCTCGAAGGCGCGCAGCTTGCCGAGATCGATGTACATCGAGTTCCTGACGTCCGAGGACTCGCGAATCTCCTCGCGGGGCACGAGATAGACGTGAAACGCGGGCCCCGGCCCGACCTTGAAGTCGTCTTCGAGGAAGACCAGCTCCTCGTAGACCGTGACGTTCCCCTCCCCGTAGTGGATGGGGTCCGAGGGATTGGCGTGAATGAACATCCCCCGGGCGACGACGTCCGTCTGCTCCTCGGCGGTGAGCGTTTCCATCGCGGGCGGCGGCGGGAACACGTAGGGAAAGATGAAGAAGCCCACGGCGACGCCGAAGGCCGTTCCCAGAATGCCGCCGACGAAAAATGCCAAAATCCATCGTTTCATCGCACCCTCCTGCAGTAATGCCGGCTACAGTTGTTCATGTACCGGCATCAATACATGATTAGTATAGATGGCATTTCATTCAGACCTTCGGTAGACGAAATCGACACGGAGCAAACCGTGAATCCGGGAACAACTGCCGATTCTCTAGAGAGAGTAGTTTCGCCGCCCTGACCTTTCAAGTGGTGCCGTTGGGGAGTGATCCGGAAGTTCGGCCGGGTGCATCGGCGCCGAGGGGCTAGGAGGAGGGGTCGTTCACGGCGCTCAGGTCGAAGCCTGCAATCCGCCGGTATCGCTGCGCCAGGCCCTCCACCTCGTCGCGCGCCACGTAGTCGAAGACATCGTCGCAGTCCGGCGGGCAGCGCTCGTCGACGAGGCGCAGGATACGCTCCGCCGCGAATTCGCGATTGAGGAGCACGACCTCGGACGTGGGCGCGAGACGCGCCGCCTGGTAGGCGCGCAGGGCGTCCGCGACGCCGGGCTGCGAGCGGAGCGCGCGCGTGAACGCTCTCGCATCGAGCACCGCCTGGGCGGCGCCGTTGGAGCCGCTGGGATACATCGGGTGCGCGGCGTCGCCCAGCAGCGTCACCCGGCCGAAGCTCCAGCGCTCGAGCGGGTCGCGATCGCACATCGGGAACTCGAAGACCGTGTCGCTCCCGCGAAGGAGGCGCGGCACGTCCAGCCAGTCGAAGCGCCACGTCCGGAAGGCGGGGACGAAATCGCCCTTGTTGCCCAACCGGTCCCAGTCCTCCCACTGCCACTCGGTCCGGCTCTCGTCGCGGATCTCGGCCACCCAGTTGATCAACGACCGGCCGCGCGCCGCGGCCTCTTGGGAAATCGGATAGGCCACCACCCTGATATGCCAGTTGCCGGCGATGATCATCGTCCGGCCGTCGAGGAACGCCTCCTGCTCGGTGATTCCGCGCCACATCGTGATGCCGGAGAAGCGCGGCGGGCCCTCCGCGGGATAGAGCACGCCGCGCACGCGCGAGTGGATGCCGTCGGCGCCGACCAATACGTCGCCGCGATCGCTGCCGACGGCCTGGCCGCTCGCGGGATCGACGAAACGCGCCGTCACGCCGTCGTCGTCCTGCTCGAAGTCCGCCAGACAGTGGCCGGTCCGGATCGACGAGGCGCCCAGCCGCTCCTGCACCGCGCGCGCGAGGATCGTCAGCAGCCGGCCGCGGTGGATGGAGAACTGCGGCCAGCGGTAGCCGGCGGCGCGCCCGCGCGGCTCCTGCCAGATCGGCCTGCCGTGCCTCGTGTAGTAGGCGAGCGCCTGCGTCTCGATCGCCGCGGACGCAAGCGCCGGCTCGATGCCGAGCGCGCTCAGCTCGCGCACCGCATGCGGCAGGAGATTGATGCCGACGCCGAGCTCCCGCAGCGCCGATGCGGATTCGTAGACGACCGCCTCGATACCCGCATCGCGCAGGCAGAGCGCCGTCGTCAGTCCGCCGATGCCGCCGCCTGCGATGAGAACGCGCATCGCCCGTCTCCCCCCGCGCCGCGCGCGAGGCGGCGGGTGCGCGCTCAGCTTCCGTGCGTGCCCATCTCGATCAGCTCGACCTTGTAGCCGTCCGGGTCCTCGACGAAGGCGATCACGGTGGTCCCGCCCTTCACCGGCCCGGCCTCGCGCGTGATGGTGCCGCCCGCAGCCCGGATCCGCTCGCAGGTCTGGGCGACGTCGTCCACACCCAGCGCGATATGCCCATACGCGGAGCCGAGGTCGTAGTCCGACACGCCGTGGTTGTAGGTGAGCTCCAGCTCGGCCTCGCCGTTCTTGTTGCCGCCCTTGAAGGCGACGAAGGCGAGCGTGTAGCCCTGATCGGGGCGCTCGGTGGTGCGCAGCAGGTCCATGCCGATGACGTCGGTGTAGAAATCGATGGAGCGCTGCATGTCGCCCACGCGGAGCATGGTGTGTAGAAGCTGCATGGTCATTCTCCCTGGATGAAGGCGCGGCAGGGTAGGCCAGGCGGCGCCGTCACCGCCAGCCCGGCGCGCGGCGTGGCGTTCAGCGCAGGCGGCTCACGACGAGTTCCTGGAAGCTCCGCACCGAGTCCTCCCACACCGGCGAGAGCACGCCGCCGCCGTCGGCGACCGCCGAGGCGCGCCCCTGCTGCAACCGCTCGCAGATCACCTGGTCCTCGACATGCACGTCGCGCCAGAGTCTCGCGAGCTGCTCCGTCTCCTCCGCCGACGGCAGCTCGGCGCGCAGGGTGTAGATGGCGCGGCGCTGCAGGGTGAGGTCCGGCGCGAGCGGCACGTCGAGGTGCACGCCGACCTGGTCCGGGAGGTAGAGCCCGAGGCTGAAATTGGGGAAGAGCGTGAGGTAGCGGGAATCGGCCGCCAGCGTATCCGCCCGCTTCGCCTCGCCGGAGACGTCGACGGCGCAGCCCAGGCAGCCCGGCTCGTTCAGCGTGTAGTGGTCGGTCAGCGGCTGCTCCGTGGTCGTCGCGTGCACGAAGGGCACGTGGTAGGGCTCGATGAAGTTCTCCATCAGGAGCTTCCAGTTCGCCGCGATCGCGCCGAGGTCGACCGTGACGACGTGCTTCATCCGGGCGAGATCGAGCCCCCCGAGGTGCGCCTCGACCGGTGCGATGAATTCCTCGAGCGGCGCCGCCGCGCCGTTCAGGTTGACGAAGATCCAGTCGTGCCAGGTGGCCGCGCGTACCGGCACCAGCCCGTGCTCGGCGCGATCGAAGCCGGCCGGCACGGCGCCCGGATCGCGCCCACCGAAGTAGGGAGCGATGTGGAGCGCGCCGTCGAGCCTGTAGGTCCAGGAGTGATAGGGGCACTGGATGGTGGGCCCCACATTGCCGGCCTCCTCGACGAGCCTGAGGCAGCGGTGGCGGCAGACGTTGTGGAAGGCGCGCACCGTGCCTTCCACATCGCACACCAGCAGCACCGGCCTGCCGGCCACGGTGACCGGCACCACGTCGCCCGGCCGCGCCAGCTCGTGCGCGAGACCGGCGAACACCCAGGAGTCCGCGAAGATGCGCTCGTTCTCGAGCGCGAAGAACGCCTCGCTCGTGTAGGCCACCGCCGGCAGCCCCCGCGCCACCGGCGCCTGCGTCTCGAACGCGGCCAGCGCGTCCGCCCCCAGGATCGAATGCAGCGATGGACTCATGCCGTCCTCCCGAGAGCGCCGGGCCGGTCAGGGCACGTGGCGCTTGAGCAGGAACTGGTTCTTGAACATGCGGAGCCGGGTCATGACCTCGACATGGGCGATGTCGGGCTGCCCGTGGACGTGCTGGTTGAGGAAGCCCGCTAGCTCCGTTTCCTCGTCGCACACGACCTCGACCAGCAGGTCGAAGCGGCCGCTGACCCACATGATGTAGACGACGGCCGGGAAGAAATCGAGCCGTTTCGCGACCGCGCTGGGGGCGACGCCCGGTGCCGTCTTGATGCCGAGCATCGCGTCCGCCTCGTAGTCGACGGCCACCGGGTCGACCACGGCCACGATGCGCAGCATGCCGGCCTCGCGCATCCGGGTGACCCGGTTGCGGACCGTCCCGCCCGACACGCCGAGCTTCTGCCCGATCTCGTCATAGGCCGCGCGCCCGTCATCCTGGAGCAGGCGGACGATCTGCCGGTTGAGGTCGTCGTCGGGAGAGGACAGCGGCGCGACATCGTCGCCGGCCGTCGCTTGGACCGTGTGCAGCGTGGATCGGGGCATGCCGTCTGCTCCTGTCGCCGCCGGACGAATACGGTCGATATTGCTGAATCTTCAACTTATGGTATATTTAGTGCAGAATACGCATCGATGGTCAAATCACATTTACGAAACGTCCTCATAAACGATTGCACGTACCCGATTCATCATTCTCAATCTTCGTGAGGGAGGGAGGACGACAGCCGATGAACGAAACACCGGGGACCGTGGCCGAGGCGCTGCCTGACGTCGAGCGCGTCCGCGAGGAGGGGGCGAGGCTCGCCGAGGCGGGCGTGCGCTACGTCTTCTCCTGCTGGATCGACATGCACGGCCTGCCCAAGACCAAGCCGGTGCCGATCAGCGACTTCGAGAACCTGTGCATGGGCAAGGGGCCGCAGTTCGCGGTGCACTCGATCTCCTTCGTGCCGGAGCTCGGCGCGGCCGATTCCGACCAGATCCCGGTGCCCGATCTCGACTCCCTGGTGATCTGCCCGTGGGACCGTACCTGCGCCTGGATGTTCGCGGACCTCTGGTGGGAGGACGCGCCCTACAACCTCTGCCCTCGCCAGACGCTCAAGCGCGTGGTGGCCGACACGGCGGCGAACGGGTTCATGGGCTTCGCCGGCATCGAGCCCGAGTTCATCGTCATGCGCTGGCAGGACGGCAAGCCGGTCAAGGCCTTCGACAACGACCCGCTCCCCGGCGAAGGCGTCCGCGCGCGCCGCCAGGCGTTCGGCTACGACATCGAGTACACGATCGATTCCATGGGCTTCCTCGGCGCGGTCATCGACATCCTCGAGGAGCTCGGCTGGGGCCTGAAGGACGTGGTCTGCGAGGGCGCCTACTCGCAGTTCGAGCTCGACTTCGGCTACACCGACCTCGTCGGCATGGCCGACCGGCTGGTCTTCCTGCGCGTGCTGCTGAAGGAGGTCGCCAAGAGCCAGGGCCTCTTCGCCACCTACATGCCGAAACCCACCACCGGCGACTGGCGCTCGGGCGCGCACATCAACTACTCGATGCAGCGGGTCGACAACCCGGGGGTGAACCTCTTCGGAGATGCGGAGGGCGGCTGGGCGCAGGCGGCCTACCACGCGGTGGGCGGCCTGCTGCGCCACGGCGGCGCGCTCACCGCGCTCACCGCCACCACCGTCAACTCCTACAACGGGCTGGTGCCGCGGGTCGGCGGCTTCGAGGGCGGCACCGTGACCTGGGCGCCGACGCACATGACCTACGGCAACAATAACCGCTCGGCCATGCTGCGCCTGCCGCAGAACCGCTTCTGCATCGAGAACCGCGCCTCCGACCTCTGCATGAATCCCTATCTCGCCCTCGGCATGACCACGGCGGCGGCCGTCAAGGGTGTGATGGAAGAGATCGACCCTGGCCCGCCGCTCAACAAGGACCTCTACGACCTCACCCACGAAGAAATCGTTGCAAGTGGCGGCCAGCGCCTGCCGCGGCATCTGCTGGAAGCGACGGAGATCCTGCGCGACGACCCGCTGGCGGCCGAAGTGCTCGGTTCCCAGATGATGACCTCCTGGTTGCGCTACAAGGCCGACGAGTGGGAGCGCTACCACCAGACGGTGACGGACTGGGAGGTGCAGGAGTATCTGCGGCTCTACTGAGGGCCATCCGCCGTGGCGCCTGACCACGAGACGTTCGAGCTCGGCGACGTAACGCTGCAGTCCGGCGCCACGCTGCCGGCAGCGAGGCTCGCCTACAGGACCTGGGGCTCGCTGAACGCGCGCGGCGACAACGCGATCCTCATGCCCACGTTCTATACCGGCACGCACGTGCGCAACGAGGGTTACGTGCACGCGGTGCCGGCGCTCGATCCGGCGCGCTGGTTCATCGTCTCGATCGACATGTTCGGCAACGGCCTCTCGTCGTCGCCGAGCAACACGCCTGCGCCCTTCGACGGGCCGCGCTTTCCCGCGGTCACGCTGCACGACAACGTCGCCTGCCAGCACCGGCTGCTCACCGAGGCGCTCGGGGTGAAGCGCATCGCGCTGGTGCTGGGGTGGTCCATGGCCGGCTGCCAGGCGTACGAGTGGGCGGCGCAGCACCCCGACATGGTGGACGCCATCCTGCCGTTCTGCGCCTCGGCGCGGACGTCTGCGCACAACCGGGTGTTCCTCGAAGGGGTCAAGGCGGCGCTCATGGCCGATGCCGCGTTCGCCGGCGGCGACTACACCGCACCGCCCGAGGCGGGTCTCAGGGCATTCGCGCGGGTCTATGCCGGCTGGGCCTACTCGCAGGCCTTCTACCGCGAGCGGCTCCACCGAGAGCTGGGTTTCGAGACCTGGGAGGAGCTGCTGCGCGACTGGGAGCGCGATCACCTCGACTGGGACGCCAACGACCTGCTGGCCAAGCTCCTGACCTGGCAGCGGGGCGACATCAGCGCGAACGCGCGCTATGGCGGCGACTTCGAGCGCGCGCTCGGCGCCATCCGGGCGCGGGCGATCCTGGTTCCCTGCACCACCGATCTCTACTTCCCGCCCGAGGACAACGCCATCGAGGCCCGGCACATGCCGAACGCCGCGCTCCGCCCCTTCGCCTCGCCCTGGGGCCACTGCGTGGCGTCGCCGGGCCGCGCCGGCAGCGACTTCATGCGCTTCCTCGATGGCTGCGTGGTGGAGCTGCTCGAAGGTTGAGACCTCCAGCCCACGTGCCCCCTCGGGGGCATGCGCGCCGCGCTCCTGTTCATCGGCGCGCGCGGGGCGGCTAACATGGCGCCGGAAACGCAGAGAGGTCAGTCACATGCCGCGCATCGTTCGCTTCGCCAGACACGGCGGCCCGGAGGTCCTCGAGGTTCGCGACGAGCCGCTCGAGGAGCCGGGGGAGGGCGAGGTTCGCCTGAAAATCGAGGCGATCGGCCTCAACCGGGCGGAGATCATGTTCCGCAACGGCGCCTATATCGCGACTCCCGCCTTCCCCTCCCGCATCGGGATCGAGGCGAGCGGCGTGATCGACGCGGTCGGGCCCGGCGTCTCCGGCCTCTCCGTCGGCGACCGGGCCGGTGCCGTGCCCTACAACTCGTGGGACGAGTGGGGCAACTGGACCAGCGATTCGGTCACCCGGTACGGGCTTTACGGCGAGAGCGCGGTGGTGCCCGCGTTCTGCGTCGCCCGCAGCCCCGAGGGCATCTCGGCGGTCGAGGCCGGTGCGATCTGGTGCCAGTACGGCACCGCCTGGGGCGGACTGGTCGACCATGCGGGCGTCTCGGCGGACGACATCGTGCTGGTCACGGCGGCGAGCAGCAGCGCCGCGCTCGCCGGTCTGCAGATCGCGAAGAATGCCGGCGCCACGGTCATCGCCGCGACGCGCAGGTCCGACAAGGCGGACTTCCTGCTCGGCGCCGGCGCCGACCACGTCGTCGCCACCGAGGAGGAGGACCTCGAGACCCGGGTGAAGGAGATCACCGGCGGCCAGGGCTTCACCATCGCCTACGACCCGGTGGGCGGCG
>WTGU01000046.1 GCA_011523425.1 Alphaproteobacteria bacterium
GGCCACTCGGTGATGATGGCGCTCAACTGCAACAAGGACATCCCGGAGGCCGACTACGAGTCGGAGATCGGCGTCGAGGCCGGCTACTGCTATCACTGCCACACCGGCCGCTGCCCGGTGGGCGTCGCCACGCAGGATCCGGAGCTGCGCCAGAGACTCGACCCCGACGAGGCGGCGGAGCGGGTCTACAACTTCCTGCACACGCTGACGCTGGAGTGCCAGATGATGGCGCGCGCCTGCGGCAAGACCGACGTGCACAGCCTGGAGCCGGAGGACCTCGCGGCGCTCACCATGGAGGCCTCGGCCATGGCCCAGGTGCCGCTCGCAGGCTCGCAGCACACCGTCGGCCGCCCTGACATGAACCGCTACTAGGACCGGAGAGGCGCCATGAGCGAAAAGACCGGCGATGTCGACTACTACCTGAGCCAGAGCGGCCTCGACAGCGAGCGCGAGAAGGAGATCGGCCAGCACATCGGCTATCGCTACGACGTGAACCTGGTGCCGGACTACGAGCGGATCACCCCCTTCCTCAAGCGCTATGTCGAGACCATGGGCTGGACCGACCTGAACTGGCTCGAAGACGTCCACATGGGCTACGAGGAAGGCCGGCCGGCAGTGTTTGACCGCAACATCAACGGCTGGGTCTCGGTGCCGGCGGACCTGGAGCTGCCGGACAATCAGCAGGACCGCGACATGCTCGCCCGCGAGCTGCTGGTGAAGTTCCAGATGTCGCCCCGGCACCCCATGTCCGACCTCAACGGGGCCTATCGGAAGTTCTAGACGCTAGCGTGCGCGCCCCTCGGGCGAGGGGTCCGCGCTTCCTTCCAGCCAGCGGGGCGTGAACGCCAGCACCGCGATATCGGGCGGGAGCTGCGGGTTGAAGAGCGCGTTGTGCCACCAGGTCTCCTCGCGGTGCGCGTCGCCCGTCGGCAGCAGGGTCACCGCACATGGCAGCGCGTAGCGCTGGCCGTCCTGGGCGAACGCCAGCACGCAGCGCCCCTCGCGCGCGAGCGCGGCGGCGAGCGCGGAGTTGGCCGCGAAGGTCGCCGTCAGCAGGCCGCTGAAATCGCGCCCATGCTGGTAGTAGCGCTCGGCCAGCAGGGTCAGCGCCGCCTCGCGCCTGGTGCGCGGGTCGTGGGTGCGCCGGGCCAGATGGCGGAACTCGGGCGCGAACGATTCCGCCTCGTGGCGGACCAGCAGGGTCGTGACCGCCGGCGCCAGCACCGTGCCGCCTGCGTCCAGCAGTTGCGGCTGCATGCCGGGCGCCGGCCGGCCTTCGCGGCGTCGCATGGCGTCCGCGCGTATCCGGCACTGCCAGCCGATGAAGTGATCGCGCAGGCGCTCCGCTCGCGGGGTGGCAGTCACGGCCCGTCAGCCCTGTTCGTCACGATCCGCCCGCCAGGTCCGCCCGCATGATGCGCCCACGATGGTAGCCGCGGCACCGCTGCGCAGCCACCGTAGCCAACGCTGGTCGCGCCCCCGGCGCGCCGTTGTCGGTGACGCGGCGGCAGCCTAGGATCGAACGCCATACCCATCAGCCGAGACGAGGCCACCATGTCGCGCGGCCCTGAGCTGCCCTCCATCAATCAACTGGCCGAGATCGCGGACGATTTCGGGCTCGACATGTCGCTCGAGGATCTCACCAACCAGCGCGAGGCCATGCGCGGCGCCATCGCGAGCCTGCGCCACGTCGACGACATGCCGGAGGAGCGCCCGCAGGTGGCATACCCGCGTACCCCCGGCTACCGCCCGCACCCGGACGAGAACCCCTACAACGCCTGGTACTGGCGGGCCGAGGTGAAGGGCGCGGACGCGGGCCCGCTCGCCGGCGAGGAGGTCGGCGTCAAGGACGTGGTCTCGCTGGCCGGCGTGCCGATGATGAACGGTGCGCGCGCCCTCGAAGGCTACGTGCCGACCATCGACGCCACCATCGTGACCCGCCTGCTCGACGCCGGCGCCACCATCGTCGGCAAGACGGCCTGCGCCGACTTCTCCTTCTCGGGCGGCGGCCACACCAGCGGCTACGGCCCGGTGCGCAATCCGCGCAAGCCGACGCATGCGCCCGGCGGCTCGTCGAAGGGGAGCGCCGCGGCGGTGGCTGCCGGCGACGTGGCGATGGCGATCGGCGGCGATCAGGGCGGGTCGATCCGCATCCCCGCTTCGTGGTGCGGCGTTGTCGGCCACAAGGCGACCTACGGGCTCATCCCCTATACCGGCTGCCTCGCGATCGAGATGACCCTCGATCACATCGGCCCGATGACGGACACCGTCGAGAACTGCGCCCGCATGCTCTCCGTGCTCGCCGGCCCCGACCCGCTCGACCCGCGCCAGCGGGGCGTGATCCCCGAGAACTACGTGCAGGACTACGCGCCCGCAATCGGCGCGGGCTGCGAGGGCATTCGCATCGGCGTGCTCACCGAGGGCTTCGGCCAGACGGAGGAGACCTGGCCCGAGTTCGGCCTGCCGGGGAGCGTGCCGGCGGTAGACGAGTCCGTGCACGCGGCCTTGCGCCGGCTGGAGGAACGTGGCGCGCAGGTGAGCGAGGTCTCCGTGCCCGCGCACTACCACGGGCTCAGGCTCTGGTTCGCCATCGCCGCCGAGGGCGCGACCGAGTTCATGCTCAAGGCAGGCGGCGTCGGCACGGGCTGGATCGGCTACTACGACACCCAGTTCCTGGAACATGCGTCGCGGGCGGCGCTCGCCCGCCAGAACGACTATCCCCACACCGTGAAGAACGTCCTCCTGCTCGGCGGGTATCTCAAGCGCTACTACCACGGCACCTACTACGCCAAGGCGCAGAACCAGCGCCGCCGGCTCACTGCCGACTATGACGAGGCGCTCCGGGATGTGGACGTGCTGGTGCTGCCGACCATTCCGCACCTGTCTGCACCGATCCCGAGCCTCGATGCCGAGTTCGGGGAATACATGTCCCGGGCGCTGAGCATGATCAACAACACGCCGCAGTTCAATCTGACCGGCCATCCGGCCATCAGCGTGCCTTGCGGCGTGAGCGACGGGCTCCCCATCGGCTGCCAGATCGTCGGCCGCCACTTCGACGATCTCACGGTGCTGAAGGTCGCCGATGCGCTGGAGAAGAGCGCCGACTGGCAGAGCCTGTAGCGGCTGCGCCGGCGGCGCGCGCCCTTCGAGATGCACGGATCGGTGGCGACGATGGAAGGGTCGGAGCGCTGGGCCGTCCGCAAGCCCGTCGTGACGAGCAGCGGGGGCGTGGTCGCGACGCAGCATCAGGCCGCCTCCGAGGTCGGCGCCCGCGTGCTGGCAGACGGCGGCAATGCCGTGGATGCCGCCATCGCCGCGAGCGTCGCGCTGGCCGCGGTCGAGCCCTGGATGAGCGGACTCGGCGGCGGCGGCTACATGCTCGTCCGCTCCGCCGGCGAGGACCGCACCTGGACGATCTCGTTCGGGATGGTGGCGCCGGGCGCGCTGGACCCGGCGGACTACCCGCTCACCGGCGAGACCGGCGCGGACATGTTCGGCTGGCCGGCGGTGCTGGACGATCGCAACCTGCGGGGCCCGCTCGCGGTGGCGGTGCCGGGCCAGGTCGCGGGCCTCGCCCTGGCGGCGGAGCGCTTCGGCACCTGGCGCTGGGCCGATCTGCTGGCGCCCGCGTGCGCGCTCGCCGAGCAGGGCCTGGCGGTCGACTGGCATACGACGCTGGCAATCGCGGCGACCGCGCAGGAGCTCGCCGGGGACCCGGTCTGCGCCGCGATCTACATGCCGGACGGATTGCCGCTGGCCGCACCCTGGACCGGGTCCGCACCCCGCATCCGCCTGGGATCGCTGTCTGAGACACTCCGCCGGCTCGTCGAGGCGGGGCCCGAGGACTTCTATTCCGGCGAGATCGCCCGTGCCGTATGCGCCGACATGGCGGCGCTCGGCGGGCGCCTTTCGGCGGCCGATCTCGCTTCCTACGAGGCCCGGGTCGAGGAGGCGCCCGCGGCCCGCTACCGGGACGCCCTGGTGCGGACGGCACCGGGGCTCACCGCCGGCGCGACGCTGGTCGACGTGCTGAACCGCCTCTCGGGCTCGCTCGATCCCGCCGCCGCAACGGAGGGCGAGACCTACTGTGCCTATGCCGAAGCGTTGCGCGGCGCCTATGCCGCGCGGCTGCGGGCGCTCGGCGACAGCGCGAGCGCAGATCGCGCCTCCTGCACCAGCCATCTCGGCGCGGTCGACCGGGACGGCACCGTCGTCGCGCTGACCCAGACCCTGCTCTCGCCCTTCGGTGCCAAGGTGATGCTGCCGGAGACCGGGATCCTGATGAACAACGGCATCATGTGGTTCGATCCCCGGCCCGGCGGACCCAACTCGATCGCTCCCGGTAAGCGCCCGCTCTCCAACATGTGCCCGACGATCGTCGAGTTCGAGGACGGCCGCTGTGCAGGCCTCGGCGCATCGGGCGGGCGCCGCATCCTGCCTGCCGTGGCGCAACTGCTCTCCTTCCTCGCGGACTTCGGCATGAGCCTGGACGAGGCCGTGCACAGCCCGCGGATCAATGTCGACGGACCCGGCCTCGTCGAGGCGGACGCACGGCTGCCGGCAGGCACTCTCGCCATGCTCGAGACCCGGTTCGACCTCGCGGTCCGGCCCTACGGGGTCCATCCCTCGTCCTATGCCTGCCCGAACGCGGTCGTCTGGGAGCCTGCGACGGGCACAGCAGCAGGCGCCGCCCACGTCATGTCACCCAATGCATGCGTCGGCGCGCCCTGACCGGGGACGGGCACACCGGGGAGGAACGGAGGAATCGATGCAGAGCCGAACGCGCATCGGCATGATCACGCCGTCGCTCAACACGGTGCTGGAGCCCGTGACCTACGCCATGCTCGCGGGCCTGCCCGACGTGACCGCGCATTTCAGCCGGCTCTCGGTGAGCAGCATCGCGCTCGACGAGGAGGCGACGGCGCAGTTCGCCGACGAGCCGATGCTCGCCGCCGCGCGCCTGCTGGCCGATGCCCGCGTCCATGCGATCTGCTGGAACGGCACCGCCGGAAGCTGGCTCGGCCCCGACTTTGACCGGCGGCTCTGCGAAGCGATCGCGCGCGAGACCGGGATCCCGGCGACGAGCGCCACGCTGGCGCTGGCGGAGCTCTTCCGCAGTCGGGGGGTCAGGCGCTTCGCCCTGGTGACGCCGTTCGAGGACGCTCTGCAGGAGGCGATCATCGACACCTACCGGCGCGAAGGCTTCGAGTGCGTGGCCGAGCGCCACCTCGACAGCGACGACACCTTCGGCTACGCCGCCGTCCCGCCGGCGGATACCGAGGAGATGATCCGCGCCGTCGCCGACGCCCGGCCGGAGGCCATCGCCGCGGTCTGCACGAACATGATGGGCGCCCCCCACGCCCAAGCCATGGAGGCGGAGGCCGGCCGGCCGGTCTACGACAGCGTGGCGGCAGCGCTCTGGGGCACGCTTGCGCTCGCGGGCGTCGATCCGGGCCGGGTCGAAGGCTGGGGCGAGCTGTTCTCCGTCACGCCCGCCTCGCTGGAGCGTCTCGGCGCCCTCGTTTGAGAGGGACCGGGGCGGCCCGCCCTGCTCAGGCGCTCGCTGCCTGCTCCTCCGGCGGCTCCAGCAGGTCGGCCACCGGCGTCGCGTGCCAGCCGTCGGCCCGCTTGGACCAGTAGAGGTCGGCGAGCCGGCCGGTGGTGATGCCCGGTGCGCCGTTGCCGATCGGCTTGTCGTTGACCCGGACGACCGGCATCACGCCGCCGCCGGACGACGAGATGAAGGCCTCGCTCGCCTGCTCCAGGTCTTCCGCCCGCAGGTCCGCCGCCTCGGCCTCGAGGCCGATGGCCTGGCAGAGGTCGAACACGGTCTTGCGGGTGATGCCTTCCAGCAGGTTTTCGCCGGGCGTCAACGCCTTGCCGTCGCGGATGATCCACACGTTGAAGCCGGGCCCTTCCGTCAGGTAGCCCTCGGTCGACAGCAGCACCGGCTGGTCGGCGCCGGCATCGAGCGCCTCGAAGTGGGCGGCGGTGAGGTCCATCCGGTTGAAGTTCTTGCAGCGCTGGTTGATGGCGGCGTCCGGCGCGCGGCGGGTCTCGGCGATCCAGAGATGCGCGCCCGACTTCACCTTCGGCTCCGGCACGATGGTGTAGTAGGGCACCGCATAGGCGATCAGCTCGTTCTCGGACGAGCGCGGGTCGCCGAAGGCGGCGCCGCCGGCATAGCGCCCGCGGGTGCAGAGCACGTAGACGATCGAATCGGTGAAGCCCGCACGGTCGACGCATTGCGCCATGATGTGCCTGATCTCGGCGTCCGCCAGCGGCGGCGTGAGCCGTACCAGCGCGCAGGAATCGTAGAAGCGCTTCATGTGGTCTTCGAGCCTGAAGAAGATGCCGTCGCAGACCGTGACCGCGTCGAACACCACGTCGCTCTTGTGGAAGGCCGGGTCGAGGATCGGTATCGATGCCTCCTCGATCGGCACGTAGCGACCCTGGCAATAGGCGATTCCCTTCGATTCGGACATGGCTGCGGCCTCCCGGACGGCGTTGTGCGGACTGGTCGGGACCCTACGGCGGCGCGGCGCCTGCGGTCAATGTCTCCGGCGCTGGGTTTCCACCCGCCACAAATATCGCCCGAGCGGCCGGAAGGGTGCAGAAACGAATCGGGCAAGGCGGCGGAAGCCGCTATGATTGGGCTGCGTGACGAAGCGGGGCGAACCCGCCGCAGCGCCGGTCTCACAGAAAGCAAGTTGGTCCATCATGTCAGACATCAGTTCACCGCCTCCCTCCGGCGACCCGATCACGGCCTCGGTCAAGTGGTTCAATCCGACCAAGGGCTTCGGCTTCCTCGTTCCCGACGACGGCTCGCCCGACGTCTTTTGCCACGTGTCCGCGGTCGAGCGGGCCGGCTACGACACGCTCGCGCAGGGGGCCACGGTCACCTGCGAAATCGTGCAGGGGCAGAAGGGTCCGCAGGTCTCGCAAATCCTGAACGTCGATACCTCGACCGCGACCGCTCCGCTGCCGCGCAGCGACCGGCCGCGCCGCGCCGGTCCGGGCGGCTACCAGGCCCGGCGTTTCAACGAGCCGATGGGCCCGACAGAGGAAATCGAGGGCACGGTCAAGTTCTACAACGTGAGCAAGAGCTACGGCTTCGCGACGCCCGACGGCGGCGGGCAGGACGTGTTCATTCATGCCAAGGTGCTGGCCCGCTCCGGCCTCGACGACCTGGAGCCCCAGCAGCGGGTGCGGCTGACGATCACCCAGGGCCCGCGCGGGCCACAGGCGACCAATATCGAGCTGATCTGAGCCAGCCCGCTCGCGGCGCGCGACCCCGCCCGGCGGGCCGCGTCGTGACACGGGGAGGCGGCCTCCGCCGGGCCGCAAGAAGCGAACGTGGGCGCCACCGGAGCGTCACCCGTGTGTGGCTCAGTCCTTGGCGGTGTTTTTCTCGGTGGCGAAGTCGGCGCTTCACGACGGGCGTTGCCGCACGCCATGCAAGACTCGCTTCCGGCTGGCGGGCTGCGCCTTTGCCGGGCGGGAGTCGAACCCGCTGGATCGCTACGAGAGGTTTCAGCTCGTGGCATCCTCCTCTCCAGGGCTTACCCTGGCGCAATAAGCGTCCGGGCAACGCGGAAGCCGAAGGTGACGACCCGGTTCCCGACGCTGTACCCGAGGCGGATGGCGGAACGGAGGAACCACGGTATGTTGCTCCACGAACCGCCGCGCAATACGCGCTGCCCGCAATCACCGCCCGCCACCCAAGCGCTGCCGTCCGACGGCGCGCCCGCATAGTCATTGTGCCAGCAGTCCTCGACCCATTCCGATACATTGCCCGACATGTCATGCAAGCCGAAACCGTTCGCCGCAAACGAACCCGCCGGAGCCGTTTCACGGCCGTCCCAGCGGCTGCCGCAGCCGCGGCAGTTCGCCCGGTTCCGACCCACCGAATCCCCCCAGCTATAGCGCGTCCGCGTCTTCGCGCGCGCCGCATATTCCCACTCCGCCTCCGTCAACAGCCGGTACTCCTTCCCCGTCTTCCGCGACAGCCACGCGACATACGACCGCGCTTCGTTCCAGGTCACATGGATGACCGGCCGACTTCCACGGCCCCAGCCCTTGTCATCGGGGCGATACCCGTCGCACCCGCCAGCGGATACGCAGGTATCCCATTCCGCAAACGTCACCTCGTGTTTGCCCACCGCAAAGGGTTGCGAGATCGTCACCTCATGCTGCAGGACTTCATCTCCGTCACGGCCTTCTTCCGACCTCGGCGAGCCCATGACGAACGAACCCGCCGGCACCACCACCATTTCTGGGCAGGACGGGCAATCCCGGAATGTTTCCCCCGCCTTCGGCCCCACTTCCGCTTCGGCCAGCAGCGCCGTCGGCACAAACCCCGCACGCCCGCCTGCCTCGACACGGCCCGCTGCGTCATGCAACGCAATCTCTTCTGCTGCCTTTACAACATCATCCACGCTTCCGGCTGTTCCGTGGCTGGCAAGAAGCGAAGCGGCTACGAAGGCCACGGCGGAGAGGGTACGGGCTATGAGTTTCATGTTGGCACCATCATCTGATCGTTTGTCGTCGGCGCGATATAGCGCGACAATCTGGATGAGAGCCGCCTCCGCCGCCCCGTAGCACAAGACAAGTCGGCTACCCTGTTCCTCCAGCGCCTTCGCAAGCGCCTTCAGACTGCCGTGCAACCACCAGCGCGACGCGACCCCGAGGGCAGTATCGCCTGCCTCTTCGTCCAGCATAAACAACGGAACAACGGGCCGCCCAGCGCCGGCGCCGGGCGCTGGCGCGGGGCGCCGGCGGCGGAAGTCGTCTACGGCCCGACGCACGGCTCCCTCACCGCCGTCATCCCGTCGGACGGCCACCGCGTCGCGCCCAGGGGCGTGCGCGGCGGCGCCGACGCGACGCCCGGCCGGACCGTCAGGATCGACAGCGGTGGCCGCGAGACGGTGCTGCCCAACTTCGTGCGCCTCACCCTCGAGCCCGGCGAGCGTTTGCGCGCGGTGGAAGGCGGCGGGGCCGGCTACGGCGACCCGCTCGCGCGAGAGCCCGCGCATGTGCTGCGGGACGTGGAGGAGGGGTGGGAGACGCAGGCGCGGGCGCGCGACGTCTACGGCGTGGCGCTCGCCGCGCCGGACGCGAAGGCGCCGCTCGCCGTCGACCGGGCCGCAACCCGCGCCCTGCGCGAGAGGCTCGGCGCGCTGGCGTAGTGCCCCGTTCCGGACGTTTCTATCCTTGTGCGCCACCCCTAACTCGTCATGGCCGGCCCCGGAACACGTCCGGGGGTGTCCCGGCCATCCACGTCCCTCCGCCTCGCCTGACCGATGGAGATGCCCGAAACGAGTTCGGGCAGGTCCGGGCATGACGGCAACGGTGGTCGGGCGACGGGGCCGGTCGGGCGCGGGGGCGCAAAGTGGCACACCCCGCAAATTAACTTTGGGCGGCACAATCCGGCACAATCCGGCACAAAGTGGCACAAACCGGCACGGCCGAAGCCGGGCGGCGGCGAGGCGGAGCGCTCGCGGCGGGCGGGAGCGCCGGCGCGGAAGAAGGCCGTGCCTTCACGCTCGTGCCGCCTGTCGTGGACCGCTGGTCATTACCCTGCATGGCGCGATTCTGACGCAGGCGTCGCGCGCCGTGCACCGCACCATGGTCCGGGGTCCGCGCCAAGCCCTCTCCGCGCGGAGAGGTCAGCGGCAGTCCATCTCGCGGATGGGGTGCTCGGGAAAGCGCGCGGCCCAGGCCTCGCTCAGCGCGGCCGCCGTGCCGCCGATGCGCGCCTCGATCGCCATGAGCTCTTCGGTCGCCGTCGCGTAGCCGGCCGAGCGGACGGCGTAGCCGAGCTCGCCTAGCCTCGTCATGCGCCGCTCCAGATTCGCCTTGCGGCCGTAGACGCCGAACGAGACCCCGTTCGCCAGCGCGCCCGTCGGGATCACGCCCACGTCGCTCACGCCCCGCGCGCGAATCTCGCGCACCTTCTCCTCGGCCTCGGCGCGACTCTCCAGGGGCGGCAGGTAGACGATATGGTTCTTGAACGTCTCGCGCGTCTCGCGGGCGAGGCCGAGGATGTCCGCGTCCTGCGCGAGCAGCCATTGCTCGGCCTCCTCGAGGGAGGCCGGGTCGCCGAACGCGCCCGCCACGACGCAAGCCTCGTCGGCGTCCGCAGCCTCGCGCGCCGGCCGATCGGGCACGGCGGGCGGCTCGGCCTCCTTCACGGGCGGAGAGGGCGGCTCGGGCGGCTCAGGCGTCACGCTCCCGTCCTCGCTCGTCGCTCCGGCGGCGCGGAGCTCGCGGCCCCGGTCGTAGGCGCGGCGCGCGAGCAGCGTGTAGATGCCGCCCAGGTTCTCGTAGCCGAGGGCCTCGTCCCGGCGCTCCAGTATGTCGAGCATGACCACGCGCGCCTCTTCGAGCCGGCCCTCCTTGACGTAGAGCACCGCCAGGTTGTTGTAGGCCTCGAACATGTCCGGATGGTCGCGCGTGATCGCGCGGAAGATCCCGATCGCGTCTTCCGTGTCGCCCTCGTGCACGCGGAGTGCGCCATGCAGGAGCCGCACGCGGACGTTGTCCGGTTCGCGCTCCAGCAGCGGGTCGAGAAGGTCGCGGGCTTCCTCGTAGCGCTGCTCCTTGGTCAGGGAGAGCGCGCGATCGAGCGCATCGTCGGCGATGGCGGCGGCGGACCACATGAGCGCCGCCAGCGACGCGAGCGCGATCAGGACCCCGCCGATCCGCGTCATGTCTTCCTCTCTCGCAGTAAAGGCGGCGCACCCCCTTTTTACCCTCATCGGCCGGCGGGCGCTTGTCCTCAATCCTGCTTCCCGGCGCTCAATCCGCGCGGGCCGAGCGGCCGCGCGACTGGATCGAGCCGATCACCATCATCACGAAGGCTGCGAGCATGAGCCCGGCCGCGCCCCACACGTAGGCCGAGTGGGTCTCGTCGAAGAAGAGGATCCCCCAGCCGATGCCGCCCACAACGCCGATGATGGTCATGATGGAGAAGAGCGAGGCGCCTGCGCGGCGCACGATCACGTAGAACATCGGCCACATGATCGCGTTGATGGCGACCGCGGCGAGCAGCGCCAGGTCGCCGTCCTGGTCGGGGCCGGGGAACAGGTAGAGCTGGCCGGTCGCCGGCAGGAAGGGGAGGAGCAGCAGCGCGCCGGCGAACAGGTTGCCGATCGCGAGCCCCAGCGACGATGCCTCGGGCGGGCGGAAGCGCTCGACGATGACGTTGAGCGCGCCGAAGCCGAAGGGAATCAGCAGCGCGATGAGGAACCAGACGGCCATGCTGGGCGCCGGCAGGCTGTCTCCCGGAATGACGATGAGGAGGACGCCCGCGATGCCCGCCAGCAGGCCGATCGCGCAGATCGGCCTGAAGCGCTCCAGGCGGGCGAGGACGGCCAAGGAATAGGTGAAGAGCGGTGTCAGCGTGATCAGGAGAACGGTGACGCCGGAGGGCAGCTTGGTCGCCACGAAGGCGAGCAGCGCGAAGGGGAAGGCGAAGCCGAGCGCGGCGCTGACGAAGTAGAGCCTGAGATGCGCTGGTGAGAGGGAGGGCAGCTCGCGCCGGATGGCTGCCGGCACCAGCAGGATCAGCCCGGCGCCGAGCGCGTACCAGAACACGTAGGCGAAATGGGGGAACCCCGCATCGCCGGCGATCTTGTTGACCGGGATCAGCAGACTGAAGTTGAGACCGGCAATGAGGATGAGGAGGAGCGAGAGGGCCATGGCGGCCGTCAGGATGCGGCGGGGCGGCGCGCGTGGTCCGCGCGCCTCTCCGCCAGGTTCAGGATCGCCTGCGCGGCGCGCTCGCTCGGCGGGGGGCCGCCGCGCCCGAGCCGGGCGGCGATTTCCCCGAAGCTCTCGATCTGCTCCTGCCTGCGCCCGGCGTCGAGCAGCAGCTCTTCCATCGCCGGCACGAGCCGCCGGGGCGCACACTCACTCTGTACGAACTCCGGCGCTGCCCTGCGCTCGGCGATGATGTTCGGCATGGCGATGTGCTGCACCAGCAGGACCCGCCGCGCGATCGCCGCCGTCAGCGGGTTGACCCGGTAGCAGACGATCATGGGCACGGCGGCCAGCGCGAGCTCGAGCGTCGCCGTGCCGGAGACGGTCAGCGCCGCGTCGCTCGCGGCGAAGGCCGCGTACTTCTCCGCCTTGCCGTCGATGACGGTCACGGGCGCACTCCAGGACGCCGTCTCGGCGGCGACGGCAGCGCGATGCTGCGGCAGCGTCGGCACCAGGACGTGGAGGCCCTCGATGCGCCGGGCAAGCGCACGGACGGTCGCGCCGAACACGGGCTGATGGCGGCGCAGCTCGCTCGCCCGGCTGCCGGGCAGGGCGGCGATCACCCGCTGCCCGGGCTCGATGCCGTGGCGCCGGCGAAAACCAGGCCCGTCGGCGCTCTCGATGGGCTCCTCGACCAGGGGATGGCCGACGAAGCTCGCGTCCAGACCCTCGGCCTCGAAATAGGGCGGCTCGAACGGGAACAGGCAGAGCACGTGATCGAGATAGCGCGCGACCTCCCGTGCGCGGCCCGGCCGGTAGGCCCAGACCGTCGGTGCCACGTAGTGAACGAGGGGAAAGCCCGCGCCGCTCAGCCTGCGGGCGACACGGAGCGCGAACTCCGGCACGTCGACCGAGACGAAGGCCGCCGGCCGCAGCCTGCGCGCGGTGCGGGCCGTGGCCCGGATGCGCCCGAGCATGCGCGGCACGTGCGGCACCACCTCCAGAAACCCCACCAGCGACAGCTCGGAGAAGGGAAACAGACTCTCCAGCCCCTGCTCCGCCATGAGCGGGCCGCCGATGCCGGCGAAGCGCACGCGGCCGCCGGTCTGCCGCTTGAGCGCGACCATCAGCCGGGAAGCGATGAGGTCGCCGGACGGCTCGCCCGCGATCAGGAAGATCAGCGGCGCATCGCGATCCATTCCGGCCGTCAACCCACGCCGACGATGAAGACGCCGTGCGCATCGGCGCGCGCGATCGCCTGGCTGCGCTCTAGGATCAGCGTCTCGCCCGCCTCGACCGCCACGCCGCTGAAGCCGGCTTCGGCGAGCTTCTCGATGGTCGTCGCCCCGATGGTCGGCAGGTCGGCCCGACGCTCCTGGCCTGGCTTCCTCACCTTCACCAGCACGGCACCCGGCCCCGGTTGCTGGAACGCGGCGCAGCGTGCGATCAGCCCGTCTGTGCCCTCGGCCCCTTCGACGCCGAGCACCCGCCCCGCCTGCACCACGACGGCCTGCCCGATGTCCTGGGCGCCGAGCGCGCGGGCGGCCTCGATGCCGATGGCGATGTCGCGCTCGGCGTCGGCGTCGGGCGCGCGCTCGCCGATGATACCCTCCGGCGCGCGCAGGGCCGCGATCAGGTCGTCGGCGCCGACCACGGTGAAACCCTCGGCCTCGAGCTCGTCGATCACCAGTGAGAGGAGTGCGTCGTCGCCCTTGCCCCGGGTGCGCGCGATCCGCCCCATGAGGCGCATGCCGCGCAGGTCGACCTTGAGGGTGGAGAGGGCCGGCCGGCGGATCGATCCGGCGAGCACCACCTCGCGGCAGTCCGCCTGCCGCAGCGCCTTGAGCAGGGCGCCCACCGCCCCCAGCCCCAGCCAGCGGTGGGGAACGTCCGCGCAGGTCTCCGGATCCGTCTCGCCCTCGAAGGCGATGACCAGCACCTCGCGGCCTTCGCTCCTGCACGCCCGTACGATGAGGCCCGGCAGCCGCCCGCCGCCGGCGAGAATTCCTAATCTATTCCCCGCCATCGTCCCGGGGCTGGCAAATCGAGCGCTCGCGGTCGATCCGCATGAAGTCGACGATGTCCATGACCGGCTCGTTGTCGCGAAACAGCTCGGCCACGTCGGCAAGGCGCTCGGACATGGTTCCCTCCTGCGCGAAGAGCAGCCGGAAGGCCCGTCTGAGATCGTGCACGATGTCGCGGTTGAAGCCGCGCCGCTTGAGGCCGATCAGGTTCAGCCCGGTGAGCCGGGCCCGGTCGCCCGAAGCCGAGCCGTAGGGAATGAGATCGTGCTCGATCCCGGACATGCCGCCGACGATCGCGTGGCGCCCGATGCGGACGAACTGGTGCACCGCGGCGAGGCCGCCGAGGATCGCCCAGTCGTCGATCGCCACGTGGCCGCCCAGCGTCGCGTTGTTGGCCATGACGACGTGATCGCCGATGGTGCAGTCGTGCGCGACGTGGGTCGCGATCATGAACAGGCAGTGATTGCCGACGCGGGTCAGCATGCGGCCGTGGGGCGTGCCCGGGCTCATGGTGACGTGCTCGCGGATCACGTTGTCGGCGCCGATCTCGAGCCGCGACGGCTCGCCCCTGTACTTGGTGTCCTGCGGCGGCTGGCCGATCGAGGCGAAGGGATAGATGCTGGTGCGCGGGCCTACGGTCGTGCGTCCGGCGACGACGGCGTGGGAGATCAGCCGGACGTTGTCGCCGAGGACCACGTTCTCGCCGACGATGCAGTAGGGGCCGATGCTGACGCCTTCGCCGAGCTCGGCGCCCGCTTCGACGATCGCCGTGGGGTGAATGTCCGTCACGTCAGGTGTCTTCCAGGATCATGGCCGCGTAGGTCGCATCCGCGACCGTCTCCCCTTCGACGGCGGCACGCGCGGTGAACTTCCACACGTTCTGGCGCCGCTGCTTCTTGGTCACGTGGATGAAGAGCTGGTCGCCCGGCACGACCGGCCGCCGGAAGCGGCAGGTGTCGACCGACATGAAGTAGACCAGCTTGCCCGCCATGGCCGGGCCGAGGGTCGCCACCACGAGGACCGCCGCCGTCTGCGCCATCGATTCGATGATGAGCACGCCCGGCATGACGTGCCGGCGCGGAAAGTGGCCCTGGAAGTAGGATTCGTTGATCGATACGTTCTTGATGCCCGTCGCGCACTCGTCCGGGGTCACGTCCACCACGCGGTCGATCATCAGGAACGGGTAGCGGTGCGGGATCGCATGGAGGATCTCCTCGATGTCCATGCGCTCGATGGTCTGCTTGGGTGTCGCGTCGTTCATTCCGGGCTCGCCTTGCCTCTCGCCAGCCGCGCGAGATGCGCGCTCTGGCGGTGCCATTGCCGGATCGGCACGGCGGGCGTGCCGCCGTAGGTTCCGCCCGGCTCGATATCGCGGATCACGCCGGTCTGGCCGGCGATCTGCGCACCGTCGCCCACCGTGAGGTGGCCCGCCACGCCCACCTGCCCGGCGATCATCACGAAATCGCCGATCGTGACGCTGCCGGCCAGTGCGGTCTGGGCCGCGATCACGGTGCCGCGCCCGATGCGGACGTTGTGGGCGATCTGCACCAGATTGTCGATCCTGCAACCCTGGCCGACGACCGTGTCAGGGCCCGCCCCGCGGTCGATGGTGGTGTTCGCGCCGATCTCCACGTCGTCCTCGATCAGGACCCGGCCGAGCTGGGGCACGTTCACGTGGCCGCCCCGGTCGATCGCGAAGCCGAATCCCTCCTGGCCGATCCGCACGCCTGGAAAGATCGAGACCCGGGCGCCGATCAGGCAGTGGCTGAGGGAGGAGCCGGCCCCGATGCGCGTGTCGTCGCCGATTTCGACGGCCGGCCCGATCGTGGCGTTGGCCCCGACGAAGCAACGGGCGCCGATCTGCGCGCCGACGCCGATCGCGACGCCGGCCTCGATGCGGCATCCCTCGCCGAGCACGGCTGCCGGATCGACGACCGCCGCCGGGTGCACCCCCGGTGCCGGCGCCGGGACGGGGTAGAACAGCGCGGCTGCCTGTGCGTACGACTTGTAGGGGTAATCGCTGGTGAGCACGGCCACGCCGTCCGGCGCACGGTCGGCAAGCGCGGCCGGCGCGATGCAGGCGCCGGCGCGGCACACGACGAACGCGTCGACATACTTTCGATTGTCGAGAAAGCTCAGGTGCTGAGGCTCGGCCTTCCCGAGCGGGGCCACGTCGGAGAGACGCATGGCCGGGTCGGCTCCCGCCGCCAGCCGGGCGCCGGCGGCTTCGGCTATCTCGACCAGCGTGAACGGCCCCGCCGCGGTGAAGAAGCGTGGATCGGGCATCAGTTCTCGTCGAACGACAGCGCGATCTCGGGGAACGCTTCGTTCATCCGTTCGATCACCTGATCGGTCAGATCGAACTCGGCGACGGCGAATATCGAATTGTGGACCGGCAGCACGATGTCGATGGCGTGCCGTTCCGCCACCTCCGCCACCACGGTGCCGAGGGCTATGCGGAACTGGATCTCGCCTTCCTGCACGGCGCGCTGCAACGCCTGGCCGCGCAGCCTGGCCCTCTCGTCGGCTGCCGTCAGCTCGGCATTGAAGGCGCGCTGCCGCTCCTCCATCGCTTCAGCCGTGAGAAGTGCCTGCTGCTGCTGCAACTCTTCCTGGAACGCACGCAGCCGCTCCGCCTCGCGCATGGATTCCTCTTCGAACACCCTGCGCTGGGCCTCGCCCTGAGCCTGTATCGAGGCGATCGCCACCGCCTCGCCGATAATCCGCTCCATCTCGATGATGGCGACGCGCGTGCCGCGCTCGTCCGCCCAGAGGCCGGTGCTCCCGCCGGCGACAAGGCCGAAGGCGAGGGCGAGGGCGAGCCCGATCCGCTTGAATTCCGTCATTCCTAGAACCTCGTTCCGAAGCTGAAGCGGAATGTCTCGGTCCGGTCGAAGTCCTCTTTGACCAGGGCCCGCGCAAAGTCGAGGCGGATCGGCCCGAGCGGCGACCGGAAGTTGATGCCGGCGCCGACCGAGAGCCTCGGCGAGCCTTCTTCCAGAATTCCGGGTCCGGTGTCGTCGGTCTTGGCGAGGCTGCCGACGTCGGTGAAGAGCGCTCCCCGCATGTTGAGCGCCTCGTCGAGGCCGAGCGGGATGCTCATCTCGCCCGTCACCGAGTAGAACACGTTACCGCCGAGCGCATCGCCGGACCTCTCGTCGCGTGGACCGACCCCGCTCGGCTCGAAGCCTCTAAGCCTGTGGCCGCCGAGGAAGAAGCGGTCGACGATCCGCACGTCGTCGTCGAGGCCGACGATGTGGCCGGTGCGGGTGAGCGCGCTCAATATCCATCCATCCCCGAGGGGGTGGTAGTAGCCGTAGTTGAGGGTGTGCCGGAGATACCTGGCGTCGCCGCCGATCCCGGCCAGCTCCTGCGAGACGCGGGCGGAGTAGCCGGAGGTCGGGTCGATGCGGCTGTCGCGCAGATCGTAGTGCAGCGTCTGCGAGACCGACGAAGTCGTCGTCGTACCCTCTTGCCGGGAGATGAAGAGGGACGAATCGTCGGGAACGTCGCTGACGATGTCGGTCCTGAGTCCGTACGAGACGGTGTGCTGCAGCCGCTCTGCCAGCGGATAGCCGGCCCGGAGCGCAAAACCGGTGGTCCTTCGATCGTAGGAGCTCTCCGCCTGCAGATCCACGGTCCGGCGGAACAGGTCGAAGCCGGCGGCCAGGTTGCGATCCATGAAGTAGGGCTCGGTGAAGCCCAGGTCGATCTCCTGGCGGCGCCCGGAGATCACGAAACCGAGCCGGAGATCCTGACCCTTGCCGAACAGGTTGCGCTCCCGCAGGGAGATATCGCCGAGCAGGCCGTCCGACGACGAGACGCCGGCGCCGAAGCTGAGCTCGCCCGTGGGGACCTCGTCGACATCCACGGAGACCACGGTCCGGTCCGCCGCCGTGCCCTCGCTGGTCTCCAGGTCGACCCTGTCGAAGTAGCCGAGGTTCATGATGCGCTGCCGGGAGCGGCGGATGAGGGCCGAGTTGAAGGCATCGCCCTCCACCAGCCGGAACTCGCGCCGGATCACGTCGTCATGGGTGCGGACGTTGCCGCTGATGTCGATGCGCTCGACATAGACCCGCGGGCCCTCTCCGATCTCGAAGGTCACGTCGACCGTGGCGGCTTCGAGATCGCGCCGCGTTCGGGGCCGTACGTTGACGAAGGCGTAGCCGCGGCTGCCGACCGCCTCGGTGAGCGCCACCAGCGTGTCCTCGACACGGTCCGCGTCGTACCATTCGCCCTCTTCGAGCGTGACGACGGGGAGGAGCTGCTCGGTCGACAGGTCCCGCAACTGGTTGTCGATGTCGATGGCGCCGTAGCGATAGCGCTGCCCTTCCTCCAGAGAGAAGGTGATCACGAAATCGTCGCGCTCGGGCGTGAGCTCGGCGACCGCCGAAATCACGCGGAAATCGACATAGCCGTTGGCGAGATAGAAGCGACGCAGCAGCTCCTGATCGAAGGTCAGCCGGTCGGGGTCATAGGTGTCGGCGCTGGTGAAGATGCGATACCAGGCGCTCTCCCGGGTCTGGATCTCGTCCCGCAGCGCGTTGTCGCTGAAATGGCTGTTGCCGATGAAGTTGATGCGCCGGACCCCGGTCACCGGTCCCTCGTCCACCTCGAAGATCAGATCGACCCGGTTCTGGGGGAGCTGGATCACCTTGGGCTCGATGGTGGCGGCGAAGCGGCCGCTGCGCCTGTAGATCTCGGTCAGGCGCTGCAGGTCCGACTGCACCCGTGGCCGGGTGTAGACCACGCGCGGCCGCAGCTGGACCTCGGCCTCGAGGTCGCTGTCCTCGAGCGCTTCGTTGCCCTCGAAGACCACCCGGTTGATGATCGGGTTCTCGACCACGCTGACGATCAGGACGTCCCCGTCACGCCGGATGGCGACGTCGGCGAAGAGTCCGGTCGCGAACAGGTCCTTGAGGGACTGGTTGACGACGTCGGCATCGAACCGGTCGCCGGGAGCGATCGACAGGTGGGAGCGCACGGTATCCGCCTCGATGCGCTCGTTGCCTTCGACGAGCACGGAGTCGATCACCCGCTCCTGCGCCGTCGCGGCGCCGACCCACACGCAGAGGACGATCGCTACCAGCCAGGGAACGTGTCGTGCCCGTCCGACCCGCCGCGTCGCGGCGACGCCCGATGCCCGCCTCGTCCGCCCCGTCATGACGTGAGCCCGATGATGTCCTTCGTTGTCACCCAAACCATCAAGGCGACGACCAGCATGAGCCCGACCGTCGTGCCGATCTGCTGGAGCCGGGCGGTCAGCGGGCGCCGGCACACCGCCTCCACGGCATTGTACAGAAGGTGGCCGCCGTCGAGCGGCGGGATCGGGAAGAGGTTGATCAGGCCGAGGGCGATGGAGATGAGCGCCGCGAACTCGATGAAGCCCGCGACCCCGCGCTCGAGCACGCCGCGCGACATGACGGCGATGCCGACCGGTCCGCTCAGTTGCTCGGTGGAGCGGGTGCCCACGATCATCTGGCCTACCGCGCGCAGGTTGGCGGCGGCGAGGGTGTAGGTGTGCTCGATCCCGGACCAGATCGATTCGCCGAAGCCGAGATCCCGCAGCGCAGACGGCTCCTCGGGATAGACACCGATCCGCCCGATCCCGTTCACGTCGTCCGGCGTCACCGTGAGCGTCTCTTCGCGACCGTCCCGCAGGACGACGAAGGCAAGCGGCACTGCTGCGTTCTGTTCGACGACAGTGCGCAGGTCGTCGAAGCCGGTGATCTCCGTGTCGCCGATGCGGACGATCGTATCGCCCGGCAGGAGCCCGCCTCTCTCTGCCGGGCTGCCGACGACGACCTGGGAGATGGCGGCGGAAATGAACGGCCGCACGCCGATGTCGCCGAGCTCCTGCGGCCGGTCGAAGGGATCCAGCACCTCGACGATCTCCGGCGTCACCGTGAACGCCAGCAGCGCGTCGCCGCGTTCGACCGCGAGCGCGATCGGCTCTCCCAGATTCTGGAGCAGGGCGAACTCCAGCTCCTCGAAGCGCTCGATGCGGCTGCCGTTGAGCTCGACCAGCCTGTCGCCCGGCTCGATTCCGGCTATGGCGGCGGGGCTGCCGTCGCGCACGGAGCCGATCTCGACCGGCGTGTAGCGCTGGCCGACCACCATGAAGAAGACGGCGAAGATCACCGCCGCCAGCAGCAGGTTGGCGAAGGGGCCGGCGAATGCGATGGCCGAGCGCTGGCCGACATTCTTGGCGAAGAACGAGTTGGGCGGGAGCGGTTCGTCTGCCGCCTCGGCGCTCGTGCTGGCGATGTCGGCGTCGCCGTGGAACTTCACATAGCCGCCGAGCGGCAGCGCGCAGAGTTTCCAGCGCGTTCCGAACCGGTCGCTGATGCCGATCAGCTCGGGCCCGAAACCGACCGAGAACACCTCCACGCGAACCCCGTTGATCCGCGCCACGAGGTAATGGCCGAGCTCGTGGAAGAACACCACGGGTGTAATCACCGCGAGAAACGGCCAAATATAGTTCAGTTTGTCGACGATCAGGTCCATGACGATGAGCGAGCGGCTGTGAGCGAACGCGGCGGCGGGGCCGAGCCATACCGAGCGTTCGGTTCGGCGGGGCGATCCGTTTACTGCGACAGATTATACATGACGATGCCGCTATCGCCGGTCAAGTCGCTGTGTGCTTGCGGGCCGTGTGTATTCGGGGCAAGTTGCGCGGTCATGGGACCCGGCTGTGCGTGCCGTTCGCGTTCCGGCGGGGTGCGGCTTGCGGCGGCCCGCGGCCGACGTGTGCGGCGATGAACGCGCACGCTTCGCAGCCGGCCCCTTCCGAGCCGTCGGCTCTCGCCGACGCGGTCGCCCGGGTAGCGCGGGATGACCGCGCCGCCGTCCTCGGGCTGATGCGGCGCGCCCTCGACGATGGCCAGAGCGCGCTGAGCAAGCGCCTCGAAGCCGGCGCCTCGGGCGCCGAGATCGTCGCGGAGCGGACGACCCTGATCGACCGGCTGTTGCGCATCATGCTCGATCGGGCGGCGCTCGTCGTCTACCCGGAGCCCAACCCGACCACCGCCAGCCGCCTGTCGCTGGTGGCGGTCGGCGGCTACGGCCGGGGCGATCTGGCACCCCATTCCGATGTCGACGTGCTCTTCCTGCATCCTTACAAGCTGACCGGACGCGGGGAGCAGATCGTCGAGTACCTGCTCCACATGATGTGGGATCTCGGCCTCGCGGTGGGCCACGCCACGCGCTCGGTCGCCGATTGCCTCAGGCGGGCTCGCGCGGACATGACGATCAGGACCTCGGTGCTCGAATCCCGCCAGGTGTGGGGCGACGAGGCCCTCTTCGGCGACTTTCGCCGGCGCTTCCTCACCGAGCTGATCCCCGGGACCGAGGCCGAGTTCGTCGCCGCCAAGCTCGGTGAGCGCGACGCCCGTCACGTGCGCACGGGTGATTCGCGCTACCTCCTCGAGCCGGACGTGAAGGACGGCAAGGGCGGCCTGCGCGACCTCCACGTGCTGTTCTGGATCGCCAAGTATCTCTTTCGCGTCGACGGATTCGGCGATCTCGTGGAACGCGGCGTGTTGAGCGGGGACGAGCACGTCCGCTTCGCGCGGGCCGAGGACTTCCTGTGGCGTGTCCGCGCCCACCTTCATACCGTCAGCGGTCGTGCCGAGAACCGGCTTACCTTCGACGTGCAGCCCGAGATCGCCGTGCGCATGGGTTACGGGCCGCGCCGCGGCAATCTGGCGGTCGAGCGCTTCATGAAGCACTACTTCCTGGTCGCGAAGACGGTCGGCGAGCTCACGCGGGTCTTCTGCGCCGTGCTGGAGGCGGAGCGGCTCCACAGCGCGCCGGTCCGCCACGCCGGCGCGCCCACCGGGCCCGCCCGCGACGGGATGCTGGTCTCCGGCGGTCGCATCGCAGCAGTCGGGGAGGCCACGTTCAGCGAGCGTCCGGCGCGCCTCGTGACGATATTCCGCCGCGCCCAGATCGAGGGGCGGGACATTCATCCGGCCACGCTGCGGATGATCCACCAGGGCCACGGACTGCTCGGCCCGTCGGTGCGCGACGACCCCGAGGCCAACCGCGCGTTTCGCGCGATCCTCACCGATCGCCGCGATCCGGAGAGGGTCCTGCGGATGATGAACGAGGCGGGCGTGCTCGGCCGCTTCCTGCCGGACTTCGGCCGGGTCGTGGGACAGACCCAGCTCGACCTCTACCACGTCTACACGGTCGACGAGCACAGCATCCGCGCCATCGGCGTGCTCTCCGCCATCGAGCGCGGCGCGCTTGCCGACGAGCTGCCGCTTGCCAGCACCCTCGTTCACCACCTGCGGATGCGGGAGGTGCTCTATCTGGCGCTGCTCCTGCACGACGTGGCGAAGGGACGCGGCGGCGACCACTCGAAGATCGGCGCCGAGATCGCGCGCGACGTCGCCCGCCGGCTCGAGTTCGAGCCGGACGAGGCCGACACGGCTGCCTGGCTGGTGCGCTGGCACCTCCTGTTCAGCATGACCGCGTTCAAGCGCGATCCCAACGATCCGCGCACCGTCGACGACTTCGTCGGCCGCGTCCGCTCGCTCGAGCGCCTGCGCCTCCTGCTGGTGCTGACCGCCGCCGACATCACCGCCGTCGGGCCGGGCCGCATGAACGCCTGGAAGAGCTCGCTGCTGCGCATGCTCTACCACCGCGCCGAGGCGGTGCTGGCCGGCGGTCGCGAGGCGGAGGATCGAGAGGCGCGCGTGGCGAAGGCCCGGCAGGCGCTGCGTGCCCGCCTCGGCGACTGGCCCGAGGCCGACATCGCGCAGTTCGAGACGCGCCTCCCCGATACCTACTGGCTCTCCACCGACAGCGCGATGCAGGAGCGTCATGCGCGCCTCGTGCGGGGCGGGGGCAGGGGGCCCCTGGTCGAGACCCGCATCGACCGCGCCAGGGACGCAACCGAAATGACGCTCTACACGCCGGATTACATCGGCCTGTTCGCCGCCATCGCTGGCGCGATGGTGGAGTCGGGAGCGAACGTCGTCGATGCCCGCGTCTACACCACCAGCGACGGCATGGCCGTCGACACGATCTGGCTCCAGGCCGCGGACGGCGGCGCGTTCCGCGACGAAGGGCGCCTGAAGCGGCTCAAGCAGGGCGTCGTCCGCGCGCTGGCCGACGATGGCGGTGCGAGAGCCGGAGGGGCGGCTAAAGCGGCCGTCGCGGCCCCGCCGCAGCCGGCGCGGACCGCGGCGATCGTCCTCGAGCCCCATGTCCTCGTCGACAACGGCGCGAGCCGCGGCTACACGGTGATCGAGGTCAGCGCGCGCGACAGGCCGGGGCTCCTCTACGACATCACGCGGACGCTCAGCGCCTGCGGCGTCTCGATCGGCTCGGCGCATATCTCGACGGTCGGCTCGCGCGCCGTCGATGTCTTCTACGTGCGGGATCGCTTCGGCCTGAAGCTCTCCCGCGACGCCCAGATCGCGCAGGTGCAGGGCCGCCTGACGGAGATGCTCGAGCGCGAGTCCGGCGTCGCGCCGGGCAGGCGCGCGGGAGAAGACTCGCCCGGCAGGCGCGCGGACGAAGACTCGCCCAGCCGCCGCGCGGCCGTCTGAGCCGCGGGTCCGCCGCCGGCCGCGCGCACACGCCATGGCCCTCGCCCGCTGGGCCGCCACGGTCGGCGGCTATACCATGGGCTCCCGCGTCCTCGGGTTCGCACGCGACATTCTGATCGCCTCGATCCTCGGCGCAGGCCCGGTGGCCGACGCCTTCTTCGTCGCCTTCAAGCTCCCCAACTTCCTGCGGCGGCTGTTCGCCGAGGGGGCATTCAACGCGGCGTTCGTGCCTCTCTTCGCCGGCACGCTGGAGCGCGACGGGCGGGCGGCGGCCAAGTCCTTCGCCGAGGACGTTCTGACCGTCCTGCTATGGGCGCTGCTGCTGCTGGTCGTCGTCGCCCAGATCGTGATGCCGTGGCTCATGCACGTGCTCGCACCGGGCTTTGCCGACGAGCCGGGCAAGCTCGATCTCACCGTGCAGCTCACGCGGCTCACCTTCCCTTACATCCTGCTGATCTCGCTCGTGTCGCTCCTCGGCGGGGTGCTGAACTCGCTCTACCGCTTCGCCGCGGTCGCCGCCACGCCGATCCTCCTCAATCTCTGCCTGATCGCGGCCCTGCTCGGGCTTTCGCGCTGGACCGAGACCCCGGGGCATGCGCTCGCGGTGGGGGTGACGGTCGGCGGCATCGTCCAATTCGTCTGGCTGATCGTCGCGGCGAGGCGCGCCGGCATGTCGCTCCGCCTGCGCATGCCGCGGCTCACGCCGGGCGTGAAGCGCTTGCTCGTCCTTGCCGCACCGGCGGCGCTCGGCGCCGGCGTCGCCCAGGTCAACCTGGTGGTCGACATCATCATTGCCTCCCTGCTGCCGCCGGGCTCGGTGTCCTTCCTCTATTATGCCGACCGCGTGAACCAGCTGCCGCTGGGCGTGGTCGGCGTCGCGGTGGGCACCGCCCTGCTGCCGCTGCTCAGCCGCCAGCTCAGGGCGGGCGAGGCGGACGAGGCGCTAAAGAGCATGAACCGGGCGATCGAGATGGCGCTGCTTCTGGCTGTGCCGGCGGCGGCGGCGCTCATCGTCGTCGCCGGCCCCGTGATCGCGGTCCTGTTCGAGCGCGGCGCGTTCGGCGCGACGGAGAGCGGCGCGACCGCCGGCGCGCTCGTCGCCTATGCCGCCGGGCTGCCGGCGTTCATCCTGATCAAGGTGCTGGCGCCCGGCTACTTCGCGCGCCAGGACACCCGCACGCCGGTGCGGATCGCCATTCTCTGCCTCGCGGTCAACATCGCGCTCAACCTCATCCTCATGGGGCCGCTCGCCCACGTCGGCATCGCGCTGGCGACGACGCTTGCCGGCTGGCTCAACGTGGGGCTGCTGGCGGCGGGTCTCGCGCGGCGCGGCTTTCTCAGGCCCGATGCCCGGCTCAGGCGGCGGCTGCCGCGGATGGTTGCCGCCGCGGCCGTCATGGCGGCCTTGCTCTGGGGCGTCGCCTTCGCCCTCGAAGCGCCATTGGGCACCGACGGTCTGCGCATCGCCGCGCTCGCCGCTCTCGTCGTCGCGGGCCTCGCGGGCTACGCCGCCGCCGCTGCCGCGCTGCGGGTCCTGTCGCTGAGCGAAATGCGTGCCTTGCTCCGGCGCCCGCCAAGCGAGGAGCAAGGCCAAGGTTGACGGCGCCGCGCGGGAGCGCGATAAGGCGCGCCCCGGCGGAGCGTTCCAGGCATGAAGCGGGTCTTTTCCGGCGTACAGCCGACCGGCAATCTGCACCTCGGCAACTATCTCGGCGCGATCAAGAATTGGGTCGCGATGCAGCGCGAGCACGATTGCCTCTACTGCATCGTCGATCTGCACGCGATCACCGTGGCGCAGGCGCCCGACGAGCTCACGGACAACACCCGCGAGGTCACGGCGGGGCTCATCGCGGCCGGCCTCGATCCCAAGACCTGCATCATCTTCAACCAGAGCCGGGTAGCGGCGCACGCGGAGCTAGCCTGGATCCTCAACTGCTTCACCCCGCTCGGCTGGCTCAACCGCATGACCCAGTTCAAGGAAAAGGCGGGGAAGCAGCGCGACAAGGCGCTTCTCGGCCTCTATGCCTACCCGGTGCTGATGGCGGCCGACATCCTGCTCTACCATGCGACCGGGGTGCCGGTGGGCGAGGACCAGAAGCAGCATCTCGAGCTCTCGCGCGATATCGCCGGCGCCTTCAACCGGGCCTACGATGTCGAATTCTTCCCTCTGCCGGAGCCGATGATCTTCGGTGCGGCGACGCGGGTGATGAGCCTGCGCGACGGCCGCAGGAAGATGAGCAAGTCCGACGGGTCCGACTACGCCCGGATCAACCTGACCGACGACGCCGACACGCTGGCGCTCAAGATCAAGCGCGCGAAGACCGATTCCGAGCCGGGCCTCTCCTACGATCCGGAGCGCCGGCCCGAGGCCGCGAACCTGCTCAGCATCTACGCCGCGCTGGCGGGCGAGCCCGTCGAGAGGGTGGTCGCGGAGCACGCCGGGGTGGGCTTCGCCGCGTTCAAGGGCAGGCTCGCCGATCTCGCGATCGAGACGCTCGGCCCGATCGCCCAGCGCATGCGCGAGCTGCTCGCCGACCCCGCCTACATCGACGGCGTGCTGGCGGACGGTGCCGAGCGGGCCCGCCGCATCGGCGATGCGAATCTCGCCGAGGTGCGGCGCATCATGGGGCTGCTCGACGCCTGAGCCCGCCGGGCGGCGTCCGGCCGCCCGAATCGCCCAGGAAGCGCACGTTCCGGGACTTTTCCCTTGCGCCGGTCGCGCGGGAGGCGCATGTAGCGGGCGCGCTCCCGCAGGCATGACACGACCCAGCCGATGGAGATTTATCTCCCGATCGCCGAGCTTTCAGCCAATGCGCTGATTCTGCTCGTGCTCGGCGGCGGCGTCGGCCTGCTGTCGGGCATGTTCGGCGTGGGCGGCGGATTCCTGATGACGCCGCTTCTGATCTTCCTCGGTGTGACGCCCTCGGTCGCCGTCGGCACCGGCACCAACCTGATCATCGCTTCGTCCGTCTCGGGCACGATGGCGCACTGGCGCCGGGGCAACGTCGACTTCCAGATCGGCGCGCTGATCTCCTGCGGCGGCGTCGGCGGCGCCTGGCTCGGCGCCTTCCTCTTCAAGCTGCTCAGGGACGCCGGCCAGGTCGACCTCGTGGTCTCGCTCTCCTACGTGGTGTTCCTCACGGTCGTCGGCTGCCTGATGGGGGTCGAGAGCATCAGGGCCACGGTTCACCGGCAGCGCACGGCCCGCCGCAAGGCCCACCACCACACCTGGATACACGGCCTGCCGCTGAAGTTCCGGTTCCGTCGATCGCGCCTCTACGTCAGTGCGATACCTCCCTTCGCGCTCGGCTTCCTGATGGGCATTCTCGCCTCCATCATGGGCGTCGGCGGCGGCTTCTTCATGGTGCCCGCCATGATCTACCTCATCGGGATGCCGACTGCGGTGGTGGTCGGCACGTCGCTGCTCAGCATCATCGTGATCAGCTCGGTCTCCTGCTTCGCCCATGCCGTCAACAACAACAATGTCGACATCATTCTCGGCCTGCTGCTGGCGGTCGGTGCCGTTATCGGCGCGCAGTACGGCACGCGTATCGGCGGGCGCATCCGCGCCGAGCACCTGCGCGGTCTGCTTGCGCTCATGGTGCTCGCGGTCGGCGGCCGGCTGGCCTTCTCGCTGGTGGTGATGCCGGACGATCCCTTCGCGGTGGCGCCGTTGTGGGGGACTCCATGAAACGCGCACCCGGATTGGCAAGGATCGCGCTCGCGCTCGGTCTCATGGCCTGGTTCGCTGCCGGCGTCAGCGCGACGCAGGCGGTGGCGGCGGAGCACGAGGAGCCGCTGCTGATCGCGCTCTCCACGCAGCGCATCGAGATCGATTCGAGCTTCGCCGGCACCTCGATCATCCTGTTCGGCGCGACCGACGTGGCGGGCGACGTGGTGATCTCCGTGCGGGGACCCGAGGAGCCGGTCGTCGTGCGCCGCAAGCGGCAGTCCGCCGGTGTGTGGATCAACCGCGAGGCGATCGCCTTCCGCAACGTGCCCGGCTACTACACCGTCGCCGCGTCGCGTCCGCTCGAGGAGATCGTACCGGCCGAGCTGCTCGACCGGGCGCAGCTCGGCAGCGACCGCCTGCTGCTGGAGGTGATCTGGTTCGAGACACCGGGCGATGCGGACGATTTTCGCGCTGCCCTGCACCGCCACCGCGAACGGGATTCCCTCTATCGCTCGGAGCCTGCCGTGATCGATTTCATCGACGAGAGGCTCTTCCGCACGGAGATCGAGCTTCCCGCCCACGTGCCGACCGGCGAGTACACGGTGGAGGCGTTGCTCGTCGTGGACGGCGAGGTGCTCAGCACCCGGACCGCGGCGCTGAGCATCGAGAAGGGCGGCTTCTCGGCCGACATTTTCGCCTTCGCGCGGGAGGACGAGGCGCTCTACGGCATCGTTGCCATCGCGCTCGCGCTGGTGGCAGGATGGCTGGGCAGCTTCGCCTTTCGCAAGGGCTAGGAGCGCCGCGGGGTCTATGCCATGAGCGAGCAGACGCCGCCGGAATCGGGCGCAGCCCACGTTGCCGGCCAGGTCACGTTCCTGGTCTGCGTCGCGGACGATGGCCATTCCGAGGTCGCGGCGCGGTTCGCCGCGCTGCGGGCGCGCAATTCGGGCGGGCGCGTGGCGCTCCTTCATGTCGTGCAACCGCCGGAGTTCCAGCACTGGGCCGCGGTCGGCGAGCTCATGCGTCAGGAGACGCGAGAGGAGGCGGACATCCTCCTGCAGACCATGGCCGACAAGGTGGTGGAGGTCGCCGGGCAGGCGCCGAGCATGACGGTGCGAGAGGGCGGCATCGGCGACGAGATACTGAGCCACATCGCCGAGAACGAGGAGATCAACCTGCTGGTGGTCGGCGCGGCTCCGCCCGATCAGGGGCGGGGGTCGCTGATCTCCTGGCTGGCCGGCCAGCTCGCCGGTCAGCTCAATATCCCGCTGGTGGTGGTTCCCGGCAACCTGGACGACGAGCAGCTGCGAGACCTGACATAGGCGCCCGAGCGGGCAAGCGCCGCGGGCGCACGATGCGGGCCGTTCCGGCGCCGAAATTGGGTCAATTCGGCTTCTCCAATAGTTGGGGAAAACCGAGGAGATTCTTCTTGAATCAAGAGCTTGCCGATCCTACTTGACCTCATAGGCACTCTGACGCACGCTCCGGGCGCCCATTCTGGGCAGGGTTGGGAAAGACATGTTCATCCAGACCGAGCGGACTCCGAATCCGGCGACATTGAAATTTCTGCCCGGAGAGGCGGTGATGTCGTCCGGGACCGCGGACTTCCGCGATTCCGACTCCGCGGAGCGTTCGCCGCTGGCGCGGCGGCTGTTTCAGGTCGAGGGAGTCACCGGGGTGTTCTTCGGTGGCGACTTCGTCTCCGTCTCCAAGTCCGACGATGCCGACTGGCAGTCGCTCAAGCCCGTGATCCTCGGCGTGATCATGGAGCACTTCGTGGCGGGCCATCCGCTTCTCCTCGACGATGCCGGGCAGGTGCCCGAGGAGGAGGGTGACGACGGTGCCGACGCGGAAATCGTCTCCCAGATCAAGGAGCTGCTCGATACTCGGGTGCGGCCGGCGGTCGCGCAGGACGGCGGAGACATCATCTATCGCGGATTCCAGAACGGCATCGTGATGCTTCAACTCCAGGGCTCGTGCCAGGGCTGTCCCAGCTCCACGATGACCCTGAAGATGGGCATCGAGAACATGTTGAAGCACTACATCCCGGAAGTCGTGGAGGTGCGCGCCGTCTAGCACGGCCCGTGCGTCCCGGCCGAGCCGGGGAGGGAGATGGTTTTGACAAGTGCCGTGGGGCAGGCCTCCGCGCGCGAGCGCGCGAGCGGCAGCCCGAGCCATCGGCGGAGCATGCCCGTCGCGCCATCGGCTGGCGCTCGGGCGAGCGACGGGCGGAGGGGCCGCCTGTCGGCACTCGGTGTGCTGACGGTGGCGACGCTCGCCGCCTTTGGCATGGCGGCCGTCGGAACGGGCGGTATCGCGCCGGCCGCCGCCCGCGGTGCGCCGACGCCACTGGGACTCGCTGCCGGCCAGCTCGCGCCTGCCGTGGTCATGCCGGCCGCGCCATCCCGAATCGCGCTTGTCTTCGCGCTGTCCGAGCCGCTACCGCCTGATCGCCGCGCGCCTGCCGCGCCGGACCGGGCCTCGGCGCAGCCGCCCCTGCCTCCGGACAACCCGCTGCACGATACATGGCAGGAGGCGGTGGTGGTGCCGGATCGGCCGGAGACCGTCGCTCCCGTACCGGCGTCCGCGGTCGCGATGCCTGCGGATCCGCCCGCGAGCAAGGCGGCGACGGCGAGGCCCGTGCAGAAGCCGATCGTGGTGGCCCATGCCGACGCGGCCGACGCGCCGCCGCCCGTGGTGCACAAGCCGGCCGCCGGCGCATCGTCGGCCGCTTCGGGTGCCGCTGGCGATGGGGAGGAAGCGCGCTCGCTGCGATCGGTGAAGACCGTCGCTGCGGTGACCGCGCACTTCGCGTCGCTCGGCTACGACCTCGACGCCGTGCGCTCGGCCGCTCGTCCGGTGCCGCGCATCTATCTCGAGTCGCTGCCGCGCGATCTCGCTCGCATCGGGCATGTCGCCACGAAGAAGACCCTGTTCGTGCAGGCGGTCCTCCCGGTCGTTCTGCGGGTCAACGAGGAGCTCGTCGCTGAGCGCTGGCGTGCCGAGCACCTGGGAAACAGGCTTGCGCGGCATGGCACGCTCTCGTCTGCCGACCGCAAGTGGCTGCTGGATGCCGCCGAGCTCTACGGCACGAAACCGCTCGACGTGCCGGCCCTGCTGAACCGGATGGATATCGTGCCGCCCTCGCTGGCGATCGCACAGGCGGCGGAGGAGTCCGGGTGGGGCACCTCGCGCTTCGTGCTGGAGGGGAACGCCCTCTTCGGCCAATACACCTACAAGTCCAAGACGGGCATGGTGCCGATGCGCCGCGACGCCGACCGTCAGCACCGCGTGCGCCGCTACGAGGACCTGCTCGACGCGGCACGCTCCTACGCCCACAACCTCAACACCCATTGGGCTTACGAGGACTTCCGTCGCCACCGGAGCGGCATGCGTCGTGCCGGCAGTCTCATCGGCGGCTACGAGCTGGCCGGGAAGCTGTGGAAGTATTCGGAGCGCCGGGCGGCCTACATTGAGACCATCCGTCGAATCATCCGCCAGAACCGGCTCGACGACTTCGACAGGGCATGGCTGGGCGATCGCCGGTGGACGGCGCTGACCGTCTCGCCCCGCCGGTACCCCATCTGACCCGCCAATTCCCCTGAACGCGCGGGCGGCAGCGGCTCTCAGGAATCCCGAGGCGCGACGAGCTGGAGCCCGAACCAGCGCCAGCGCCCGGCCTCGGCCGGGGCGGTGCAGTTGAGGCGCGCCCGTCCCGGCGGGAATGGTCGGTCGAACCTGATCCGAACCCGGCCGTCCTCCTCGTGCGCGAGCGTGGCGGCAACGCCGCCCGAGGCGTAGCAGGCCAGCGCCTCGCGCCGCGGCAGCGGCGGCTCGATCGTGAAGCTCACCGTGGGCGGATTCTCCGTCATGATCGGATCGTCCGGCGTTACCGAGCGGGCGCCCAGCGGCAGGGTGTCCACGATCAGCCTGAAGCGATCGATCGCGCCGTAGTTCTCGTTGAGTGCGAAGCGCGGCAGCGTGAGCATGTCCGAGTGCGCCGCGACGACGCCCGAGTGCTGTCCGAATGCGGCGGTGAAGCCGAGCTCCGCCGCGAGCGCGCGGAGCGCAGCGTTCCATTCGCCGAAGGGGTAGGCGAAGAGCGCCGCGTCCACGCCGAGCTCTTCCGCCAGCCGCCGGCGAGCCCGCAGCAGGTCGGCCCGGTTGGCGTCGTCGTCGCCCTGCCACATGTAGCGGTGGGCGGCGCTGTGGTTGCCGATGGTCACGCCAGCCGCAACCAGCCGGCGAAGCTCGTCCCAGCTCATGATGCCGGCGTGTCCCTCGTCGACCGGATCGGTGGAGACGAACACGGAGAAGGGAAAACCTGCCTCCGCCAGGCGGGGCCACGCGACCTCGAAGGTCGACCGCGTCGCGTCGTCGACGGTGATGCCGACGGTTCGGTCCGGCAGCGGCCGCCCTTCCCCGAGCGCGGCGAGAATGTCGGGAACCGGAAGAACGCTGTAGCCGCCGTCGACCAAGTGGTCGATCTGCGCCTCGAACTGGGCGATGGTGACGTTCGTCGACGGGTACCGATCCTCGCCGAAGCGGTGATACATGAGGATGACCGCGGACTCGGCGGCGATCGCCGCTCCGCCACCCGCCGCGAGGGTGATCGCAACTGCGAGGGCGGCGCACGCAGCGCGGCCGGCCCGGCGCGCCGCAGCGAAGGCGTTGCCGATCGCGCCGGCGCTCACGGCGTCATCAGCCTGGTGCCCGCCGCGCTGTCCCAGAGCAGGGGATAGCGGCGCGGCGCGAACATCTGATAGTGCCACCATTCATTGAGATAGTGATCCCAGCCGGCCGAGGCCATGAGGCCGAGCAGCAGCATCCGGTTGCGCCGGGCCGCCGGCGTGGGCGCGTCGCTGCCGTGGAAGGCGCGCGGCGTCAGGTCGTCGAAGCCGGTGCCCATGTCGAGGGCCGCGCCGGTCTCCCGGTCCGTGAGACTGAGATCGACCGCGACGCCCCGCGAGTGGGGCGAGCCGCGCCTCGGGTCCGCGAGAAAGGTCGGGTCCGGGCACTGCCGCCAGAGCGCCCATTGCGCCTCCACCGGGCGGAAGGCGTCGAAGATGATCAGCTTCAGGCCCTGCGCGGCGGCGAGTCGGGCGGCGCGCTCGAGCAGCTCCGCCGCGTCCCGGTGCAGATAGCATGCGGCCCTCCGGTAGATGCGCCGGCCCGTGACATTGTCGTCGGTGGCGTAGGCGAGCGCCAGCGACACGTCGAAACGGGGCGGAGCGATCTCGACCAGACCGGTCATGGGCGCCGTCCTGCTGCGGCCGGGGGCGTTCGGCACCATAGCACCGCAGCGGCCGGTGATGCATGGTTCCGCGGCGACCCGGTTGCGAACGCCGCTGGGCGGGTGCTAGAGGCGCGGCAGAGCGAGGCCCAGGGTCTGGTACGGATGATGCTGCTCGGATTCGACACGGCGACGACCGCCTGCTCGGCCGCCCTCTGGGCGGAGGGCGCGGTGAGGGCGCACAGGCGCATCGAGGCGGCAGGGACGCATGCCGAGGCGCTCGTGCCCATGCTCTGCGAGGTCGCGGCCGAGGCGGGCGCCGAACTCGGCCGGATGGATCGGTTCGCGGTCACGGTCGGCCCCGGCTCCTTCACCGGAATTCGCATCGGCCTGGCAACGGCGCGCGGCCTCGCGCTCGCCCTGGGGCGGCCCCTGGTCGGCCTTTCCACGCTCGAAGTCCTCGCTGCCGGCGTTCCCGCGCACGAGCGCGACGGGCCCGTACTCGCCGCCCTCGATGCAGGAGGCGGCCGGCTCTACGCCCAGCTCTTCGATCGCTCCTTGCGTCCTCTTCGCGCGCCCGAGGCAGTGACGACAGAGGCGTTGCCGGGCCTTCTGGCGGACGCGACGGAGGGGGAACCGCTTATCGTGGCGGGCACCGGGCGCGATGCCGTGCTGGCGGCGCTACCGCCCGAGATCGGTGCAAGGGCTGCGTCCGGGTCCCCCACGCCCGACGCCCGCGTTCTGGTGCGCCGCGCCGCTGCCGCCGCCGGGGACGATGCGGGCGCCGTGCGGCCCCTCTACCTGCGGGAGGCCGGGGCGCGGCCGCGGGCCGGCTCCGCCGCCGGCGGGCCGGCGCGTGCGTGAGTCGGCTGCCGGCGCCCAGGCGTCGATCGAGACGGTCCGTCAGACCGACCTCGCGGCGGTGGCCGCGCTCCATGCGCGCTGTTTCGACGAGCGGTGGCAGCCGGAGCTGATCGCGCGCATCGCCGTCGGGCCCGCCGGCTTCGGTCTCCTCTGGCGCCATGAGGAAGAGACACAGGGATTCGTGCTCTGCCGCACGAATGACGCGCGCGGCGAGGTTCTGTCGCTCGGCGTGGCGCCTGGCGCGCGCAAGCGCGGCATCGCCCGCGCCCTGATGACCGCAGCCATCGACGCGGTCGGCGAGCGCGGAGTCCCGGCTCTCTACCTGGAGGTCGCCGAGGACAACGCCGCCGCGCGTCATCTCTACCGGACCCTCGGCTTCGCCCAGATCAGGCGCCGCCCCGGCTACTATGCGAGGCCCGAGGCCGAGACGGTGGACGCGCTCACGCTGCGCCGCGTGATCGTGCCTGCAGCGAGCGGCTGCAGCGGCTGACGACGGCCGAGACCCCCCTCGGACGCACGCTACCGCCCGCGCCGGCGCCTCAGGCGGGCTTGGGCGCCCAAAAACGCTTCTTGATGGGCGGCGAGAGCTTGCCGCTGATGGCGCGGGAGACGCCGTCGGCGATGGTGGCCTGGCACGCTTCCGCCATCGCCTTGCGGGAGCCGAAGTCCTCGATGGTCACCGGCGGGTGGAACTGGATCGCGATCGTGGCGTTGCCGAGGCCGGCGACGTTCCAGAGATGGCTCGCGAGCTCCATGTCGCCGTACCAGGCATAGAACGGCCTGTAGGGCCGCCCCATGGGAATCCCGTTCAGGCGCGTATAGGCGATCGAGACCGGCTGAACCACCAGCGGCTTGCCCCGGATCGGCTTCTCGGCGATGCCGAAGAAGGCGCTCTTGAACGGGAGCACCCGGTTGCCGTCGTTGCTGGTCCCCTCCGGGAACAGGATCAGGTTGTCGCCGTGCTCGAGCCGCCCGGTCATGTCGTCGCGGTGGTGGGCGGTGCGCGACGCACGACGCTCCACGAACACCGTCCGCTGCAGTCTCGCCAGGAATCCGAAGACCGGCCAGCCGCGCACCTCGGCCTTGGCGACGAAGCTGCCCGGCACCACGGCGCCAAGTGCGCTGATGTCGAGATAGGAGGTGTGGTTGCAGACGAAGAGAGTGGGCGCGTTCCGCGACATGGTGCCGTAGCGCTCGATCCTGAAGCCCAGGATGCGGCAGACGCCGCGGTGCCAGACCATCGGCAGATGCTTGGAGAGCGGCGCCCGGAGCGCCATCAGGACAAGCTGAAAGGGGACCAGGCAGATCGTCCAGCCGAAGAAGCGCAGCAGCACCGCGGCGGCGATCATGTCAGCTTGTCCCGATAGCGCTGGGTCACGAGATCGGTCTTGACGACGATGCTGACGTCGACGCTGCCCCATTGCCGGTCGATGACCGCGCCGTCGCCGACGAATCCGTTGAGCCTGAGATAGCCCTTGATCAGCGGCGGCACCGCCTTGAGCGCCGCCCGCCTGTCCACCTCGTCCTTGGCCACCAGGTTCATGTTCACGTAGTGCTCGTCGCGCGCGCGCGCACACAGCGCCGGCGGCGCGCGGTGGAAGTGGTGCAGGTAGGAGAGGGGCTGTGCATGGTCGGCCGGGTCGGTGCCGGGAAAGCTGGCGCAGCCGAACATGAGGGCGACGTCGTAGTGCAGCACGTAGGCCGCGTTGCCCCGCCAGAGCAGGGTCATGGTGGTGCCGTTGCGGTAGGCGGGATCGACGCAGGAACGACCCAGTTCCAGCAGCTCGCCCGGGTGGGCGACGATCGCGTCGATGTCGTATTCCCAGGTCGAGTAGAAGCCGCCGTGGGCGTCCGCCACCGAGCGCCTGAGCAGGCGGTAGGTGCCGACCACCCTGTCGCCGGCGCTGCGGTCATTATCGATCACCAGCAGATGGTCGGAATAGGCGTCGAAGCGGTCGAAGTCGCGCTCGCGGGCCGCCATCTCGCCGCTCGGATCGGCCGCCATCTCCTCGTAGAAGACGCGGTAGCGAAGCGCCTGGGCGGCGTCGACGTCCGCCGGCGAGCGTGCCAGGCGAACCTCGAGGCTCCCGGCGACGATCCCGTCCATGAAATCATCGTCGGACATGGGCTTTCGCGCGCGCTAGTCCTCGGGCGTGTCCAGCGGAACCGCGTAGAGCTCCAGCCGGTGATCCACGAGCTTGTAGCCGAGCGCCTTGGCGACCGCCGCCTGGAGCGCCTCGATCTCCTCGTTCTGGAACTCCACCACCTTGCCCGTCGTGAGGTCGATCAGATGGTCGTGGTGTTCGTCGGGGTGCTCCTCGTAGCGCGCCCGCCCGTCGCGGAAGTCGTGACGTTCCAGCAGGCCGCATTCCTCGAAGAGCCGCACCGTGCGGTAGACGGTCGCCAGGCTGATACGCGGATCAATTTCCGTCGCCCGCCGATAAAGACCCTCGACGTCGGGATGGTCCGTCGCATCCGAGAGGACGCGCGCGATCACGCGCCGCTGCTCGGTCATCTTCAGGCCGATCTCGGCGCACCGCCGCTCTAGGGTCGATGACGGCACGTGGTCCCGCTCCTCCTCGGCCGCTTCCCGCATCGCATTATAGGCGAGGGTGCGAGCCGTGGCGACCACTGCGGCCCGAAGTGCGGCCCGTAGGGGCCCGCGCGGTGGCAATCGCGCCTCAATTGCCCTAGGTTCGGCGCCAACGACTGTCACGCGCCGGCCCGCCGGCAAGCGCCCATGACCGACCAGAAGCCCCGCGACGACCGTTCGACGGAAGAGATCATGGAATCGATCGGCCGGATCGTCTCCGAGGGCGAGAGCCGCGGGCCCGTCCCGGACGCGAGCGCGCCGCCCCCGGCCGCCTCGCGGCACGCCGGAGACGAGGACGTGCTCGACCTGACGGAGATGGTGGACGAGCAAGGCAACGCGATCCCGCCGGGGCGGGCGGCGGGCGCCCCGGCGTTCTCCTTTCCGCCGTCCGGCGGCCGACCGACGTCGCGGCCTGCAGGCGGCGCCCCGGTCAGCGACGAGAAGCTGCTGGAGGCGCTCCGGCCGATGCTCCAGACCTGGCTCGACACGCACATGCCGCCGATCGTCGAGCGTCTCGTGCAGCGCGAGCTCGACCGCGCCGCGCGCCGCTCAGAGCCGGAGTGAGGCGATCCCGCAGCGCGCCGCCCCGGCGCCGATCCCCCTGAAACGGTTACGAGACGACGATGCTGGACAAGACCTACCGGCCTGCCGATTTCGAGGGCCGTCTCTACGATCTGTGGGAGCGGAGCGGGAGCTTCGCCGGGCGCCCCGGCGGCGGTGCGCCGTGGTGCGTGATGATGCCGCCGCCCAACGTCACCGGCAGCCTGCACATGGGCCACGCCCTCAACAACACGCTGCAGGACGTGCTCACCCGCTACCGGCGGAAGACCGGCCGCGACGCGCTCTGGCAGCCGGGCATGGACCATGCCGGGATCGCGACGCAGATGGTGGTCGAGCGTCAGCTCGCCGCCGACGGCACGGACCGGCGTGCCCTCGGCCGCGAGGCCTTCATCGACCGCGTCTGGGACTGGAAGGCGGAATCGGGCGGCGCGATCGGGCGCCAGCTCCGTCGTCTCGGCGCCTCTCCCGACTGGGCGCGCGAGCGCTTCACCATGGACGAGGGCCTGAGCCGCGCGGTGCTCGAGGTCTTCGTCACCCTCTACCGCCAGGGCCTCATCTATCGGGACAAGCGCCTGGTCAACTGGGATCCGGTGCTGGGCACCGCGATCTCCGACCTGGAGGTAGAACAGCGCGAGATGGCGGACGGCAAGCTCTGGCACGTCCGCTACCCGCTGGAGGGCCGAGAGGGCGAGCACATCGTCGTCGCGACCACGCGGCCCGAGACGATGCTCGGCGATACCGCCGTCGCCGTGCACCCGGAAGACGAGCGCTATCGCGGCCTCGTAGGCAGCCGCGCGGTGCTGCCGCTGGTCGGCCGCTCCCTGCCGATCGTCGCCGACGACTACGCCGACCCGGCGCAGGGCTCGGGCGCGGTGAAGATCACGCCCGCGCACGACTTCAACGATTTCGAGGTCGGCCGACGGCACGGCCTGGAAATCGTCAACGTGTTCGACGCCGAGGCCCGGATCAACGAGAACGCACCCGAGGCCTACCGCGGTCTCGACCGGATGGAGGCGCGCGCGCGCGTGCTCGCCGATCTCGAGGCCGAGGGTCTGATCGAGCGGGTCGAGCCGCATCTCCACACCGTGCCCCACGGCGACCGCTCGGGCGCGGTGATCGAGCCGTGGCTCACCGACCAGTGGTACGTCGACGCCGAGACGCTCGCCAGGCCCGCGATCGAGGCGGTGGAGGCGGGCCGCATCCGCTTCGTGCCCGCGCGCTGGGAGAGCACCTATTTCGAGTGGATGCGCAACATCCAGCCCTGGTGCATCTCGCGTCAGCTCTGGTGGGGCCATCGCATCCCGGCCTGGTACGGCCCCGACGGCCACGTCTTCGTCGCCGTCTCCGAGGCCGAGGCCGAAGAGCAGGCGGCGCGGCATTACGGCAGGCCTGAGCCGCTCACGCGCGACGAGGACGTGCTGGACACCTGGTTCAGCTCGGGCCTCTGGCCTTTCTCGACCCTCGGCTGGCCGGAGCGCACCGAGGCGCTGGAGACCTACTATCCCAACAGCGACCTGATCACCGGCTTCGACATCATCTTCTTCTGGGTGGCCCGGATGGTGATGCTCGGCATGCACTTCATGGGCGATGTCCCCTTCCGCACCGTCTACATCCACGCGCTGGTGCGCGACGAGAAGGGGCAGAAGATGTCCAAGAGCAAGGGCAACGTGATCGACCCGCTCGCGCTCATCGACGAGTACGGCGCCGATGCGCTCCGCTTCACGCTGGCGGCGATGGAGGCACAGGGGCGCGACATCAAGCTCGCCGAGAGCCGCGTCGCGGGCTACCGCAACTTCGCCACCAAGCTGTGGAACGCCGCGCGCTTCTGCGAGGCCAACGGCTGTGCGCCGGATCCCGGCTTCGATCCGGCGACGTGCCGCGACCGGGTGAACCGCTGGATCGTCGGCGAGGCCGCGTCTGCCGCCCGCGCCGTGACCGAGGCCCTCGACGCCTACCGCTTCGATGCGGCCGCGGGCGCCGTCTACCACTTCACCTGGGATGTCTTCTGCGACTGGTACCTGGAGTTCTCGAAGCCGGTGCTGGCGGGCGCCGACGGGCCGGCCAAGGCGGAGACCCGGGCGACCTGCGCCTGGGTGCTGGATACGATCCTGGGCCTCCTCCATCCTTTCATGCCCTTCGTCACCGAGGAGCTCTGGGGCCGGATTGACGAGGCGCGCGAGGGCACCCTGATCACGGCGCCCTGGCCGGCGCTGGACGACGGCATCGGCGACGCGGACGCAACCCGGGAGATGGACTGGGTGGTGCGGCTCGTCACGGCCGTGCGCGCCGTGCGCGCGGAGATGAACGTGCCGGCGGGTGCGCGCATCGCGCTCAGGCTCCGCGCTGCGGCGCCGGAGACGGCGACGCGCCTGGAGCGCCACGGCGCCGTGGTCGCCCGCCTCGCCCGTCTCGAAGACGCGGCGCTGCTGGAGGGCGAGGTGCCGCCGGGCGCGGTGCAGATGATGCTGGACGAGGCGACCGTGGTGCTGCCGCTTGCCGGCGTCATCGAGTTCGACAAGGAGCGCGCCCGGCTCGACCGGGAGTTGGGCAAGGTCGGCAAGGAGATGGCGGCGCTGGAGCGCAAGCTCGACAACGAGAAGTTCCTCGCGCGGGCGCCGGCCCACGTGGTCGAGGAGCAGCGCGGGCGTCTCGACGAGGCGCGCAGGGCGCAGGCCCGGCTGGAGGCGGCGCTGGAGCGGATCGCGGCATCGTGAGCCCTGCGGGGCGACGTTCGCCGCTTGACCGCAGCCCACCCCACGAGTAAGCCCATCGCGCCGCCGCGAGAGGGTGGGCGGTGCGAGGGAGAAGGGCGCCATGAGCACGAGATTCGACAAGTCGAAGCTGCCGAGCAGGCACATCACCGAAGGCGCGAAGAGCGCGGCGCACAGGTCGTTCTTCTATGCCATGGGCGTCTCCCGCCAGGCGATGAGCCGGCCCATCGTGGGTGTGGCGACGACCTGGAACGAGACCGCACCCTGCAACATCACGCTGCGCCGCCAGGCGCAGGCGGCGAAGACCGGCGTCGACGAGGCCGGCGGCACGCCGCGCGAGTTCACCACGATCACCGTGACCGACGGCATCGCCATGGGCCATCAGGGCATGAAGTCGTCGCTCGTCTCGCGCGACGTGATCGCGGATTCGGTCGAGCTCACCATGCGCGGCCACTCCTACGACGCGCTGGTGGGGATCGCCGGCTGCGACAAGTCGCTGCCGGGGATGATGATGGCGCTCGTGCGACTCAACGTGCCGGGCGTCTTCCTCTATGGCGGCTCGATCCTGCCGGGGCGCTTCCGGGGCCGCGACGTCACGGTGATGGACGTCTACGAGTACTACGGCAAGCTCAACGAGGGCGAGGTCACGGAAGAGGATCTCGCCGAGATCGAGGCGGTGGCGTGCCCCTCCGGCGGCTCCTGCGGCGGCCAGTTCACCGCCAACACCATGGCCTGCGTCTCGGAGGCGATCGGGCTGGCGCTGCCGCATTCGGCAGGCGCGCCGGCGGTCTACGAGTCCCGCGACGAGTTCGCCGTGGCGTCCGGCAACTGCGTCATGGACCTGCTCGAGAAGAACATCCGCCCGCGCGACATCGTCACCCGCAAGGCGATGGAGAACGCGGCCACCGTGGTAGCGGCCACCGGCGGCTCCACCAACGCCGGGCTGCATCTGCCCGCGATCGCGAACGAGGCGGGGATCGACTTCGACCTCGCGGCGGTCGCCGAGGTGTTCAAGCGCACGCCCTATATCGCCGACCTCAAGCCCGGCGGCCGCTACGTGGCGAAGGACCTGTTCGAGGCGGGCGGCGTGCCGATCGTGCTCAAGGCGCTGCTCGAGGGCGGCTACCTGCACGGCGACTGCCTGACCGTGACCGGCAGGACGCTCGCCGAGAACCTCGCCGACGTGGCGTTCCCCACCGAGCAGGACGTGGTGGTGCCGACGTCCGCGCCGCTGTCCCCCACCGGCGGCGTGGTGGGGCTCAGCGGCAATCTCGCGCCGGAAGGGGCGATCGTGAAGGTGGCCGGCCTCACGCGGCTCCGCCATGTCGGGCCCGCGCGCTGCTTCGATACCGAAGAGGAGGCGATGAAGGCCGTGGTCAGCCGCGACTACCGCTCCGGCGACGTGATCGTCATCCGCTACGAGGGGCCCAAGGGCGGCCCCGGCATGCGCGAGATGCTGGCCGTCACCTCGCAGATCTACGGCCAGGGCAAGGGCGAGGAGGTCGCGCTCATCACCGACGGCCGCTTCTCCGGCGCGACGCGGGGCTTCTGCATCGGCCATGTCGGGCCCGAGGCGGCGCTGGGCGGCCCCATCGCGCTGCTCCGCGACGGCGACGAGGTGACGATCGACGCGACCAGCGGCGAGCTCAGCGTCGCGCTCTCGGACGCCGAGCTCGCGGAGCGCCACAAGGGCTGGGCGCCGCGCACGACCGACTATCAGGCAGGCGTGCTCTGGAAGTACGCCGCCACCGTCGGCCCCGCCTACCAGGGAGCGGTGACGCATCCCGGCGGCGCGGCGGAAACCCACTGCTTCGCGGACCTGTGAGCGGGCCCCCGACGGCCTGCGCGAGCGAGCGATGACGAAGGAGAGCGGCGACAAGGGCCGCTACCGGGACGAGACGCTGCTCTCGGTGCTCGGCCGCGACCCGGCCGCGAACCACGGCGTCGTCAACCCGCCCGTCTACCACGCGTCCACGATCCTTCACGAGACCGCGGCGGCGCTGAAGGAAGCCACCTTCGGCCCGCGCGAGTACGGCAAGACCTATTACGGGCGCTACGGCACGCCGACGACCTTCCCGCTCCAGGACTCCATCGCCGCCCTCGAGCGGGGCTACCGCACCTACCTCTTCGGCTCCGGCAAGGCGGCGATCGTCGCGTCGCTGCTCGCCTTCGTGAAGAGCGGCGACCACGTGCTGATGACCGACAGCGCCTACGGCCCGACACGCGCTCTCGCGCGGGGGCTGCTCGCCCGCATGGGGGTGGAAACCACCTTCTACGACCCCTGCATCGGCGCCGGCATCGCCGCCCTGATGCAGCCCAACACCAGCGTGGTGGTGGGCGAATCGCCGGGCTCGATCACCTTCGAGATCCAGGACTTTCCGGCGCTCGCGGCTGCCGCGCACGAGCGGGGCGCCGTGTTGATCGTGGACAACACCTGGGCCTCGCCGCTGTTCTGTCAGCCTCTCGCTCTCGGCGCCGACGTCTCGATCCAAGCCTGCACCAAGTACATCGTGGGCCATTCGGACGCCATGCTCGGCGCGGTCACCACCACCGAGGCCCATGTCGAGGCGCTGCGCCGCATCTTCGAGGAGCTCGGCGCGGCACCGGGGCCCGACGACTGCTACCTGGGCCTGCGCGGCCTGCGCACACTCTCCGTCCGCCTGCACCGGCACCAGGAGACGGGGCTCAAGCTCGCCCGCTGGCTGCAGGGCCGCCCCGAGGTGAGCCGGGTGCTCCATCCCGCGCTGGAGGACGATCCCGGCCATGCGCTCTGGAAGCGCGACTTCTCCGGCGCTTCCAGCCTCTTCGGCGTGGTACTGGAGCCGATGCCGGAGCCTGCCGTCGACGCCTTCCTCGATTCGCTCGCGCTCTTCGGCCTCGGCTATTCCTGGGGCGGCTACGAGAGCCTGGCGCTGCCGACCTATCCCTGGAAGCTGCGCGACGCGACGCGCTGGGACCCGGCGTGCCCGCTGCTCCGCATCTATGCCGGCCTCGAGGATGCCGACGACCTCATCGCCGACTTGGAGCGGGGGTTCGAGCGCATGGCCGAGGCGCGCGCGGCGGAATAGCCGCTCGCCAGCAGGAGGAGCGCATGTACAACTGGTATTTCGAGGATCTGGAGCCGGGTCTGCGCTTCGAGACCAGGGGCAAGACCCTGAGCGAGCCGGAGATCCTGGACTTCGCCTTCCGCTACGACCCGCAGCCCTTCCATATGGACGTCGCCTACGCCGAGGCTGGGCCCTACGGCGGGCTCATCGCGAGCGGCATCCAGACCATCGCCGTGGCGCTCCGCATGTTCTTCCAGACCCCGGTGTTCGCGCCCGAGATCAGCATCGGCTCGCCGGGGGTCGACGAGCTGCGCTGGCTCCAGCCGGTCCGCCCCGGCGATACCATCCGCGCCACCGGCGAGATCCTCGAGGTGCGGGCATCGCGCTCCAAGCCGGACCGCGGCATCGTGCGCTACCGGATGGAAGTCCTCAACCAGCGGGACGAGGTGGTGATGACCATGCTCAGTGCCGCGATCGTCCGGCGCCAGCCGGCGGCGGCCGGCGGCGACCCCGCGTAGGCCTTGAGCGCGGCGCTGCAGCGGTGGGTTAGCGGCAGCGCCCTTCCGCTGCTCGTCGCGGCGGCGAGCGCCGCGCTGCTGCTCGGCGCCTATCTCTCCCAGCACGTGGGCGGGCTCGCGCCCTGTCCGCTCTGCCTGATTCAGCGCTACCCCCACTTCGCCGTCATGGGCCTGGGGCTTGCCGCCGTCGCCGTTGGCGGCCGGGCCCGGATGGCGCTGCTCGCGCTTTCGGGCCTCGCGCTCCTGGTGAGCGCCGGCTACGGGGTCTACCATGCGGGCGTCGAGCAGGGCTGGTTCGCGAGCGGCTGCGCCGCCCAAATCGGCGGCAGCGTCGACGACATCAGGGCACAGGTGATGGCGGCGCCGCTTACGCGCTGCGACGAGGTGCCCTGGTCGCTCGTCGGCGTGTCGCTGGCGGGGTGGAACGCGATCGCCTCCGTCGCGGTGGCCGCCCTCGCGTTCTACGGCGCGGGCCGGCTGTGGAGGGCGGGCACATGAGCGAGGACGAGAAGCGCAGGGACGCACGGCCCGCAGTCACGGGCGAGGATCGGCTGCCCGGCGATCCCGATCGCGACGAGCTGATCGCCCGCATGCTCCGGGTCGATCACGCCGGCGAGTACGGCGCCCGGCGAATCTACGACGGCCAGCTCGCGGTGCTGGGTCGCGGCCCGGCGGCGCCCGTGATCCGCGAGATGGCTGAGGCCGAGCAGGCGCACCTGGATGCCTTCGACGCGCTGCTGGTGGAGCGGCGCGTGCGGCCGACCGCGCTCAGTCCCCTCTGGCACGTCGCCGGCTACGCGCTCGGTGCCGCCAGCGGGCTGCTGGGCGAGCGGGCGGCCATGGCGTGCACCGTCGCCGTCGAGGAGGTGATCGAGGAGCATTACGCGGCGCAGGTGCGGCGTCTCGGCGAGGACGAGGCGCCGCTGCGCGAGACCCTCGAGGAGTTCGGCGCCGACGAGGCCCGGCACCGCGAGACCGGCCTTGCCCACGGGGCGGAGCAGGCGCCGGGCTACGAGGCGCTGGCGGCGGCGGTCAAGCGGGGCACCCGGCTCGCCATCTGGCTCTCGGAACGGATATAGCGCGGGGGCCGGACTACCGCCCGGTGAACTTGGGCCTGCGCTTCTCCATGAACGCGGTGCGTCCCTCGGTGTAGTCGGCGCTGGTGAAGCAGGCCGTCACCAGGTCCTCGCAGAGGGCCGCGTCGACGCCGTCGCCGGCGGCCCGTGCGAGCTCCCCGATCATGTGCTTGCTCGCCCGCATGGAGAGCGGCGCGTTGGCGGCGATGGCGGCGCAGTAGCGCTCGACCTCCTCGGCCAGCGTATCCGTGGGCACGGTCCGGTTGACGAGGCCGATGCGCTCCGCCTCGCTGGCGTCGAAGCGGCGCGCGGTGATGAGGATCTCCTTGGCGAAGGCGGGCCCGACGAGGTCGGTCAGCAGCTTGAGCGAGCCGACGCGGTAGCCGACCCCCAGTCTTGCGGCCGGAATCGCGAAGGTCGCGTCGGTTGCGGCGATCCGCATGTCGCAGGCGATGGCGAGGCCGAGTCCCCCGCCCATGCAGTAGCCGCGGATCATGGCGATCGTCGGCCGGTCGGCGCCCTTCAACCGGTGGGTAGCACCCTCGGCAAGCGCGTCGTAGGCCGCGACCGCCTCTTCGCTCGCGCGCGCGGTCGCGAACTCGGAGATGTCGGCGCCCGAGACGAAGGCCTTCTCGCCGGCGCCCCGCAGCACGATCACGCGGACCGCGGGGTCCGCCTCCAGCTCATCCAGCGCCTGCGGCAGCGCACGCCACATGGCGACGGAGAGCGCGTTGTGCTTCGCCGGGTTGTTGAAGGTGATCCAGCCGACGGCGCCGGCGGTCTCGACAAGCAGTTGATCGGTCATGTCATTCCCACGTCAGACAACACCGCGACCCCGCAGGTCCTCGATCGCCGCATCGTCGTAGCCGAGCGCCCCCAGAATCTCGCCGGTGTGGGCGCCGAGCTCGGGCGTCGCCGCATGGACGTTGAACGGCGTGCGGCTGAGCCGGGTCGCCTGGGAGACGATGCGGGTCGGCCCGAGGACCGGGTGCTCGACCGGATGTGCCATGCCGAGATGCTGTACCTGCGGGTCGTCGAACATCTCGTCGATGGCGTAGATCGGCCCGCAGGGCACGCCGGCCCGGTTGAGCGCGTCGACCCAGGCGGCGCTCGGCTTCGTGCGGGTGCGCCCGTTGATGAGGCCGTTGAGCGCGGCGCGGTTCTCGGAGCGGGCCTCGCCGGTGGCGAAGCGTTCGTCGGTGATCAGTTCCGGCATGCCGAGCGCCTCGCACAGGCGCTCGTAGATGGCGCCGCCCGAGGTCGCGATGTTGATGTGGCCGTCGGCGGTCTCGAACACGCCGGTGGGGATGCTGGTGGGGTGGTCGTTGCCGGCCTGCCCCGGCGCCTCGCCCTCGAACAGGTAGCGCGCGGCCTGAAAGTCGAGCTGGGCGATCATCGCCTGCAGCAGGGAGGACTGCACCCACTGCCCCTTGCCCGAGCGCTCGCGCTCGAGCAGCGCGACGAGGATGCCGATCGCAGTGTAGAGGCCGGCGCTCAGGTCGGCGACCGGGATGCCGACGCGCATCGGCCCGCGGCCGGGCTCGCCGGTGATCGACATCAGCCCGCCCATGCCCTGGGCGATCTGGTCGAAGCCCGGGCGTTTCGCGTACGGCCCGTCCTGGCCGAAGCCGGAGAGGCTGGCGTAGACGAGGCGGGGGTTGAGCGCGCTCAGCGTCTCGTAGTCGATCCCCAGCCGCTGCTTCACGTCGGGCCGGTAGTTCTCCACCACCACGTCGGCGCCCGTCGCGAGCCGCTTGAAGATGGCGATGCCGTCCGGGTCCTTGAGGTTGAGGGTGAGGCTCCGCTTGTTGCGGTGCAGGTTCTGGAAGTCGGGGCCGTGGCGGCTCTTGATCGGGTCGTTCGCCGGCCCCGGCGTCCACGGCGCCTCGATCTTGATGACGTCGGCGCCCCAGTCCGCGAGCTGGCGCGCCGCGGTCGGTCCCGCCCGGTAGCGGGTGAGGTCGAGCACGGTGAAGCGCGCGAGCGCGCCGTCTGCCGGGGGATGCGTCATCGGAACCGTTCTACCGCCACCACTGCCGTCTTGGTAGTGCCCGCTCACTCCTCCGAGAAGTCGCGGACCGCGCTGTCGAAGCGGCCGTAGCCGGCATAGTCCACGATCTCGTAGAGGTGCGCCCTGGTCATCATGCGCGGCACGAGGCCCGGCTGGTCGTCGGATTCGTCGAGCTCGCGGAGCCCGTCCTCGACGGCCTTCATGGCGAGCCGGAAGGCGGTGACCGGGTAGATCACCAGATTGTAGCCGAGCTCCGCCAGGGTACGGCGCGACAGCAGCGGCGACTTGCCGAACTCGGTCATGTTGGCCATCAGCGGCACGTTCAGGGCGGCGCGGAAGGCCTCGAACTCGCGCTCGTCCTGCAGCGCCTCGGGGAAGATCATGGCGGCGCCGGCATCGACATAGGCCTTGGCGCGGTAGATCGCCTTCTCCAGGCCCTCGGGACCGCGGGCGTCGGTGCGGGCGATGAGCAGGAAGTTCGGGTCGGTCCGGGCCTCGGCGGCGGCGCGCACGCGGCGCACCATCTCGGGCACCGGCACCAGGGTCTTGCGGTCGAGGTGGCCGCAGCGCTTGGGCGCCTCCTGGTCCTCGAGGTGGCAGCCGGCGAGGCCCGCCTCCTCCAGCAGGGCGACGGTGCGGGCGGCGTTGAGGGGCGCGCCGAAGCCGGTGTCGATGTCCACGATGACGGGCAGCGTGCAGGCGCGCACGATCGCCTGCGCGCGGGCCGTGACCTCGCTCTGCGTCACCAGCCCGATATCGGGCAGGCCGAGATCGGCGGCGAGCGCCGCGCCCGAGACGTAGACGCCGTCGAAGCCCTGGCGCTCGATCAGCTTCGCGACGATCGGCGCAAACGCGCCGGGGAAGCGCAGCAGGCCGCCGCGGTCGAGCGCCTCCCGCAGAGCGCGGCGGCGCGCCGGCGCGGGTGCCGCCGCGATCACGGGCGGGCTTCCGGCTGCGGGCGTGCCCGGCCGATCAGGGTGCAGCCCTGTATGCGATGGTATATGGTGCGGCGGGCCGCCCCGCCACGGGCAGGGCAGGCACGCGTGCGCGCGGCGCTGTGGGGCAGAGGAGGAGATCGATGAAGCTGGGCCTTTTCATGATGCCGATCCATAACCACGAGAGGGACTATCACACGACCCTCATGGAGGATATCGAAGCGATCGTCCATGCTGATCGGCTCGGCTTCTCGGAGGCCTGGGTGGGCGAGCATTACAGCTCCAAGTCGGAGCAGATCACCTCGCCGCTGCTCTTCCTCGCGCATGTGCTGCCCCACACCAAGCAGATCGTCGCCGGCACGGGCGTCATCTGCCTGCCGCAGTACCACCCGGCGGTGACCGCCGGGCAGATCGCCATGTTCGACCACCTGGCGAAGGGGCGCTACATCGCGGGCGTCGGCCCCGGCGGGCTGCCGCCGGACTTCGAGATCTTCGGCGTCATGGATGCGGACCGCAACGCCATGATGGTCGAGGCCATCGACATCATGGTCGACATCTGGACCTCCGACCCGCCCTACGAGTTCAACGGCGAGCACTGGCAGATCTCCCTCAAGGACTGGATCTACGAGGATATCGGGCTGGGCTACATGGCCAAGCCCTATCAGAAGCCCTATCCGCCGCTCGCCATCTCCGCCATGAGCCCCTTCTCGGGCTCGATCAAGTTCGCGGGCTCGCGCGGCTACATCCCGATCTCGGCCAACTTCATCGGCACCTGGTCGGCGAAGTCCCACTGGCAGGTCTATGCCGAGGCGGCGGCCAAGGCAGGGCATGCGACCGATCCGGAGATCTGGCGCGTCGCCCGCAACGTCCACGTGGACGAGACCGACGAGGCGGCCGAGGCCTTCGTCAAGAAGGCCGATGACAGCACCGACTGGTACTTCAGCTACCTCTTCAGGATCTTCGAGCGGGCGGAGATGAAGGGCCCCTTCGTCGTCAACCAGGGGGACGACCCGGCGGCGCTGACCCACGAATCGATCCGCGACAACTACACGATCTACGGCAGTCCGGAGACGGTGGCCGAGAAGATCCTGGCGCTGCGCGACGAGATCGGCCACTTCGGCACGCTGATGCTGACGGCGCAGGACTGGACCGACAAGGAGCGGATGAAGCGTTCCATGTCGCTGCTCGCCGAAGAGGTCATGCCCAAGGTCAACGCCGCCATCGGCGCGCGGGCGGCGGCCGAGTAGGCCCACCCGGCCGGCGCACGCCGGAGGGCGGGCGACGAGCGACCACGCGCTCATCACCGGCGGCGCACGGGGGATCGGCCGGGCCACGGCGGCCCGGCTCCGTGCCGACGGCTGCCGGGTCGTGGTCCTCGACCGGCTGGAGCCCGAAGACCCGGTGGACGCGTTCGTCGCCGTCGACCTTGCCGATGCGGATGCGACCGCAGGCGCCCTGGAGCGCGTGCTCGCTGGCCCCGCCATCACCCGGCTCGTCAACAATGTGGGCGCCGTGCGCCCGGCCCTGCTCGACGACGCGACGCTCGACGACTTCGACTACCTGATGGCGCTCAACGTGCGCTCGGCCATCCAGTGCACCAAGGCGCTGGCGCCGGGGATGCGCGCCGCCGGCTTCGGGCGGATCGTCAACGTCTCCAGCCGCTCGGTGCGCGGCAAGGAGCTTCGCACAAACTACGCCGCGACCAAGGCGGCGCTGATCGGGCTGACCCGCACCTGGGCGCTGGAGCTCGGCGCAGACGGCATCACGGTCAACTGCATCTGCCCGGGGCCGACGGCGACGGAGCTCTACGTCGAGGCCAATCCGCCGGAGTCGCCGCGCACCAAGGGCGCGCTCGCCGCCATCCCCGTCGGCCGCATCGGCACGCCCGAGGACATGGCCCACGCCATCGCCTTCTTCCTCAGCAAGGACAGCGGCTTCGTCACCGGCCAGGCGCTGATGGTCTGCGGCGGCTCCAGCCTCGGTGCCCGCGAGAGCCTGGCGCCGGGCTGACTCTCCCGATTGGCGCATTCACAATAGTTTGCAGCGCCGATCAGTCTTGACCCCCTCAGTCGAACTAGAGGCTAATGGAATGATAGAGTTCGTCTATACTTGTTGAACAATTCTCTACAAGTGAGATTTGTGTCCATATTGACGTACATGGGTGAGCCGCAGAGTTCTTGAAGCTCTGGAGTGATAACCCGCAGGTCTTCATCAGAAATGCCGAATGCGGTTCCGTAAAAATTGCACACCTTGTTTAGTAACTTTATTTCATCAGAAGATGACTTCAGCAGTTCTATATTTTGTGGATGATAAGCAAAGCCTAGGAAAACTAAAGTGTCGGAAGTTACCACCCGTTTTCTAATTCTCACTATATCGCTCGCTTCCGTGTCCGTTCCCTCGGTAAACGTTTTGATTTGCTGTGCGAGCGTCACTAGGTCTTGGGCGCCCGGCTCAGCGCCAAAATCCATTTGAGCTGGTCCGTCGGTCCAAGGGAGTGAGCCCACCGCACCATAAGGATGAAATATATCCATTTCGTTGACAAGAGACACGGCAGCGTCGGCGCTTAGTCCGTAATAGTTCTGTATTGAATGATAGAGAAAGTGCTCTATACAACGGTCATAGTTGAAGATAATGAGTGTGATTGCAGAGAGGCGTTCTTTAAGCCCCTCTGCTTGACAGTTCTCGGAGATGCATTGCCAGAATACATTGAACCAAGTCTCTTCGAGAGACTTAAAATTCAACGTATTGTCTGAATTGTTACGATCAATGAATAGGAGACTTTTCTTTTCCGCGTCCAAGATCGATCTGACGATGGCCAGCTTTCCACAGAACTCAATTTTCTCATTTCCTCGATGAGAATCTATGAAGTTGTCGATTGACATTGCTTGCGGTAGAGCGTCACGCATTTTCCAGCAAGCGTGAAGGTGCGGGTTGATATCACGAAAGCAAGCACCGAGTGATGCTGCAATTGTTCGATCTCCAGAAATTTGCTCTATAAGTTGAAACCTAACGTCAAGAATTCTTGCTATGGATGTTTTTAGGTCAGCGCTGGTTGGAAGGCCGGCTTCCTGACTCGCTCCGGCCCCGACCACGATCACTGTCTTCTTTGGTTGCATGGCAAACTCCAAGGACCGGTGTTTGAACGACGACCGACCTGTCTGAAGGATCGCCGATGCTGCGCTTCAGACCGGACGGACGAAGGCGCCGGTGCCGGGGACCACCGAGCCGCCCCCTCAGTCTTCCGGCAGCGCGTAGTAGTCGCCGGCGAAGGCGGTGTAGATGTGACGCTCGATGGCGAGCCCGGTGGCGCCGTCGAGCGTGCCCGCGGTGATCGAGATGCGCTCCTCGCCCGCCGGATCCCAGAACAGGTTGCCGCCGCAGCGGTTGCAGAAGCCGCGCCGCGCGGACTCCGATGAGTCGTACCAGACGAGGGTCTCGTCCGCCTCGATGGCGAAGCGGTCGTTCGGCACCGAGGTCATGGCCGCGTGGTGGCCGGACGTCTTGCGGCACTGAATGCAGTGGCAGGCGACGACCGGGCGCAGGGGGCCGGTCGCCCGGTATCTGACGCCGCCGCAAAGGCAGCCTCCGGTGTGCACCTCGCTCACGTCCTCCCCCTGTCGCCGTCGCGCTCCGCCCGTCAGCTCCGGGGCTGGACCATGGTGCAGGTGATGACCTCCTCGCCGAGGGCCTTGCACGCTTCCAGGCGGTGCAGGCCTTCCACGAGCACGTAGCGGGCGCCGTCCTCGCGCACCAGGATCGGCACCTTCAGCCCGTCCTCGAGGATGCTCTCGGCGAGCGCGTCGACCGTCGCCTGCTTGAGCGTGCGGCGGCGCTTGGCCGGCACGTAGATGTCGACGATGGCGAGGTCCTTGTTCTCCAGTAGCGGCGTCGTCTCCTCCCTGCTCCGGCGGCGTCTCAGTCGCGTGCCGCACCGACTCTCGCAAAGCCGCTCCACCCGCGCAATGTCGCCCCGCGGCCGCGAGCGCCCGGCGCCGGGGGGATATGAAAAACGCACTCTCCGCGGCATGATGGGCAGGCGAGGAATGAAGGTTCTCGACGCTCCGGGGAGGCGACGATGACTGCGACCGTGATACGGAACGGGCGGATCGTGACCGCCGTGGACGACTACACGGCCGACATCCTGATGGAGGACGGCCGCGTGCGCATGATCGGCACCGACCTGCCCGTGGGCGAGGGCGTGGCGGCGCACGATGCTGAAGGTCTGCTCGTGCTGCCGGGCGGCGTCGACGTGCATACCCACCTCGACTGGGACTTCGGGCCCGCGCGCACGGCGGACACCTTCTACACGGGCTCCCAGGCGGCCGCTTTCGGCGGCACCACCACGCTCGTCGACTTCGCCGCCCAGGTGAAGGGCACCAGCCCGCTCGCCGGCCTCGCCGACTGGCACGAGCGCGCTTCGGTCGCCGCCATCGATGTCGGCGCGCACATGATCATGACCGACGTGAACGACCAGACCCTCGTCGACATGAAGAGCCTGATCCACGACGAGGGCGTGACCACCTTCAAGCTCTTCACCGCCTATCCCGACGTGCTGATGATCGACGACGGCCAGATCTTCAGGACCATGCGGCTGGTCGGCGCCAACGGCGGCATGGTGCAGGTCCATGCGGAGAACGGCCACGTCATCGACGTGCTGGTGCAGGAGGCGCTCGACGCCGGCAACACCAGCCCCAAGTGGCACATGCTGACGCGACCGACCCTGATGGAGGGCGAGGCGACGCACCGGGTGATCCGCATCGCCGAGCTTGCCGAGGCGCCGGTCTACCTCGTGCATCTCTCGGCCGGCGAGGCGCTGGACGCGGTGACGGAAGCGCGCGACCGCGGGCTCCCGGTCCATGCCGAGACCTGCCCGCACTATCTCTTCCTCACCGACGAGGAATACGACCGGCCGGGCTTCGAGAGCGCGAAGTTCGTGATGACGCCGCCGCTGCGCGGCGCCGCGCACCAGCACGCGCTCTGGCGCGGGCTGAAGACCGACGACCTGCAGGTGATCGCCACCGATCACTGCCCCTTCTGCTTCAGCGAGAACGTGCTGGGCGTGCGCTTCTCCAAGGAGCTCGGGCGCGACGACTTCAGCAAGATCCCCAACGGCGCACCGGGGCTCGAGACTCGCATGCCGCTGGTCTACGACGGCGGCGTGCGCAGCAACGGCATGTCGCTCAACCGCTACGTGGAGCTCACCGCCACCGCGCCGGCGAAGCTCTTCGGCCTCTTCCCGCGCAAGGGCACCATCGCGGTCGGCTCCGATGCCGACATCGTGCTCTTCGATCCCGACGAGACCTGGACCATCCGCGCCGCCGAGCACCACAGCCGGGTCGAGTACTCGATGTTCGAGGGGCGCGAGGTCACCGGCCGGGTGAGCAAGGTGTTCCTCAGGGGCGAGCTCATCGTCGACGGGCGCGAGTGGCTCGGCCGCGAGGGCGGTGGCCAATTCGTGAAGCGCGGCCAGGCGGGGAAGGCGAAATAGGGAAGGCGGGCGCGAGCCGACGCGACGCTAAGGCACCAGCACCATCTTGCCGAAGACGTCGCGCTCGGCGGTCTTGCGCGCGGCCTTCTGGACGTCGGCGAGCGGATAGACCGAATCGATCACAGGGCTAAGCCGCCCTTCCGCCATCAACGCGAACACGCGGGCGATCTCGCGGCGGCCGCAGAAGTGGCTGCCGTGGATCGTCATGTGCTTGCGGAAGAGCTCGATCACGTTGAGCGGCACCTCCTCGCCGGCATGCGCGCCGCAGGTGACGAGGCGGCCGTTGAAGCAGACCGCGTCGATGCTCTGGCGCAGCACGTCGCCGCCGACGCTCTCGATCACGAGGTCGACGCCGCGGCCTTGCGTGAGCCTCAGCGCCTCGTCCCGGATGCTCTGGCGGGTGTAGTCGATCACCTCCACCGCGCCGAGCTCGCGCGCCTTCTCGAGCTTCGCCGGCGTGCCGGCGCTCGCGATCACCCGCGCGCCGTGCAGGAGCGCGACCTGGATCGCGGACGAGCCGACGACGCTGCCGGCGGCGTTGACCAGCACCGTCTGCCCGGCCTGCACGCGACCGAGCGCCACCGTCATGTGCCAGGCGGTGCCGAGCCCGATCATGCCGGCGGCGGCGGTCTCGAAGGCCAGCCCGTCGGGCAGCGGGATCACCGAGAGCGCGTGGGAGACGCAGTACTCCGCATGCGTGCCCCACTGGCCCGCGCCGATGCGGCCGTGGGTGAAGTCCACGCCGTCGAGGCCGCTCAGCCAGGGCTCCGACAGCGGATCGCCTTGCGCGAAGTCGATGGCGACGCGGGTGCCGGGCGGCGGCCCATCGGTGCCGGGGCCGAGCGCCGCCACCTCGCCCACGCCCTCGCAGCCGGGCACGTGCGGCAGCGCGACCGGGATTCCGGAGACCCCCTCGCGCACGTCGTGGTCCAGGTGGTTGACGCCGCTCGCGCGGATCCGCACCAGCAGCTCGCCGGGCCCGGGCTCGGGCGTCTCGATCTCCTCGTAGAGCAGCTTCTCGACGCCGCCGTGGGCGCGGATGACGACCGCCTTCACGGGAGCGACCTCTCGACGGGGTGGGGGCCGGACCCTACTCGGCCGCTTCGGCCGCGATGGCGCCGGAGAGCGCGGCAATCGCATCCGCGCTCGTGATGATGTCCGCGTATTTCTGGCCCATGTCGAAGAGGTTCGCCTCGTGGGGTCCGAGCGCCCGGTCGCCGACGCAGTCGCTGAGCACCACCGGGCGGAAGCCGTGGCACATGGCGTCCAGCACGCTCGCGCGCACGCAGCCGGACGTGGTGCAGCCCGCGACCATCACCGTGTCCACCCGCAGCCTGGCGAATGCAGGCGCGAGGTCGGTGCCGAAGAAGGCCGACGGCACGCGCTTGCGCACCACGATCTCGCCCGGCGCAGGCGCCAGCGCATCGACGATCTGGCTCTCCGGCGCGTCCTCGACGAGCGTCGTGAGCGAGGGCACCTTCATGCACATGATGTTCGCGTCCGCCGCATCGTCGGCGAAGATGACGCGGGTATGCGCGACCGGCACGCCGCACTCGCGACAGAAGGCGAGGATGCCCACCGTCGCGTCGATGGCCTCCTGGATGTTGCCGCCGCCAAACTTCGCCGGGTCGGTGAAGCCGTTGACGAAGTCGACGACGAGCAGCGCCGCCTTCTCGCCGAAGCCGAGCCGGTTGCCGAAGTTCTGCGTCTTGTAGATGTCGATGTCCGATGACATGGCGCACCCCCTGCCGCCGCCGTTGGCCCCCGGAGAACAGACGGTTACTCGCCCCGTGTCAAGCAGCGCTCGCGGCGGTCGGATCAGGCCGGCGGGCCGCCGGCATCGCCATCGTCGCAGTCGACCGCGACCTCCGCCAGCTTGCCGTTCACGAGGCGGAAGGCGGCGCTGCCTGCGCTCTTCCTCACCCGGCCCTCCGCATCCTCGAGGCGAAGCGTGAAGCGGCAGGCGAGCCGCTGCCCCTCCTCGTCCGCCTCGCAGGCGATCACCTCGTGCCGGATCAGCGGATGGGCCGCGAGCAGGCCCTCCAGATACTGCTTGATCCCGCTGTCCCGGCCGCGGTGGTCGCGGCCCGGGACCGAGAGCACGGCGTCGCGGGCGAAGCAGTCCAGCACCGTGCCGAGACGCCGATAATCGATGTTGCTGAAGTAGCTGTGCTCGACCAGATTGATCATCTGGGCGCGCCTGAGTCTCACCACCGGCGCCTCCTCACCCGTTCGTTCCATCGTAGCCGGGGCCGGCGGCGACCCGAAAGGGCGCCGGCGACGGACGCCGCCCTGCTGGCCAAAACGGCGCGAAGGTCATAGTCTGAGCGAGAAGGAGCGCTCGCCATGCATGCATTCACCTACCGCCGCGCGACATCGGTGGCGGACGCGGTCGCCGCGTTCAAGAGCGCGGACGACGGCGCCTATCTCTCGGGCGGCCACACGCTGCTGCCGGCGATGAAGCAGCGGCTCGCGGCGCCCTCCGACGTGATCGACCTGGCGGGGCTCGACGAGCTGAGCGGTATCGCCGTGGATGCGGACGCGGTGAGCATCGGCGCGCTGACGCCGCACGCGGTCGTGGCGGCATCGGCCGAGGTGCGGGCGGCGATTCCGGCGCTTGCCGCGCTCGCCGGCAAGATCGGCGACCCCCAGGTGCGTAACAAGGGCACCATCGGCGGGTCCATCGCCAACAACGACCCGGCGGCGGACTATCCGGCGGCACTGGTGGGGCTCGATGCCACGGTGGTCACCGAGCGGCGTTCGATCGCGGCGGACGAATTCTTCACCGGCCTCTTCGAGACGGCGCTGGAGGAGGGCGAGATCGTGACCGCGGTGCGCTTTCCGCGGCCCCGGCGCGCGGGCTATGCGAAGTTCCCGAACCCGGCGTCGCGCTATGCCATCGTCGGCGTGATGGCGGCGGAGACGGCGGGCGGCGTGCGCATCGCCGTGACCGGTGCGGGCCCGTGCGTCTTTCGCGCCACCGCCATGGAGGCCGCGCTCGGCGGCCGGCTCGATGCGGAGGCTGCGCTGCCGGCGCTCTCGCCAGACGGGCTCAACGCCGACATTCACGCGAGCGCCGAGTACCGCGCCCACATGGTGGGAGTCATGACCCAGCGCGCGATGGCCGCGGCCGGCTGAGTCGAGACGTTCGCCCGGATCGCGACCGACGCAGAGCGGCAAAATCGCAAAACGAAACCAATTTATCATAACCCGTTGTTGTAAAATAGGAATATGGAGTTCGACTGCCGCCTGGGACGCCAAGCCGATGCGGTGCAGGCCCGTCACGACAAGTTGAAGCATCGCGACTGGCGCCGAGCGCCGGGAGTGCTGACATTTCACCCGTCACAGGACGGAGGACGGCACGATGCGGCGCATCGCTCTCTTGGCTTTCGCACTCCCCGCTGTCGCGCTCGTTGCGGCGATTACGCTTCATTCCGCACCGGCGCGCGAGGCGCCGTCTCACTGGTTGTACGAATGGGGCGCGACCGATTTCTCCAAGGCGTCGATCGAGTTCGACGAGATCATGTCCGGCGGGCCGCCCAAGGACGGCATCCCCGCCATCGACGATCCGCTCTTCGCGCCCGCCGCCGAGGTCGAGGGTCTCGCCGACACCGAGCCCGTGATCAGCTTCTTCGTCGGCGACGACCAGCGCGCCTATCCGCTGCAGATCCTCATGTGGCACGAGATCGTCAACGACACGATCGGCGGCATTCCGGTCGCCGTCACCTTCTGCCCGCTCTGCAATTCGGCGGTGGTCTACGACCGCCGGGTGGGCGACGCGGTGCTTGATTTCGGCACCACCGGCAAGCTCCGCAACTCCGACCTCGTGATGTACGACCGCCAGACCGAGAGCTGGTGGCAGCAGTTCACCGGCGAAGGGATTGTCGGCGAGCATACCGGCACCTGGCTCAAGCGGCTGCCGTCGCGGGTCGAATCCTTCGCACTCTTCAAGGAGCGCGCCGGTGCCGCCGCCAGCGTCCTGATGCCGCGCCACGCGGGTGCCCGCGCCTACGGCGCCAACCCCTATGGCGGCTACGATTCCAGCTCCCGCCCGTTCCTCTACGACGGCGCCCTGCCGGAGGGCATCGCACCGCTCGCCCGCGTGGTGGTGGTGGACGGCGAGGCCTGGAGCCTCGCGCTGATCCGCGAGGCGGGCCGCTATGAGCGGGACGACCTGGTCATCACCTGGGAGGCCGGCCAGAACTCCGCGCTCGACAGCCGCTCGATCGCCGACGGCATGGACATCGGCAACGTGGTGGTCCAGCGTGCCGGCGACGAAGGTCTGGAAGACGTGCCCTATGACGTCAGCTTCGCCTTCGCCTTCCACGCCTTCCACCCGGAGGCGCCGATCCACACGAACACGGAGTGAGCGGCGACCTATTCATATCCCTCAGGCGCCGGGCGCTCGCTCCGCTCGCTTGGCTACGCGCCTATCGGCGCGCGGCGCAGTCGCGCCGTCCGGTCCTGCGGACCGGCTCATCCGATGCCCGCACGGCCTTCAGTGGGCCGCGAGGAACTCCCTCACGGCGGCCGTGAACGCCGGCGCCTGCTCGATGTTCGAGAGATGCGCGGTGTCCAGCTCGAGATAGCGGGAGCCGGCGATGCGCTCGTGCATCATGCGCATGCCGGCCGGCGGCGTGCCGGCGTCCTGCGCGCCGGCGATCAGCAACACGGGGTGGTCGAGCGTTTCCAGCCGGTCGAGATAGGCGAGCCCCTGGATGGCGCGCGCGCATCCCGTATACCCGGCGACCGAGGTGGTGAGGATCATTCTCCGCACGTCGTCGATCCGTGCGGCGCCGCTTGCCCGGTAGCTCTCGGTGAACCAGCGCTCGATGGTCGAGTCGACGACTGCCTCCATGCCGCCGTCTGCGACCGCCGCGACGCGCGCATCGAACGCGGCGAAGAAATCGTCGCTGCAGTGTGCCGTGGTGTTCGCCATGACGGAGGCAGCGACCCGGTCGGCGTGGCGGAGCAGCAGCCCCTGCGCCGTCATCCCGCCGATCGAGAGGCCGACGAAATGGCTCTTCCCGATACCCAGATGGTCCCACAGGCCGACGATGTCGCCGATGAGGTCGTCGAACGAGTACGGGCCTTCGACGGGCGCCGACCTGCCGTGCCCGCGCTTGTCGTAGCGGAGGATGCGGAAATCTCCGGCAAGCGCCGCTTCCTGCTCGTCCCACATGTGCAGGTTCGTGGCCAGCGAATTGGAGAAGGTGAGCCACGGGCCGTTCTCGTTGCCTGAAATCTCGTAGTTGATCGTCACTCCTCCGATATCGGCACGCATATGCAGTCTCCCTGTCGGCACGCCGTGCTCCCGGCGCAGAGCGGGTCATAACCCGGAAGTCTCGTTGGCGTCACGGCCTGCGTCGGCCGTGCTCGCGGGCCGCGTCCGGCGGCGGGAGGGTCGCGCTTGACCGCCCCGGCAATCGCTGCGAAAACCGCCGCATGGCGCGGCCGGACGCCGCCCGTCTCCGCAACATGTGCACTGATATCGGGGGGAGCTGTGGGGCGAGGGGACTACCTGTTCACGAGCGAATCGGTGTCTGAAGGGCACCCGGACAAGGTGTGCGACCGAATCTCGGATGCCGTGGTCGATGCCTATCTGGCGCTCGACACGAACTCTCGCGTGGCCTGCGAGACCCTGGTCACGACCAATCGGGTGGTGCTCGCCGGCGAGGTGCGCGGGCCGGAGTCGATCACGGCCGAGACCCTCGAATCGCTGGCCCGCACCTGCATCCGCGAGATCGGCTACGAGCAGGAGGGCTTCCACTGGGCCAAGGCCGATGTCGAGGTCCACGTGCACGCCCAGTCGGCCGACATCGCCATGGGGGTGGACCAGGCCGGCAACAAGGACCAGGGCGCGGGCGATCAAGGCATCATGTTCGGCTACGCCTGCCGCGAGACCGAGGCCCTCATGCCGGCGCCGCTCCACTACGCCCATGCGATCCTGGCCGAGCTCGCCAGGGCCAGGCACGCCGGCGACGCCCCCGGCCTCGGGCCCGATTCCAAGAGCCAGGTCACGCTCCGCTACGAGGACGGCGTGCCTGTCGGCGCCACCTCCGTCGTGGTCTCGACCCAGCATGCGGCCGAGCTCTCCCAGGACGACGTGCGTGCCGTCGTGCGGCCCTACGTGGTGAACGCGTTGCCCGACGGCTGGATGTGCGAGGAGGACAAGTTCTACGTGAACCCGACCGGCCGTTTCGTGATCGGCGGGCCGGACGGCGACGCCGGGGTGACCGGGCGCAAGATCATCGTCGACACCTATGGCGGGGCGGCGCCCCACGGCGGCGGCGCCTTCTCGGGCAAGGATCCGACCAAGGTCGACCGCTCCGCCGCCTACGCGGCCCGCTACCTGGCGAAGAACGTGGTCGCCGCCAACCTGGCGTCGCGCTGTACCATCCAGCTCGCCTATGCGATCGGCGTCGCCGAGCCGCTCGCGGTCTATGTCGATACCCACGGCACGGGCGAGATCGACGAGGCCCGGCTCGCCGGCGCGCTCAGGGCGGTGATGGACCTCACGCCGCGCGGGATCGGCGCCCATCTCGGCCTTGCCCGACCGATCTTCGAGCGCACCGCGGCCTACGGCCATTTCGGCCGGGAGCCCGAGGCCGACGGCGGCTTCTCGTGGGAGCGGACCGATCTCGTGGAGCCGCTCCTCTCGGCGGTCGGGTGAGGCCCCGGCCCGGCGCCCCCCCCTCCCGCACCGCGATGGAGCACCCCAGGCGCCGCGTCTACGGGCGCCGGCTGGGCTACCGGCTCCGTCCCGCCCGCCAGGCGCTGCTCGAGCGGGTACTGCCTCGTCTGCGCATCGACCTGCCCGAGGACGAGCGAGCACAGTTAGACGTCGCGCGCCTGTTCACCGCGCCGCCCGCCGACCTCTGGCTCGAGATCGGCTTCGGCGGCGGCGAGCATCTGGCGCAACAGCTGCGCGCCAATCCGGACGTCGGGATCATCGGCTGCGAGCCCTTCGTTCAGGGCGTTGCCGCTCTCCTCAGCCGCCTGGAGGCGGACGGCACCGGCGACCGGGCGCGACTCTTTCCCGACGACGGAAGGCTCCTGCTGGAGCGCCTGCCGGACGCCAGCATCGGACGCCTCTTCGTGCTGTTTCCGGACCCCTGGCCCAAGAAGCGCCATCACAAGCGGCGCCTGATCGATGCCGAGACGCTGGCCGGCTTCGCCCGCGTGCTCAAGGACGGCGCCGAGTTCCGCTGGGCCTCCGACGATCGCGACTATGTGGCGTGGACGCTGGAGCGGGTCGCGGCGAACGGTGCGTTCGCCCGCCAGGAGATATCGGGTGGCGACGCAGGCCTGCTGCGGCCGGTCGACTGGCCCGAGACGCGCTACGAGCAGAAGGCCCGCGCCGCCGGCCGGGTGCCGGTCTTCCTCCGCTTCCTCCGCATCCCCCGATAGGCGACGTGCGATGACGGCTCTCAAACGCGGCCGCACGGCAGAAACGCCTTGAAGCACGGGAGAATGGCCTTGAAGAATGCATGCGAGGCGCGATAGGGTAGCGGCGCGGTGCTCGTCGAGGGCGCGGGGAGCACGGCAAGACGCGTGCCCAGGGTTTGAGCAAGGTTGTGGTGGGCAGGGATAGCCCGCCTTTTTTCTGTCCTGTGGGTTGACGAAGATTCGAGACGTGGACACGGAACGGCAGATCGAACAGACGATCGCACCGGCGCTTGCGTCGATGGGCTACGAGGTCGTCCGAGTCCGCTTCGGCGGCGGCAGGCAGCCCGTGCTCCAGGTGATGATCGAGCGGGCCGATCGGGCGCCGCTCACGGTCGACGACTGCGCGGCCGCGAGTCGCGCGCTCTCCCTGCGACTCGAGGAGGAGTCCCTTCCCGCAAGCGACTACGCGCTGGAGGTGAGCTCGCCGGGCATCGACCGGCCGCTGGTGCGGCTGGGCGATTTCGTCCGCTTCGCCGGCTTCGAGGCCAAGGTGGAGATGAGCGAGCCGCTGGAGGGCCGGCGCCGCTTCCGCGGCCGGCTGCTGGGCGCCGGCGAGGGCTGCGTCCGCATGGCCGTGGACGATAGCGACGTGTCGCTCCCCTTCGACGGGATCCGCAATGCGAAGCTCGTGCTGACCGACGAGCTCTTGGCTGCAACCGAGGCGGCGGAGCAGGCGTGATGGCGGAGAGCGACACCACGGGCCTCGCCCGCCTCGAGCTTCTCCAGGTCGCGGATGCCGTCGCCAGGGAGAAGGGGATCGAGCGCGAGCTCGTGCTCGAGGCCATGGAGCAGGCGATCACCCACGCCGGCAAGCGGAAGTACGGCCAGGAGCACGACATCCGCACCGACATCGACCGCGAGACCGGCGAGATCAAGCTGATGCGCTATCTCGAGGTGGCCGACGAGATCGAGAACGAGGCCACCCAGATCCCCCTGAGCGAGGCGCAGGAGCGCAATCCGGCCGCGCAGGTGGGCGACTACCTGGCGGACCCGCTGCCGCCCATCGACTTCGGTCGCATCGCGGCGCAGACGGCGAAGCAGGTGATCGTCCAGAAGGTGCGCGAGGCCGAGCGGGCGCGTCAGTACGAGGAATACAAGGACCGCGTGCAGGAGATCGCGAACGGCCTGGTGAAGCGCACCGAGTATGGCGGGCTGACGGTCGACCTCGGGCGGGCCGAGGCGGTGATCCGGCGGGAGGACCTGCTGCCGCGCGAATCCTTCCGCAACGGCGACCGCGTGCGCGCCTACATCTACGACGTCCGCCGCGAGCCGCGCGGGCCGCAGATCTTCATGTCGCGCACCCACCCCAACTTCATGGCCAAGCTCTTCGCCCAGGAGGTGCCCGAGATCTATGACGGCATCATCGAGATCGATGCCGTCGCCCGCGACCCCGGCAGCCGCGCGAAGATCGCCGTGCATTCCAACGACAGCAGCATCGATCCGGTCGGCGCCTGCGTCGGCATGCGGGGCTCCCGCGTCCAGGCGGTGGTCGGCGAGCTGCAGGGCGAGAAGATCGACATCATCCAGTGGTCGCCCGATCCCGCGGCCTTCATCGTCAACGCGCTGGCGCCGGCCGAGGTCACCAAGGTCGTGCTCGACGAGGAGGCGAGGCGGATCGAGGTGGTGGTGCCGGACGAGCAACTCTCGCTCGCCATCGGCCGGCGCGGGCAGAACGTGCGACTCGCCTCCAACCTCACGGGCTGGGACATCGACATCCTGACCGAGGCCGAGGAATCCGAGCGCCGCCAGGAGGAATTCCGCTCGCGCTCCGAGATGTTCATGGAGGCGCTGGACGTCGACGAAGTGATCGCCCACCTGCTGGTGACGGAGGGCTTCTCCACCGTCGACGAGGTGGCCTACGTGCCGATCGAGGAGCTGGTGGCGATCGAGGGCTTCGAGGAGGAGCTGGCGATCGAGCTCGGCCAGCGCGCCGCGACCTATGTCGAGGCGGTGAACAAGGAGCTGAACGAGCGCCGGATCGCGCTCGGCGTCAGCGACGAGGTGGCCGCCATCGACGGACTGGATGCGGCGATGGTCGTCGCCCTCGGCGAGAACGAGGTCAAGACGCTGGACGATCTCGGCGATCTCGCCGGCGACGAGCTCGTCGAGATGCTGGGCGACATGGCGCCGTCGCTCGAAGACGCCAACGCCATCATCATGGCGGCACGGGCCCACTGGTTCGACGACGACGAGCCGGGCGACGACGAGCCGGGCGGCGAGGAGGCTGCCGACGAGGCTGCCGAGAGCGCCGTCGAGGAGCACGAGAGAGCGAACGTTTGACCGCACGGGCACACAAGGAGGGCCGCCCGGCCGGGCCGGGCGACGGCAGCCGGCGCTGCATCGCGAGCGGCGCCAGCAAGCCTCGCGATGCGCTGCTGCGCTTCGTGATCGACCCGGGCGGCACCGTGGTGCCGGACCTCGGCGAGGCTTTGCCCGGACGGGGGCACTGGGTCTCGGCCGAGCGTGCGGCGCTGGTGAAGGCCTGCGAGCGCGGCCTCTTCGCGCGTGCGGCGCGGCGGCCGGTTGCCGTGGCTCCCGATCTGGTCGACGAGGTCGAGCGTCAGCTCGAGGCCCGGGCGCTGGATCTGCTCGGGCTGGCGCGGCGGGCGGGCGCCCTGGTCACGGGTTTCGACCAGGTCCGCGCGGCGCTCGCCGAGCGGCGGGTTGCGGTGCTGGTCGAGGCGAGCGACGGCGCGCGGCACGGGCGCGCACGCCTCGGTGCCCTGGCGCGGGACATTCCGGTGATCGCGGAATTCGACGGCGCCGCATTGAGCCGCAGCGTCGGCCGTGACAATGTGGTGCATGCCGCATTGTCGCCGGGCCGGCTGGCCGATCGTTTCGTACAGGAGTCCGCGCGATTTGCCCGCGTGAGGCAGGAACCCGGCGACCGGGGCAGGCACGATGAGTGACGAAACCGAAGCCGGCGATCAGAGTCGGCGGAAGCCCCTCTCGCTGAAACGCCCGGGGCGGCTCGAGCTCAAGAAGACGGTCGATGCCGGCCACGTCCGGCAAAGCTTCTCCCACGGCCGCAGTCGCGCCGTCGCCGTCGAGGTGCGCAAGAAGCGGACGCTCAAGCGTGGCGCCGCCGCCGACGCCGCGCCGGTCGCACCCAAGGCCAAGGCACCGCCGCCACCGCCGCCGCCGGAGCTTGTGGAGGAGGTGGCGCCGCCGCCGGTTGACGACGTGCACCAGACCTCGTCGGCGCCCCGCACCCGGGTGGTGCTGCGTACGCTGACGAGCGACGAGAAGGCCGCGCGCGCACGCGCCGTCGAGGATGCGATGCGCGCCGAGCGCGAGGAGCGGGCGCGGGCCGAGGAAGCGGCGCGTCTCCGTGCCGAAGAGGCGGAGCGGCTGGCGGCCGAGCACGCGGAGGCCGAGCGGCGGAAGACCGAGGAGGACGCCCGCCGCAAGGCCGAGGAGGACGCCCGCAAGCGGGCGGAGGAGGACGCGGCGCGCCGGCTTCCCCAGCCGGAGGAACCGAAGCCCGAAGCCGCTACCGCCGAGACGCCCGGCACGGCGCGGCCGCGGCCGGGCGCCGCCCCGACCGAGGAGGAGCGCGGGCGGCTGCGCCGTCGTGGCGACCAACGCCGCCCCGCCAGCCCGTCGCGGCGCGACCAGCCGCGCCGGCGCGGCGGCAAGATCACGCTGTCGCAAGCACTCGACGGCACCGTCGGCGAGGAGCGCGGGCGCAGCCTCGCCTCGCTCCGCCGGCAACGCGAGCGCGAGAAGCGCCTGGCCCAGCAGGCTCTGCGCGCGGACGAGCTCAAGCCCGTGGTGCGCGAGGTCGTGGTGCCCGAGATCATCACGGTCCAGGATCTGGCGAGCCGCATGGCCGTGCGCGGCGCCGAGGTGGTGAAGCGTCTGATGGAGATGGGTAACGTCGTGACCATCACCCAGTCGATCGATGCCGACACGGCGCAGCTCGTGGTCGAGGAGTTCGGACACCGGGTCAGGCGGGTCAGCGAGGCCGACGTCGAGATCGGGCTCAAGGGCGACGTGGACACCGCCGACGCTCTGACCGCCCGCCCGCCCGTGGTCACCGTCATGGGCCATGTCGACCACGGCAAGACGTCGCTGCTCGACGCCATCCGCTCCGCCGACGTCGTCTCCGGCGAGGCGGGCGGGATCACGCAGCATATCGGCGCCTATCAGGTGGAGACGCCGAAAGGCGCCCGCATCACCTTCATCGACACCCCCGGCCATGCCGCCTTCACCGAGATGCGCGCGCGGGGCGCGAGCGTGACCGACATCGTCGTGCTCGTCGTCGCCGCGGACGACGGCGTCATGCCCCAGACCGCGGAAGCGATCAATCACGCCCGCGCGGCCGAGGTGCCGATCCTCGTCGCCATCAACAAGATCGACCGGCCGGATGCCGACCCCGGCCGCGTGCGCCAGGCCCTGCTGCAGCACGAGATCGTGACCGAGGAGATGGGCGGCGACGTGCTCGCGGTCGAGATATCGGCGACCCAGAAGCAGAACCTCGACCGGCTGGAGGAGGCGATCCTGCTGCAGGCCGAGCTTCTGGAGCTTTCCGCCAACCCCGACCGGGCGGCCGAGGGAGTCGTGATCGAGGCCAAGGTCGATCGCGGGCGCGGCGCCGTGGCCACGGTGCTGGTCCAGCGTGGCACGCTCAGGGTCGGCGATATCGTTGTCGCCGGCGCCCAGTGGGGGCGGGTCCGGGCCATGTACGATGATCACGGCGCCGCCGCCAAGGAGGCCGGGCCGTCGGTGCCGGTCGAGGTTCTCGGCCTGAGCGGCGCGCCCCAGGCGGGCGACGAGGTCGTGGTGGTCGCGAACGAGCGCCGGGCGCGGGAGGTTTCCGAGTTCCGTCAGGCGCAGGCCAGGGAGAAGGAGGTCGCGCGCGGCGCGCCGCTCAACCTCGAGCAGCTCTTCTCCGAGATCAAGGAGAAAGAGGGCAAGAGCGAGCTTCCGATCCTGATCAAGGCGGATGTCCAGGGATCGGTGGAGGCGATCGTCGGCGCGCTGGGCAGGCTCGGCACCGACGAGGTGGCGGTGCGTGTGCTCCATGCGGGCGTCGGCGGGATTACGGAATCGGACGTGACCCTCGCGTCGGCGTCGGAGGCGACGATCGTCGGCTTCAACGTCCGGGCCAACGCCCAGGCGCGCGAGCTTGCCGCGCGCAGCGGGATCGAGATCCGCTATCACGCCGTCATCTACGACGTGGTCGACGAGGTCAGGGCCGCCCTCGAGGGTATGCTGCGCCCGGAGGCGCGCGAGCGGATGCTGGGCAACGCCCAGATCCTCCAGGTGTTCGAGGTGGGGCGCGTGGGCAGGATCGCGGGCTGCCGCGTGACCAACGGCCTCGTGCGCCGGGGCGCGAAGGTCCGGCTGCTGCGCGACGATGTCGTCATCCACGATGGCGCGCTGAAGACGCTGAGACGGTTCAAGGACGACGTGCGCGAGGTGAAGGAAGGCTACGAGTGCGGCATGTCGTTCGAGAACTACTCCGATGTGCGCGAGGGCGACACCATCGAGTTCTATGAGATCGAGGAGGTGGCACGCACCCTCGACGCATAGGGCGCGGCGGCCTGGCGGTCCATGAGCAGGGGTGGCGGCCGCGCCGGCGAGCCGAGCCAGCGGCAACGGCGAGTCGGCGAGATCATCAGGGAAGCGCTCTCCGATACTCTCGCCCGCGGCCGCTTCCGCGATCCTGTGCTGAACGAGGTGCGGCTGACTGTGACCGAGGTCCGGCCGGCGCCTGATCTGCGCTCCGCCAGGGTCTACGTGATGCCGCTCGGCGGCGAGCGGGCGGAGGAGGCGATCGACGCCCTGCAGCGCGCCGCCGCGCACCTGCGGGGCGAGGTGAACCGCCGGGTCAGGCTCAAGTTCTCGCCGGCTCTCGCCTTCGAGCTCGACCGCAGCTTCGAGCAGGTGGAGCGAATCGACAGCCTGCTGGGCGGCGGCGGTTCTGCCGATGGCTGAGCGCTCATCCGCGCCCGGCCCCCACGGCTGGCTGGTGGTCGACAAGCCGCGCGGGCTCTCCTCGGCTGCCGTCGTCGCCCGCATCAAGGCGCTCGCCTGCGGCGCCAAGGTGGGGCATGCCGGCACGCTCGACCCGATGGCGACGGGCGTCCTGCCGGTCGCCGTCGGCGAGGCCACCAAGACGGTCTCGTTCATGATGGATGCGCCCAAGCGCTACCGCTTCGGCGTGCGCTTCGGCGAGCAGCGCGATACCGACGATGCCGAAGGAGCCGTGATCGAGACCAGCGCCGTGCGCCCCGATGCCGCAGCGCTGGCCCGGGTGCTGCCCGCCTTCGTCGGCCGTATCGAGCAGGTGCCGCCCGCATACTCCGCGCTCAAGGTCGGCGGCGAGCGGGCGTACGCGCTCGCGCGCAAGGGGCGGCCGGCGCGGCTCGCGGCGCGCACCGTCGAGGTGAAAAGCCTGACTCTGACGGCGAGCGAGGGCGACGAGGCGTCCTTCGCGGTGAAATGCGGCAAGGGCACCTATGTCAGGGCGCTGGCCCGCGACATCGCCCGCGCCGCCGGCACGGTCGGTCATGTGAGCTGGCTGCACCGCGCGGCGGTCGGGCCGTTCACCGACGACGATGCGAATCCACTGGATAAACTGGGCGCGCTCGGGCATAGTCTGGCGCTCGCCGAAAGCCTCCTACCGGTCGACGCGGCGCTGGCCGACATCCCGGCGCTGCCCTTGACCGCACGCGAGGCGGATCGTCTGCGCCACGGGCAGCCGGTTCCCGCGCCCGGTGCGGCACCCGGAAGGGTCCGCGCCGTTGCGGGGACCCGTCTCGTGGCGCTTGCCGAGGTCGGCGCGGGCCGGGCCCGCCCGTTGCGGGTTTTCAACATGTGACATGCGGAGTAGCGAGATGTCGATTACCGCTGCGCGGAAGACCGAGTTGATCTCGGAGTATGCAACCAAGACCGACGATACCGGCTCGCCGGAAGTCCAGGTCGCGATCCTGACAGAGCGGATCAACAACCTGACCGAGCATTTTCGGGCCCACAAGAAGGATCTCCATTCCAGGCAGGGCCTGCTGAAGATGGTCAGCCGCAGACGCCGTCTGCTCGACTATCTCAAGCGCAACGATCAGGAGCGCTACGCCGCCGTGATTCAGCGGCTGGGCTTGCGGAAATAGAATTGGCGTTCGCGTGGACCGCGAGGATGCGGCGCGCGGGTCAAGAGGGCACGCCGGGAGGCGCGGCATGGGCCGCCGCCACCGGCGTTGCGCCTGCATAGGGGCGGGCCGAATGGGCGGCGCGCCACCGGAGTGAAGGAAACAACATGTTCGATATCACACGTCGCGAGGTCACGTGGGGCGGGCGCACGCTCGCTCTGGAGACGGGGCGCATCGCCCGCCAGGCGGATGGCGCCGTCCTCGCGAGCTATGGCGAAACGGCGGTGCTCTGCACCGTGGTCGGTCAGCGAAGCGTGCGGGAGGGGCAGGACTTCTTCCCGCTGACGGTCAACTACGAGGAGAAGGCATTCGCCGCCGGCAAGATTCCCGGCGGTTTCTTCAAGCGCGAAGGCCGTCCGAGCGAGAAGGAGACGCTGGTCTCCCGTCTCATCGACCGGCCGCTCCGGCCTCTCTTCGCCAAGTCGTTCCGCAACGAGACCCAGGTCATCTGCACCGTGCTCTCGCACGACCTGACCAACGATTCCGACATCGTCGCCCTGGTCGGTGCGTCGGCGGCGCTCACCATCTCGGGCCTTCCCTTCATGGGCCCCGTCGGCGGCTGCCGGGTCGGCCTCGTCGATGGCGCCTACGTGCTGAACCCGACCTACGAGCAGCGCGCCGAATCCGGGCTGGACCTGGTCATGGCCGGCACGCAGGACGGCGTTCTGATGGTCGAATCGGAGGCGTCGGAGCTCAGCGAAGAGCAGATGCTGGGCGCCGTGATGTTCGGCCACGAGGCCATCAAGCCGGTGATCGAGGCCATCGTCAGCCTCGCCGAAGCCTGCGCCAAGGAGCCCTGGGAGCTGCCGGAGGACGAGACGGATACCGCGCTCGTCGACCGCATCCGCGCGAGCGCCGAGACCCCGCTGCGCGCGGCCTACGGCATCGCCGGCAAGGCCGAGAGGCTGGAGAAGGTGGCGGCGGCCAAGGCCGAGACCGCCGCGCAGTTCCGCGAGGAAGACGGTGCCGCAGCCGCCCTGGACGGGACCCTGAGCGCGCTCGAGAAGGACATCGTGCGCGGTCAGATCCTCGACAGCGGGCAGCGCATCGACGGGCGCACCACCAGCGACATTCGCGCGATCCGGTGCGAGGTCGGCGTGCTGCCCCGCAGCCACGGCTCGGCGCTCTTCACGCGCGGCGAGACCCAGGCGCTGGTCACGTCCACCCTCGGCACCGGCCAGGACGAGCAGATCATGGACATGCTCGAGGGCGAGTACCGCGAGCGCTTCATGCTGCACTACAACTTCCCGCCCTACTCGGTGGGCGAGGCCCGCTTCCTGCGCGGCCCCGGCCGCCGCGAGATCGGCCACGGCAAGCTCGCCTGGCGGGCGGTCCACCCGCTCATGCCGGACGCGGAGGCGTTCCCCTACACCATCCGCGTGGTCTCGGAGATCACCGAGTCGAACGGCTCGTCCTCGATGGCGACCGTGTGCGGGGCCTCGCTCTCGCTGATGGACGCGGGCGTGCCTCTCGCCCGTCCCGTCGCCGGCATCGCCATGGGGCTGATCAAGGACGACGACCGCTTCGCCGTGCTCTCCGACATCCTCGGCGACGAGGACCATCTCGGTGACATGGACTTCAAGGTCGCGGGCACCGAGCAGGGCGTCACCTCGCTGCAGATGGACATCAAGATCACCTCCATCACGGAGGAGATCATGCAGACGGCGCTCGCCCAGGCGCGCGACGGCCGGCTGCACATCCTCGGCGAGATGGCGAAGGCGCTCGCGCGCGCGCGCGACAGCGTGAGCGACAACGCGCCCCGCATCACCACCTTCTCGATCCCCAAGGACCGCATCCGCGAGGTCATCGGCCCCGGCGGCAAGGTCATCCGCGAGATCTGCGAGACCACCGGGACCAAGATCGACATCGAGGACGACGGCACCATCAAGGTCGCGGCGGTGGAGGGCGAGGCGGCCAAGGCGGCGATCGACATGATCCGCGACATCGTCGCCGAGCCCGAGGTCGGCGTGATCTACGACGGCAAGGTGGTCAAGATCGTGGACTTCGGCGCGTTCGTGAACTTCATCGGCAAGCGCGACGGCCTGGTCCACATCAGCGAGATCGCGCCGCGCCGGATCAAGAGCGTGAGCGACGTGCTGAGCGAGGGCGATAACGTCAAAGTGAAGGTGCTCGGCATCGACGACCGCGGTAAGGTCAAGCTGAGCATGAAGGCCGTGAACCAGGAGAGCGGCGAGGATCTGAGCGAGGCTGGCGAAACGGCGCAGGCCGGATAGGAGCCGCCGCCCGGAGACGCGACACCTTGCAGCCGGCGCCCATGCTGCCCACATCAGGGAAAGGCGGCAGCGCCGGCGAGCCCTCGCATCGCCCTGCCGCGGCAAGCGATTCGAGCCGGACGCAACGGCGGATGGACTGACAGTGAAAGCGTTGAACGCGATCAGGCTGTCGGGACGCGAGGTTCTGCCCTTGATCGAGGGCGGCAAGGGCATCGGCGTGACCAACGGCCTGAGCTCGGGCGCCTGGGCCGCTGCCGGCGGCGTCGGCACCTTCTCGGGCGTCAACGCCGACTACTACGACGAGCAGGGCCGGGCGGTGCCGCAGGTCTATCGCGGCCGCACCCGCAAGGAGCGCCACGAGGAGCTCGTCGACTACGCGATCAGGGGCGGCATCGCCCAGGCGCGGATCGCTCACGACGTCTCCGGCGGCGTGGGGCGGCTCCACATGAACGTGCTGTGGGAGATGGCTGCCGCCGAGCGCATCCTGCACGGCATTCTCGAGGCCACGCGCGGCCTGATCCACGGCGTCACTTGCGGCGCCGGCATGCCCTATCGGCTGGCCGAGGTCGCCGCGGGCTACGACGTCCACTACTACCCCATCGTCTCCTCGGCGCGTGCCTTCCGCGCGCTCTGGAAGCGCGCCTACCACAGCTTCTCCGACTGGATGGGCGGGGTCGTCTACGAGGACCCGTGGCGCGCCGGGGGCCACAACGGCCTCTCCAACAGCGAGGACCCCGAACAGCCCGAACCCGCCTACCCGCGGGTCGCCGCGTTGCGCCGGCAGATGCGCGAATACGGTCTCGACGACGTGCCCATCGTGATGGCGGGCGGGGTCTGGTACCTGCGCGACTGGGAGGACTGGCTCGACAATCCCGAACTCGGCCCCATCGTCTTCCAGTTCGGCACCCGCCCGCTGGTGACCGAGGAGAGCCCGATCTCCGAGCGCTGGAAGCGCAAGTTGCTGACCATGAAGGACGGTGACGTGAAGCTCAATCGCTTCAGCCCCACCGGCTTCTACTCGTCAGCGGTGCGCAACGACTTCATCAGGGAGCTGGCCCAGCGCGAGCAGCGCCAGGTCGCCTATACCGCCGAGCCCATCGGCGACCATGACCAGTTGTTCACGCCGGGGCCGCGCGGGCGCTCCTTCTATCTGACCAAGGGCGATCTGGAGCGGGCCGAGGAGTGGATGGACCAGGGCTTCACCTCCGTGATGAAGACCCCCGATACGACGATCATCTTCGTGACCGACGAGAAGGCGCGCGAGATCAGGGCCGATCAGGCTGCCTGCATGGGCTGCCTCAGCGCCTGCCGCTTCAGCAACTGGGCGACGAACGAGCAGGGCTCGACCGGCAAGAAGACCGATCCCCGCAGCTACTGCATCCAGAAGACGCTGCAGGAGATCATCCACAGCGAGGACATCGACAACCAGTTGATGTTTGCGGGCCACGCAGCCTTCCGCTTCGCCGACGATCCCTTCTACAGCAATCGCTTCATCCCCACCGTGCGCCAATTGGTGGAGCGCCTGCTCACCGGCGACTGACCGGGCGCGGACGCTCTCCGCCGCGCCCCCTTCACCGCTTCCTCACCGCTCCTTCACGTAGGGAACGCCGCTGGCCTTCGGTGGTATCGCCTTGCCGACGAAGCCCGCGAGCAGCAGCACCGTGAGCAGGTAGGGGAGAGCCTGGATCGCCTGCACCGGGATGATCCCGACGCCGGGGACGTCGACCCCCTGGAGCCTGGCCTGCACGGCGTCGGCGAAGGCGAAGAGGAAGCAGGCGAAGAGCGTCGGCACCGGGCGCCACTTGCCGAAGATCAGCGCGGCCAGCGCGAGGTAGCCCATGCCGGCGGTCATGTCGCGCACGAAGAGCGCGTTCTGGGCGATCGAGAGAGAGGTGCCCGCGACGCCGCAGAGGATGCCGCAGACGATCATCGCCCGGTAGCGCATGCCGGCCACCGAGATGCCGGCGGTGTCCACCGCCTCCGGCGCCTCGCCCACCGCGCGGAGCCGCAGCCCGAAGCGGGTCTTGTAGATGAACCACGCCGCCAGCGGGACCATGCCGAGCGCGATATAGACGATCAGATTGTGGCCGCTCGCGATCTCCGAATAGATCTGCGCGAGGAAGGGCACGTCGCTCAGCCGGTCGGCGAAGGGGAAGTGAATCGGGCGGAAGCGCGCGTCGTCGGCGACCAGGGGCGTGTGCCCGCCCTGGCCGAACCAGGCGAGCGACAGCACCGGCCCGAGCCCCGCCACCAGGATGTTCAGCGCCATGCCGGAGACCACGTGATCGCCCCTGTGGGTGACGCAGGCGAAGGCGTGGACCATGGCCAGCGCCACCGAGGTGCCGATCCCGGCGAGCAGCCCCACCCAGGCGGAGCCGGTGACGTAGGCCGCCGCCGCGGCGGCGAACGCCGCCCCCAGCATCTTGCCTTCGAGGCCGATATCGACGACGCCCGAGCGCTCGGCGAACATGCCGGCGAAGGCGGCGAGGATGAGCGGGGTCGAGACGCGGAGCGTCGCGTCGACGACGAGAACGATCCAGGTCACCGCTTCCATGTCTAAGCCGCCGCCATGCTGCCGCCGTGGCGTGCGCGGCGTGTGAACAGCCGTTCGATCCGGCCGCGGAACATGTGCTCGAGCGCGCCGGAGAAGAGAATCACCAGGCCCTGCAGCACCACCACCATGTCGCGCGTCACGTTGGGCATGTCGAAGGCGAGCTCGGAGCCGCCCTGGTAGAGCACGCCGAAGAGCAGCGCAGCCAGTAGGATACCCACGGGGTGGTTGCGCCCCATCAGCGCCACGGCGATGCCGACGAAGCCGTAGCCCGCCGTGAATTCGAGCAGCAGGCGGTGGTGCACGCCGATGATCTCGTTGACGCCCACGAGTCCGGCGAGCCCGCCCGAGATCGCCATCGCCAGCATGATCGAGCGCGCCGGCGAGATGCCGCCATAGACCGCGGCCGATTCGTTGTGGCCGACGGCGCGGATCTCGTAGCCCCAGCGCGTCCGCCAGACGAAGAACCAGAAGAGAACGAGGCAGAGCGCGGCGACCACGATGCTCAGGTTGAGCGACGAACGGCCGATGTCCGAGCCGAAGGCGGCGAAGATGTCGTGGACGAAGGGGAGCCACGCATTGGGCTCGAAGGTGCGGCTCTCGGCCGCCTGCTGGCCCGGCTTGATGAAGACCTCGACCAGGAGGTAAGTCATCAGGGCCGCGGCCAGGAAGTTGAACATGATCGTCGTGATGACGATATGGCTGCCGCGCTTCGCCTGCAGCCAGCCGGGGATGAAGGCCCAGAAGGCGCCGAAGGCCATGGCGCCGGCGATGGCGAGCGGGATCACCACGGGCGCCGGCCAGTGGCCCAGGAAGAGCGCGATCAGCCCGGCGCCGAGCCCGCCCAGATAGGCCTGGCCCTCGCCGCCGATATTGAACAGGCCGCAATGGAAGGCGATGGCGACGGCGAGGCCGGTGAAGACGAAATTGGTGGTGTAGTAGAGGGTGTAGCCGATCGCCTCGGGATAGCCGACGGCGCCGAGCACGAGCAGCCTCAGCGCCTCGAACGGGTTCTCGCCGATGAGCGCGATGATGATGCCGGCGATGAGGAGCGCGAGTGCGAGGTTAATGAGCGGGACCAGCCCGTGGGTGACCCAGGCCGGCGCCTGGGTCGGCCCGCCGATGCCGTTCACCCGCCCCGGGCCTCCGCGTCCGCCGGGCGCTCGCCCGCCATCATCAGCCCGAGCGTCCGCTCGTCCGCCTCGGCCTGCGCGACCTCGCCGACGATCCTGCCGCCGAACATCACCAGGATGCGATCCGCCAGCGACATGATCTCGTCGAGCTCGACTGAGACCAGCAGGATCGCCTTGCCCGCATCCCGCATGGCCACGAGCTTGCTGTGGATGAACTCGATGGCGCCGATATCGACGCCGCGGGTCGGCTGGCCCACCAGCAGCACGTCCGGGCTGCGGCCCATCTCGCGCCCGACCACGATCTTCTGCTGGTTGCCGCCGGAGAAGTTGGCAGTGCGCAGCTGTGGCAGGGGCGGGCGCACGTCGAAATCCTCCATGGTGCGCCTGACGCCGCCGACCACCGCGCCCCGGCTCATCAGGGCGCCCGTGTTGTAGCGCCGCTCGCGGTGGTAGCCGAGGACGCCGCTCTCGGAGGCGTCGAAGGCGGTGACCAGGCCCATGCGCTGGCGGTCTTCCGGCACATGGCCGAGGCCTGCGCGGCGCATGGCCCGTGCCGCCTCCGCGTGACCGCCGGCAGGCGCCGGCTTGCCGCCCATGGCGATCGTGCCTCCTTCGCGGGCGAGCGTGCCGGCGAGCGCCTCCAGCAGCTCCGACTGGCCGTTGCCCGCGACGCCGGCGATGCCGACGATCTCGCCGGCGTGGACGGCGAAGCTCACGTCGTGGACGCGGAGCACGCCGCTGCGGTCGCGCACCGCGAGGTTCTCGACCTGCAGCATCGCCTGGCCCGGCGCGGCCGCGCCCTTCTCCACGCGCAGCAGCACGCTCCGGCCCACCATCATCGCGGCGAGCTGCGCGCGGTCGGTCTCGGCTGTGCTCACATGGTCGACCACGCGGCCCGCGCGCATCACCGTCACCCGGTCGGTCAGCGCCATGATCTCGCGCAGCTTGTGGGTGATCAGGACGATGGTGCGGCCCTGCTCCCTGAGGGCGCGGAGGATGCGGAAGAGGTCGTCGACCTCCTGCGGCGTGAGCACGCCCGTAGGCTCGTCCAGGATCAGGATGTCGGCGCCGCGATAGAGCGCCTTGAGGATCTCCACCCGCTGCTGCAGGCCGACGGGCAGGTCGCCGACGATGGCGTCGGGGTCGACGTCGAGTCCGTACTCGCGCTCCAGCCGCTCCAGCTCCTGCCGGGCCTCGCTGAGCGTGGAGCGCAGCAGGTAGCCCTTCTCCACGCCGAGCACCACGTTCTCGAGCACGGTGAAGGTGTCCACGAGCATGAAGTGCTGGTGGACCATGCCGATGCCGTGGGCGATGGCATCCTCGGGCCCCCTGATCGAGACCGGTTCGCCGCCCACCCTGATCTCGCCGCTGTCGGCCTGGTAGTAGCCGTAGACGATGCTCATCAGGGTGGACTTGCCGGCGCCGTTCTCGCCGATGATGCCGTGGATCGTGCCGGGGGCGACGGCGACCGACACGTCCTCGTTGGCGTGCACCGGGCCGAACCACTTCTCGACGCCGACGGTCTCGAGCGCGGGCACACCCTCCCCGCCGGCGGAGCCGCCCCCTGCGGCGGCCCCCCGGTGCTCCTCCCCCGTCACGGAGCTCGCGCCTCGGTAGCCGGCCGGCGCCGGCGCCCGCGCGCTACTGCGCCATGTAGTCGGTCACCTGGATCGTGCCGGCGATGATGTCCTGGCGCGCCTGCTCGATTGCCCCCTCCATCTCGTCCGAGACGAGGCTGCGATTGTGTTCGTCGAGCGCCCAGCCGACGCCGTCCTCCGCGAGGCCGAGTACCTGGATGCCGCCCTGCCAGGTGCCGTCCTGGGCGGCCGAGAAGGACTCGTAGACCGCCACGTCGACGCGCTTGATCATCGAGGTCAGCATGGTGCCGGGGTGGATGTAGTTCTGGTTGCTGTCCACGCCGATGGCGAGCTTGCCGGCGTCCTTCGCGGCCTGGTAGACGCCGATGCCGGTGCCGCCGGCGGCGGCGTAGACCACGTCCGCGCCCCGGTCGAACTGGCTGCGGGCGAGCTCGCCGCCCTTGGTCGGGTCGTTCCAGGCAGCCGGGGTCGTGCCGGTCATGTTCTGGAAGATCTCGATGTCGGGATTGACGTGCTGCGCGCCCTCCACGTAGCCGAGCGCGAACTTGCGGATGAGCGGAATGTCCATCCCGCCGACGAAGCCGACCTTGCCCGTCTCGGACGCCATCGCCGCCGCCATGCCGACCAGGAACGAGCCCTCATGCTCCTTGAAGATCACCGACTGCACGTTGGGCAGGTCCACCACCATGTCGATCAGGGTGAACTTGGTCTCGGGGAACTCCTGCGCCACCGTCTCGACGGCGGCGGCCTGGGCGAAGCCCATCGCCACCACTACCTGCGCGCCGCGCCGCGCCATGTTGCGGAGCGCCTGCTCGCGCATGGAGGGGTTCGTGACCTCGAAGTCGCGGTACTGGACGCCGGTGTCCGCCTTGAACCGCTCGGCGCCGTTGAAGGCGGCCTCGTTGAACGACTTGTCGAACTTGCCGCCCATGTCGAAGACGACGGCCGGCGTGAAGTCTTCGGCCTGGACCTGCGTCATGCTGGCCACGGCGATGCCGACCGCGGCAAGCGCGGCGACGATGACTCGTTTCATGAGGAAGTCTCCCTTGGGTACGCAGCGAGGGTGGGTCGAGCTTAGCCGAGGCGCGCTCGGATGTCTGTGGTCCGCGCCTATTCGGCGGCCTCCGCGCCGGCGCTCTCGGTCTTCTCGAGGGTGAGCTCGACCGGCACCGGATTGGAGACGATGTCGAGCACCGGGCAGTGGGCGTTGACCGCCTGCTGGAGCGTCGCGAGGGTCTCCCGGTCCGCCGAGGAGACGACGCGCACCGTGCCGCGCAGCTTCTGGTAGCCCGGCCGCACCGACTCGTCGACGGCGAAGAAGCCGCGCAGGTCGATATCGCCTTCCAGCGTCACCGAGACGTGCTCGAGCGGAATCCCCATCGCCGCCGCGTAGGCGCGGTAGGTGATCTCCTGGCAGGTGCCGAGCGCCGCAAGGATCAGCTCGACCGGATTGGGGCCGGTGTCGGTGCCGCCCAGGGACTCCGGCTCGTCCACCACCAGCCGGTGGTCGCGCAGCGTCACGTCGGAGCGAAAGCCCTCGCCGAGCGACGAGACCGATTCGAAGGTTGCCTGTGCTTCCGCCGGGTCGGTGCGGAAGGTCTCCTGCGTTTCAGCGATCAGGGTGCGCAGCTCGTCGCTCATGGTTCATCTCCCGTTGGCGACCACGCATGTGGCCGACGCTAGTGTGCTTGCTGCTCCATCAATACGGTCTTTTCGCCTGACTTGGGAGTCGGGATGGCGTGTCGGCGGCGGCGACCGCGGCCATGAAGGCGGCGAGCCGGGCCGGATCGAGGGCGCCATCCGTGCGCACGCCGGTGCAGAGATCGACGCCATAGGGGCGGACCCGGCGGATCGCTTCGGCCACGTTCTCTGCCCTGAGCCCGCCGGCGAGGAACACCGGGCAGGGCGATGCCGCCACGATGCGCCGGCTGAGCGCCCAGTCGTGCACGCGTCCGGTACCGCCCAGCTCCTTTACCGCGCGCGTCGGGTCGCCGGAATCGAGCAGCAGCCCGTCGACCGTGGTGGCGATGCGCGCGGCCTCCGCCACGCTCTCCTCGCCGCGCACGTGGATCACCTGCACCAGCCTCACGCCGGGCATGGCCTCCTTCAGCGCCGGGTAGGCGGCCGTCGCGAGCGCATCGCAGAGCTGGACGGTGTTGACGCCGCAGCGGCGCTGCTGGGCGACGATGGCGCCCGCCTCGGTCTCCGAGGTGAGCAGGAAGGTGCCGACGGCAGGCGGCACCGTGGCGGCGATCTCTGCGATCAGCGCCTCGGCGATCACGCCCGGCCCGCTCGGCATCGCCGACACCAGCCCGAGCGCGTCGGCGCCGGCGGCGACGGCGGCCTCGGCCTCCGCCCGGCTCGAGATGCAGCAGATCTTGATCCGCGTGCGCATCGGCGGAGGTGGGCCGGACACCCCCCTCGTCATGCCCGGACTTGTTCCGGGCATCTCGTTCCGCCGGACCCGTCGAAAATTGAACAAACACGTGGATGGCCGGGACAAGCCCGGCCATGACGTGTGGGGGTCATCGTCCACATGGACGGATGCTTCTCGTGCTGGACGCTAGGCCGCCGCCCGGTCGCCGAGGGCGCGCCTCAGCCTCGGCATCACCTCCTCGGCCACGAGGCGCATGGAGTTGAGCTGGTGCGCCTTGTGGGTCTCGTTCAGGCAGTCGGTCGCCGTCATCAGAATGGTGCCGAAGGGCCCCACGTCCTCGCGCAGCGCGAGGATCTGTTCGGCGACCGAGTCCGGATCGCCGGCGATCGAGAAGGCGTCGCAGGCATAGGCCGGAGTCACGTCCTCGTCCGCCATCTCGGGCCCGCTCTTCATGATGGCGTGGAAGGCGGCGCGCCGGACGAGCGTCACCAGGTAGCCGTAGTAGTGGGCGAACGGGCCCTCTGGATCGCGCACATAGGCCTTGGCCCAGGCGTCGTCGTCTGCAACGAAGATCGAGCGGGCGACGCGCCAGTCGGCCGGTCCCGGCTCACGGCCGCTCCGCGCGCAGCCGTCGACGAATCCCTGCCAGTGGTTCCTGATGGTGGAGACCGGCACGAAGTTGGCCGAGATCACGCCCCAGCCGCGCGCCGCAGCAGAGCTCACGCCGCCGGATTCCGGGCTCATGGCAGACGCGACCAGCGGCGGATGCGGCTTCTGATAGGGCTTGATCATGGCGCCCACGCCGAGGTCGGGCCAGTGGTAGTCCTCGAGCCTGAGGGTCCAGTACTTGCCCCTGATGTCGTAGGGCGGATCGGTCGACCAGAGCTTTAGCACCGTCTCGATGGCTTCCCCCGCCATCTCGCGGCGGACCTGCAGGTCGGTCACGCCGAACATCTCGAAGTCGCTGACGAGGCCGCCGGGGCTGACGCCGAGGATCAGCCGCCCGTCGCTGAGGTGATCCAGCAGGGCCGCGTGGGCGGCGGTCTGCACCGGATGGCGCTGAGGCAGGTTGACCACGCCGGTGCCGAGCTTCATGTGCGTGGTCCGCGCGATCAGGTTGGAGAGGAACATGAACGGACAGGTCACCGGCTCGCTCAGCGTGGTGTAGTGCTCGCCGATCCAGAACTCGTCGAAGCCGAGGCGGTCGCAGGCGACCGCGACCTCCACGTCCTCCTTCAGCACCGTGTGGGTATCCCGCCGGTGGTCGTTCACCGGCATCATGAACATGCCGAGCTTCATGCCGCCCCCTCTCCGGACCGGGCCGGACTGAAACACGGACCGGCGGTGCGGGGCAAGCGTCGGCCCCGGCGCGGCCGGCGCGACCGGCGCTGACTCAACACCCTTCGATCGTGCCGCCGGCCTCGCGCCAAGAGGCGATGCCGCCGATCATGTGGCAGACATTGCCGATGCCGCCCTGGCGCGAGGTCTCGACCGCCATCGCCGAGCGCTCGCCGAAGGCGCAGTAGTAGACGAGCCGGTGCCCAGGGCGGGCGGCCAGCGCGCGCAGCACGCCGCCTGGGCCGATCATGTCCGCCAGTCCGCCGTAGGGCGCGTGGATGGAGCCGGGGATCGCCCCCTCGCGCTCGCGCTCGCCGGTCTCCCGCAGGTCGACGAGGATGTCGTCGGGCCGGTGGCCCTGCATGACCTCGTCCGCGCTCAGCGCGCACTCGGGGTGCGCGTCGTCCGCCTGGCCGCGGCCGACGCGTAGGTTGGCCGGCACCGCCACGTCCATCATCTTCGGGTTGGCAAGGTCCAGCGCATTCATCAGCGCCGCATAGTCGGTGGCCGAGGCGACCTGGAGGCGGGGATTGAAGCGCCGCTCCTCGCCGATGGTGCTCACCGTGTCGCCCTTGTAGTCGTGGCCGGGATAGACCAGCGTCTCGTCGGGCAGCGTCAGCAGCTTGCCGAAGAGCGAATCGTACTGCTGCAGGGCATCGCCGTTCTGGAAGTCGGTGCGTCCGGTGCCCCGGATCAGCAGCGTGTCGCCGGTGAACACGCGGTCCTCCATGACGAAGCTGTAGGATTCGGCCGTGTGGCCGGGGGTGTGCAGCGCGCGCAGGCTGATGCCGTCGACCGCCACCTCGTCGCCGTCGCCGACGCGCATGGAGACCACGTCCACCGGCGCCTCGCGGCCCATCACGGTGACGCAACGCGTGCGGTCGCGGAGCTCCGCCATGCCGCTGATGTGGTCGGCATGGACGTGGGTGTCCACGACCTTGGCGAGCGTCAGCCCGAGCTCGTCGAGCAGGGTGAGATAGCGCTCCACCTGCTCCTGCACCGGGTCGATGATGAGGGCCTCGCCGCCGGCGCGGCCGCCGAGCAGGTAGGTGTAGGTCCCCGAGATCTGGTGATAGAGCTGGCGAAAGATCATCGCCCGTCATCCGCCGGTCGAATCGTCCGCTCCATTGTAAGGCCTGGGTGCATCCTCGGACCACCGGGGAGCGGCCGGCGGCGAAGGCCGCCGCTACCGCCGTTCCCCGCTCTTGCGCCAGACCGTCGCCAGCCAGGGCTGCTCGGCGCGGGGGCGTCCGGGCGGCCGGTAGTAGTGGTGGAGCTCGGTGAAGCCGGCGCCCGTGACGAGCGCCCGCCAGGTCTCGAGGTCCCAGAAGCAGCCGTAGCGGCCGCCGACCCAGCCTTCCTCGTTGGCGCCGCGCGGGTTCGAGCAGAAGAGCACGCCGCCGGGCTTCAGCGCCGCCGCGAGATCGGCCAGGACGCGCGCGATCTGGCTGCTCGGCACGTGGAAGAGCGCGGCGTTGGCGAAGATCCCGTCGAAGCGGGCGTGCGGCAGGTCGAGGGCGAGGAAATCCTGGTGCAGCACCGGGCAGTCGCTCTCGGCCCGTGCCAGCGCCACCAGCGCGCCTGCGCCGTCGAGCCCCGTCACGTCGTGGCCGAGGGCCGCGAAGGCGCGCAGGTCCCGGCCCGGGCCGCAGCCGAGATCGAGGATCGAATAGGGCGCTTCGCCCTCGATCGCGTCGAGCAGCGCCGCGATGTTCTGGCTCACGTCGTGGTCGGCCGTGCCGAGGCGGTATGCATCCGCCATGCGGTCATATTCCGCCAGCGTGATGGCGGCAGCCTCCCTGGCCTCCTCGTCTCTCGAAGATCTGTTCATCTAATCAACGGCTTGGCGTCGCGATGGCCGGAGCGGCGGGACTGCGCTAGACTCAGGGGAAGGGAGGCCGCATGAGCCAGCTCGTGAACGAACCGGCCGTCGCGCCGGAGACGCTCGCCTGCCTGAACGCGCTCGAGCGCAAGGTGCTGTGGCTGTCGTCGTGGATGGTCCACAACGCGAACCATCTTCGCCCGGCCGAGGACGGGCTCAAGGTGGGCGGGCACCAGGCCTCCTGCGCCTCGGTCGCGACGCTGATGACGGCGCTCTACTTCGACGTGCTCGGGCCGAACGACCGGGTCGCGGTGAAGCCCCACGCGAGCCCCGTCTTCCACGCGATCCAGTACCTCTTCGGCAACCAGACGCAGGCCAAGCTGGAGGGCTTCCGGGCCTTCGGCGGGGCGCAGAGCTACCCGTCGCGCACCAAGGACAGCGACGACGTCGACATCTCCACGGGCTCGGTCGGGCTCGGCGTCGGCATGACGCTCTTCGCCTCGATGGTTCAGGACTACGTGCGCTTCCACAAGCTCGCGCCGGAAGAGCGCGCGCCCGGCCGCATGATCGCGATCGTGGGCGACGCGGAACTCGACGAGGGCAACGTCTTCGAGGCGCTGCTGGAGGGCTGGAAGCACGATGTCCGCAACCTCTGGTGGATCATCGACTATAACCGCCAGAGCCTCGATCGCGTGGTCTCCGACCGGCTGTTCCAGAAGATCAAGGACTTCTTCCAGGCGGTCGGCTGGAAGGTGGTGATCCTGAAGTATGGCCGCCGCCAGCAGGCCGCCTTCGCCAGGCCCGGCGGCGAGTCGCTCCGCCAGTGGATCGACGACTGCCCCAACGAGCTCTACTGCGCGCTCACCTTCAAGGGCGGCGCCGCCTGGCGCGAGCGGCTGCTGCAGGACATCGGCGATGTCGCCGGCGTGAAGACGCTGCTCGCCGGCTACGACGACGACGGCCTGCAGGACCTGATGACCAATCTCGCCGGTCACGACATGGAGGCGGTGCTGGAGGCACTGCGAGAGGTCGATTCCGACGTTCCCCACTGCTTTATCGCCTACACCATCAAGGGCTTCGGCCTCCCCTTCGCCGGCCACAAGGACAATCACGCCGGCATCATGACCGAAGAGCAGATGGCCGGATTCCGCGCCGCGATGGACGTGGACGAGGGCGCCGAGTGGTCGCGCTTCGCCGGCCTCGGGCTCGACGAGAAGACCCTGAAGGAATTCATCGCTACCGCGCCCTTCAACCGCAAGCCGGGCCGGCACTCGGCGCCCCGCGTGGCGCTGCCCGACTCGCTGCCCTTCCGCCCCGGCCCCCGCATGTCCACGCAGGAGGCCTTCGGCCGCATCCTCAACGAGCTCGGCAAGGGCGAGAGCGCGCTCGCCGAGCGCATCGTCACCACCTCGCCCGATGTCACGGTCTCCACCAATCTCGGCGGCTGGGTGAACCAGCGCGGCATCTTCGACCGTGCCGACCGGGAGGACGTCTTCCGCTCGGAGAAGGTGGTCTCGATGCAGAAGTGGTCGCTCAGCCGGAACGGCCAGCACATCGAGCTCGGGATCGCGGAGAACAACCTCTTCCTGCTGCTGGCGGCGCTCGGGCTCGCGGACGGCTTCTACGGCACCCGGCTGCTGCCGGTGGGCACGGTGTACGACCCCTTCATCGCCCGCGGCCTCGATGCGCTGAACTACGCCTGCTATCAGGACGCGCGCTTCATGCTCGCGGGCACGCCGTCCGGCATCACCCTCGCGCCCGAGGGCGGCGCGCACCAGTCGGTCGGCGCGCCGCTGCTTGGCATCGGCCAGCCCGGGCTCACCTCGTTCGAGCCCGCGTTCGCCGACGAGCTCGCCGAGATCATGCTGTGGGGCTTCGGCCACCTGCAGGCGCCGGATGGCGGCGCCCTCTATTGCCGCCTCTCCACCCGCACCATCGACCAGCCGGCGCGCGAGATCGACGCGGCGCTGCGGAGCGACATCCTGGCCGGCGGCTACTGGCAGGTGGAGCCCGGCGCGCAGGCGCCGCTGGCCGTGGTCTATTCCGGCGCCGTCGCGCCCGAGGCCCAGGCGGCCCACGAAGCGCTGGCGGAGGAGATACCGGGGATCGGCCTGCTCTGCGTCACCTCGGCCGACCGGCTCTATTCGGATTTGCTTGCGGCGGCCGGCGCGCGCGCGAGCGGCGAGGCGCCGCCCGTGGCGCATGCCGAGACCCTGCTCGCCCGGCTGCCGGCCGATGCGTCGCTGGTCACCGTGCTGGACGGTCACCCGGCGGCGCTCTCCTGGCTCGGCACGGTCGCAGGCCACCGCGCCTATCCGCTGGGTGTCACGGGTTTCGGCGAATCCGGCGATATCCCGGCGCTCTATGCCAAGCACCGGATCGATACCGACGCCATCCTCGACATGGCGGCGCTCGCCTGCGTCGACCGCGCCCGGCGCCGCAACTGACCTCAGCAGGCTAGAGCGTATCCGTCTTTGACGGATACGCGATGGGCCGCGACTGCGGCCCGCCGCTTATGCGGCGCGCCCGCGCAGGCGCCGGCCGCAGGCCGGCTGCCGTGAGCGACAAAGAGGCTGGAGCGTTTCCGTGTAAAGCGGACACGCTCTAGCCGGCCGGCTCGGTGCGCATGTGGGGCGGCATCCAGCGCACCTGGTCCTCGGTGCCGTAGGCCAAGAACTCGGACGGCTTGCGCCGCTGCCTCAGCATCCACGGGTGCAGGACCGGCATGTTGTAGTAGAACCGGGCTGCCCAGTGCGGCCAGAGGATGAGCGGCCAGGTGATCGTCGACCAGAGCTGCGTGTGCTCCGAGATCGGCCGCTGGCGCGATTCCCAGCGTTTCAGAACCCGGTCGATGTCGTCGGACTCGCGCAGCATGTTGGCGAGCGAGAGGGCGTTGGAGATCGCGGTGCCGCAGCCCTGGCCGAGCCCCGGCGACATGGCATGGGCCGAATCGCCCACGATGGCGACGCGGCCCTTGCTCCAGGCCTTGAGCTTGATCGTCTCGAAGCGGTCGTAGCGGCCCTCGTCCGGTACCCGCTCGATCATCGAGTCGAGGTGCGGGAAGGCCTCGGTCCAGAGTGACTTCGGCAAGGGCAGCCGCGACGCCTCGGTATCGCGCGCGAGCATGATGAACGCCAGATAGAAGACCTCGCGCGTGCACGGCGTGTAGAGCACCCGGCGATAGCCGTTCCACCACTCGCGGATGGTGCGGCCTTCCTCGGTGTCGGCGTAGCCCGGCTCGTGGGGCACGAGGACGCGGATGGCCCCGTCCACGTGGGGCTTGCGGCTCTTCAGCAGGCCGAGAGAATCGCGCACCTTGGAGTTGATCCCGTCGGCAGCGATGACGAGGTCCGCCGGCCACTCGCGCCCGTCCTCGGTAACGAGCGTGCCCTCCGGCCGCGCCGCGCTTGCTGTCGAGCTGGTCACGATCTCGACGCCCGCGCGCTCGGCTGCGCCCAGGATCGCGGCGAGGAGTTGCTGGCGGGTGATGCAGAACATGCGCGAGCGGTCGGTGCTGGTGATGGGCGCGAAGGGCACCTCGTCGATGAAGCGGCCCCTGGCGTCGCGGCTGATGTAGGTGGGCGCCTCGGTGCAGCCCTCCAGCGCCTCGTCGGCTGCGCCGATGGCCTTCAGCACGCGCACCCCGTTGTCCCAGATCCAGATGCCGGCGCCGAAGGCCCGAATCTCCTCCGTGCGCTCGTGGACGCGCACGCTCCAGCCGGCCTGCGCCAGCGCCGCGCCCATGGTGAGCCCGGTGAAGCCGCCGCCGGCGATCTCCGCGTGTCGCGCCATGCCCTCCCCGCGCCGAGCCCCCTCTACGCGGCGGCCTCGGCCTCGCTGCGCATGTGGGGCGGCATCCAGCGCACCTGGTCCTCGGTGCCGTAGGCGTAGAACTCCGACGGCTTGCGCCGCTGCTTCAGCACCCAGGGATGCAGGATCGGCATGTTGTAGTACATGCGCGCCGCCCAGTGCGGCCAGAGGGTGAGCGGCCAGGTGATGGTCGACCAGAGCTGCGTGTGCTCCGAGATCGACCGCTGGCGGGCCTCCCAACGCGCGAGCACGCGCTCGATATCGTCGGCTTCACGCAGCATGTTGACGAGGGAGAGGGCGTTGGAGATCGCCGTGCCGCAGCCCTGGCCGAGCCCCGGCGACATGGCGTGGGCCGAATCGCCAACGATGGCGACGCGGCCCTTGCTCCAGGCCTTGAGCTTGATCGTCTCGAAGCGGTCGTAACGGCCCTCGTCCGGGACCCGGTCAATCATCGACTTCAGGTGTGGAAAGGCCTCGGTCCAGACCGCCCGCGGCAGGGGAATCTGAGCCGCCGCCGCATCGCTCGCGAGCATGGTGAAGCAGAGGTAGAAGACATCGCGGTTGCACGGCGTATAGAGCACCCGCCGGTAGCCGCTCCACCACTCGCGGATGGTGCGGCCCTCCTCGGTGTCGGCGTAGCCCGGCTCGTGGGGCACGAGGACGCGGATGGCGCCGTCCACGTGGGGCTTGCGGCTCTTCAGCAGGCCGAGCGAGTCGCGGACCTTGGAGTTGATCCCGTCGGCGGCGATGACGAGGTCCGCCGGCCACTCGCGCCCGCCCTCGGTAATGAGAGTGCCGTCGGCCTTCGCGCCCGTCGCATGCGAATCGGTGATGATCTCGACGCCCGCGCGCTCCGCCGCGCCGAAGATCGCGGCGAGGAGCTGCTGGCGCGTAATGCAGAACATGCGCGAGCGGTCGGTGCTGGTGATGGGCGCGAAGGGCACCTCGTCGATGAAGCGGCCCCTGGCGTCGCGGCTGATGTAGGTGGGCGCCTCGGTGCAGCCCTCCAGCGCCTCGTCGGCGGCGCCGATCGCCTTCAGCACGCGCACCCCGTTGTCCCAGATCCAGATGCCGGCGCCGAAGGCGCGGATCTCCTCCGTGCGCTCGTGCACCCGTGCGGTCCAGCCGGCCTGGGCGAGCGCCGCACCCATGGTGAGTCCGGTGAAGCCGCCGCCGGCGATCTCCACATGTCGCGTCATGGTCGTCCCGTTCGCCTGGTTCGTCGTCTCGTTGCGCCCGGCCGAGCTATACCCGGACGCAGTCCAGCAGGTGCTGGGTATAGGGGTGGCGGGGGGTGTCGAACAGGCGATCGGTCTCGTCGATCTCGACGATCCGCCCTGCCTGCATCACCGCCACCGTGTCGCAGTAGTGCGCGGCGATGCCGAGGTCGCCGGTGATGAGGAGGCGCGCCGTGCCGGCGTCCTCGGCAAGCGTGCGGGTGAGGTCGAGCACCTGGCGCTGGATCGTCACGTCGAGCCCGGCGGTGGGCTCGTCCGCGATCAGCAGCTTGGGGTGGTACATCAGCGCCATGGCGAGGCAGACCCGCTGGGCCATGCCGCCGCTCAGCTCGTGGGGGAAGGCGCTCAGGCGCTGCGCCGGATCGACGATGCCCACCATCTCCAGGAGCTGGATCGCGCGCGCCTCGGCGTCCTTCGCCCTGATCTTCTCATGGGCCTGCAGCGCGCTGCGCAGCATGTCGCCCACGCTGGTGAGCGGATTGAGCTGCGACTTCGCGTTGGGCAGGATCGCCGCGATCTGCGTCGTGCGCATCGCACGCATGGAACGCTTGTCGATCCCGAGCAGCTCGCGGTCGAGGTAGCGCACCGAGCCCGAGGTGACGGCGAGCTCCGGCGGCAGGAGCTGCAGCAGCGCCTTCACCAGCACCGACTTGCCCGAGCCGGATTCGCCCACGATCCCCATGCTGTGGCCGGCCTCGAGCGCGAGATGGATCTCGCTCAGCAGCGGCTGGCGCGAGTCGACGGCGACGACACCCAGGTGCTCCACCGCGAGCACCGGTTCGCTCATGTGCGAGAGAGCGAGAGTAGGGGCCTCGGGCACCTCGGGCTCGTCGCCGCCCGTCTCCAGGGCGGCCTCCCGGCGGCGGTCGGTCTCGCGCCTGACCGCGCGCGGCTCCATCACCTGGGTCATGATCTCGCCGAACACGCCGAAGGAGAAGACGATCAGCCCGAGCGCGATGCCGGGGAAGAACGCCGCCCACCACTGCCCGATCTCCAGATACTTGGCGCCCGAGGCGATCATGGCGCCGAGCTCGGGCGTCGGCGGCTTGACGCCCGCGCCGACGAAGCTCAGGCCGGCGGTGAGCAGGATGGCGAAGCCCACCGTGACCGAGACCTGCACGATGACGGTCGGGAGCGCGTTGGGCAGCACGTGGCGGAAGCCGATCCGCACCTCGCGGTTGCCGGCGGCACGCGCGGCCTCGGCGAAGGGGCGCTGCACCAGCGAGAGCACGTCCGAGCGCACGATGCGCACGAAGACCGGCGTGTTCACGAAGGCGATGGCGATGATGATGTTGGTGACGCTGCCGCCGAAGACCGCGACCAGCACCATCGCGAAGACGAACACGGGGAACGACTGGATCACCTCCAGCAGGCGCATGAAGGTCTCGGCGAACGCCGTCGAACCCGCGCCGCCTCGGCTCTCGTAAAGCGCCACGATGACGCCGAGCGGCGTGCCGATCACCACCGAGAGCGCGGTGGCGACGACGCCGATCACCACATCGGTGCGGGGCGCCGCGAGCACGCGGGAGAAGATGTCGATCCCGTTCTCGTCGGTGCCGAAGGGATACGTGCCGCTGGGCGGCAGCAGGCGGGTGGTGGGTTCGGCGACCTCGGTGGCGAAGGGCGCGAGATAGGGGCCGAAGATGGTGAGGAAGATCCACCCGAAGAACATCACCAGCACGGCGAGCTGCCATTTCGGCAGCGCCCTGAGCGTGCGCATGATGCGGAGCCAGACCATCGCGCGCTGCCGCCTCTAGGCCTCGGTCCCGCCGATCTTGATGCGGGGGTCCATCGCGAAGTGGATCAGGTCCACGGCGAGATAGACCAGCATCGTGAAGATCGCGGCGAAGCAGACGAAGCCCTGGATCGGGGCATAGTCGGCGGTGACGATGCCGTTGATCGCGTACTGGCCGAGCCCGACGTAGTTGAACACCCGCTCCACCAGCACCGCGCCACCGAGCAGGAACATCACGACGACGCCGGTGATCACCAGAGTCGGGCCGGCGGCGACCCGGGCCGCGCGCGTGAGCACGATCCGAGGCGCCAGCCCCACGGCCTCCGCGTAGGTCGTGTAGTCGGCCTTGAGCGCGCCCTCCATCTGGCTGCGCAGCATCTTGAAGATCGGCGCGCCGTAGACGAAGGCCAGTGTGAAGACCGGCATGATCAGGTGCATGAAGCCCGACCAGAAGATCTCCATGTCGCCCGCGACCAGCGAGTCGATGAGGATCGAGCCGGTCACGAAGGGCGGCTCGAAATCGAGGATGCCGAGCCTGCCCTCCGGCCCCGGCAGAATCTCCGCCGGCATCAGCCCGGCGGCGCCGGCGAAGAGGAAGAAGATCAGCACCAGGCCGAGCAGGAAGTCGGGCAAGGCGCCGGCCAGCATGCCGTAGCCGAAGGTGATGTTCTGGAACATCCGCACGATCAGGTTCCGTGTGCGGCTCGCGGTGATGATGGCGAGCGGGACCAGAACCAGAAAGACCACGAACAGCGCGAGGAAGATGAGCTCCAGGGTCACCGGAATGCGGTGAACCAGATCGTCGATCACCTGCGTGTTGTTGACCCAGGATTCGCCGAGATCGCCCTGAAAGGCGTTCTCCAGCCAGATCACGTACTGCTCGGGGATCGGCCGGTCGAGATACATCTTGGCGCGCAGCGCCTCGACCGAGGATTCGGGCGCGAGCGGGCCCAACGAGAGCCGCGCCGGATCGCCCGGCAGCAGTCGCACCAGCACGAAGGTGATGAACGAGATCAGAAAGACCTGAGGAATCAGGAAGAGGAAGCGGCGCCCGATGTAGAGGGCAAGACGCATGGCCCGTCCCGCTCAGGTTGCGGTGCCGCGCCCGGCACGGCGGGCGCACACATGCGCCGGCGACGCCGGGGCAGCAGGCGGGCATGAAAGCCGGGGCGGCGGGGGAAGCCCGCCGCCCCGGCCCGGCGCCGTCATGGCGCTCGTCCCGAGGGACGCTCTACAGTCTCGCCGTCAGTCGGCGATGCTCATTTCCGCCACGTGGTAGTACTGCGTGGTGTACCAGCGGAAGTTGCTGACCTTGCGCGAGAGGCCGACGGCGAAATAGTGCTCGCCGATCCAGCCCAGCGGGGCGAGGTCGTGGATGTACTCCTGGATTCCGGCGTGCGCAGCGATGCGCGCCTCTGCGTCCACCACGCCCTGGCCATCCTGCAGCACCTGGTCGACCTTCGCGTCGGAGAAGTTGTGGTAGTTGACCAGCGCGTTGGTCGGCCACACCAGCTTCAGCGCGTAGTTGATGTCGGGCTGGATGGGCATGTCCGTCCACAGCGCGAGCGAGCCCTGCTTGCTCATCACGTTGTCAGAGTTCGCGGCGGTCGGCAGCTTCCTCAGCGAGAGATTGATACCGGCCTTCTTGAAGTCGCTCTGCAGCAGGACGCCGATCGATTCCATCGCCGAAACGGCCGCGTCGAACGAGAGCTCGGCGTCGAAGCCGTCGGGGTAGCCCGCCTCGGCCAGCAGCGCCTTGGCCTTCTCCGGGTTGAAGTCGTACTTGAGGTGCTCCTCATAGCCCGGATAGGTGCTCGGCATCACGCCCTGCCACGCATTCATCATGCCGTGGTAGATGTCGCGGATGATCGCCTCCTGGTTGATGAGGTGATTCATCGCCTGGCGCACCTTCACGTCGTCGTAGGGCGGCAGCGTGTTGTTGATCATCATCCACATGGACTGGTTGCCGCGCACGGCGACGCCGCGCGCATTCGCATCGTCGGCCAGCGCCACGATCTCGTCCGGCGACAACCCCTCGGCCATGTGCACCTTGCCCTGCTTGAGCAGGGCCACGCGGTTGGCCGATTCCGGCACCACCAGATAAATGATCCGCTTGATCTCCGGCGCGCCGCGCCAGTAGTCCTCGTTGGCCTCCATGACGACCCGCTTGCCGGCGGTCCACTCGGTCACCCGGTAGCCGCCGAACCCGCCGCCATTGGTCGCGACCCACTTGTCGCCCCAGGGGTCCTCCTCGGTGGCGTGCTTCATGATCTCGGTGGAGTCGAGCCAGGCGTTGTAGTAGTTGGTCAGCCCCTTGCAGGCGAGCGGCATGGGCCGCGACGACGTCAGCTCGACCGTGTAGTCGTCGATCTTGGCGTAGCCGCCGCTCTCCGGCGGGTCGATGGTCTGGCCCGGCATGCTGAGCAGGAACTCGAGGAAATTGTTGATCGCCTGCGTGGCCTTGCCGCGCTCGATCCGCCACAGCACGTCGTCGGCGGTGAACTCGTTGCCCCAGGGCGAGATCACGCCCTTGCGCAGGTGATAGACGGCGCGCAGGCCGTCCGGCTGCATCTCGCACTTCTCGATGATGCCCGGCACCAGGGTCCTCTGACCCATGTAGTCGGGATACTTGAAACCGGGGATCGTGGAGGGATCCCAGGCGTCGCCCGTCGAGAAGGGGAAGTCGATCGACTCCCAGTTCATCCCGTCCTCGAACACCTGCGCGCCCATGCTCCAGGTCTGTGGGCTCACGTGCTTGTCGAGGTCGATACCCTGCGGCAGGGCGCCGATGGCGATCACCATCGTGTCCTGATTCGCGGATGCGGTCTTCGGCGGTGCCGCCACCACCAGCGCGGCGAGCGCTGCCGTGGCCGCGACCGCGAGGCCGCGTCTCGTGATGTCACCCAAGGTCATGTCGTCTCTCCCTCAGTCTCCCTCTGCGCCGCAGGATCAGCCGCCGCGCACCGGCGCGCGCGTCGCGGATCGCGGCGGCATTCTAAAAGAAAATTATAACAATCGCTCGTTCAAATTTGCCGGGCGGCGGCTTCGGCCGGGTCCGCCCCGCCGCCGCGCCCGTCGCCCCGCTATGTCAGGCTGCGCGCGTCCGCCATCGAGGCCGCGACGTCGTCCCAGCGGCGGCAGGCTGAATAGTGCTCCGCCTCGATCTCCAGAAGCGGCGGCACCGCATCGCGGCAGGCATCCTCGCGGATCGGGCAGCGGCCGTAGAGCGGGCATTCCGGCCGGGGATTGATCGCGGTCGGGATCTCGCCCTCGATGACGTAGGGGTCGGGGCGGCGCTTCGGGTCCGGGAACAGCACCGCAGACAGCAGGGCGCGGCTGTAGGGGTGCCGCTGGCTGTCCATGATGATCTCGGTCGGCGCGTGCTCGACGATATGGCCGAGATACATGATCGCGATGCGATGGCTGATCTTGGCGACCGAGGTCAGGTCGTGGGAGATGAAGATATAGGCGGTATCGGTCTCGCTCTGGATCGCCTTGAGGAGGTCCAGGATCTCGGCCCGCGCGGAAGGGTCGAGCATCGACGTGGGCTCGTCGAGCACCACGAACTCGGGCTCGGTGACCAGCGCGCGCGCGATGCCCACCCGTTGCTGCTCGCTCGCCGTCAGGTCCGCCGGGTAGTAGTTGAAGACTTCGACCGAGAGCCCGACGCGCTCGAGCATGGCGCCGACGCGGGGCCTGCGTTCGGTGCGGCTCACGCCGTGCAGCGCGAGCGGCTCGTCCACCGTCTGGTAGACCGTGAGCCTGGGATTGAGCGAGCCGAAGGGGTCCTGGAAGACGAGCTGCATCCGCGCCCTGAGCGCCCGGAGGCGCGCCGGGTCGAGGGCGCTGATCTCCTCGTCGCCGAGGGCGATCCGCCCCTCGGTCGGCTCGATCAGCCTGAGCACGCAGCGCCCGACCGTGGTCTTGCCGGAGCCGCTCTCGCCGACCAGGCCGAGCGTCTCGCCGCGCTCCAGCTCGAACGAGACGTTGTTGACCGCGATCAGGTTCTCGTCCTTGCCGACCACGAAGATCTTGGTCAGATTTTCGACCGTGAGCAGCGCCACCGCACCTCGTCCCGCCGCCTGCGGCGCGCCAGTGCTGCCGCCGTCGCGCCTCCCTATCGCAAGCGGGCGGTGCGGGCAAGGGCGGCGCCCCGGGCGGGCCGGCGCGATCCCGCCCTTTCGCCCTTCCGGCCGGTCCGCTAATGACAGCCCCCATGAATGAGCAGGATTTCACCGCCGACGAGATGATGACGGTCGCGGCGTCCAGGCTGATCGACGACGGCACGGTGTGCTTCGTCGGCATCGGCCTGCCGAGCGCCGCCGCCAACCTCGCCCGCATCACCCATGCGCCCGAGGCCGTGCTGATCTACGAGTCCGGCACCGTGGGCGCGAAGCCCAGCCTGCTGCCGCTCTCGATCGGCGACAGCGAGCTTGCCGAGACCGCCGACATGGTGGTCTCCACCGCCGAGATCTTCCGCTACTGGCTCCAGGGCGGGCGCATCACGGTGGGCTTTCTCGGGGCGGCGCAGATCGACCGCTTCGGCAACATCAACACGACCGTGATCGGCGAGTACGCGCAGCCCAAGACGCGGCTTCCCGGTGCCGGCGGTGCGCCGGAGATCGCGGCGCTCGCCGGGCAGGTCTTCGTCATCATGCGCCAGTCGCGGCGGGGCTTCGTCGAGCAGGTCGACTTCGTGACCTCCGCCGGCCATCTTACCGGCGGCGACTGGCGCGAGCGCGCCGGTCTTCCGGGACGCGGGCCCAGCACGGTGATTACCGATCTCGGCGTCCTCGAACCTCACCCGGAGAGCCGCGAGCTCGTCCTCACCCATGTCCATCCGGGCATCGAGGCGGACGATGTGCGGGCCGCCACCGGCTGGGCGCTCGCGGTGGCGGACGACCTCGCCGTCACGCCGGCGCCGAGCGAGGGCGAGCTGGCCGCGCTGCGCGGGCTGCACGAGCGCACCCGGGCCGCGCGCGATCGCGCCGGTTAATCGTTCGGAGCGAGCAGAGGCAGCGCGCGCAGCGCGGCGCAGGCTGCGCCGTAGCCGTTGTCGATGTTGACGACCGCCACGCCCGGCGCGCAGGAGCCGAGGATGGCCATGAGCGCGGTGGCACCGCCCTGGGCGATGCCGTAGCCCGTCGATGTCGGCACCGCGATCACTAGGCCGGGCACGAGGCCGCCCACCACCGATGGGAGCGCGGCATCCATGCCGGCCGCGACGATGACGATGGGGAAGGCCCTTATCTCCTCGATCCTCTCCATCAGGCGCCACAGGCCGGCGACGCCCACGTCGCCGATCTCCACCGAGGGGTGGCCGTGATAGGCGAGGGTGCGGGCGGCCTCGCGGCTCACCGGCTGGTCGGAGGTGCCGGCCGAGACGATCGCGACCCTGGCCGCGCCCACCGGCTCGGCGACCTGGCCGAAGAAGCCGGTGCGCGACAGCGGCTCGTAGTCGATACGGCCGGCGAGCTTGGCCGGCAGGGCTTCGCGCTGGGCCTCGTCGAGGCGCGTCAGCAGCAGGCTCACGCCTGCCTCGTCCGCGCGGCGGAGGATGTCGGCGAGCTGCTCGTCCGTCTTGCCGGCGCAGAGCACGGCCTCCTCGATGCCGAGGCGGGCGCGGCGCTCCAGATCGAGGGTGATGGCGGTGGGCGTGCTCACGCCGGGGGTGCCGGCCTCAGGAAGGCGCTGCCGGTGCGATAGGGCGCGAAGCTGACCTGCCCGGCGCGCGCGCCCCGGTCGAACATGCCGGCGACGGCGGCGCCGAGCGCGGCCCGGCGGCTCTCGCTCAGCGCATCGAGGGTGGGCCCGTCGAGCTCGATCACGATGCCGGCCCTGCGCTTGCGACAGCGCACCGTCTCCGGCTGCAACTGCCGTGCCAGGTAGCGCTCGGCGGCGTGGATCGAGGCGAGGTCGTCGGCCTCGACGCGGAGCCCGGTCTCGATGCGGCTGGAGAGGCAGGGGGCGGCCGGCAGCCCGGCGAGATCGTCGAAACCGAGCGCGGCCGCGATGACGCGTATCTGCGCCTTGCCGATGCCGGCCTCGACGAAGGGATGGCGCACGCCGTGCGCCTGCGCCGCCTTCAGCCCCGGCCGCCAGTCGTCGAGGTCGTCCACATTGGTGCCGGAAAGCAGGGTGGCGTCGCTGCGCGCTGCCAATGCAGCGTATAGATTTGTCTTGCAGTAATAGCAGCGGTCCGCCGGGTTGGCGCGGTAGGCGGGATCCTCGAACTCGCCCGCATCCAGCACCGTGAGCGGCCACCCCTCCCGCGCGGCGAACGTCCGCACCCGCGCCGTCGCTTCCGGCGGCACTGCCGGCGAGACCGCATGGAACATCGCGCAGTCGGGGCCTGGGCTGCGGCCGGCGAGCAGGGCCAGCGTCATGCTGTCCACGCCGCCGCTCACCGCGACCGCAGCCGGGCCGATCCCGTCCAGCACCCCGTGCAGGGCGCGCACGCTCGCGGCCGCCGGCTCAGCCATTGTCGCGCTGCCTCCGTGCCGCCGCCTCGGCGCCCCGGCGGCGCTCCTCGCGGGCGGCATGGCCCGCGCTCTCCACGAGGTCGGCGAGCTCCGCCTTGGCGGTCACGGCGCCCGCCGGCCGGCGCGCGCGCTTCACCCGCACCGCGCCGCACGAATCCGCATGGGAGGTCGTCTCCCGCGCGAGCGTGCTGCGCGCGATCCGCGACCAGCGGATGCCGAGGGTGGTGGTCTCGTCGAAGACCGCATCGAGCGCCGCGTCGAGCGCTGCCGCCTCGGTCAGAACCTGCACCGCGGCCAGCATGCGGCCCTTCTTGCCGTAGACCGGCCACTGCGCCACGTCGAGGATGCCGGGCCGGGCGCGCAGACGCTCCAGCCCGAGTGCCAGATCCTCCGGCGTCTGGTCGTCGATCTCGAAGCGCAGCGTCGCCACCGCCTCCTGCCGGGCGGCGGGTGCGATGGGTGCGAATTCCATGACACGCAGCACGTTGCTGAGGCCGGGCAGGGAGCGGCTGCCGAGGCCGGTTCCGGTGCCCACCAGCGTTTCCGGCTCGGCGGCCGGCGCCTGCTCCGGCGCGAGGTGCCTGAGGATCGCAGCCCCGGTCGGCGTCACCCGCTCGCCGGCGATGCCGTCGTCGAAAGTGGCGAGCCCGTTCAGCAGATGCACCACCGCCGGCGCCGGTACCGGCAGCAGGCCGTGGGCGCAGCGCACCCGGCCCGAGCCAAGGGGGACGGCGCCGCACGACCAGCGCGCCGGGCCCAGCGCCTCGATCAGATGAGCCGCCGCGACGATGTCCACGGTCGCATCCCAGGCGCCGACTTCGTGGAAGGTGACCTCGGCCGGGTCCATGCCGTGCACCGCGCCCTCGGCTTCGGCAAGCAGCGTGAAGATCGCGAGCGCCCGCCTGCGCACGGCCGGCACGATGCGGGCGGCCTCCAGCCGCTCGGCCACGTCGGCGAGCCGCACATGGCCGTGGTCACCGTCGTCCGCGCCGCCCACGCGGAAGCGCGTACCCGCAAGCGCCGCGTCCCGCTGCGCCTCGATGGCGACGGACACGGAAGGAGGCAGGCCGAGAGCGTCGATGGTCGCGCGCAGGCCGTCGGCAAGCGCCGGGCGGGCGTCGAGCAGCGCGGCGGCGAACATATCGCCGGCGATACCGCCAACCGGGTCGAGGTGGAAGCGCGGCCGGGGCTCGCTCGGCGCCGAACCTTCCGTCTCGTCCCCGTCCACGGCCGCCGCTGCGGGGGGCGGTGCGTTGTCCATGCGACCGCTATTCTCCCTTGAAGACCGGCTTGCGCTTCTCCGTGAAGGACGCGACGCCCTCGGCGAAGTCGGCCGACGAGCGCAGCCTACCATAGGCCTCGCCTTCGAGGGCGATGGCGACGTGCAGCGGCGCGTCCTCGGCCTCGTTGAGGAGCTTCTTGGCAGTGCGCTGGGCGAGGGGAGAGAAGCCCTTGAGCTCCTCGACCAGGGCGTCGGTCGCCGCCGCGAGCTTCTCTTCGGGCACGCAATCCAGCGCGATGCCCCAGGCCTGCGCGTCCGGGCCGGGGAGCCGCCGCGCCCGCATCACCAGGTCCTTGGTGCGTCCGATGCCGATCATCCTGGCGAGGCGCGCGGAGCCGCCGGAGCCGGGGATCATGCCGATGCGCTGCTCCGGCAGGCCGAGCAGGGCGTTCTCGGTGACGATGCGGAAGTCGCAGGCCAGCGCAAGCTCGAAGGCGACGCCGAAGCAGTAGCCCTGGATCGCCGCGATCACCGGCTGGCGGCAGCGCTCCGGCGCGGCGACGTTGCGCGCGAGCACCGCGAGCTGCTCGGGTTCGCGCGTCATGAAGCCAGGAATGTCGCCGCCGCTGGAGAAGTGCTTGCCCTCTGCGCGGAGCACGATCACGCGCACCTTCTCGTCGGCGTCGAGCGCAGCGAAGACGGCGGCGAGCTCGTCCCGCTCCGGCATGCTCACGACGTTGAGCGGCGGGCGGGCGAGCACGATATCGGCGCGCGCCGCCGCGCGGTCGACCTCGACGCGGAAGCCGTCGAGATCGTCGAAGGGGCCCCCTGTCGTCATGCAAGTCTCCCGACAGTGGCTCGTGCGTCGCCGGCGTCATCGTCGTCCTCGTAGTCGCCGGCGATCAGCAGGCGGCGCAGGACCTTGCCGACCGGGGACTTCGGGATTGCGCGGACGAAGACGTAGGCGCGCGGCCGCTTGAAGTCCGCCAGCGCGGACGCGCGGCAGTGGGCGTCGAGCGCGGTGGCGTCCACCGGCCCGGCGCGCACGACGAAGGCGGCCACCTTCTGCCCCCAGCGCTCGTCATCGAGGCCTGCAACCGCCGCCTCCGCCACGGCCGGGTGGACCGAGAGCACGCTCTCGATCTCTGCCGGCAGCACGTTCTCGCCGCCGCTGATGATCATGTCGTCGACCCGGCCCGTCACGAAGAGATCGCCGTCTTCGTCGCAATAGCCGACATCGCCGGTGAAATACCAGCCCTGCCGGAGCGCACGCGCGTCCGCGTCCGGCCGCTGCCAGTAGCCGGCGAAGGCCTCCTCGCTCTCGAGGCTGGCGATCACCTCGCCGTCCGTGCCGGGCGGGACGATGCGGTCGGGGTCGCCCGCGCCGATCTCGACCACGCGGATACGCTGGTTGAGGCCCGCCTTGCCGGCCGAGCCCGGCTTCGCGGCCGCGTTCTGGTCGATGGTGAAGGTGTAGATCTCCGAGGAGCCGTAGTGGTTGACGAAGAGCTCGGGCCGGAAGGCGTCCTCGACGCGCCGCAGCAGGCCCTCCGCCATCGGCGCCCCGGCAAAGCCGAGCTTGCGCACCGAGGAGACGTCGGCGCGCGCGAAGCGCGGGCTCGCCAGCAGGTCGAAATAGAGCGTCGGCACGAGGTAGAGGGCCGTGATCCGCTCCGTCTCGATCAGGCCGAGCGCGCCTTGCGCCTCGAAGCGCGGCTGGCAGACGAACGCGCCGCCCAGCGGCGCCATGGCGAGCAGCGAGCGCACCCCCATGGTGTGGTAGAGCGGCATGACGCCGAGGGTCCGCTCGCCCGTGCGGTAGCAGTTCTGCGCGATGTGGGCTAGCGCCGCGGCACGCTCGGCGCGGTGGCTGCGGGGCACGCCCTTGCCGCGCCCGGTGGTGCCGGAGGTGTAGAGCATGAGGGAGAGGTCGTCCTCGCCGGCCCGGGGCGTTGCCGCAGCCGGCGCCGCGAGCAGCTCGGCGACGTCGGCCGTGCCCGCCGGCCCGTCGCCGACGGCGATGCGGCGGAGCCGGGCGGCACAGGCCGAGCCCGTGACGGCAGCGGCGGCGGACGCGTCGAAGGCCAGCGCCTTGGCGCCGGAATCGCTGAGGAAGAAATCGAGCTCGTCCGCGCCGCTGCGCCAGTTGAGCGGCACCACGACGTTGCCGGCAAGCTGGCAGGCCCAGTGGAGCGCCGCCATCTCCCAGCGATTCTGCATGATGACGGCGAGCCGGTCGCCCGGCGCGAGGCCGAGGCCGCCGAGGCCGCCGGCGAGGCGTGCTGCGGTATCGAGCCACGCGCCGTAGTCGAAGCGCCTCCCGCCATCGACGACCGCCAGCGCGCCCGGGTGCCGCTCGGCTGCGGCGATCAGCGTGCGGCCCAGGTCGCTCACGCGTCAGTCGTCCTCGCCCACATCCCCGGCCCGAGCGGCGCGCGCGGCCTCCAGCGCGGCGGCGACGATGCCGCCATAGCCGGTGCAGCGGCAGAGATGGCCGCTGAGGAGTTCGCGGATCTCGCCCTCGTCCGGCGCCGGCCTGCCGTCGAGCCAGGCATCGAGCGACATGAGGATGCCGGGCGTGCAGAAGCCGCACTGGAGCGCGTGGTGACGGCGGAACGCCTTCTGCAGGTCGTTCAGCTCGCCCTCGGGTGCCAGCCCCTCCACCGTGTCGACGCGCCTGCCGTCGGCCTGGACGGCGAGCGTCAGGCAGGCGCGCACGGGCGCCCCGTCGAGGCGCACCGTGCAGGCGCCGCAGACGCCGTGCTCGCATCCCACGTGCGTGCCCGTGGCGCCGAGGGCGTGGCGCAGGAAATCGCTCAGCAGCATGCGCGGCTCGGCCCAGCCGCCCGCCTCGCGGCCGTTGAGGGTGAGGCCGATGCGGTGGCGGCTCCCGGCGCCGAGCCGCTTCATGGCCGCGTCTCCTGCGCCGCCTGCACGGCCCGCTTGCCCAGGCCCCGCACCAGCTCGCGCCGGTAGCGGGCGCTGGCGTGATGGTCGTCGGCGGCATCGAGGGACCAGGCGAGCGCATCGAGCGCGTCGTCGAGGGCGCTGCCGGCGAGCGGCGGCCAGTCCTGCACCACCGGCCGCTCGCAGGCACCGCCGACGCCGATCCTGATGCCGTTCTCCTGCGCGATCGCGGCGACGGCGACGATGGCGAAGTCGCCGTGGCGTCGGGCGAACTCGGTGAACGCATAGCCCGCGCCCGGCTCTGCGGCGGGGAAGCGCACCGCCGCCACCATCTCGTCCGCCCGGCAGGCGGTAGACAGCATGCCCGTCTGGAACGCGGCAGCCGGCAGCGTCCGTGTGCCGGCGCGCGAGCGCAGCACCACCTCGCCGCCGAGGGTGGCGAGGCAGAGCGACAGCTCCGCGCTCGGATCGGCGAAGGCGATGGAGCCGCAGACCGTGCCGCGGCTCCGGGTCTGGACATGGCCGATCAGGGGGAGCGCCCGGGCCAGCAGGGGGGCACGCGCGGACAGTGGGGGCCACGCCTCGAGGCTCGCCTGGGTCGCCGCCGCGCCGACCTCGATAAGGGTGCCGTCGTCCTCGATCCCGGCGCGGCCGGGCAGCCGGGAGATGTCGATGAGGACCGCCGGCTCCACCAGCCGCATGTTGAGCATGGGCATGAGCGTCTGGCCGCCGGCCAGCAGGCGCGCGTCATCGCCGGCTTCGGCGAGCGCGGCCACCGCTTCTTCTTCGTCGTCTGCGCGCAGGTAGTCGAACGGCGCGGGCTTCATCGGCCGGGTGGAGCCTCGGTGGGCGGCGCACCCTCCGGCCCGTGGATCACGGCGGCGATGCGGGCGGGCGTGAGCGGCAGGTCGGGGATCGCCGCCTCCAGCGCGTCGGCCACGGCATTGGCGAGGCAGACCGGCGTGGTCATGCAGTTGCCCTCGCCCACCCCCTTGGCGCCGAGCGGCGTCACCGGGCTCGGCACGTCGCGGTGCAGGATCAGCGGATCGAGAACCTCGCAGGTGGTCGGCACCAGATAGTCGGCGAGCGTGCCGGAGAGGAAGCTGCCGTCGTCCGCGTAGGCGAGCTCCTCGTAGAAAGCCGCGCCCACGGCATGGGCGAAGGCGCCGCGGATCTGGCCGTCCACCAGCGCCGGGTTGAGGCGGCGGCCGGCATCGTGAGTGGTGACGTAGCGGTCGATGGTCACGGCGCCGGTGAGGCGGTCGACCTCGACGCCGCAGAAATCGAAGATGAAGCCGTAGGCCGCCGAGCTGTTGACTCGGTCGTCGTCCGTCGGCGGGGTGAGTTCGGGCGGCGTCCAGCGCGCGGTCTCGCGCAGCGCCGGCGGCACGCCGTCGGGCAGGCTGCCCGGCGACCAGTGGGGGAGGGATGCAACGCGCCGGAAGTCGAGGTCGTTCTCGGGGTTGGCGGCACCGAAGATGCGGCCATCCTCGAAGCGCACGTCCTCCGCCGGGCAATTGAGCCGCTGGCTCGCGATGCGGGCGAGATGCTCCCGCACGCGCACCGCCGCCAGGTGCGCCGCGCCTGTAACGGCGCCGGCGAAGCGGCTCGAATAGTTTCCGGCGGCGATCGACCAGGGGTCCCGCTGGGAATCGTGTTCGAGGGCGACCGTGACCTGCTCGGGCGCGAGGCCGAGCGCGTCGCCCACCACCTGGGCGAGCACGGTGCGGTGCCCCTGCCCCTGCGGCATCGAATCGGCCGTCACTGTGACGGCGCCGAGGGGGTCCACCGCCACCGTGGCGTGGGAGACGGCGCCGTCCTTGGGCCCGGCCTTGCGCCGCTCTTCGGCGCTCAGCACCGTCGTGATATAGCCCATGTTGGAGATGCTGGACTCCACTGCGGCGGCAAGTCCGATGCCGTAGAGCCGGCCCTCGGCCCGCGCGGCGTCGCGCTTGGCGCGGAGCGCATCGAGCGCTCCTTCAGACGCGCCGTAATCAAGCGTGGCGGGAAAGTCGCCGGCATCGAGCACGGCGCCTGCGGCGGCCCGGTACGGCATGGCGTCGCCCGCTACCAGGTTGCGCCGGATCACGTCGAGCGGATCGAGGTCGAGGGTTACGGCGATGCGCTGCATCAGCCGCTCCAGCGCGTAGTAGAGTTGCGGCCCGCCGAAGCCCCGGTTGAGCCCGGTCGGCGTCTTGTTGGTCAGCACGACGCGGTTGGTCACGGCGAGATGCGCGATGCGATAGGGGCCGGTGAGGTTGCCGTGGTTGCGGTAGAGCGTCGCCGGCTCGGGTGCGCGCAGGTAGGCGCCGCAATCCTCGAGCTGGTCGAGGCGGAGCGCGGCGATGCGGCCGTCGCCCTCCACCGCGGCCTCGATCCGCGTCACCCGGTTGGTGGCCGACGTCGCCGCCAGCAGGTGCTCCAGGCGATCCTCGATCCACTTGACCGGGCGCTCCGCCTTCCGAGCCGCGAGCGCCATGGCGACGATGAGCGGGAAGAGCGCCTGCTTGACCCCGAAGCTGCCGCCGGACTCCGGCACCGAGCGCAACCGGAGCCGCGGCCCCGGCACCTTGAGCGCCCGCGCCATCACCGGGTGCAGGGTCATCGGCCCCTGGAAGGGGGAGAGCACGTCGTAGACGCCCTCGCCGGGGTCGTAGGCGGCGATCAGTCCCAGGCACTCGATCGGGGTGCAGGTGTTACGCGGATAGCGCACGGTGGTCGTGACGGTGTGCGGGGCTTGCGCGAACGCCGCCTCCGGCTCGCCGTAGCGGAAGTCCCGCTCGCTGACGAGGTTGCCGCCCATCGCCTCGTGCAGCGCCGGCGCGTCCGGGCCGAGCGCGGCTTCGGGATCGACGATGGCGGGCTGCGGCTCGTAGCGCACGTCGATGAGCGCCAGCGCGTCCTCGGCCCGGTAGCGGTCCTCGGCCACCACGACGGCGACCGGCTCGCCGGCGTAGCGCACCCGGTCCGTGGCGATGCACCAGTGCTCCATGGGCTGGCGCACGCCCACCAGGAAGGGCGTGGACCACGCGCGCGCATCCGCGCCGGTGACCACGGCGTGGACGCCGGGCAGCGCGAGCGCCGCCGCCGCGTCGATCTCCAGCAGGCGCGCATGGGGGTGCGGCGAGCGCAGGATGGCGGCGTGCCCGGTGCCGGGCGCCGTCGGCATGTCGTCGATGTAGCGGCCGCGGCCCATCAGGAGGGCGGCGTCTTCGACGCGCTCGCGCGCGGTGCCGAGCGTGCTCACGGGGCGCGCGGCGCCGGCTGCGCCATCGGCCTCAGTCCCGGCCGCCCTGCGCCCAGCCGGGGATCAGGCGGTTGGACGGCAGCGTCTCGTCCGCCGCCTTGCGCGCAGTCTCGGCGCCGGCCACGGGCAGCCCGTCCGCCTCCAGCAGGCCGACCTGCACCAGCACCGAGGCCTGGTCCCAGTAGATGTGCTCGTGGTGGACCCTGCCGCCGCGGAAGGCGACGATCGCCACCAGCGGCACGCTGACCTTCCTGCCGGTGGGCGCGACGCCGGGGAGCATCCAGTCGATCTCCTCGTCGTGGGTGAAGCTGAAGATCAGCTCGTCCACCACGCGATCCGACCCGACGGTGCGCGAGAGGGGGGTGAGCGTCGTGTCCTTCGGCATCTTGGGGATGAAGTGCTCGGCGTAGAAGCGGCTGAGCGCGTCCGCCCCGGTGCCGCCGGTCATGGTCGGGATGTGGTTGACGTAGGGCTCGGCCACCATGGTCGCCATGGTCGCCGCCGTGTCCCGCCCGGTGAACTCGTGGTGCAGGTGCCCCTCCCACAGAGCCTCCAGGTCGTAGGCCGGGCCGATGGCGCGCCGCAGCAGGGCGATGGTGCGCGAATGCGCGATCATGGCCGACGGCCGGTGGTAGACGTCGCTCCGCGCGTGGTTGTAGAAGGCGTGATCGACGCCGGGATAGACGTGGATCCTGACGTCCGGACTCCCGGCGAAGTGGGCCGAGACGGCGTCCACCGCGGCCTGCGGCACGAAGGAATCCTCGCCCGCGAAGTGCATGAGCACGGGGCAGGCGATGCCGCCGGATTCGTCCAGCGCCTCCTCGATGCCGACGCCGTAGAACGAGACCGCCGCATCCACCTCGTGGCGGGCGGCGGTGAGGTAGGCGAGCTTACCGCCGAGGCAGAAGCCCATGGCGGCGACGGGGCCCGTGTATTCCGGCCGCGCCCTGAGCGCCGCCAGCGCCGCGCCGATGTCGGCCACGCCCTGGTCCACGTCGAAGCGCGCGTAGAAGTCCAGGGCCCTGGCGAAATCTTCCTCGTCGTAGCCGAGATCGACGCCCGGCTCCATCCGCCAGAAGAGATCGGGCACGAGGCAGACGTAGCCTTCCTCGGCATAGAGGTCGGCGACCGCGCGCAGGCTCGCGTTGACCCCGAAAACCTCCTGCTCGATCAGGAGGCCCGGCCCGCGGCCCTCCTCCGGCACCGCGAGATATCCGCTGAACCCGCCGCCGCCGGCGACGGGGATGTCGACCATCGTACCCGCCATGAAAGGCTCTCCGCTCTCGTCCCGCGCGGCCACCGCCGCCCGGCCATTCTGCGTCCCGCCCGCCTGCGCCGCAACGCGGGGCGACCCGTCGTCGGCGAGAGAATGCGCGGCAACGCTTCCAGGTTGCGGCGTGTAGCGCCTCACGCTACAGTCGGCGCGTGAAGTTCAGGCACAAGGGTCTGCGGGCGTTGCATGAGCGGGACGACCCTGCGCGATTGCCCGCCGGTCTGGTGCCGCGGCTTCGGCGCATCCTCTTCCGCCTGCAGGAGGCCTCGCATCCACGCAGCGCCGATGCGCCCGGCTTCCGGCTGCATCGGCTGACCGGCGACCGGGCGGGCCAGTGGAGCGTGCGCGTCTCAGGGAACTGGCGGGTGGTGTTTCGCTTCGAGGACGGCGAAGCCGTGGACGTGGACCTTGTGGACTATCACTGACCGGGGGGGGGGAGAACGTGCCGATGATCGACGACGATGACGACCGTGCCGGCCCGATGCGCAATCCGCCGCATCTGGGGGAGCTGATCCGCGAGAGCATGGACGAGGTTGGCTGGTCCGTGACCGAGACGGCGGCGCGTCTCGGCTGCGAGCGCGGGACACTCTCGCGCGTCCTCAATGGCAGGGCCGGCGTCTCGGCGAACATGGCGCTCGCGCTGGAGGACATCGGCTGGGGCACCGCCGAGCACTGGATGCGTATGCAGGCGAGCTTCGAGCTTGCTCAGGCGCGCCGGGCGCGGGCGAGTGCGGACCACCCCGCCGGTGCCGCCGTCTCTTGACTATACTGCGGCGGGCGCGGCGCAGGCCGGCGAAGTCTTGAGCGGCCGGGCCGGACGGCGTTAGATCGGCGTTCGGCCGCCCGATCCGCCCTATCGAGAAGGTCCCCTCATGACGCTCACCGGCACCTGGTCCTATCCCACCGCCATCCGCTTCGGCGCAGGGCGCATCGAGGAGCTTCCCGCCGCCTGCGCCGATGCCGGCATCGCGAGGCCCCTCTTCGTCACCGACCGCGGGCTCGCCGCGCTGCCCGTGACCGTGGGTGCTCTCGACATCCTCGAGGCGGGCGGCCTCGGCCGCGCCTGCTTCGCCGAGGTCGACCCGAACCCGACGGAGCGGAACCTGGATGCCGGCGTCGCGGCCTTTCGCGCAGGCGGCCATGACGGCGTCGTCGCCTTCGGCGGCGGGTCTGCGCTCGATCTCGGCAAGATGATTGCCTTCATGGCCGGCCAGACCCGGCCGGTCTGGGACTTCGAGGACGTGGGCGACTGGTGGACCCGGGCCGATGCGGACGCGATCGCACCGACGGTCGCCGTCCCCACCACCGCCGGCACCGGCTCCGAGGTCGGCCGCGCCAGCGTCATCACCAACTCCGAGACCCGGGTGAAGAAGATCATCTTCCATCCCAAGGTGCTGCCGGCGGTGGTGATCGCCGATCCCGCGCTCACCGTCGGCATGCCGAAGCCGATCACCGCGGGCACAGGGATGGACGCCTTCGCCCACTGCCTGGAGGCCTACTGCTCGCCCTTCTACCACCCCATGGGCCAGGGCATCGCGCTGGAGGGGATGCGCCTCGTGCACGAGAACCTCTGCCGCGCCTACGCCGACGGCGGCGACCTGGAGGCGCGCGCGCACATGATGGCGGCCGCCTCCATGGGGGCGACGGCGTTCCAGAAGGGTTTGGGGGCGATCCACGCCCTGAGCCACCCGGTGGGCGCGGTCTTCGACACCCACCACGGCACCACCAACGCCTGCGTCATGCCCTACGTGCTCGACATGAACCGCCCTGCGGTGGCCGAACGCCTGGCGCAGGCCGCGGCCTATCTCGGGATCGAGGGCGGCTACGCGGGCTTCCACGACCGCGTGCTGGAGCTGCGCGAGACGCTGGGCATCCCGAAGACGCTGGGCGCCATGGGGGTGAGCGCCGACCGCCTCGACGACCTCACCGCCATGGCGCTCGAGGACCCCACGGCTGGCGGCAACCCGGTGCCCATGACGGCGGAGAACACGCGGGCGCTGCTGGAGGCGTGTATCTAGACCCTCGTTTTCCTACGACGGACCGGCACGCGCCACGGCTTGCGCGACGGGCAGGATGCAATCGGCCAGATAGGGGTGGCCGCGGACCCTGTCGTGGAAGCGGATGTCCGCGGTCACCACCGGGTACTGCGTCTGGATGGCAAGCGCGAGGTAGAAGCAGTCGTAGGCCGGATGGTCGAGGTCGGCCGCGAGCCGCGCGGCGGCAGGCGCAAGGAGTGCCATGGAGACGGGCACCGATAGTGGCGCCGCCTGCAGGGTATGCACCGCATCGGCCAGATCGTCGGCGTCGATGTCGCCGCGCCTGTGCATCGCCCACAACGCGTTGGTTGCCTCGGCGAAGACAAGCGCCGGCGCGACGAGGGTCGATCCGCCGTCCAGCAGACCGGCCGCGTCGTCGGAATGGGTCTCGCTCACCAGCCACTTCACGGCGACGCTGGCATCGACGACGTAGCCGGTCATGCGCGACGATCCCGGTCGCGGTCCGCCCGGATGATGTCGGTGCTGTCCAGCGAGGAGCGTAGCCGTCGCCGCAAGGCCTTGGCCTGCACCGCGAAATTCGCGTCAGGCTCGAGCAGCGCAGCACGCAGGAGCTCTCGGTGCTCGGCCTCCGCAGAGCGGCCGTTGGCGGCGGCCCGGCGCTTCAGTGCGCCCACCACCTCGTTGCTGACGTTTCGGACCGTGAGTTGCGCCATGACGTCTGCCTGCAATGGTGTGCCTTCAATGCAGGCATCCTTGTAACCGGGTCGCGCCCGTTTGCCAAGGCCTGCGCCCCACCGCTACCCTGCCGCCGATGCCGGCGGCACCGCAGAAGAAGAACACAGCCAGCGGCGGCCCGTCGGCGACCGGCGCGGGCGCGGACGCGGGCGAGGGTGGCGGAAGGCTGCGCGGGCGCGCGCTCATCGTGCCGACCCTGCTCCTCCTCCTCGGCGGCATCTCCTACGGCGGCATCTTCTCCGCCAACAAGCTCGCCGCCGGCGCCTCCTTCCCGGTCTTCGCCTACACCTTCTGGATCGCCCTCTTCGCCGGGCTGGCACTGCTGATCGTCTGCGCGATGCGCGGCACCCTGCCGCAGCTCAGCCGCGCCCACCTGCTGCAGTACCTCCGCCTCGCCCTGCTCGCGGTGATGCTGCCGGTGCTGGCGACCGCCATCGCCGCCCGCGAGCTGCCGGCCGGGGTCATTACCCTGGTGCTCACGCTGGTGCCGGGGCTCACCTACCTGATGTCCTTCGCCGCGCGGCTGGAGCGCTTCGAGGCGCTGAGCCTCGCGGGCCTCGCGCTCGGCGCGGGCGGCGTGCTGCTGATCGTGCTGCCGGAGCAGAGCCTGCCGGAGGCCGGCGCCTGGGTGTGGATGCTGGTGGCGCTGGTGGCGGCGGTCGCGGCCGCGGGCTCCAACGTGGTCGCCGCCGCCTACCGCCCGCCGCGCTCGCACTCGCTCGCGCTCGCCTGCGGCATCCTGCTCGCCGCCGCCGTCGTCATGCTGCCGGTGATGCTGGTGGCGGACGGCCCCTATCTCTTCACCGACGCAGGCTGGCGCGGCATCGCCGGGATGGCCTGGGCCGCGGCCATCCACTGCGTCACCTTCTATTGCTTCCAGGAGGTGACGCGGCGTGCCGGCGCGGTCTTCTTCGCGCAGTTCAACTATCTCGTGGTCGCCGCCGGCATCTTCTGGGCGCTGCTGATCTTCGACGAGACGCTGGGCCTCTGGGTGTGGGCGGCGCTGGCCTGCATGGTGGTCGGGCTCTTCCTCGTCAACACGGGCGCCAGGCGCCGCACCGTCGCCGCCTCGCGTGCGACCGCCGGCGGCGCATCGTGAGCGGCACCGGGCGACCGGCCCGGCCCGGCGCAGCGGCGGCGGCGCCTGCTACAATCTGCGGCCCTTGATCATTGCGGAGGCGAGCCGTGCGCGCGATCTTCTTCGACTGTCCTTCCTTCCTGGCCGATCTCTACGACGACGAGCTCCGGGCCATCGTCCCCGATCTGGCGATGACCATCGACGACGTGCCGGGCGACGACGTGGCGGCCTATGTCGGCGATGCGGTCGGCGTGATCAACGACCACACCTATCTCTCGGAGGAGATCCTCGCCGCCTGCCGGGCGCTGAAGGTGATCGTCTTCATGGGCACCGGCGCCTCCAGCTATATCGACGTGGCCGCCGCCGAGCGGCTCGGCATCGAGGTGGGCACCATCAAGGGCTACGGCGACCGCACGGTGGCCGAGCATGCGCTCGCGCTGATGTTCGACTGCGGCCGCCAGACCGCGCGGATGGACCGCGCTCTCCGCGCCGGCACCTGGCACACGCTGGACAGCGTGGAATTCGCGGGCAAGACCCTCGGCGTGGTCGGCACCGGCGGCGTCGGCCGCGAAATGGTGCGCCTGGGCGCAGGCCTCGGCATGAACGTCATTGCCTGGAACCGCAGCGGCGTGCCGGCGGATCTCCCCTGCACGGCTGCGGAGACCCTGGATGCGCTGCTCGCAGACGCCCACGTGGTCTCGCTCCATCTCGGCCTCAACGACGAGACCGAGGGCATGATCGACGCGCGACGGCTCTCCCTGATGCGGCCCGGCGCGATGCTCGTCAACACCGCGCGCGGCGCGGTCGTCGACGAGGCGGCTCTGGTGGAGGCGCTCGGCGAGGGCAGGCTCCGCGCCGCCGGGCTCGACGTCTTCGCCGACGAGCCGATCGGCGCCGATCATCCCCTGGCGGCGCTGGAGAACGTCACGCTCACGCCCCACGCCGCGTTCATGACCGCCGAGGCGTCGTACCGCCTGCTGCGCATGGCGCTGGAGCAGATGCGGGATGCGCTGGAGGGGCTCGGCCTGCCGGCGCCCGACGGGGACTCGGGCACCGGCCCGTGAGCGAGGCTCCCGGCCGTCGCCGGCTCGGCGTCGATGTCGGCGGCACCTTCACCGACCTGCTGCTGGTCGACCACGCGTCGGGCGCCATGCGCGTCGCCAAGGTGCCGTCGACGCCCGGGGACCAGTCGGAGGGCTTCATGGCCGGGCTCGCCCGGCTCGGCGAGGCGGTCGGCGGGTGCGAGACGGTCGTGCACGGCACCACGGTCGGCACCAACGCCGTGCTGGAGCGCAAGGGGGTGCGCTGCGCGCTGATCACCACCGAGGGCTTCCGCGACACGCTGGAGCTGGGCCGCCGCACCCGGCCGAACCCGTGGGGCATGGTGGGCCACTTCGAGCCGATCGTGCCGCGCGAGCGCCGCTTCGAGGTGGCGGAGCGGATCGACGCGTCGGGAGGGGTGGTGACCCCGCTCGACGAGGACGGCGTGCGGGACGCCGCCCGGGCGGCGCGGGCGAGCGGCGCCGAGGCGCTGGTCATCCACTTCATCCACGCCTACCTCAATCCCGACCACGAGCGGCAGGCGCGGGCCATCGCCCGCGAGGCCTGGCCCGGCGTCCACATCACGCTGGGCTCCGATATCCTGCGCGAGGTGCGCGAGTTCGAGCGCGGCAGCACCGCTGCGCTCAACGGCTACATCCAGCCCATCATGACCCGCTATCTCGAACGCATTGCGGCCCGGCTCGAGGCCGAGGCCGGCGAGGCTCAGCTCCTGGTGATGCAGGGAAACGGGGGCATGATGACCGCCGGAATCGCCGGCGAGAAGGCGGTGCAGACGGTCATGTCGGGGCCGGCCGCCGGCGTGATCGCCGCGGCCCGGCTCGGTGCCGCCGCCGGCTTCCCCAACCTCATCAGTTGCGACATGGGCGGCACCAGCTTCGACATCGCCATCGTGCGGGGCGGGGTGCCGGCCACCACGACGGAGAAGGACATCGCCTACGGCATGCCGCTCCGCGTGCCCATGGTGGACATCCAGACCATCGGCGCCGGCGGCGGCAGCATCGCCCGGGTGGACGCCGGCGGCATCCTGCGGGTGGGTCCCGAGAGCGCCGGCGCGGCGCCGGGGCCGATCTGCTACGGCAGGGGCGGACGCGCGCCGACCGTGACCGACGCCAACCTGCTGCTCGGCCGCATCGACGCCCGCGCCATCGGCGGGCTGGACCGTGCGCCCGATATCGACGAGGTGCGTCGGATCGTCCGCGAGAAGATCGGCGAGCCCCTGGGCCTCGACGAGGCGGAGGCCGCGGCTGCGATCGTCGACGTGGTGGACCACCAGATGGCGGGTGCGGCGCGGCTGGTCTCCGTGGACAAGGGGCACGACCCGCGCGATTTCGCCCTCTTCGCGTTCGGTGGCGCGGGGCCCATGCATGCCGCCGCCATCGCGGCCGAGCTCGGCGTGCCCCACGTGCTGGTGCCGCGCTTTCCGGGCATCACCTCTGCGCTCGGCTGCGTGCTCGCCGACGTACGCCACGACTTCGTGCGCACCCTGCACCAGCCGCTGGAGGAGGTGGACGCGGCGGCAGCCGACCGAATCCTGGCGGAGCAGGAGGCCGACGGGCGGGTGCTGCTGGCCGAGGAGGGGGTCACGGTCGCCGCGGTGGAGATCGAGCACGAAGCGGACCTCTTCTATCGCGGCCAGAGCCACGTCTTCCGCGTGCCGGTCGACGAGGCGGGGTTTTCCGCCGCTGCCGTGCGCGATGCCTTCGCGGCGCTCTACCGCGAGCGCTTCGACATCGTGCTGCCGGAGATGCAGCCCGTCCTCGTCAACCTGCGGACGACGGTGCGCGGGATCCGCCCGCCGCTCGAGCTCACGCTCGCGCCGGAGGAGGAGGGGGCTGCGTCGCTCGAGGCGGCGCTGGTCGAGACCCGGCCCGTCTATTTCGACGGCGCCTGGGTGGAGACTCCGGTGTACCGGCGCGAGGCGCTGCCGGGGGATGCGGCGATCGAAGGCCCCGCCGTCATCCAGCAGCTCGACACCACGATCCTGGTGGAGCCCGGCGCGCATGCCCGCGCCGATACCCTCGGCAATCTCGTGCTCACCGTGCCGCGGGCGGCAGAGGAGGCCGGAGAGGCCGGCGCGCGCGATCTCGACCCGGTCACCCTCGCGGTGATCGAGAGCGGCCTGCAGCAGGTCGCGAGCGAGATGGACCTGGTGCACCAGCGGACTTCGTTCTCGCCGGTGATCTCGGAGGCCTACGACCGCTCGAACGGCATCTACGCGCCCGACACCGGCCAGATCATCGCCCAGGGAGAGCTCGGCTTGCCCATCTTCCTCGGCGTCATGCAGTCGACCACCCAGGCGGTGATCGAGGCGCGCGACGACCTGGAGCCCGGCGACATCGTGCTGGTCAACGACCCCTATTTCGGCGGCACCCATCTGATGGATGTGAAGATGGTGCGGCCTTTCTTCTATCGCGGCCGGCTCTGGGCCTATCTCTCCAACACCGGCCACTGGCCCGATACCGGCGGCATGGTGCCGGGCGGCTTCCCCTCGCAGGCGACCGAGATCCAGCAGGAGGGCCTGCGCCTGCCGCCGGTCAAGCTGCACCGGCGCGGCGTGCTCGACGACGACATCCTGCAGATCGTGCTCGCCAACATCCGCGTGCCGGAGGAGCGGATCGGCGATATCCGCGCCCAGATCGGCGCGCTGTCCGTGGGCGAGCGGCGGCTCGCCGAGCTTCTCGACAGGCACGGCGAGGCCACGGTCAACCGCGCCATCGAGGTGCTGAAGGAGCGCTCGGAGCGGCGCATGCGCGCCCACATCGCCTCCATCCCCGATGGCGCGTACGCCTTCTCCAGCTACATGGATTCCGACGGCGTCGACGACGAGGCGCTGGAAGTGCGCGCCCGGGTGACCGTCGACGGCAGCGACCTCAGCGTCGATCTTGCCGGCTCCAGCCCGCCCTGCCGCGGGCCGGTGAACTCGGTCTGGGCGACCACGCTGGCCTCGGTCTATTGCGCGATCAAGCACGTCTTCCCCGACGTGCCGATCAACGCCGGGTGCTTCCGTCCGATCGCCGTCGCGCCGCCCCACGGCACCTTCCTCTATGCCGAGTACCCCCGGCCGGTCTCGGGCTGCGCCGCCGAGACCGCGCAGCGGATCATGGAGGCCGTGTTCGGCGCGCTCGGCGAGGCCATGCCGGAGCGCATGTTCGCGGCTCCCGCCGGGACCAGCGGCAACTTCAGCCTCGGCGGCGACGACCCGGCCGAGGGTCGCCGCTACGTCATGTACATCTTCTCCGGCGGCGGCTACGGCGGCTGGTGGGAGGGCGACGGGCTCACCAACGGGTGCTCGTCGGTCGGCATCTCCAAGACCCAGCCGGCGGAGATCCTGGAGCAGCACTACCCCATCCTGTTCGAGGAATACGCGCTGCGCGAGGGTTCCGGCGGTGCCGGCCGGCACCGGGGCGGGTTCGGCGTGAGCTACCGCGTGCGCCTGCTCAGGGGCGAGGCGAAGGCGTCCTTCATGATGGACCACGGCCGCACCGGCCCCCACGGCCTCGCCGGCGGCCTGCCCGGCGCCTGCAACCGCATCGAGGTGCGCCGCGGCAACGAGGTCGAGGCGCCGCCGCATCTCTCCAAGGGCGAGGGCTATCACCTGGCGCCCGGCGACACGGTCCAGGTGCGGACCCCCGGCGGCGGCGGCCTGGGCGATCCCCGCCTGCGTTCGCGCTCGCGCGTCGCCGCCGACATCGGCCGCGGCTACCTCTCCGAGGCCGAGGCTGCGCGGGACTACGGCTACGATCCGGGCGCCGACGAGGCGGCGGAGTAAGCCCGCACGAGACCGTCGCCCCGCGCGCCCTGCCGTTGACTCATGCGCCCCTTCTCTCCACACTCCGGCGGCTTGTCGAGGGCCGGCGCGACGAGCCGGACGCGGAGGGGAGACGCATGCGCTTTTCGGACAACGGGTATTACATCGAGCGCTATGTGAAGTGTGACAATTGCGGGGTGCTCATCTACGACGAGGGCATCGCCGCCGCCGTCAAGGGCAAGGACCAGCTCTTCTGCTCGGACTGGTGCGTCCAGTGGTTCACGGCGCGGGCCGACGGCGTCGAGCAGCCGCGCATCCCGCTGCCGAAGCAGGGCATTCACGAGACAGGCTGAGGGCGCGGCGGCGAACGTCACCCTCACTCGATCGGCCGGCCGGAAGGGCGGAGCAGCATGAGCGATCTGGTCGGGATCGACGTGGGCGGCACCTTCACGGACTTCGTCCGCTACGATCCCGAGACCCAGGCGGTCGACGTCTGGAAGACGCTGTCGACCCCTGCCGATCCCATCGAGGGGATCGTCGGCGGGCTCGACCGCTCCGGCAATACCGGCGCCATCGGCAACATCCGCTTCGGCACCACCATCGCCACCAACGCGATCCTCGAGCGCAAGGGCGCTACCGTCGCCTACCTCACCACCACCGGCTTTCGCGACGTGCCCTTCATCCAGCGGGGCAAGCGCAAGAGCCACTACGACATCACCTGGATCAAGGCCAAGCCGCTGGTGAAGCGGCGCCACTGCTACGAGGTGGACGAGCGGATTCTGGCGCGGGGCGAGGTCTACCGCGCGCTCGATGCCGAGCGCGTCCGCGCCATCGCCCGCGCGATCAAGACCCAAGGCGGGGTCGAGGCGGTCGCCATCAACTTCCTCTTCTCCTTCGTGACGCCCGACCACGAGCGCGAGGCGCGGGCGATATTCGCGGAGGAATGCCCGGAGCTCCCGGTCAGCATCTCCTACGAGGTGCTGCCCAAGTGGAAGGAGTTCGAGCGCTCGTCGACCACCATCACCGACGCCTACATCAAGCCCGTCGTGAGCCGTCATCTGGGCACCATGCGGGCGCGGCTGGACGAGAAGGGCATCACCCGCCAGGTCGCCGCGATCAAGTCCAACGGCGGCGAGATGACCCTCGAGGAAGCCTCCCGGCACCCCATCCAGATGACCCTCTCGGGTCCCACGGGCGGCGTGGTCGGCGCCAAGCAGATCGCCCGCAGCGTCGGCGTGGATCATCTCGTTACCCTCGACATGGGCGGCACGTCGACCGACGTCTCCACCGTGGTCGGCGGCAACGAGAGCTTCACCACCAGCTTCGAGATCGAGTTCGGCCTGCCGATCCAGATTCCCATGATCGACATCCGCACCATGGGCGCGGGCGGCGGCTCGCTGGCCTGGATCGACAAGGGCGGCATGCTGCGCGTAGGCCCGGAGAGCGCCGGCGCCAATCCGGGCCCCGCCTGCTACAGCCTCGGCGGCACGCAGGCGACGGCGACCGACGCCAACCTCGCGCTCGGCCGCATCAACCCGGCCAACTTCCTCGGCGGCGCCATGGCGCTCGATGCGGGTGCGGCGGCGGCGGCGATCTCCCGCGTTGCGGATGCGATCGGCAAGCCGGTCGAGGAGACCGCGCTCGCCATGGTGCAGATCGCCAACAACAACATGATAGGCGCGCTGCGCTCGGTGCTGACCGAGCGCGGCCTCGACCCGCGCGACTTCACCCTGCTGGCCTTCGGCGGCGCCGGCCCGGTCCATGTCGCCGACCTCATGGTCAACGCCAATATCCCGAGCGGCATCGTGCCCAACCATCCGGGGCAGTTCTCGGCCTTCGGCTTCCTGATGACCGATGCCCGCGTCGATCTGGAGCGGACGGCGCAGATGACGTCCGCCGCCTTCGACCAGGACCATGCCAACCGCGTGCTCTCCGACCTGATCGGCGAGGGCGTCGCCGCGCTGGAAGAGCAGGGCTACACCAGAAACATCGAGATCCACCGTTCGCTGGAGATGCGCTATCTCGGCCAGAACCACGAGCTCGACGTGCCCGTCGCCTTCGATCGCTTCGACGAGAGTACGCTGCCGGGGCTGTGGGAGGCCTTCCACCGGGCGCACCGGGATCGCTTCAATTTCGACATTCCGGGCGAGAAGATCGAGATGACCTCGGTCAAGGTCACCGCGGTCTCGGTGACCGACAAGCCCACGCTTGCGGAGATCGGCGAGGCGGCCGGCGAGCCCGTGCCGGCGGCGACGCGGCGGGTGCTCTTCGAGGAGGGCTGGGAGGAGACTCCGGTCCACGACCGGGCCGCGCTCCGTCACGGGCATCGCTTCGAAGGCCCCGTGCTGATCGAGGAGCCCGCCTCGGTCACCGTCATCCGCCCGGGCCAGCCGGTGCGGATCGACCGCTACGGCAATATTCTGGTCGGCGAGATCGCGCGCCAGAACTGACCCCCAGCTCGGGTCCGCGCGCGGGAGGAAAGGAAGCCGTCATGGACATGGTCACGATGAACATCATCGAATCCGCCATCGTCGCGATCTGCCGCGAAATGGGCGTCAACGTGCAGAAGACCGCCTATTCGACGATCTTTTCCGAAGCCGAGGACTTCACCTGCGCGCTCGCCAACGCCGAAGGCGAGATGATCGCCGTCGGCGAGTTCTGCCCGGCGCAGATCGGCGGCGTGCCGCTGCTCGTGCGCTCCATGGTGAAGGAGATCTCGCTCGACGAGATCGACGAGGGCGACGTGATCGTGCACAACGACCCCTACCGCGGCGGCCTGCACACGCCCGAGCACACCATGTTCAAGCCGATCTTCGTCGATGGCGAGCTGATGGGCTTCGCCGTCGCCATCGGGCACTTCGTCGAGACCGGCGGCATGGTGCCCGGCGGCTTCCCCGGCGAGGCCACCGAGATCTTCCACGAGGGCCTGCGCGTGCCCCCGGTCAAGATCAAGAAGCGCGGCGAGGACGTGGTCGAGGTCTGGAAGCTGATGCTCGCCAACGTCCGCACCCCGCGCCAGAACTACGGCGACATTCGCGCGCTGATCTCCGCCGTCGACCTCGGCGAGGCGCGGATGAAGGAGCTGATCGGCAAGTACGGCCGCGAGACCTTCCGCCGCACCGTCACCGACCTCATGGACTACTCCGAAGCCCGCATGCGGGCCGAGATCGGGGCCTTCCCCGACGGCTGCTATCGCTTCGAGGACGGGATGGAGGACGACGGCATCGAGGAGAAGGAGTTCACCATCCGCTGCGCCGTCCATGTCCAGGGCGACGAGGTGGTGATCGACTACACCGGCTCCTCGCCCCAGGCGCTCGGCCCGATCAACGCCACCCTCGGCGTCGCCTGGTCGGCCTCCTACAACGCCATGCTGCACCTGACCGACCAGACGATCCCGAAGAACTCGGGCTGCTTCCGCCCGATCCGGGTGATCGCGCCGGCCGGCACTCTGATGAACGTGGACTATCCGGGCTCCGAGGTGGGCGGCAACACCGAGACCCATCCCCTCATCGTCGCCATCATCCTGGGCGCGATGGCGCCGGCGGCGCCCGACCGCGTCATGGCCTCCGAAGGCACCACCCACGGCTGCTTCGTCTTCGGCGGCTACGATGCGCGCAACGACGAGCCCATCGGCGCGTTCGACTTCTCCTATGTCGGCTACGGCGGGCGCAGCTTCGCCGACGGCAACGACGCCACCGATTCGATCAACGGCAATTGCGCCAATACGCCGACCGAGGTGTTCGAGACGCGCTTTCCGTGGATCGTCGAGGAATATGCGCTGCGCCAGGATTCGGCCGGCGCCGGCGCTCACCGGGGCGGCCTGAGCATCTCCAAGACCATGCTCTGCACCGGCGACGTGATGATCAGCCAGATGACCAACAAGCACAAGAAGGTCGCCTGGGGGCTCAACGGCGGCGGCTCCGGCATTCCGGGCGCGACGCTCTACCAGAAGGAGGGCGCCAACCGCTGGACGACGGTGGGCGAGGCTTTCGGCAAGATTTCCACCAGCAAGTACTCGAACGTCCCGATCCGCCCCGGCGAGCGGGTCTCGGTCAAGGCGCCGGGAGGCGGCGGCTACGGCGAGCCGCGCGAGCGCGATCCCCGCGCCGTGGTGGAGGACGTGCTCGAAGGCTATGTCAGCGCGGAGGCGGCGGCGCGGGACTACGGCTACGAATCGTCGTGGATCGCCCGCTACGGCACCGATGCCCCGCTGCCGGAAGCCGCCGAATAGGGTAGCCCGGACGGGGGCGGGCGAGATGGTCGAGAGCGACGGGGCCGGTCAGGCCTCGGCGGATACCGTCACCATCAAGAAGTACGCCAACCGGCGGCTCTACAACACCGCCACCAGCAGCTACGTGACCCTCGATACGCTCTGCGACATGGTGAGGAACGGCGACGACTTCGTCGTGGTGGACGCGAAGTCCGGCGACGACATCACCCGCCAGGTGCTGACCCAGATCATCGTCGAGCAGGAGGCCAAGGGGCAGAACATGCTGCCCCTCAGCTTTCTGCGGCAGTTGATCCAGCTCTACGGCGACAACGTCCAGGCGTTCGTTCCGCGCTATCTCGAGCTCACCATGGAGACGTTCGCGCGCAACCAGGGCGATATCCGCGCGCGGATGAACGATGCGTTCGGCGGCATGCTGCCGGTCGAGGACCTCGAGGCCATGACCGAGCGCAACGTCCAGTTGATGAAGCGCACCATGGAGATGTTCTCGGGCGTCCCGGCCGGGCAGGCGGGCGCGGCGCCGAATGCCGCCTCGGGCAGCGATGCGGGCGGCGACACGGACGGTGACACCGGCGGCGACGGGGCGGCCGATGTCGGCGCCGTCATGGACAGGCTCGACAAGATGCAGCAGCAGCTCGACGCCCTCAGCGGCCGCGGCCGGAAGGACGCCGACGACGGCTGAGGGCGCGGCTCGTCCGAAGGAACGGGGAGAGGCATGAATTCAGTTGGGAAGATCACGGTGGCGCTCGCCGCCGCGGCAGGAATCACGTGTGCGGCCCATGGCGCCGCTGCCGAGGAGAGCGGCACCGTCCGGTTCATCCGGACCTACGTTCAGGACTACACGACCATCGACTATGGCAGCGGCAGCGCCACCGGCGGCACGCTGGAAGGCGTCGTCTCCATCCTCGAGAGCAGCGGCGAGCCGTTCGTCGCAGGAACGCATGAGCGCGTGACCTGCGTCGTCTACATCACGCGCTCCGACGCCGCCCTCGACCTGGAAGCGCCCTGCGAGATGACCGCTCTGTCGGGCGACACGTGGTACACGCTGTCGAAGCGGAGCGAGGGCGACATCGAGGCCGGTGGTGGCGGCCCGGGCACCCTGGAGATCCTTGGCGGCACCGGCGTCTACGAGGGCGTCGGCGGGAGCTGTACCTACGGCGTCGACTACCTGCCAGACGGCTGGGTCTCCATGATCTCGGACTGCACCTGGCGGAAGTAAGCGGGCCTCGGGCGGCCGAGAGCCGGGCGCCAGCGCCCTTCACGTCCCCGGCTCAGATCGTTCGCGGGGCGCCCACCCAGGCATAGATCTCCCAGAGGTTGTCGTCCGGATCGCTGAAGTAGGTGGTGCGCGCATTCCATGGATGCGTGGTCGGCGGCTGGACGATGCGCACGCCCTTGCTCGCCAGCTCGTCGTGAAGCGCATCGACGGCGTCCGCCGTCTCGACGCGGACCGCGACCATCGCGCTCAGGCCCTGGCGGGGCGTCTCTGCGAGCGCGAGCGCCTCGGTCACGTTGGAGACCTCCCAGAGCGCGAGCCCCACGCCGCTGGTGTGGAACTCGGCGAAGCCGAAGTCGTGGCGCTTGAGCTCGAAGCCGAGCGTCTCGCCGTAGAAGGCCATCGCGCGCTCCAGGTCGGCGACGAAGAGGCCGATGTCGGTCAGGTTGCGCAGGGGTGCGAGGCTCATGGTCGCCCTCCGGCCGCCCGATCACGGGCCGCGATCGTGATGAGAATTTCGCTAGAGCGCGTCCGACTTTGACGGACGCGCGACAGGCCGCGACTGCGGCCCGCCGCTTATGCGGCGCGCCCGCGCAGGCGCCGGCCGCAGGCCGGCCGCCGTGAGCGACAAAGAGGCTGGAGCGTGTCCGTGTAAAGCGGACACGCTCAGCGCTCGCCGATGGGAGCGTGGCGGCTGCGCTCCTCCTGCATGGCGGGGGTCTTCTCGATGAGCGCGGCCCACTCCGCGAGCAGAGCGCTCCCCTCCGCGCCGAGCACGCGCTCGGCCGGCGTGGTCCGCTCGTGAATGGGCTTGCCGACGTCGATCCGCAGCGGCTCGAAATCCGAGCCGTGTCCGCGGCAGTCCTCCAGCGAAGCGCCGTAATAGACCTTGGCGATATTGGTGAGCCAGATCGCGCTGGAGCAGAGCGAGCAGGGCTCGCAGCTCGTGTAGAGCTCGCAGCCCGTGAGGTCCATCGTGCCGAGCCGCTTGCAGGCGTCGCGGATCGCCACGATCTCGCCATGGCCGGTCGGGTCGAGGGAGAAGCCCATGTCGTTGCACCCCTCGCCCACCACCTCGCCGTCCCTGACGATGAGGCAGCCGTAGGGCCAGTAGCCGGTGCCCTCGAGCATCTTCTCGCGCGCGAGGTCGATCGCCCGCTTCATGTAGTCCGTCTTGTCCATCGCGGTTTCCTTCCGTGAGTCGTGGCGTGCCGTCACCTCGCGCGGCGCCGCATGAAGAGCGGGATGATGAGCAGCTCGGCGCCGAGCAGGGTCAGCAGCAGCAAGCCGAAGACGATCGTTCCGATCGCGTTGAGCGAGGTATCGTGCGAGGCGATCATCACGCTGTAGACGGCGACCGGCAGCGTCTGGTCGAAGCCCGAGACGAACCAGGCGATGATGAACTCGTCGAACGAGAAGGTGAACGCCAGCAGCCAGCCGCCGACGATGCCCGGCAGCGCCCAGGGCAGCACGACGCGCCACACCGTCTGCAGCTCGCTCGCGCCGAGGTCCCAGGCGGCCTCCTCCAGCGTCGGCGGCATCTGCGCGAGCCGGAGCTGGATGATCGCCATGGCGGGCGCTGTCAGCAGCAGCGTGTGCGCGAGGATGATGCTGTAAAGCTCGCCGTGCAGGCCGAGGCGGGAGAGCAGGCCCAGCATCGAGACGCCCAGAATCAGCGGCGGGATCAGGATCGGCAGGATCAGGATCGTCGCCGTCAGGATGCGGCCGGGAAAGACGAAGCGGTTGAGCGCGTAAGCCGCGAGGAAGCCGATGATCGAGGCGCACGTCGCCGCGACCGGCGAGACGTAGAGGCTGTTCAGCAGCGCGTCGAAGAGGACCCCGTCGTCTATCAGCTTGTCGTACCACTTGAGCGACCAGCCCTGCAGCGGCAGCGAGGAGTAGACGTTCTCCTGGAACGAGAAGAGGACCAGGAAGGCGATCGGCAGCAGCAGGAAGATGAAGCCGAGGAAGAGATAGACCCTGCCCGCGATGCGATAGCCGTTCTCGCGCAGATAGACGTTGACCCGGCCCATGGTCAGCCCTGCCGCTGTCTGGCCCGGTCGGCCATGCGGTAGGCCACCACCAGCATCACCACCATGATGACCACCATGATCGTCGCCATTGCGGCGGTGCGGGGCAGGTTGGTGTAGCTGTTGTAGTCGGCCATGACCATGTTGGAGTAGAGCGGGTAGGAGCCGAGCCAGGACTGGCCGACCCCGCCGCCGACCAGAAGCCCCGACAGCACGTCCCCGAAGCTCACGATCACGCCGAAGCCGAAGGCGAAGACCAGACCGAGCCGGCTGAGCGGCACGATGACCCGCCAGAACGCCTGCAGGCGCGTGGCGCCCAGCTCGCGCGCCGCCTCGATCAGGTTCCGGTTCACGTTGATGAGCGTGACGTAGAGGATGATGATCAGGATCGGCGAGAGATAGTGGATGAGGCCGATGCGCGTGCCGATCTGCGTGTTCGTGATGATCAGCGGATCGTCGAGGCCGAGCTCGCCGAGGACGTAGTTGAGCACCCCCTTCTGCGCCAGGATCAGCTGCCAGGCGAAGAGCCTGAGGATGTAGCTGCTCCAGAAGGGCAGGATCGCCAGCACGAGGAAGAGCCGCTGGTAGCGCTCGGGCACGCAGAAGACGATCCCCATCGCCAGCAGGTAGCAGAAGATCACGGCGAAGACGCTGGTGGTCACCGCGACGTAGATCGACTGGATCAGCGCCCAGCCGAAACGCGAGCGGCTGAAGAACTGGGAGAAGATGTCGACGTAGTTGCCGACCGAGAACTCGGCGACGATCTGATAGTCGCGGACGATCCAGAAGCCGAGCACGATCAGGAACGCCAGCGGCGCGATGAAGAAGATCAGGTAGTAGCCGATCGGCGGCGCCAGGAAGGCAGGCTTGAGCAGGCTCCTGTTTGAAGGGGGGATGACGCTGTCGTCGGTCACGGGTTCCCCGTCTTCAGCCGGGCGTTGAGCGCGCCGTTCTCACGGCAGGCCGGCGTCCCGGTGCCCGAGGATGACGGTGTCCTCCGGCGCCCAGCAGAGCTCCATCTCGGTATTGATCTCGGTCCCCTCGCCCTCGGTGAAGGGTTCCTGCAGGACCATCTTGACCTCGACGCCCTGGGCGGTCTCCAGGTAGTAGATCACCTGCGAGCCGGTGAACTCGCGGCCCTTCAGCACCGCCCGGATCGTGTTCTGGCCGTCCTCGCCGTCATGGCGCCGGCGCAGCTTGTCCGCCTGCACCACGAGCTCGACCGCGGCACCTCTTTCGATCTCGTTGCGGTGCCCGGCAATGCGGACAGCGCCGTGGCTGCAGTCGACGACGACCGTTCCCTCCGCCGTCTCCGCGACCCGGCCCTCGAAGATATTGTTGGCGCCCACGAACTCGGCGACGAAGTGGCTGGCCGGTCGGTTGTAGATCTGCGCCGGTCGGCCGACCTGCTCCACCACCCCCTTGTTCATCACCACCACCCTGTCCGCCATCGCGAACGCCTCGCTCTGGTTGTGGGTGACGTAGATGAAGGAGATGCCGAGCTCCCTCTGGAGCACCGTGAGCTCGCTCTGCACCTTGATCCTGAGGTGTGCGTCGAGCGAGCTGAGCGGCTCGTCGAGGAGCAGGATCTCCGGCTCGGTAACGAGAGCCCGGGCGATGGCGACCCGCTGCTTCTCGCCGCCGCTGAGTTGGCCGATGCGGCGCGAGAGCAGATGGCCCAGGTGAACCTGCTCCGCCACGGCCTCCACCTTGCTGCGCACCGCCTTCTTGTCGTGGCGCTTGAGCGTCAGCCCGAACTCGATGTTCTTGCGGACGTTGAGGAAGGGGAAGAGCGAGTAGTCCTGCCAGATCAGCCGGGTGCTGCGCTTGTGCACCGGCACGTCGCTGATGTCGTCCCCGCGCAGCAGCAGCGTGCCTTCGTCCGCTCGCTCGAGCCCGGCGATGATCCGGAGCAGCGTCGTCTTGCCGCAGCCGCTCGGCCCCATGACGGCGACGAACTCGCCGCGCTGGACGTCGATGTCGACCCGCTCGATGGCGACCACCGGGCCGAAGCGCTTGGCGATTCCGCGCACCTCCAGGTCGGCGACCGTGCCTCCCCCTAGCGCGCTCTCGCTCTCATGCACCATCGTCGGCCAGGCTTGCGAAAATCAGGCGTGAAACGAAGAGAGGAGGGGGCGGCGCCCCGACACGCCGCGGCACCGCCACCTCGCTGCCTGCCGGGCCGCGGCTAACCCGTCTTGAACTCGTTGAAGATGTCGATCCAGGCCTTCTCGTCCTGCTGCACCGGCAAGTCGCGGCCGATGCTGCGGTCGATCAGCGTCTCCACCCACATCTGGCTGGGGTTGTCGGGATCCGGGTAGTAGCCGAGCAGCTGGTTCTGCTCCTCGGTCCAGTAGTCGGCGATCTTGAGATTGGGACCGCGTGCCTTGAACGCCTTGGTGTAGGCGAGCTTGGCCTGGACATGGGCCTGGCTCATGTACTTGATCCACTCCAGCGCGAGCTCCTTGTTCTCGCTCTGCTTGCAGACCGTGGCCACTTCCTGCCAGCGGATGCCGCCCTGCACCGGGATCGTCGACTCCACGTTGTCGTGGCCGGCGAGCTTCAGGTCGATTTCGAGGTCGCCGAGCATGGCGGCGGCGACATCGCCGTTGATCATCGCCTGCACGATGGGCTGGGCGCTGGAGCCGAACATGTTGACCTGGGGCCGGAGCTTGAGCAGCCAGTCGCGGACGGCGCCGAGCTGCTCGTCGGTCAGGTCGTAGGGGTTCTCCTTGTTGGGATGGACCGCGAGGCTGGCATTGCCCATGTTCGGCAGGTACCAGTCGAAGATGCCGATCTTGCCCTCGAACTTGGGCAGGAAGAGCGAGTTCCAGTCGCCGCTCTCCTCCTTGGACATGTGATCCGTGATGTAGGAGATGGCGTAGAAGCTGAAGCGCGTCGGCGTGCCCCAGACCATCCCGTCGCCGGCCTGCACCTGGTGCATGTCGTTGAATTTCGGGTGGTAGTTGGCGAGCTCGCTGATCTCGCCGGGGTTGTAGGGCTCGATCGCGTCGATGGCGGCGAGCTTGCGGATGTACTCGGCGTCCACCAGGACGTTGTCGTAGGTGCCGCGCGGCGTCTGGTTGAAGAATTGGAGCATCTGCTCGCCGCCGATATAGATCTTGAACTCGACGTTGACGCCGTGCGTGTCCTCGAACTCCTGGATGACGCCCTTCTCCTCGTAGCCGGGCCATGTCAGCACCCGCAGTGTGTCGGCAGCCCGCGCCGTGCGCGAAAAGATGGTGAGCGAGCCCGCAGCCGCTGCACCCGCCGCCGCAGCGCCACCCTTCAGCAGGGTCCGCCGGTTGACCCTGAGGCCGGTAGGTTCGGTGTTCTTCGCCTTGTCGCTGTCTTTCATGGAAGCCTCCTTGCCATAAACTCCTGACCGGGAGCGGCCCGTCTGCGGGAGCGGCGAATCAGGGGCGGTCGCCGCGCGACCGCCTCGCCGACATCCCGGCAATGGCCTTTCCTCTCCCCCATGCCCGGCCGTCGCCGCCCGCATGGTGCTTCGATCATTTGAGACCGTGGCAACCGGCCGTGTCAATGCGCCGCCCGTCGCCCGTCAGGTCGATGCCGCCGACCTCGCCCACTGCCGCTCCCGCAACCGGCGCTTCATCCTCTCGTGCGCCTCGTCCGAGCCGTCGTGATAGGTGCCCATCAGCTTGTCGATGATCGGCATCTCGTCGCTGCCGTAGTTGCACTCGAAATACTGGTGGTGGAGGTAGTGCATGTAGAGGCCGATGGAGAGGCTGCGCCCGCCCTCGGTACCGAAGCGGTCGTAGCCCGAGTGCCCGCCCGCCGGCGACAGCCCCATGTGGACGAGATGGAACATGGCATGCAGCGGGTGCGAGGCGATCACCCAGTGCACCACGACGCCCGAGAAGTAGATCAGGTGCTCGATCGGGTGCATCGAGAGACCCGACCACGGCCCGATGTTGATGTTGCGATGGTGCAGGTAATGGGCGAGGCGATAGAGCGGCTTCCAGTGCAGCAGGCGGTGGGTGAGATAGAAGTGGACGTCGCGAAACAGCGGAATCAGCGCCATGAGGATGACGAACCAGGCCGGATTCTCCGCAAAGTCGAGATAGGGGATGATCTCGTTGGCGTAGAGCCACCAGGTCACAGCCTCGTAGGCGGTCCAGATCGTCACGCCGCTCGCCAGCGACCAGAAGACGTTCTCGCGAACCTGGCTGCCGAAGAGCCGTGACCTGCCCCTGGGCTGCTCGATCCGCGACGAATAGCGGTAGTCCGTCCCCTGCGCCTTGAACACGTAGAGGTAGAGGTGCATGCCGCCGAAGAAGAAGATCGCGAGCCCCAGGTTTCGGGCGAAGATGAGCGCGATCCACCACGCCTCGAAGGTCGCCATCTCGGCGAGCGGCGGCGTCAGGAAGTACCATGCCAGCACGGCGACCCCGAGATAGATCGCGTACCACGGCCACAGGTAGCCCGGCCAGCCGAAGAACCAGCGCAGGATGCCGAGGGGGCGGGGCGGCCACAGCCACGGCGCCGGCATCTCCTTGAGGTAGTCGGGCCTCCAGTTGCCGCGCTCGTCGCGGGTCACGGCGGTGGCATCGGCCATGGTCGGCCTCCGGCGCTTCGGAGCGTCGTGCTCCCCGCTACCTTAGTGATCGCCCGGCACCGATGTCGAGCCCGTGCGGCGCCCGGCGCCCTCAGCTCGCGCGCTTGGCCTCCATCAGGGCGTGCTGCAGCTCGACGAGACGGGCCTCGATATGCGCGCCGGCCAGCACCGGCGGGTATCTGGGCGGATCGTCGGGGCCGGTGCAGCTCTTGAGGCAGCGGATCTCGGTATTGACGTTCGCGCCCATGAAGAAGGGGACGGAGTAGCGGTGCCGCCCTGTCCGGTTCGCGGCGCGGTGGACGTTCGAGGTGAAGCGGTCGTTGGTCCAGCGGGCCATGAGGTCGCCGATATTGACGACGAAGGTGCCGGCGGCGGGCGGAATGTCGATCCACTCGCCTGCGCCGTTCAGGACCTGAAGGCCGGGATTGGCGTCCTGCGCCAGGATCGTGAACATCTCGTAGTCGGTGTGCGCGCCCAGACCGAGCCGTGTCTCCCCGGCGGGCTGGGGCGGATAGTGCAGGAGCCTGAGCGCGCCGGCGGCGCGGTCGAACTTGTCGAGGAAGTAGTCTTCCGGGAGGGCGAGGGCCAGCGCGAAGGCGCGGAGCAGCGCATTCGAGACCTCCAGCATCGCCGCGTAGTAGGCCTCGACGGCCGCGCGCAGCCCCGGCGTGCAGGACGGCCAGAGGTTGGGGCCGTAGAGGAGGCTGCCCGCGCATTCCGGCGGATCGTCGGGCGCGTTCTCGCGGCCGAAGTCGATCACCTCGTGGGGCTCGTAATAGTCCGTGGTGGCGTCGTGCCGCTCCTCGTAGAGCCCGGAATAGCCGCGGAAAAACCGGGACTTGCTGGCGTGGATCTCGCGCTTTGCGTCTTCCGGCTGGGCGTAGAAGCGCGCCGTCTCGCGGAACAGGTCGTCGACGGTGGCCTGCGCGATGCGGTGGTTGCGGACGTAGAAGAAGCCCACGTCGCGGCAGGCATCGTGCACCGCGTTGCCCACGCGGCGCCGGGCCTCCGTGCTTCCGCGAAGGAGCGGCGCGATGTCGATCTGCGGCACTTCCTCGAACGCAGCCACATGCACGCGACCCGATTCGACCTCGTTCACCGCCGCTCTCCCTCTCGCTCGGGCCGCACCCGCCGGACGGCCCGGCTCGGATGCTAGATGAGCCGCGCCGGCAACGCCATGCTCGCGGCATCCGGCCGCTTGACAGGGGCGGGCGCGGTTGGTTTCTCTAGGCACCTGTCGGGCGGGCGCTTAGCTCAGCGGGAGAGCACCGTCTTCACACGGCGGGGGTCGCT
>WTGU01000137.1 GCA_011523425.1 Alphaproteobacteria bacterium
TGGGAGGGGAAGGGGGGCTTGTGCCTGGGCTCGCCCCGCTTGCCCTCGATGCTCTCGAGCATCGCCGATTCCTCGCCACAGATGTAGGCGCCCGCGCCCCGGCGGAGGATGAGCCTGGTGCCGGCCGTGAGTCCCGCAGCGTCGAGCTTCGCGATCTCTCGCAGCAGCACCTCGCGGATGCCGGGATACTCGTCGCGGAGGTAGACGTAGCACTCGGCGGCCTCCACCGCCCAGCCGGCGATGAGCGTGCCTTCGAGGAAGCGGTGCGGGTCCTGCTCCATGTAGACCCGGTCCTTGATGGTGCCGGGCTCGCCCTCGTCGGCGTTCACCGCCATCAGCCGCGGGCCCGCCTCGGCGCGGACGAAGCGCCACTTGCGCCCGGTGGGGAAGCCCGCGCCGCCCTTGCCCTTGAGGCCGCTCTGCTCCAGCGCGGCGATCACGTCGCCCACGTCCCTCTCGCCGGCCAGGCACTCCTCGAGGACGCGGTAGCCGCCGTCCGCGCGATAGGCGTCGAAGTCGATGTAGGGCGGGATCGCCGGCGAATGATCCGCGCCCTCGATACAGGCGAGGATGCGGTCCACGCTCGCGTGCGTCACGTGGCGGTGGCCGACCTCGGCGACCGGCGCCTCCTCGCAGCGGCCCATGCAGGGCGCGCGCACCACGCGCACGCCCTCTCCCGCCGCGTCGGGAAGCGCATCCAGCAGCGCGGGCGCGCCGAAGCACTCGCAGGTGAGGCTGTCGCAGACCCGGACGGTGAGCGGCGGCGGCGGGCTCTCGCCTTCCATCACCACGTCGAAGTGGGCGTAGAAGGTCGCGACCTCGTAGACCTCCGCCATGGCGAGCCGCATCTCGGCCGCGAGCGCCGCGAGATGACGGGCGGAGAGGCAGCCGTAATGGTCCTGGGTCCGGTGCAGGTGCTCGATCAGCAGGTCGCGGCGCATGGGCTCGTCGCCGAGGAGGGCGCGGATCTCCTCCTGCGCCTGCGGCGAGGCCTGCCGGCCCTTCTCGGTGTAGCGCGCCTTGCGCCGCCCCCGGCCGGGATGTCTGGGAGCCTGGTTGCCGCCCGGTAACGCCAAGTGCGGTCTCCGCCAGTGTTGCGCCGCCGCAAGGGGCGGTCACCGTGAAAGCGTGCTTGTGCCCGGTTACGGCTGGTTGGTCAACGGTCGAGGCCCCGGCCGGCGCCGGGCGCGCTCAGGACCACTCGTCCCGCCGCGGCGCGGGCGGCTCGACCCGGGTCAGGCTCACCACCGCGGCGTTGATGAGCCGCTTGCCCGCGTTCTCGAAATTGGCCGTGACGCGCTCGCCGATCACGGACTGCACCTGCCCGAGGCCCCACTCGGGCGCCTGCGGGTTCCTGACCCAATCGCCGGGTGCCAGGCCCTCGGTCATCGCTCCGTCTCTCCGCTCGGCCGCTCGGGTCGGCGCCCGCGGCCCCGCCATGGTAGCCGCGAGCCCGCCGCGCCGCCATTCCCGCGCATCCCGGTGCTCCGTGCCGATCTCCACAAGCCCTCCTAACCTACTGCACTGCAATAGACTTATCGCCCCTTTCCGGTCGATACCGGAGCGGGGCTCCTGTGCCCGGAACACCTTGTCGAGCGGTGGACGCATTTCTATACTCCGCGCCCGATTCTAGGAGCCAAGCCGGCAAGGCAGTGACGCAGAAGCGAACCAGACTCCCGGCCAAGTACAGGCCGACCAGCAAGGAGCAGTTCATGTCGCCCCGGATGCGGGAGTACTTCCGGCGCAAGCTGGAGGTATGGCGGCAGGACATCCTCGACGAGACCGACGCGACGCTGGAGAAGCTGAGGCACGATACCGGCCACGAGGCCGACCTCGCGGACCGCGCCGCCGTCGAGTCCGAGCGCTCAGTCCAGCTCCGCACGCGGGACCGCGCCCGCAAGCTGATTTCCAAGATCGAGGCGGCGCTCCAGCGGATCGAGGACGGCTCCTACGGCTATTGCGAAGAGACGGCGGAGCCGATCAGCCTGCGCCGCCTGGAGGCGCGCCCGATCGCGACTCTCAGCCTCGAGGCGCAGGAGCGCCACGAGCGCCACGAGCGCACCCACCGGGACGGCTGATCCCGCCTCCTCTCGTCATTTCCGCCCCACTCTCGTCATGCCCGGACTCGTTCCGGGTATCCGTGCATTACCCCACACCGTCATGCCCGGACTCGTTACAGCCGAGACCGACACGCGCTTGTGGTCGATATCT
>WTGU01000043.1 GCA_011523425.1 Alphaproteobacteria bacterium
CCATGTGCAGGATGTCGCGGAAGCCCCGCGTGGTGAGCATGCCGACCTCGGCGCCCGAGTACTCGATCACCGTGTTGGTCGCGATGGTGGTACCGTGGACGATCTGCTCGATGTCGCCCGGTGCGACGCCGGCGTCGGCGCAGATCTCGAGGACGCCGCGGATGACGCCGCGCGACTGGTCCTCCGGCGTGCTCGGCACCTTGTGCACGAAGACCCGGCTGCCGCCTGCGCCGCTGCCGTCGGTCTCCAGGATGAGGTCGGTGAACGTGCCCCCGACATCGACGCCGATTCTCGCCATCGTCCCTCGCGCCTGCGTGAATTCGCGGCCCTGACGGCCGCGAGCGGGTCATCTTAGCGGGCAGGCGGGCCGATGGAAGGGGATTCCCGCGCCGGCGCGGGCGGAAGGCTGCTGCGCTCGCGACCCGTGGCGCGTCCTCCGGCTCGGTACGGCGGCGCGTCGGCCGGGGTCCGCTCCGGCTCCGGCACCAGCGTCAGCGCCTCCTCGATGACCTCGGCCCCGGCGCCCGGGCGGTGGGAGGTGCCGCCGAGAGCGCGACGCCAGGCGCGCCCGCCCGGCCGGCCTGCGAACAGCCCCAGCATGTGCCTGGCGATGCAGTGGAGCGGCACGCCGTCCGCGCACTTGTCCCGCACGTAGGGGAGCATGGCGCGGGCGACATCGTGCCGGCTGGGCAGAGGCCCGGCCTGCGCCCCGAAGAAGCGCCGGTCGACGCCGCGCAGCATGGCGGGGTCGGCGTAGGCTGCGCGCCCGATCATGGCACCGTCCACCCGGTCGAGATGCGCGTCAGCCTCGTCGAGGCTGCGGACGCCGCCGTTGATGACCACCTCGAGCGCCGGCAGCTCCTGCTTCAGCCGGTAGACCGCGTCGTAGCGAAGCGGCGGCACCTCCCGGTTCTCGGCCGGGCTGAGCCCGTCGAGCACGGCGATCCGCGCGTGCACGGCGAAGCTCCGCACGCCGGCGGCGGCGACCGTCTCGACGAAGGACCTGAGGTCCTCGTAGGCGCCCCGCCCGTCAATCCCTATGCGGCACTTGACCGTGACAGGCACGCCGACCGCGCGGATCATCGCCCGCGCGCAGTCTGCCACCAGATCGGGCGTCTCCATGAGGGCCGCGCCGAAGCGGCCGGCGCGCACCCGCGGGCTCGGGCAGCCGATATTGAGATTGATCTCGTCATAGCCGAAGGCCTGGCCGATTTCCGCCGCCCGGGCCAGCGCGTCCGGCTCCGCGCCGCCGAGCTGGAGGCCGAGAGGATGCTCCGCCTCGTCGAAGGCGAGCAGCCGGGTGCGGTCGCCGTGCACTACGGCGTCCGCCGTCACCATCTCGCTGTAGAGGAGCGTGCGCGCGGTGATCTGCCGCAGGAAGTAGCGGCAGTGCCGGTCGGTCCGCGCCATCATCGGCGCGACGCTCAGCCTGCGATCGAGCCTCTCCACGTGTCCCCGGTCCGCTTTCCCGGTCCGCCCCGCGGGCGGTTCCGGCCGAAGCGTGCCACAGCGCCGGCCCGGGCGACAGCTTGCAGGCGCGCCGGCATAGAGGCTAAAGCGTCGTCAGGCGACAGGAGGAGCCGATGACCCGGATGCACGTCGATTTCAGCGGCCGCAACGCCTTCGTCACCGGCGCGGGCGGCGGCATGGGACTGCAGATCGCGCGCGACCTGATCGATTCGGGCGCGCGAGCCACCCTCCTCGACGTGAAGCCCGCGCCGGACGATCTGCCGGCCGGCGCCCGCTACGTGCAGGCGGACCTCCGCTCCGCGCCCGATATCGCCCGGGCGCTCGCCGCGTGCCACGCCGAGGCCGGCCGGCTCGACTATCTGGTGAACGCGGCGGGTGTCCTCTGGTTCGGCCGCGACCGCTCGCTGGTCGATATCGACCTCGACGTCTGGGACGACGTGCTCGCGATCAACCTCAAGGGCGCAGCTCTCTGCGCCCGCCACGCCGTGCCGCTGATGAGAAAGAGCGGCGGCGGCGCCATGGTGCACATCTCGACCATCCAGTGCGTGCGCGGCGACGATGCGCCCCAGGACGCCTACCAGGCCTCCAAGGCCGGCCTGATCGCCATGTCGAAATCGATCGCGATCCAGTTCGCGGGCGACGGCATCCGCTCCAACACCATTCTGCCGGGCCCCACGCAGTCGCCGATGCAGCAGCGCTGGCGCGACACGCCTGCGCTCAAGGAGGCGACGGCGGCGGCGGTGCCGCTCGGGCGCGTCGGCACCGTCCGCGACATGGCGAACGCCACCCTCTTCCTGCTCTCGGACGCGGCCTCCTTCATCACCGGAACCGAGCTGATCGTCGACGGCGGTGTCCTGGCGAAGCCCTAGCGGCATCGCCTCCGCCCACCGGCGCCACCCTACTCCGCGAGCACCGGCGGCAGTTCGGCGACCTTGATCGTCGCGACCGAGAGGACGCCGTCCTGCGCGGTGACCGGCACCGCGCGCAAGACCGGAGGGCCGCCGTCCTCGGGCTTCTCAGCCAGCATGTTGAACGCCACCTTGGCGATGAAGCCGTCGCCGAGGGGGATCAGGTTGCTCATGATGAGCGCGTCGATGACATCGCCATAGCCGATGATGTCGGCGGTCATCGCGGCGATCGGACGCATCGCCGCATCGAGCGCGATGGTCCCGCTCGATTCGATCCCGAGCGGCCCCCAACGGATGCGGAAGCCGGTCAGCTCCAGGGTGCCGCCGGCGTCGCGCCAGGCGGCGACCGCCTCGCTGGTGCCGCGCTCGCTCGGGATCGATCCGACAACGCTCGCATCGATATCGAGAAAGTCGAGGCTCTCGCCGAGCCCTTCCGCAAGGCCGCTCGGGAGCACGGCGTCACGCAGGGCGATGGACGTCTTCAGTATCTCCTCGCCACCGTCATCCATGGCGACTCCGTTGGCGCGCAGGCTGCCGACGAGAGCAGTCTCGCCCGGCCACACGCCCTCCACTTCGAGCCCGTGCAGATCGAGCGTGACCTCCCGGAAGCGCCTGTCCCCGTCCAGCATGACGACGAGCAGCGAGTCGTCGATCCGCGCATCGATATCGCGCCACTCGCCGTCCTCGAGCAGGACCTGAACCGCGTTGCGCCGGTCGGGGTGGACGGTGACCTCGCTGAAGTCCCACGCGCTGGCCTCGGCCCTGAGCGACTCCGTCGCCCAGCGCCATCCGTTCCGCGTGTCGTGAACGCGCGGCTCGCGCAGGGTGATCTCGAAGCGGGTGGGGAAGCCGCTTACCTCGATCCCCTGCCGTTCGATCTCCAGTCCCTGCGCCCGCTGCTTGTCGGCCCAGGCGTCGAACCGCTCCCCGATCTCGCCCGCGGCGATGAACCAGTAGCCGGTGTAGCCTGCCGCGGCGACCGCGATCGCGCCCGCGACACCGGCAGCGAGGAGAACGAGCCGCATCCCTCCTCCCGTGGAAGGTCTCGGTCCGGCGAACGGTAATGAGCCGAAGCGGCGGGTTCAACCGCCGAGCCGCAGCCCTCCGTCCCCGTGGTCGCCGCGCTCCGGCGTCATGCGCACTTCGAGTAGCCGCAGGAGGGGCACAGGTCGCAGCCCTCGCGGTGCAGCAGGCCGGGCTGTCCGCAGCGCACGCAGAGCCGCGGCGGCGCCCCCTGCACGCCCTCGCCGTCAGCCGCCTCCGGGGCCGGCAGGGCGGCCCCGGCCTCGGGCGGCGCGAGCGCGCCAATGCTGACGAGATGCCGCTCGATCACGCTGCCGATGGCGGCGAGGATGGAGGGCACGTAGTGGCCGCCCATCCACTGGCCGCCGCGCGGGTCGAACACCGCCTTGAGCTCGTCGACGATGAACGACACGTCGCCGCCCCGGCGAAAGACGGCGCTGATCATCCGCGTCAGCGCCACCGTCCAGGCATAGTGCTCGGTGTTCTTCGAGTTGATGAAGATCTCGAAGGGCTGCCGCCGCCCGTCGCGGACGACGTCGTTGATGGTGATGTAGATGGCGTGGTCGCTCTCCGGCCAGCGGATCTTGTAGGTGCTGCCCTGCAGCGCCTCCGGCCGCTCCAGCGGCTGGGTCATGTGGATCACGGCGCCGGCTTCGTAGGCATCCTCGGGCCGCGCCGGCGGCGACTCGAGCGGCAGCTCGCTCTGCCGGGCGAGCGGCACGATCTCGGCCGTTCTCGCCGCCGGCCCGGCGACCTCCTCGGCCACACCGCCGCCCTCGCCCCCCGTCGCCTCGCCGCGCGCGGTCTCCAACACCGCGCCCGTCACGGGATTGGGCCGGTAGGTCGTGCATCCCTTGCAGCCGAGATCGAAGGCCTGCATGTAGACCTCCCTGAAGTCGTCGAACGCCATCTCTTCCGGGCAGTTGATGGTCTTCGAGATGGAGCTGTCGACGAAGGCCTGCGCCTGCGCCTGGACGGCGAGGTGGTCGGCCGGACGGAGCGACTGGGCATCGACGAAGTAGTCGGGCAGTTGCGCCGCCTCGCCCTTCAGCCGGCGATAGAGCAGGTAGGCGTGGTCGTCTACGGTCTCCGCGCGGCGCGTGCCGTCGGGCATGAGCACGTTGCGCGTGTAGGAATAGCTGAACACCGGCTCGATGCCGGACGAGACATTGCCCGCGAGCAGCGAAATCGTGCCGGTCGGCGCCACCGAGGTGAGCAGCGCATTGCGCACGCCCGATTCGGCGATCGCCGCGCGCACGTCGTCGTCGAGGCACCGGACGGTCGGGCTCTCCGCATAGCGCGCGGCATCGTAGAGGGGGAAGGGCCCCTTCTCCGCGGCAAGATGCGCGGACGCCAGATAGGCCGCCCGCTGCAGGGTGCGCATCCACTGCTCGATCAGCACGCCCGCCGCGTCGCTGCCGTAGCGGGCCCGGCACATGATGAGGGCGTCGGCGAGCCCGGTGACGCCGAGCCCGATGCGACGCTTGGCCGTCGCTTCCTCCTGCTGCGCCGCGATCGGGAAGCGCGAGCAGTCGATCGCGTTGTCGAGCATCCTGACAGCGGTCGCGGCCAGCGCCTGCAGGGCCGCCGTGTCGAGGGCCGCGTCCTTCTCGAACGGCTCTCTCACCAGGCTCGCCAGGTTGATCGATCCCAGCAGGCAGGCGCCATAGGGCGGAAGCGGCTGCTCGCCGCAGGGATTGGTGGCGAAGATCTCCTCGCAGTAGGCGAGGTTGTTGGCCTGGTTGATGCGGTCGATGAAGATCACGCCGGGCTCGGCGTAGGCGTAGGTCGAGCGGATGATCCGCTCCCAGAGCGCGCGCGCGGACACGGTGCGGTAGACGACGCCGTCGAAGGCAAGCTCCCACGGAGCGTTGTCCTTGACCGCCTGCATGAAGGCATCGCTCACCAGCACCGAGAGGTTGAACATGCGCAGCCGCCCGGGGTCGCGCTTCGCCTCGATGAACGCCTCGATATCCGGGTGGTCGCAGCGCAGGCACCCCATCATCGCGCCGCGGCGAAAGCCCGCGCTCATGATCGTCCTGCACATCGCGTCCCAGACGTCCATGAAGGGCAGCGGCCCAGAGGCATCGGCGCCGACTCCCTTGACCGGCGCCCCCTTGGGCCGGAGGGTGGAGAAGTCGTAGCCGATGCCGCCGCCCTGCTGCATTGTCAGCGCGGCTTCCTTCAGGTGCTGGAAGATCGCCGACATGTCGTCGCCGATCCGCCCCATCACGAAGCAGTTGAAGAGCGTGACCTGGCGATCGGCCCCGGCGCCGGCGAGGATGCGGCCCGCCGGCAGGAACTTGAACCCTTCGAGCGCGTCGTAGAACGCCGGCTCCCAGCGCGCAGGCTCCGCCTCGACCGAGGCGAGCGCCCGGGCCACCCGGCGCCAGCTGTCCTCGATCGTGCCGTCGACGGGCGTGCCGTCCGCCGCCTTCAGGCGGTACTTCATGTCCCAGATCCGGGACGAGATCGGCAGCATGTCGGTCATGGTCGGCCCGGCGCGCCTGCGCGCGTCGCCATCCCCTCGTCGCGCCCCATTGTTCGCTTTTTGTTTCCCACGCCGCACACTCTACCGCTGACGCGCCCTTCATACAATATAGCGCGACCACACGGCGAATCGGCCGGCAGCGAGTGCGGGAGGCCTATCCCCCGCCAGCCGCGGCCGTGCTGCGAGGGTGCGCGGGGTCCTCCGCCTGAGCACCGTAGAGCTCCGCGAACAGTCTGTGCGACGCCTCCTCCATCGTCGATTCGAGGCGTTCCATGAACTCGCGCCTGGGCAGGCCTGCCGGTATCGGCGGCAGATACTCCATGACAATGGTCCCCGGATAGCGCCTGAAGGAGCCCTTGGGCCAGTGCATGCCCGAATTGAGGACGACCGGGACCACCGGCACGTCGAGCGCCGCGTAGAGCGCGGCGACGCCGGGCCGGTAGGGCAGCTTCGCCCCCGGCCTGACCCGGGTTCCCTCGGGGAAGATGACGACCGGCCGGCCGCGGGCTACCGCCTTCTGTGCGCCCTTGACGAGCGCCCGCAGCGACTTGGCGCCGCCGTGGCGGTCGACGAAGATCATGTTCACCTTGGCGGAGAACCAGCCGTAGCCGGGAACGTAGGAGAGCTCCTTCTTGATGACGTAGGCCGGGTCGTCGAGCTCGTGCAGGAAGACGTGGGCCTCCCACTCCGACTGGTGCTTGGAGGCGATGATCGCAGGCCCGGACGGCCTGTACTGGCGGTTGCGGATCTCGGAACGGACGCCCGCGATGATCCGGAGCAGCACGCCGTTACCCGCCGACCAGGTGATCACGAATTGGCGGAAGAGCGGGCGCGGCAGCAGCAGCGCCGGCACCATGACGGTGCCGATCATCACCCCCCAGGTGTAGAACGCGACCGTGCAGAGCGCGGAGCGCAGCGTGTTCCCCAAGGTGTGCGACGGCGCGTGCCGAAACCCAGCGTCCGGCGCGCCAGCGTCCACAGATACTTGGTGAACTCGCTCGCGATCAGGCCCGCGGTCCCGCGATAACGCCACCAATGCTCGACCTTGACGTGTTCCGGAAACACAGGATGTGCCACGAGGGTAGCACTTGGCATGGCGCGGCGGAACTCCATCATCGCCCGCTTCATGTGATAGCCGCTGGTGACGAGACGCAGGCTGGAGAAGGAGCGGCTCTGCATCCATGCCGCCGCCTCCCGCGCGTTCGCGGCGGTGTCGTCTGCCTCGTAGCCGAGCTCCACGCAGCAGGCCCAGAGCGCGGGATCGTGGCGCTCGCTCAGCTCGGCGTGCTCGACGCCCTCGCCCACGCCGGTCACGAAGAGCGTCTGCGCGAGGCCGCCCTCGAGCAGGCGCATGCCCTCCTCCAGCCTGCCGGAGCCGCCGGTCGGCACGACGATGGCCTCGGTGGCGAGCGCCGGCCGCTCGGGGCCCTGGCGCGATGCCTCCGCGAACCAGGCGAGACCGCCGGACCAGAGAAGCGCGAGGAGCGCGACCGCCGCGAGCACCGCCTGCAGGGTGCGGAGCGCGCCGCGGCGGGCGGAGAGACCGGGGCCGGCCATGTCAGGCGGCCCTCCCGGCTGCCGGCAGGCGCCGGATGCGCACGCACGTCCGACCCTCGCCTGGCCACGCAGGCTTGACAGGGCGGGTCGCAAGGTGACTTGGTCTCAGTGCCCGCATGACGGGCCTCGTCGGTGAGAGAAGGCGCCTCCCCGCATCCCGATGATCATACGCTGCTCCGCCTGCGATACGCGCTATCGGATCGACCCGGCCGAACTCGGCATCTCGGGCCGAAAGCTGCGCTGCACGCGCTGCGGCCATCTCTGGCTCGAGCTGCCCTCGGCCGGTGAGGCCGCATCGTCCGGAGCGCCGCAGCAGGCACGGGCGTCTCGCCGGAGCTGGTCCGACGGAGCCGGCTGGTTCGCAGCGGGCCTCGTCATCGCTGTCGTCGTTGCCGGGCTCGCGCTCGCGCGCAACGGGATCGTGGCGGCATGGCCGGACACGGTGCAGCACTACGACTTCGTCGGCCTCTCGATCGCGACGCCGCTCGCCGACGGGCTCCGCGTCACGGACGTGCGGTCCGAGCGGGTGAAGGACGGCGACAGGACGGTCCTGCTTCTGCAAGGCACCGTCGAGAACACCATCGGATCGAGTCGCACCGTGCCCCCTCTGCGGGCGGTGCTCACTGCCGAGGACGGCGCGGAGCTGCAGCGCTGGCGGGTGGCGCCGGTTGCACGCGTCCTGGACGGCGGGGGTTCGACGGCGTTCGTCAGCTGGCTCGCGGACCCGCCTGAGGCAGCGACGCGGGTTTCGGTCGACTTCCTCGCGGACGAGTCGGGATAGCCCGCGGCGGAGCGGCCCCTCTCTCAGGAGAGCCAGGGCGGGACCAGATCGCGCGCCAGCAGCGCCTCGTGGTCCTGGCGCGGCCGGACGGGAGCAAGTGCATCGCCCCGCACCATGACCTCGGCGGGCAGCGGGCGCCCGTTGTAGGTGGATGCCATGACGGCGCCGTAGGCGCCGACATCGCGTACCGCCAGCAGGTCGCCGGCCGCGAGCGGCGGCAGCCTGCGCCCACGGCCCAGCACGTCCCCGCTCTCGCAGACCGGCCCGGCGATGTCGGTCTCCACCGTGGCACCGCCCGGCGCGGGCTCGACCACCGGGTCTATGGCGTGCCAGGCATCGTAGAGTGCAGGGCGGAGCAGATCGTTCATGGCGGCATCGACGATCGCCCAGCGCCGCTCGCCGGCCTGCTTGACCGCGATCACGCGGGTGAGCAGCACGCCTGCCGGCGCCACCAGCCAGCGTCCCGGCTCGATCACCACCGTCACGCCGAGCCGCTGGCGGACCCGCTCGACCAGCAGGCCGTAGGCGGCGACATCGGGCGGCGTCTCGTCCCGGTAGCGCACGCCGAGCCCGCCGCCGAGGTTGACCCGCGTCACCGGGTGGCCCGCCGCCCGCAGGCCCTCCGCCAGGGCGATCAGCCGCTCGTAGGCGGCCTCGAAGGGTGCTAGCCGCGAGAGCTGCGAGCCGATATGCACGGCCAGGCCGAGCGGCTCGATCCCTTCCAGCGCGGCGGCATGCGCGTAGAGCGCCGGAATCTCCGCGTCGTCGATCCCGAACTTGTCGCCGCGCCG
>WTGU01000119.1 GCA_011523425.1 Alphaproteobacteria bacterium
AGGGGGAGGTGGGAGTCAAGCCGTGGTGACCTCGTATGGTCGGATAATGCTCTAGTCCGCGAACGGATCGCGCACGAGGATCGTGTCGTCCCGCTCCGGGCTGGTCGACAGCATCGCCACCGGCGCCTCGATCAGCTCCTCGATGCGGCGGATGTACTTGACCGCGGTCGCCGGCAGCTCGGCCCACGAGCGCGCGCCGCGCGTGCTTTCCTGCCAGCCGTCGAGGGTCTCGTAGACCGGGCGCACCAGCGCCTGGTCGGCGGCGGCGGCCGGGATGTGGTCGAGCGCCTCGCCGTTGCCGCCCAGATAGCCGGTGCACACCTTGAGCGCCGGCATGCCGTCGAGCACGTCGAGCTTGGTGAGCGCGATGCCCGCGATGCCGCCGATCTTGACCGCCTGGCGCACCAGCACCGCGTCGAACCAGCCGCAGCGCCGGGGGCGGCCGGTCACGGTGCCGAACTCGCGGCCGCGCTCGCCGAGGGTGCGGCCGACCTCGTCGTCGAGCTCGGTGGGGAAGGGCCCGCCGCCGACGCGCGTGGTGTAGGCCTTGGTGATGCCGAGCACGTAGCCGATGGCGCCGGGCCCGACTCCGGCCCCGGCGGCCGCCTGGCCGGCCACGGTGTTGGACGAGGTGACGAAGGGGTAGGTGCCGTGGTCGATGTCCAGCATCGCCCCCTGCGCGCCTTCGTAGAGAATGCGCCTGCCCTCCTGGCGGGAGCGGTCGAGCCGGCGCCAGACCGGGCCTGCGAAGTGCAGCAGGCGGGGCGCGATGGCGAGAAGCGCCCGCTCCAGCTCGGCGGCGTCGGCATCCGCGATCCCGAAGCCGCGCCTGAGCGCATTGTGGTGGAGCAGCAGCTCGCCGAGGCGGGGCCTCAGCGTCTCGACATCACGCAGATCACAGAGGCGGATCGCGCGGCGCCCGACCTTGTCCTCGTAGGCGGGGCCGATGCCGCGGCCGGTGGTGCCGAGCCTGCCCGCGCCGCGCGCCTCTTCCCGCGCCTGGTCGAGCTCGCGGTGGATGGGCAGGATCAGGCAGATGTTCTCCGCGATCGCCAGCGTCTCCGGGCCGATCTCGACGCCCTTGGCCGTCACCGTCTCGATCTCGTCGAGCAGCGCCCAGGGGTCGACGACGACGCCGTTGCCGATCACGGAGAGCTTGCCGCCGCGCACCACGCCCGATGGCAGCAGGCTGAGCTTGTACTCGACGCCGTCCACCACCAGCGTGTGGCCGGCGTTGTGTCCGCCCTGGAAGCGCACCACGACGTCGGCCCGGCTGGAGAGCCAGTCGACGATCTTGCCCTTGCCCTCGTCGCCCCACTGGGAGCCCACCACCGCGACGTTGCCCACGCTCAGCCCTCTTCGCCGTCCGCAGCGGCGAGCGGGCGTGCGCCGCCGGCCTGCCAGAGGTGGTCGCAGCCGAGCCGCTCGGCCTCCGCCGCCGGGTCCTCTACGGGTGCGAGGCCGGCGACGGTGATCCAGCCCTCCTCGCGGAGCGCGGCGCCGTCCGCCCGCGCGGTGCCGTAGGGCAGGTAGATCCGGCGCGGCGCTGGCGGCGCGGGCGCGGCGCGCAGCAGCGTATCGAGATAGAGCGTGCAGCCGACGGCCTCCTCGTCCGCGCCGGCGTCGCCCACCGAATAGCGGCCGCCGCGGCCGAGCTCGGTGCGCACGCCGCCGGCGAACAGGCTGAAGCCCGTGCCGGTGTGGTACTCGAAGCCGCGCCATTCCACCGGGTCGACGGTGATGGGGAGCGCCGGCGCCGCCTCGCGCAGCAGCGCCGCGATATCGGTCAGCGCGGCCAGCGCCCGCCCCGCCGCGCCGGGGAGCGCGAGCGGCGCAAGCGCATCGAGCGCCGTCTCCGCCGGGCCGGTGGCGCGCAGCAGGGAGAGCAGGCGCTCCGCCACCTCGCCGCCCGCCTCGGCCACCGCGGTCGCGTCCTTGCGATCAAGCGCCTCGCGCAGCGGCTCCGCCCGGCCGGCATCGAGGCCCGCGTCATCCAGCAGCGACGCCACCAGCGTCGGCGCGTTGAGATCGACGGAGAGTCCTTCCTCGATCCCGAGGCCGGCGAGCGCGTCCGCGGCCAGCAGGATGACCTCGGCGTCGCAGGCGGCGCCGGCGCCGATGCCGATCAGCTCGAAGCCGACCTGGCGGAACTGGCGCTCAGGGCGCAGCTCGCTGCCCCGCACCCGCAGGATCTCGCCGGCGTAGCTGAGGCGCAGCGGCCGCGGGCTGCGGGTGAGCCGGGAGGCCGCGATGCGCGCGATCTGCGGCGTGAGGTCGCTGCGGAGCGCCAGCATGCGGTGCGAGGCCGGGTCCATCAGGCGGAAGGTCTGGTCGGCGAGCCCGGCGCCGGCGCCACTCAGCAGGCTGTCCTCGAACTCGACCAGCGGCGGCTTGACCCGCTCGTAGCCGTGGGCCGCGAAGCGCGCGAGCAACGCCTCGGCAAGCGCGGCCTCGGCGCCCGCGTCGGGCGGCAGCAGGTCGCGCAGACCGGTCGGCAGCAGGGCCGGCTTCTCGTGCTGGTTCATGGCGGTGACACTCTACAGCCCCCGCCCGGCGGCCGAAACGGCCGCAGGGGGGCGAGCGGGTATGAAGCGGGAATACGGCGGGGACGGCCGCTTGACCCTCCGCCGGCGCCTCCCTATCGTCTCGCGGCAGGGTGCGCCCGTAGCTCAGGCGGTAGAGCATCTGACTTTTAATCAGAGGGTCCCTGGTTCGAGTCCAGGCGGGCGTACCATTCAACTCAATAACTTAGAGAACAATAGGTCAACACTTCTGCATCTTGTTTTGCACTTTTTCGGGAACGGTTTTACACTTTTGTTCCTGATCCGCCCTTGGGCGCGGAGCGCCAGCCTCATCGGCACCTGCAAACTCAACGACGTCAATCCGCAGGCGTATCTCGCCGACACCCTGCGCCGGATCGTCGGTCGACATGCACCCCATGTCACGCATCGACGACCTGATCCCCTGGAACTTCACCCCGACAATCCTGGGTGTTACCCCGGGGCAGACCGCTCATGGCCGTATCGCCCCCAGAACCGGAACGGTGGGCGGCTGCTGCGCCCACTCCTATCGATACGCCATGGGGCTACGCAATCTTCCGCGAGCCAACGAACTCCCGATACGGCGCAAATGCGGCTGAGACCCGTTCTGTGTTGAGGCCGAAGTCCTCCAGGTTGTATCGATGCGGCGGCTCTTGCCGACGCTGTTCCGCCTGCCGTTCGAGCCAACTCTCCATTTCGGCCGTAGCCGCCGGCTCGAGCCGCCAATCGAACCGTTCGTAAATTTCGCTGACCACCCCCATCGGGTTCTCGACCAGGTCGCGGTAGTTCACATCGACCCAGCGCGCCTCGAGCTCGGGGCACGACGCCCGGAACCGCATTGCCTCGTTGAGCATGCCGCTCATCAGGTCCAGCTGCTCGGCACCGGTGTCGTGCCGCGGACGCGGCTCGATGGAGATGGAGCGTATCCGGTCCACAAGGCTGTTCCACGATCCCATGAACTGCGTGGGCTCGCGGTGGGTCTGGATGAAAACCGCATCCGGGTAACTCGCGAGCAGTGCCTCCAGCTCCATGAGATGGAAGGGCATCTTGAACAACCAAGCCTTCCGGGCGTCGCGCTCGCGCTGCCGACGCTGCCAGGTGAAGTGCCGCATGACGCGACGGTGATAGGCGTAGGCATTGTCCGAACCGGTGGCGGCAAGCCAGCTGCGGTAGTCCGGCACGTAGTACGCGACGGCGTTGACCCAGGATGCGAAGGACTGCCTGAGGATCGGGAAATCCTCCTCGGGCTCGTCGATATCGATGCGGTGCATTTCGGCGAACTGATCCACGACCCGAACGGAGTCCAGCACCTCCTTCACGTGAAGTCGGCGCGGGTCGCCGGCGGTGCGCGCCACGGTATCGTACGCCCCGCTTGACAGGACCGGCTCCGACAGCTCGTAGCGTCGCAGCGTCCAGAACCTTTCGTCGCGCGCCATCATGCGGTGCAGAAACGTGGTGCCGGTTCGATTGATCCCCACGATGAACACCGGACGCACGATCTCCTCGCGCTCGATCTCGGGGTGCTGCTGCCACTCGCGGGCGAGCGCCGCATTGTTGCGAAGCTGGCGGTTCAGTTCGTAGACGAGATGCGGGCGTCTCTCCTCCAGCAATCCGGCCTGTGGTGCGCTGAGTACCTCCACAAGGCGCTGGAATCCCGTACGCATCCACGCAGGAAACGTGTGGTCGAAGGGAACGCCGACGCGTTCGGCGTAACCCTCGGCCTGCGCCATCAGGCGGTCGAGGTCCAGGCGGGCTTTCGGCACCGGATAGGGCCACCCATCGCCCTGTCGCCGTATCCAGTCGTAGGAGCGCGAATGCCGGAGGAGCAATGCCGGCCACCGGACAGGAAAGGGACAGTCCTCGCGAATGGCGCGATCGTCGACCGGAGCGACGCCGCGGGCCTCGCCGTCCGCGAACCAGTACGATGCGAAGAAATCGAGCAGGGTCCACAGCCCGTGCAGCGGAGAGCGCTCTCCAAGCGCCTCGCAGGCACGCTTGAACGTCTCGTATGGAACTTCGCGCAAGTAGAGTCCGAAATCGGCCGGCCCGAAATCGTCATGCGGAGGTTGCGGATCGCAGCAATGGTAGATCGTGAACCGCCGCTTGGGATTCGCCGAGATTGCGGCGCATATCTCGGTGAGCGTATCCACCGGCTCGGCACAGCTCTGTATGGAGAAGCCGGCGGGAGCCATTTCGATCTGTATCGCCGCGAGGTAGATGGAGAGCGCGACGGCGCTCGCGTTCGTGAAACCTGTGCTGGACATCCCCGTCTGCGGCAGGCGAAAAATCGCCACCGGCAGTCCGGCCGCGTTCGCGAAGAGCAGGACCTGCTCGGAAACGAGCTTGCTCCACGGGTATCCAAGGAAACCGAGCGGCAACAGCCTCTTCATAGTTGCCAGATCGGGCTGTATGTGATGTCCGATACGACTGCGACGGAATTCGTTCGAGAAATTGCAGAAGTACTCGGGGAAAACGGCCATCGTGGAAGCGTAGAAGACGTGCTTGAAACGCGTTCGCAGGCACAACGCGAGCACATTGCGAAGACTGGTCGCGTTCACGTCGCGTATCGAGGCGTAGGACGACACGAGGGAGAGGTCGGCGGCGAGGTGGTAGACCGCGTCGATGCGTCGGCACAGATCGTCGAATTTCGCATCGCTCAGGCCCAATCGAGGCGCGCGGATATCCCCGGCCACGACCCGGATGCGCGGCCCGAATGCGTCGTCCCAGATCTCGGCGTGCTCCAGGGCGGCGCGTATCCGCGCGAAGCCATGCTCGACGCCGTCCGCGCGGACCAGGCAATGCACGACGAGGCCATCGTCTTGCCGCAGGAGACCGCGCAACAGAAAGCGGCCCACGAACCCGGTGGCGCCGGTCAGCAGCACTTCCCGGAAGTCGTTTGCAGATACCGGTTCGGCCGGCGATTCCTCCCCGATGGTGGAATGAATGAAACTGCGCAAACCGTCGAGGTCGCGCTGGCACTGCATCGGCATGCGACCAGCAAGGGAGGGCACCACGCGGGAAGCGGGGAGTGTTTCAGCCATCTCGTGTCTCGCTCGCTACCGGGGACGCCGAACCTGAGCCCACCCGGTCGCCGCGGGCTGCGACTGCTGGGCCGAGGATCGGAAACCGAGCACCCCGGGAATGCTCGGGTCTGCAGAACCAGGGGTGCGACGCTGCGGAGGAGGCCGTGTCCGATCCATGAGTGCCACCTTCCCGACAACGCGCCGCATGGAGGCATGTAGTTTTTTGTAACGTGCCGGTGCCCTGGTCGGTATGGAATCCGGGCCGGGCTGGCGAATGGTCAAGACTCCGTCGTCATTTCGTTTCGGCTCGCACCGGGCGCTGGCGGAAAGTGATCTTCCAGGACGCTTGCGAATTCCGACGGCCTTCGGCGTCCGCGGAGCCGCCCGGAGAGAGGCGCGTCCGCGCTCTCCACCGCATCGGTCTCGCCTTCCACCTCCTCGGGCTGTTCCGCTCTGTGGACGATCGCATGCGCCAAGGACTGGCAGGTGGCGGTGGTCATCAGTTCCAGAGCGCTGACCTGGAAGTTGAACTGATTCTGAAGATACGCCACGAGCTCGGCAACGGAGATCGAATTGAATCCGAAGCTCGCCAACGGCTCGTCCATGTCACCTTCATCGTGGCCGCATAGCTCGGCGACCTTCTCGGCAATCTGCGTCATCACGGTTTCGAGCGTGAGTCGGTCGTCGGAATGACCCTGGAACGCATCGTTGTTGCTCATCAGGCGACCGATACGCATGTAGTCCGCAGAGTCGACGGTCAACGGAACCCGCTTGAACAGCGCGGTCACTAGGTGGTCGCTGTCGGGCAGTCTGCGCAGCGTGTAGTCGAGGTTGGCGATTGCGAAGTGAACGCTCACCGGGGGCATGCCGGCCATCCTCAGCATGCGCAGCACATGGTGGTTTCGCGAGGCCATACCGACCTCGGCGACCGCCGCAATGTTGTAGGACAGCGCCGGCAAACCCTGCCTGCGGCGCCACACTGCGAGGCCATCGAGGTAAGCGTTGGCGGCGCTGTAGTTGATCTGTCCGGGATTGCCGAAGGTTGAGGCAGTGGACGAGGCCATGACGAAGAGGTCGAGCGGATGCCCGGCGGTCGCCCGGTGAAGATTCAGCGCGCCGGTAGCCTTGGGAGCGAATACCGTCTCCACGGAGTCCCGCGACATGGTGTCGAGCAGACGGTCATCGAGCACACCGGCGAAGTGAAAGACGCCCTTGAGCGGCCGGCGCAGGCCGGCGACGCAGCGCTCAACGTCCGCCGCAATCGCGACATCGCCAGCGACGATGTCGATCTCGCACTCCCAGTCCATGTATTGCAGCGCGGTCGATTCGCTCACCCAGTCGGCGTTGCGGCGGCGCTCGGGGTCCCGATCCATCAACGTGAGATGGCGGGCTCCGATTGATACGAGATAGGGCAGCAGGGACAGGCCGAATCCGCCGAGGCCGCCGCTCACGAGGTAGGTCGCATCGGGGTCGAGCAGTGGACGCCGATCGACGATCGGGAACCGCGGATGAACGCCGGCCGGCGGGGCCCTGAGCACCAGCTTCCCCTGATGCTTGCCGCTGGTCATCAAGCGCAGGGCCTTCGCATAGTCCTCGTAGTCGTAGACCGTGATCGGCAACGGTGGCAGTTCGCCCCGTTCGAGCAGGTCGAGACAGGTCTCTGAGAGTCGGCGCAGGAGCCAGGGGTCATCGACCATCAGGCGATCCACGTCGACCGCCGCGAAGCGCAGGTTCTTGCGGAAGACGTAGAGGCCTAGCGGGTTGTCGGAGTAGATGTCGACCTTCCCAATCTCGCAATGCCAACCGCCCGGACGCAGGGCCTCCAGGCACAGCGCGAGATGACGGCCGGCAAGGGAATTCAGCACCACGTCGACACCCTCGCCGCGTGTCGCTTCCATCAGCTCGTCGTACCAATTCTCGCTGTGCGAATCGAACGCCGCACTCGCACCGAGCTCGAGAAGCCGCTCGCGCTTGGCATCGCTTCCCGCCGTTGCGTAGATCGTGGCCCCTGCGCGCCTGGCAAGCGCGATGGCGGCCTGCCCCACGCCGCCCATGGCCGAGTGAATGAGGACACTCTGACCTTCGGAGAGCCGAGCCAGGTGAACAAGGGCATAGTACGCGGTGAGGTAGACCGACAGCGAAGACGCGGCTTGCTCCATGTCGAGGCGGGCGGGCTTGGAAAACACAAGGGGGGCGTCGACGACTGCCCGATTGGCGATACACCCGCCCTTGGTGAAAACCACCTCGTCGCCGGCCAGGCAATGGTCCACACCCTCGCCGACCCGGCGCACGACTCCACTTGCTTCCATGCCGACCTCCAGCCCCAGCGCGGAGCGTTCGTAGGCCGCCGAGGGCAGCAGTCCCAAGGTCACCATGACATCGCGGAAGTTGAGCGCCGCTGCCTTCACGTCGATCTCCACCATGCCCGGCCCGAGCGCCGCGGGTTCGTACGTCTTCATCTGCAACCCGCCGATCTGCCCCGGGTTGTCCAGGCACAGGCGGTAGGTGGTTTCGTCGCCGGCGGGGACGCAGGGAGCATGGTCACGAATGCTCTCTATGCGGGGCACCCACAGGCGGCCCTCCCGCACCGCGATCTCCCGATCGCGCAGATCGCAGCGAGCGAGCGAGGCCAGGGTCTTCAGGTCGTCGTCGGCACCGAGATCCACCTGACGGAAGTCGATACCGGCGTCCTCGCCCACCTCGATCGCCATGCTGCGAACCGCGCCCCACAAACCGCACCCGCGCGGGTCGTGAACATCGAAGGCGGCCCCCTGGGTCACAACGGTGACGCGGCACCGGGAATGCGCATGCTCGGTGCGGTACGACACCAGTGCCCTGACGAGGGCGACGAGAGCCGACACCACCCCCTCGCCGGTGGGGTCCTGCGGATCACGACCACAGAAGAAGTCGACAGCCTGCACGTCCGCCGCCCGAGGCCACTCCTCGATATCGTGGTCCTCACCGCAGACGAGGGGCTGAAAGTCGATCGGGTACACCTCCGGATCGTCGAGCAGGGAGGCCCAGTCCTGCGCCGGGCTGTGCGCTTCACCCACCACCCAACGGGGCGTCGGAACAGCCGTCGCGTTCAGGGAGTCCGGCCACGACTGCGGGGCCTGAAGCAGGGTGCTGCGCGGCGCGGCGCGAACGACGGCCCATCCGGCGCCCGGTTCGAGTACGTCGCCTTCGGAGTGAGAGACCAGCGCCAGGCCTCCGGCCACCAGCAGGCGTCTCCAGAACTCCCAGTCGGCGGGGGCGAATGCGGCCGTATCGCGATGCAGAAGGAGCACTTCCACCGCACCCGGACGCAGCAGACCCTCATCGAGACCGGTCGCCTGGCACTCGGCCGGGTCGATGCATTCGAATCGCAGAGCGGCGTCGGCCGCGTGAAACGCCTCGTAGTTATTCCCGGCGGTTTCTTCATCGTCGCTGACGAGCCAGAACTCGCCGTGCCCTCCGGCACTCGACAGGTGCCCGACGCACTGCTCGAGCATGGTCTGCTCGGGCTCCCTGCACCCGGCGAACTCCAGGATGCGACACGCGCGGCCCTCGCCGTCAACGCGCCGTTCAAGAGCGGCGATCAACGCCACGGGATCGATGTCGCCGGCGGGCAGCCGGTCGGCGAACGCCTGGGCGTTCGGCAGGAACTTGGGCTGCCAGACGATCCGGTGCTTGCTGTGGGGCAGGTCGCCCCTTTTCAGGTTCGAGTCGAAATGGATGTATTTCTGGACGTAGGCAACGAGGGCTCCATTGGACTGGTCGTAGAAGCTGATGCTGCCCGACAGCCGCTCGCCCTCCAAAGGGCTGAACTGGCCCTTGTCGTCGATATCCAGGGCGCGATCCGGAGGATCCCTCAGGAGACAGGTCAGCCGCGGTCCCGCCGCCGCGCCGAGAAACGTCATGTGCTCGATTCGCCGCGGAATGCACAGGTGATCGGACGTACCCAACAGGCTGTAGAGAAACGCCTGAAATGCGCCGTCGATCAGCGGGGGGTAGCAGACGTACCCCTCCTCAAGGCCGTCGGCCCACAGGGTTTCGTCGACTTCGAGATCGACCAGATAGGACCGGGTCGACACGTGGCGCTGGATCTGCCGGATGTTTCTGCAGTGGGGACCGTAGCGGTACGTATCGCCCAGCACTGCCTCGAAGCATTCGTAGAGTTCGTCTCCTGAGCCGTTCTCGACTGGCGCGTAGCCGGAGCGGTCGACGTCCTCGAGCCTGCCCGGAGTGTCTGGCGCCGGCGGGTCGCTCAACAGTCGCACCTTGCCCCGACAGTGCGGCTCGCTCCTGCTTTCCCCGCCGTAGGGCCGGGTGGAGATGACGAAGGTGAATTCGGACGGGGAATTGGCGACCGGATGTAGCACCGTCTGCAGGCGCACCGGCGTTCTCGGGACCGGGCAGGGCTGAAGAAACTCGATCACGTCGAAGTGCACCGGCACCCCGCCGAACGCCTCGAGAACCATCTCGATGTAGCCCGTCGCCGGCATGATCGCCGCGTGATGGACCACGTGGTCGGCGGCCCACGGAAAGGCCCGGTCAGAGAAACGCGCCTCGAACATCGGGTGATCGCACGGGATCCGGTGACCGACGAGCGGGCCGTGAGAGTACTCGGCTGCCTGATTGTGGAACTCGTCGTCCGCCGTGGTATCCGCCTTCTTCTCCTCGTCCCTCGGATGTCCCGGCAGCAGGTGAGGGAGGGGCTCGGGGCGCGGATACCGGGAGGCGAAGTCGAGGGTCACGCCGGCTCTGAACAAAGCCCCCAGCGATTCGAGAAAACCGTTGCGCGTATCGCTGTCGCGCATGAATGTCGCGATCGAGGTCGGGGTGGACACACCGTCGGCCAGGCATTGGGCGATGACGGGCTGCAGCGCGCAGTGCGGCGCAAGCTCGAGCACCGCGTGCGGCCGGTGGTCGCGCTTGACGACGTCCATCGCGGCGGCAAAGCGCACGGGCTGGCGGATGTTCGATCACCAGTACGCGCTGTCGAGGCGCTCGGTGAGGCAGCCGGTCACCGATGAAACGAAGGGAACGTCGAGGTCGAAGGCGCGCTCATCAAGGAAGGACAGCGCCCCCGCCACGTCCTCCCGGATGGCGTCCATCGCCCGGGAGTGAAAGGAGATGTTTCCGGGAACCAGCCGATTCTGCAGGTCGCGCCGGTCGAGCTCCTCGATGACAGGCTGCAAGGCGGTTTCGCTGCCGCAAATGACGGTATTGGCAGGCGCATTCTCGCAGGCGATCTCGACCTGGACCGGTCGGTTCGCATCGAGCCGGAAGGGAACTTCGAGGGTGTCCAGCAACTCCTCGACGCCGCAACGATCAAGGCCGATCGCCAGCATCCGGCCCGACCCGGCGGTGCGTTGCTGCAACGTGGCGCGATGGAAGACCAGTCGCGTCGCGTCTCCCAGGGAAAGCGCTCCGCAGGCGTAGGCCGCGGCCACCTCGCCGGAGCTGTGGCCGACCACGCAGTCCGGATAGACCCCCCAGGTCTTGAACAATTCGACGAGCGCGCACTGGAGCATGAAGATCACAGGCTGGGCCAACTCGCATTCGTCGAGCTCCGACTGCGGCGCGGAGAAGCAGGCCTCGCGCAGCGAAACGTCCGAATGTTCGCGCCAGTGCGCCTCGATCGCGTCGATGACGCGGCGAAACACGGGGTCGGCGCCGTAGAGCGCGCGGCCGCAACCGGCCCACTGCGTGCCCTGTCCGGCAAACACCATCGTCAGCCGCGGCTCGCCCTCCTCTACGGTCGCGACCGGGGCGCGTTCCTCCGCAACGGCATCGAGCCCCTCTTCGAGCTCCTGCAGGTCGCGCACCGCAAGCGCGGCGCGCGTGGAGAAATGGGTGCGACGGCGGCTGAGATTGCCGGCCAGCGTGTAGAGATCCATAGGCCGCCGGTCGAGCATCTCGCGAAGCTGCCCCGCGGTCCGGGCGAGCGACTTCGCATTGCGCGCCGACAGGGGAACGACGTAGCCGGCCTCCGGGGCCAGGGCCACCGACCAGATGCGGGGACGCGCCGGGCGGTACTCGCGCACCACGCAGTGCCCGTTGGCGCCACCGAAGCCGAAGGAGTTGATGCCGACGACGACGGGATGCTCCGGAAAGGGCTCGACTTCCGTCTGCACTTGCATCGGGCAGCGGTCGAAGTCGATCTCGGGATTCGGCACCAGGTGATTCTTCGATGTCGGCGCGAAGGTGCGCCGCTGCATCATCAGGACGACCTTCAGCATCGCGCAATGGAATGCGGCCGCTTCCATATGCCCGACGTTGCTCTTGACGCTCGAGACCCGAAGCGGCACCTCGCGATCGAAGCCGCTGAACGCTTCCGCGATGGCGTTGCCTTCGATGCGATCGCCCACCACGGTGCCCGTTGCATGGGCTTCGAGGTAGTCGAACTCCCCGGCAGTGCGCCCGGCACGGGCGGCTGCGGTGCGCATCAGCTGGACCTGTGCGTGACGGGTCGGCGCGGTGATGTTGCGGCCCGGGGGCAGGCCGACGGCATCGTCCGCCGCGCCGGCTGCGTTGACCGCGCTCGCCTCGATCACGGCATGAATTGGGTCCCCATCGCGCTCCGCCGCCGCCAGGGGCTTCAGCGCGAAGACGAAGGCGCCTTCGGAACGCATGTAGCCGTCGGCCTGGGCGTCGAAGGAGTGGCACTTGCCTTCCGGGCTGATGACCCCCATGAGGTTGAAGCTGCTGCCCATCCTGGCGCTGCCCAAGTAGGTGACGGACCCGACGAGCGCCTGATCGCAGTCGCCGCACAGGAGCGCGTTCATCGCCGCATGCAGGGCGCTCAGCCCGGCGGAGCAGGCCGTGCAGTACGCGATCGAGGACCCCATAAGGTTGAAGTGGTACGAAATCCGGTTGGCCAACATGGCCACGCTGATGCTGGTGACGGAGTACTCGTTGACGCCATGCAGGGGCCGCCAGTTGGACACGGCCGGAAGCTGCGCCCCGACGAAGACTCCGGTGGGGCTGTTGCGCAGCGCATGGAAGTCCCAGCCGGCATGCTCGATCGTCTCCCACGCGCAGTTCAGCAGCATCCTGACCTGCGGTTCCGTCTTCATCATTTCGTTGTGGGACATTCCGAACAGCGTGCGGTCGAAGAGCAGCTCGTCGCCGTCGCGGATCAGTCCTTCCCAGGGACTGGCAAGGCGCCCCGGGCCTGAAAATTCCCCGATCGGCAGGTGGCCTCTGCCGTAACGATCTCTTATCGGCTCCTGGACAATCTCGCGCTCGGCGAGTAGGCGCCAGAAATCGGAGTCCGAGCGGATGCCACCGGGCATGCGATGGCCGTATCCCACGATGGCGACGTCGCTTTCTCTCCTCTGCGACGTCATGCTGTCGCTCGGAGCCCGGGCACGACGGCAGCGGCCGCGAACGGGCCGGACACGCGTGTATGCCCATTGCGCCTCGATAGCATAGCCTTCAGGTCACTTGGTGGGTTGTCGACGACTGTGCATGGTGTTTGATTTGTCATGTGACATCAAGTGGTTGACATTGGAGTCATCCAGGGTGATCGCGACGGGCGATTCGGGAAACGACTCTCTGCGGCCCATGTTGCCCGCCGCAAATCGCACGACGGGACGCGACTAGTCGTGACGACCCGCGGCGATCATCACTAATGCCGGCAGCACGAACAGGATCGAGAGGGTGGAGAACGTGAGGCCGCCCAGCATGCTGACGACGAAGGGCACGAACCCGACCAGCTCGTCACTGCGCTCGTAGAGCAGGGGCGAGAGTCCCAGCAGCGTGGTGAGGGTGGTCAGGAACACCGGCCGGAAGCGCTGCCGTGTCGCGGCGGCTGCGGCGGCGATGGCGGGGATCGTCGCATTGTCCCGCCGGATCGTGTTGTATCGGTCCAGCAGCACGAGGGCGTCGTTCACGACCACGCCGCCGACGGCGATCATGCCGAAGATCGACATGGTGGTCAGATCCCAGCCGAGTATCCAGTGGCTCACGATCGCGCCTGCGAATGCGATGGGAATGCCCACGACCGCGATCACCGGCTTCCAGTAGCTGCGCAGGAAGGCCGCGATGAGGGCGTAGATCGCGATCAGGACGATGGGGACGAGAACCGCCAGCGTCTCGAGCATGTCGCTCTCGTCCCGCGCGCCGGCTTCGACCTCGATGGCAAGGCCGGGATACGCCTCCAGAAGGTCGGGAATGACCTGGTTGCGAACCTCCTGCCGCGCCTGAATCGGCGTGATCACCGCAGTGTCCGCCCGCCCGTTGACGCGCGCCGCCCGCTTGCCGTCGATCCGCGTCAGCGTCGCCGGCTCGCGCTTCTCGGTGATCGTCGCCACCAGCGAGAGCGGGATTTCGCCGCCGCCCGGCCGTTGGATCCGTTCGCTGGCCAGCTCGCTCAGGCTGCGCCGCCGCTCGGCCGGATACCTGACCACCACGTTGATTTCCTCGCGGCCCCTCTGGATGCGCTGGACGTCCGCGCCGTGGAAGCTGGAGCGCAGCTGCGTCCCGATCAGTGCCGGCGTCAGCCCTGCGGCCTTGCCTGCCGGGGTCAGCTCAATCTCGAAGTGGCGCTTGCCCGGCGCCAGGTCATCATGGATACCGTAGATGCCCGGCACGGTCGCCATCCCCTCCCTCAGCTCTGCGGCCGCGCTTCTCAGCGTCTCCATGTGGTCGTGCTTGAGCGAGTAGGAAACGCTCGGCCTGGCGGCAAAGCGCCCGGAGCGGAATTCGGCCTTTTCCAGGTTCGTCACGGAACCGATGGCCTCGCGCCATGCTCGCTCGACTTCGGGCGGGCTCGCGCTGCGATCGGCCTGGTCGCTGAGATGCAGCCGCACGGAGGCGAGATGGCTGCTGTTCAGCTTCTCCCCGTCTTTCCGCCCTGTCTCGATGTTGCCGACGATCATGCTCACCGCGTCGACGGGGGTGCCCTCCAGCCGGTCGTTGAGGCTGTGCGCTGCCTCGACGAAGCGGTCCGCTGCAGCCAGCGTCTCCTCGAACGGCGCACCCACCGGCAGATAGATGTCCGCCTGCACGTTGTCGGTGCTGCTCAGGTTCTCGTCGAAGAGGACGATCCGAACGGCATCGGAGCCGAGGAGCAGGACGGCAGCGACCAGAACGAGGAGTGCGCCGACGATCGACAGCCAGACGTTGCGCACGGCCCACGAGGCTGCAGGCGCCACGACCCTGTCGCGCACCTCGTCCAGCCATCCTCCGACCTGGGTCTGCACGTCGCTCAGCGGGGAGAGGCTCCAGCGCCTCCCGTGCGAGAGATGCGCCGGGAGGATGAAGAACGCCGCAACCAGCGAGACGAGCAAGACGAGGATCGCGACATAGGGGAACACGTTCACGATCTGGAACGCGGGCGACGTGATGAAGAGGAATGGCAGGAAGGCCAGAATCGTCGTGACGGCGCCGATGGTGAGCGGACCCACCATGGCCCGCGCGCCCGAGACCGCCGCGTCGAGCGCATTCTTCCCCTTCTCGCGTTCCGCCGCGATGCTTTCGCCGACCACGACGGAATCGTCCACGACGATGCCCACCAGGAGGAAGAAGCCGAAAATCGTGCCGAGATTGAGCGTTAGGTCTGCAGCGTCGAAGAAGAGCAACGAGCCCACGAACGACAAGGGGATGCCGACGGTCATCCACAACGCGATGCGGAGCTCGAAGACGAGAACGAGGCTGATGAACACCAGGATCGTGCCGATCGCCCCGTTCTTCACGATCTCCAGCAGCCGGTCGAATATGGGGCTGGCGTTGTCGTTCCAGATACTGACGCTCACGCCTTCGGGCGGGCTATAGACCGCGAGTAGATTCCTGATCTCCTCGGCCATCTCGACGACGGACTGCTCCTCGGTCGCATCGATGCGAACCAGCACCGCCGGATGGCCGTTGACCTCGGTGACCACCTCCTCGTCCACGAACCCGTCGCGAATCCTGGCGACGTCGCCGAGCGTCATGATCGTGCCATCGTTATGCGTGAGCAGCGGAATGTCCTGGAAGTCCTGGCCGACGCTCCTCTTGGCGACGGTCTGCAGGATCACGCTGCCGGTGCCCGTCCGTATCTCGCCCATGGTGAGGTTGAGGGACGCCCGCCTCACCTTTCTGGACACTTCGCCGATGGAGAGGCCGTGGCGGCGCAGCTCCTCCTCGCTCAGCTCGATCGTGATCTCGCGGTCCCGGGTGCCTTTCAGCCCCACCTGAGAGACCGACGGCAGTGCCAGCACCCTGTCGCGCAGGTCTTCCGCCGCGAGGCGCAGTCCGTCCTCGGAAAGACTGGACGAGACGACCGCCAGCGTCATGACCTCGTGGGAGATCTTGAGCAGCCTGACGTCCGGCTGCTCCGCCCTGACCGGCGGGAAGTTCTCGATGCCGTCGATGGCGCTCTGAATGTCGTTGAAGACGGCGTCGGTATCCGCGAAGGTCGCCATCTCTACCGTGACCTTGCCGAGGCTCTGGCTTGCGGTCGACACCACGCGCTCGACGCCCGGCAGCCCGACGACGGCTTCCTCGATGCGGCGGTTGATGTCCTCCTCGACTTCCTGGGGCGCGGCGCCCGGATACAGCACCGAAACGGCGGCCCGCCGCGCCTCGATATCCGGGTAGTACTGGACGATGAGCTGAAGCCCCGAAAGCACGCCGCCGACGATCAGCAGAATCATCAGCAGGTTGGCGGCAACGCGGTTGCCGGCGAAGTAGGCGATCAGCCCCGACGTGAGGCCGGTCGGGCCCGGCTGCGCCGCGGGCCCGGCGTTGGTGCTGCCGGCGTCGGTCATGCTCATGGCCCGACTCCGCTATTCCGACGCCTGCGCGGCGCTGACCTCGACGGCCAATCCCTCTCGCGCTCCCGGCAAGGAGCCGACGACGATGCCGTCGCCCACCTCGAACGCTTCCACCACCACGCCGCCGTCGGCGTATCCCAGCGTGCGCGGCGTGACGGACTTCAGCGCGCCGCCCTCGACAATCCAGACGCTGCCCCGGTCCTGCATGGCCGATTCCGGCAGCACGAGCACGTTGTCGTGCACAGGCCCTGCGATCGAGACCTCCACGAACGAGCCGGGCATCGGCAGCGTATCCGCCGGGTGAGCCGCAGCGAACTTCAGGAAGACCCTCGCGAGACGGGACTTGGGGCCGATGATTGCGGACGTGCGCTCCACCACGGCGTCGTATATTCCTGCCGCAGTCCGAACCGTGGCGGAGCGACCGATGGCCGGCGCGAGATAGGCCAAGCTCTCCTGTTCGATGGGCGCTCTGACCTGGAGCGCGTCGGTCCGGTAGACGGACCCCAATGACGAGGCACGGCCGACGAGCTCGGCGGGGCCGACGAACTGGCCGACATCGATGTCCGCCGCTGCGACCCGGACGTCGAACGGAAGGGATATCTCGGTTCGGTCGAGCCGGAGCTGCGCCAGCTTCATCTCGGCCTGCGCCTTCATGAGCACGGCTTCCGCCTTCGCGATGTACGGCGCGCGGTGCACCCGCTCGGGAATGTCGGCTCCGGGGTTCTCGCGTGCGAAAGTGGCCAGGCTTTCCTCCGCCTTGGCCTTCTCGATCTGGACCCGGGCCTCCGCCTTTGCGGCCTTCGCGGCGGCGACTTCGAGCTCGAGCTCGTACTCGGCCGGATCGACCCTGATGATGGTCTCGTTCGCGGCGATCGACCCGCCGTTCCGGAAACTGGGCGAGACCCAGACCACGCGGCCGCCGACTTCGGAGGTGACCTTGACGTTTCCGTGCAGCGTGACCCCTCCTGTCAGGTCGACCCTCAGCGCCTGCTCGGTCGGCACCGGCTGAATCACGGCGACGGTCGGCTTGGCCTGGTCGAGCGCCATGCCGGAAATCGGGTCGCGCTCCACGCGGCTCGGCGCCTGTGCGAAGTAGAGGGCCACTCCGACGGCGGCCAGTATCAGGATCAGCTGCGCGTAGCCCATCCACTTGGGACGGCCGGATCTACCTTGGGGCTCTGTCGTTTCCTGTGCCATCGCCTGTTCCGAACGTTGCACGGGATGGGTGTGTCGAGCGGACTCAGTATACCTGTGCGTACTCGGCAGGGCACTAAGGACACTTTCCTGCTACTTTGCGCTCTCCGAGAGGCGTTAGGGGGCGCCTCTCGCTCGCGGATTGACTGCTCAATCGCGATACTCGGGCGGTTGGTACCGAGAGCCCTGCCAGCGATAAGAACGGCTTCCACTGAGGCCCAATTCGTAAAGTCTGGACATGGTCTCGCCAACGTCGCCTGAAGACATGCCCTCGGCGATAGCTGGTCGCCGGATGTGAGGGTGGAGGAGAGGAGAACCCGGTCGTGCCAAACGCTCTGCTGGTCTACCCGGAACACCCTCCGACCTACTGGGGGGCCGACCACGCGCTGGAGCTGACGGGGGTCAAGGCGACCCACCCGCCCCTGGGACTGCTGACGATCGCCGCGTTGTTTCCTCCGAGCTATGCGCTCCGCGTGGTCGACATGAACGTGGGCGCCTTGCAGGACGCCGACCTTGAGTGGGCGGATTACGTGTTCACGTCCACGATGATCACGCAACATGTGTCGCTACGTGCGGTGATCGAGCGTTGCAACCGAAAAGGCGTTCCGGTGGTTGCAGGGGGACCTCATCCGACCACGTTTCACGAGGAGATCGTGGGCGTGGACCACTTCGTGCTGGACGAGGCCGAGGAAATCTTTGCGGATTTCCTGCAGGACCTGGAAGCCGGCACGGCCAAGAAATTCTGGCGGGAAACACGGAAGCCGGACGTGACCCGGACGCCGGTTCCCCGCTTCGACCTCATCGACTTGAAGAACTACGCCACGATGAGCGTGCAGTTCTCCAGGGGATGTCCATTCGACTGCGAATTCTGCGACATCATCAAGCTCTACGGCCGCGTGCCCCGCACCAAGTCGCCGGAACAGGTCGTGGAGGAGCTTGATTCCCTCTACCGCCTGGGCTGGCGAGGCCCGGTTTTTCTGGTTGACGACAACTTCATCGGCAACAAGCGGGATGCCTTGAACCTGCTGCCGGCGATCGCCGAGTGGCAAAAGGCCAAGGGATATCCGTTCACCCTGATGACGGAAGCGAGCGCGAACCTGGCGCTGATGGACGCGATGATGGATGCCATGATCGAGGCCGGCTTCGATTCCGTGTTCGTCGGCATCGAAACCCCCAACCCCGAGGCCTTGCTCAAGACCAAGAAGCAGCAAAACACCAGCAAAACCCAGGAGAACTTCCTCTTCCACGCCATTCGAAAAATCCAGCAGCACGGCATGCAGGTCCAGGGCGGGTTCATCCTGGGTCTGGATAGCGATGACGAGGGCGTGTTCGATGCCCAGATAAAATTTATCCAGGAGACCGGGATTCCTGTGGCCCCCATCTATTTGTTGACCGCCTTGAAGGGCACGGACATGTACGAGCGCCTGAGGTCGGAAAACCGGCTGCTGGAGGCCCCGCTCGGAACCAGTGCCATGCCACTCAACTTCAGGACGGAGATGAGTTACGGCACCTTGATCGAGGGCTACGAACGCGTGCTAACCACACTCTACGATCCGACCCTGGAGAATTACTTCAGCCGCTGCCTGACCCTGTTCAGGCACCTGAAGCCCGTCCAACATCTTCGAAAGCCCAGGAGCAGGAACGAGATCGATGCAGCCTTCATGATCGTTCGCCGTCGTCTCTCCCGCAGGCAGCTCCCTGCCTATTCGAAGTTCATCGGCAAGGTCTCCAAGAAATACCCCCGCATGCTTCCCGAGGCGATCTATCTGGCGGCCATGGGCTATCACTTCGAGAAGATCAGCCGTCAGCAGGTCGCGATCCATGACTTTCTGGGCTTTCTGAGGGGCGAGTTGGAGATGATCCAGCAGACGGCCTCGGGTTGCGTTTCGAAGACGGAGGGATTCACGAGCCAATGGCAGACCTCGTTTGAACGAGCCCAGGCACGCTACGATTCGGTACCCGACGAGTATCGATACCCTGGAGACGGGCTGGACGACGCGTTGCAGTCCTTCCGGCGTGCGGCGGACGCGCGGGCGGACGAGTTCGCACGCTCTATTGCTGTGCAATGAACATGGTCGAAGGCCGTGTTGGTTGCGTCCATTGCTTGGACGCATCGAATGTAGCAGCAGGCATTTCGGTTACGAGACCTGTCAGAGTGGTTTCCGCTAACCGTCGGCAAACGCAGGCCCGCCGGGAGCTATCGCGAGTCGGCACGCAAGTACGCTTCAAACCGCTTACGGCTGCTGGAAGGAGAACGCCGACAATCCGTGGGACAGTCCCGGCATGCCGCCAGGGCGGTCTCTCGCGGTCCGGATGTTCGCCGCTGGGTCGATACTCAGAGCCGCTTCTTCGTGCAAGTCCCGCAGCATCCTGCTGCCGCGGTCGACGAAGCGCACGGCAATCGGTGACCGCTCACTCGCCGGAGAACAGTTCCGACTGCAACTTTCTGGCGTCCTCGAGCATTCGACCGTGCTCTTCGTGACGACCGTCGGGGAACATTTCGTCGCGCTTCAGGGTCGCGAGCAGGAAAACGCCGCGGTAGGTGCTCTCCATCAACTTCACCAGTCCGGGCGGCAAGCTGCCCTGATCGGTGCCGACATCGCCTTCGGCGATCGCGTATTGTTGAGCGTGGAAAATGGTCTCCCGCTCGGCCGTACTCCGGCGATCGTATCGCAGTAAACGCGCGTTGCGCGACGAAACGCCGCGCCGCTTGATGATCTTCGCAAAGCAAATGACTGGCTGCGATACCTGCGGCGACCGTATTCGTCTTACATCGGTCTGCGCGCGTCAGCCGTAGAATTCGGCGATTGCGATGTCCGAGAGTCGCTGAAAGCGAGCGGCGCTGTTCGTCTCTTCCAGAATGCCGGTCGTGAGGCAGACCATGGTCATATCCCGCGTCGGATCGACCCACATGTTGGTGGAACCGGCCCCGAAGGCACCGAACGTTTCCGGGCTCGACAGATGTCCGAAATACGTGGGGATCATGCCCTCGCCGCGGATGAAGAAACCGAGCCCGAGATTTGCGGGGAACGCGGGCCAGCCCTTCATTTCGCGGGCGAAATGCCACTGGGTATTGACCATCGTCCCCGTATGAACCCTGATCGCGAACGAGACCATGGCAGACGAGAGCACGCGCGCGTCGTCGCGCCGTCCACCGCACCGAAGCGCATCGGCGAACGCATAGATGTCGTTCAGTGTCGAGACGAAGCCGGCAGCGGGCATTTCGTGATCGAGCGCAGGGTCCATGATGTCCTGCGCCGCAGCGACCAGCGCGTCCGGATCAAACAGCCCCGGGCTGCGATCGGTGCAGCGGGGGACAACGCCGCGGGAAGCGAGATCCGCACGCATGCCGAGGCACGTGTCCGTCATTCCGAGCGGAGCGCAAATGTCCCGCGTCACGATATCGCGGAAGCGAAGCCCGTTTCCGTCCAGTCTCCGGACACACTCCGCCGCCACTGCGTGCGCCATGATCTGCGAATAACTCGCCTCCTCTCCCGGCACCGAGACCGCGGGCGTGTCGCAGACGGCGGCAACGACCGCCTCGAGATCGCCCTGCTTGTCTGCGGGGACAGCCGGAAAGCCGGGCGCCACGCCAGCCGTGTGACACAGCAGCTGCCCGAGCGTGGCGCGCGCCTTCCCTTTCACGCCGAACTCGGGAATCACCTCGCAGACCGGTGTATCCAGTCTGGCCTCCCCGCGTTCGACGCGTTGCAGCAAGGCAACGGCGGTCAGTGCCTTCGAAATCGAAAACACCGGAAAGACGCTGTCATGGCGGAGCGGCGTCTCGTTGGGGCGATCGGCGTATCCGGTCGTTTCGTTGAACGCGATCTCGCCGCCGACGGCAACGATCGTCGCCGCTCCGTCATAGAGGCCGGACTGAACATCGGCTTCAATCGCTCGCTGCAACCGGCCTGCCATAGTCGACCCTCACGTCCGAAGTTCTTGGCCGCGGGCGAGAATCGTCGGCCTTCTTCGCCAAAGCGCTTCGGGATGGCTCTCGCCCAGTGAGCTTCCAGAAAGCGCTTCGGCTCCGCCTTGTTGGCAAATGCCCGATACCAATGGGTGGTCCCGTTCAAATTCTGGGACTGACACGCCAAACTAGCAGGCTGCCGCAAAATCGCTGCGTCGCGGCCCCAGGGCAGGCTCCACTATGCCACAGTTTCCGGGCAAAGGATCTACGCCAGACGCTTACCCATCAAGGAATGAGCACACGCTTCGCAAGCACCCACTTCTCGAGCGCCCAGCCTGTAGTTTCCTTTGCTAGTCTTAGTCACCGTGCTTTGCGCCTCATTCGTTAGGGGCGACGCCACTCAGTCGTCAGCACGCCCGAAACATACGTTTCATTCATCCGCAACCTCCCGTACCAGCCCGCCGCGATGGGTCTCGAGGCCGGTGCCTTAGCCTTGAGGCCCCTTGATTCAAAACGAAAAATTGGAGACTTTTTGATCAGAGGGTCCCTGGTTCGAGTCCAGGCGGGCGTACCAATCAGATCAGCGGGCTTGGGGTATGCGGACGGTCGGCGGGCGGCCCGGGCGTCAGCCAGCGCTCACGCGGGAATGCCGATCAGGACGTCCTCGCCGTCGCTTCTCACCTCGTAGGTGGCAAGGGCCTCCGTGGCCGGCGAGCAGGTCGCTTCGCCGGTGCGGACGTTGAAGCGGCCGGCGTGCAGCGGACACTCGATTTCCTCGCCCTCCAGGTATCCCTCGCAGAGCGAGCCGTGGGCATGGGTGCAGGCGTCGTCGGTCGCGAAGAACTCCCCGCCGATTCTGTAGAGCGCGATCTCCCTTCCCTCGACGACCACGCACGTAACGTCGCCGTCGCGGAGTTGGGCCCTCTGCCCGACGACGTGGTATACCACGCGCCCCATCCGCCCTTGCCTCCCTTCCGTGCCAGCGGCCGTGACGCCGCGGGCTAGCCCGCGGCCGACGCGGAGGCGGCGGGCGGCATGTCGTCGAAGGTCCGGTCGGACTCGATGCGCACGGAATCGAGGCAGCGGGCCAGGGCATCCGCGTCTTCGTCGGCCGCCTTCGACAGCTCCTTGAGCCACCTGCGATAGGCGATGGAGACCTTGTCGGTGCGGACGGAATACTCCTCGGCAGGCGCCGGGATCTCGGGCGGCTCCTGCGCCTCGATCACCGGCAGGTCTTCGCTCAGCACCAGGGCCTGGAAGTCGAGGTGCGGCTGGTCGGGTCCATCCCGATCCGCCGTCCGGCAGGTGAACCAGAAGCTGCGGCACACACCCGATTCCACCGGCGAGGCCGACATCCAGAGCTGGCTGCGCTCGCCGTCGGGGAAGAAGAACTCGAGATTGACGGTAAACGGCACCCAGAGGCGATAGTCGGTGGGCGCCATCAGCGCGACGCCGGGGAGCTGCATCTCGGGCGAGGGCACGAACCGGAAACGCAGCTCCCGATTGAGCCGATCGACCTTGGCGATGGGAACGAGCGGCTGGCGCCGGTCGCCGAGCGTGCCGTCGTGCACGAAGGGAAAGTGCGCGAGGTCGACGAAGTTCTCCAGCCGCCGCGCCGCCGACGTGGGCCACGTGTAGGGCTCGCCCGCCACGCAGCGGAACGCGGCATCGCCGAAGGCGGGACAGCCGGGGATCCGGGTATCGAGGGAGGAGTCGAGCCGCACCCACACCAGGTCGTACTCGATGGCCGCGTCGTGGGCCGCGACCCTGCAGTCGTCCGGAATGGAGTGCTCGGGCATCGAGGGAATCTCGCGGCAGCGCCCGTCCGCTCCGTAGAGCCATCCGTGATAGGCGCAGCGCAGCCCGCCGGCCTCGACGCGCCCCACCGAGAGCTTCGTCGAGCGGTGGATGCAGCGGTCCTTGAGCGCGGCGACGCGGCCCCCGATCTCCGCCACCGCCAGCCTCTCGCCGAGCAGGGTCACGGCGAGCGGCCGATTCCCGTCTGCCGCCGCGGCCCGCAGCTCCGCGACCGTGCACACCGGGTGCCAGAAGTACCGCCACGCGCGCTCGTTCAGGAAGGTGGTGCTCGTGCCCATCGTCGCTGTCCCGGCCTGCCGGACGGACTGTTCACCGCGGGACTCTAGCACGCCGCGGCCCCGGCTCTGCGGGGCTGCCCGTATCTGCGACAGAGACCAGATTTCGATATCGGGGGGGACGCGAAGCGTCGTACGGTAGCGCCCGTGCCGGAGGCCTTGAAGGAGGGATGCATGAGAAGAGGCAGGGCCCGCGAACGAAGAGCGTCCGCTCGCGACGCGGTTGCGCAGTCGCCCTTCGGGCAGGTTCGCAACCCCTACGCCCCGATGAAGGTGATTTCGGACGATCAGGTGGAGGCGCTACACCGCGCCTCGTTGCGGGTGCTGCGCGACAACGGCATGGAGTTCCAGCTCCCGCGCGCGGTCGAGATCCTGCGCGAGGCCGGCGCAGCGGTGGACGAGGACGGCAAGCGCGTCCGCTTCGATCCCGCATTCGTCGAGGAGAAGCTCGCGACCGTGCCGTCGCGCTTCGTCCTGCACGGCCGATCCGCTCATCGGGATCTCGAGTTCGGCGGCAACAGTGCGATCTGGGGCACGGTGGGCTCGGCGCCGAACGTGTCGGACCGCGAGCGCGGCCGCATCACCGGCAACTTCGAGGACTACCAGAACCTGATCCGTCTGAGCCACGCGCTCAACGCGTTGCATGCGTTGGCGGGCTATCCGGTGGAGCCGTGCGATCTCGAGGTGCGGACGCGCCATCTGCACGCGCTCTCGGCGGCGGTTCGCCTCACCGACAAGCCGCAGTTCGGCTATGCGATCGGCGGCGAGCGCATGGCGGATGCCATCGAGATCGTGCGCATCGCGCGCGGGGTCAGCCGTGAGGATCTGCTGAGTCAGCCGTCCATTCACACGGTGGTCAATTCCAACTCGCCGCTGATCTACGACAAGGCGCTGCTGGAAGGGGCGATCGTGATGGCCGAGCTGAACCAGCCGGTCGTCTATACGCCCTTCACGCTCTCCGGCGCGATGGCGCCGGTCAACGTCGCCGGCGCGCTGGTCCTGCAGAACGCCGAAGCGCTCGCGGGAATCGTCTTCTCGCAATGCGTCAACGCCGGCGCGCCGGCGGTCTACGGCAGCTTCACCTCCAATGTCGACATGAAGAGCGGCTCGCCCGCCTTCGGCACGCCGGAATACGCCAAGGCGGCCATCGCCAGCGGCCAGCTCGCGCGGCGCTACAGCTTCCCCTGGCGCTCCTCGAACGCGACGGCCTCGAACGCCGCCGACGCGCAGGCCGCCTACGAGGCGCAGATGTCCCTCTGGCCGGTCGTGCTCGGCCAGGCCAACTACATCATCCACGGGTGCGGCTGGCTCGAAGGGGGGCTCTGCGCCTCCTACGAGAAGTTCATCCTCGACGCCGAGATGATCCAGATGATGCAGGAGTTCCTGAAGCCCCTGGAAACGAGCGAGGCGGAGCTGGGCCTCGACGCCATCGCCGAGGTCGGCCCCGGCGGGCACTTCTTCGGCTGCAACCACACGATGGCGCGCTACGAGACCGCCTTCTACCGGCCCATGCTGTCGGACTGGCGCAACTTCGAGAACTGGCGCGACCACGGCGCGGTCGAGACCTCGGATCGCGCGACGAGGATCTGGAAGCAACTGCTCGCCGACTACGAGCCGCCGCCGCTGGACCCGGCCATCGCCGAGGAGCTCGACGACTTCGTGGCGCGCCGGGTCGCCGAGGGGGGCGTGCCGGAACGCTGATGGGCAGGCAGGCCGCGGCGGACTACGTTGCGCGCGGGCCGCGGCGGGTCACCAGGAAGAGGCCGGCGAAGAGCAGCGCCAGGGCGCCCCAGATGTAGGCGCTGTGGCTCTCCGCCAGGATCAGGATGCCCCAGCCGATCCCCGCCAGCGTCGCGACGTAGTTCTGGGTCGAGAAGAACACCGGCCCGGCGCGCCTGACGATCTCCAGCAGCAGGTAGAAGAACGCGGCGTTGATCAGGATGGCACCGATCTGCGCCCAGTCGCTGTCGCTCATGGGGCCGGAGAAGAACCACCACTGCCCGCTGCCCGCCATGAAGGGGAAGACCATGATCGCCGAGGCGAAGAGCAGCCCGCTGCCCATGGTGAGCGAATCGCCGTCGGCCGGCGCAAGCCGCGCGGCGGCGATCGTGCCGGAGGCGTAGCTGACCGGGACCAGCAGGCTGAGCAGCACCCAGCCGGCCATGCCGGGCTCGGGCAGGCTGGTCTCCGGCAGCACCACCAGCAGGACGCCCGCGAGGCCGAGCGAGATGCCCGCGATCCGCAGCCAGCGGAAGCGGTCCATCGCGAGCGCCAGCGCCAGGACGTAGGTGATCGTCGGGCTGAGCGTGCCGCCCAGGCTGATCACCCCGGCCGGCAGCTTGGGCGCGATGAAGGCCAGGAGAACGAAGGGAAAGGCGAGGGTGAAGAAGCCGATGACGAAGTAGGCCCGCAGGTAGGACCGGCCCAGGCGCGGGCGCCGGGCGCGCACGGCGGCGAACAGCAGCAGGACGAGGCCCGCACCGAGGGTCTGCCAGAAGACATAGGCGAAGAAGGGAATGCCGCCGGTGACGGCGATCTTGTTGGCCGAGAAGATCAGCCCGAAGGTGCCGCCGCAGACGATGAGCAGGACGAACGACACGAGCTGATGCCGCCGCGACGGCGTCCCCGGTTCCTGCGCGCTCGTCGCCCCGCCAGACGCCATGTCGCCCACCATGTCCGTGCCGAGGGACCTTACGCGGTCGGTGGGTCGGTGGCGAGCGGGTGCGGGCATGGGAGCGGCGGCGCGGGCCTGCTATCGTCGCGGCTGGCCGCGCAGAAAGGAGTCGGTCGGTGAGCGACGCAGGCGCTATTTCCGCGCACTACACGAGCGGCGCGCTGCTGGCGCGGCTCGAGGCGGCGCTGCGAGAGGACGGGGTCGATCCTCGGCGACCGACCCTCGAGGCGCTGGCGCCATACGATCACTTCCACGGCCGCGGTCTGGAGGCGACCGAGGACATGGCCGGCCTGCTCCGTGTCGCCGCGACCGACCACGTCCTCGATGTCGGCAGCGGCCTCGGCGGGCCCGCGCGCTACATGGCCCGGCGCTTCGGCTGCAAGGTCAGCGGGATCGATCTGACGGCCGAGTTCTGCGACGTCGCGCGCCACCTGACGGGGCTGCTCGGGCTCGAGGAGCGGGTCTCCGTCTCGCAGGGCGATGCGCTGGCGATGCCGTACGGCGAGGCCGCGTTCGACGGCGCCTACTCGATGAACGTCTCGATGAACATCGCCGACAAGTGCGCACTCTATCGGGAGATTCACCGCGTGCTCAGGCCCGGCGCCTGGCTGATACTGTCGGAGGCGGCGCAGGGGCCCGGCGGCGAGCCGGACTTCCCGACGCCGTGGGCGCGGACCGCCGCATCGAGCTTCCTCGCGTCCCGGGACGAGACCTGCGAGAACCTCGCGGCCTCGGGCTTCGCCATCGAGAGCGTGCGCGAGACGACGGAGGCGGCGCTCGCCTACGGCGCCCGCTCGCGCGCTGCGGTCGAAGCCGGCGGAAAGCCGCTGCACCGCGCCGTCTCCCTGATCCACGGCGCGCTCGCCGAGGATGCGATGGCGAACTCGGCCCGCGCGCTGAGGGAGCGTCGCGCGGTGCCGATCGAGATCCTCTGCCGCAAGGCAAGCGGCTAGAAGACGGGCGAAGGGGCCGGCCGGGCGGCGGAAGGAGCATGCGCTTGACAGGCGGCGAGGGCGCGTATAGCGATGCGCATCCGGCTCTGGGGCGGGGTAGCTCAGTCGGTAGAGCAGTGGAATCATAATCCATGGGTCGGGGGTTCGAGTCCCTCCCCCGCTACCACCGAGACCGACATTCCCGGGTGAGGCGTGTCGGTCTTTCCTTTTCCGCCCCCTGTTTCCGCCCATCCGGGGATCGCGCCCCGCCACCCGTCGACGACGACAGCAGGAGACCCGCCGATGCCCGTCATTCGCGTCGAAGTCCCCGCCGGCACGCCCACCGAGACGCAGGCAACCATCCGCGTCGCGGTCAAGGCGGCGGTGCTCAGGACCCTCGCGCCCAAGCAGACCAGATACGATTATGTCGCAGTGCGCGGGGTGGTCGCCGAGATCGGCGACGGCGTGCCCCTGGTCGAGATCGATCTGCGGCCGGGCCGCGAACCCGAGCGCAAGAAGGCCCTTGTCGACGCCATTGCCGACATCCTGAACGAGACGATGGGGGTCGACGCCGCCGACATCTACGTCGTGTTCCGCGAGAACCCGGCGGAGAACCACTATTGCGGCGGCACGCCGCTTCCCCCCTGGGTGCCGGCCGACGCATAGCGTCCGGAGACACGGCGATACCCATGAGCGGACCGACCAGGGTGGGGGTCGAGGTCGGCGGCACCTTCACCGATCTCGTCGCGTTCGAGGCGGACGGCGTGCGCATCACCAAGGTGCCGAGCACGCCGCAGGAGCCTCACCGCGGTGCCATCGCCGCGCTCGACGAATCGGGCCTCGCGCTGGAGGGCACCGGCGATCTCGTGCACGGCTCGACCGTGGCCACCAACGCGGTGCTCGAGCGCAAGGGAGCGCGGGTCGCGTTCTTCGCGACCGAGGGCTTCCGCGACCTGCTAACGCTGCAGCGGCAGAGCCGGCGCTCCATCTACGACATCCACTACCAGAAGCCCGAGCCGGTGGTGCCGCGCCGCGACACCTTCGAGGTGCCCGAGCGCATCGGGCCCGAGGGCGAGGTGGTCGCCGCGCTGGATGACGCCGCCGCGCGGCAGCGCGTCGCGCGGGCGCTGCAGGGCGCCGGCTACGAATCCGTCGCGATCTGCCTCCTCAACAGCTACGCGAATCCCGCCCACGAGCGACGGATGGCCGCGCTGGTCGCCGAGCGCTTCCCCGGCACGGGCATCACCTGCTCGAGCGACGTGACCCGCGAGTTCCGCGAGTACGAGCGCGCCTCGACCACCGCGCTCGCGGCCTACGTGCAGCCCGTCATCGACCGCTACCTGGGCGAGTTCGGGCGCGCGCTCGACGACCGGGGGTTCGAAGGCCGCTTCAGCCTGATGCAGTCCAACGGGGGCAGGCTGCCCGCAAGCGGCATGGCGGGCAACGCGATCACCGCGCTCTACTCGGGACCGGCGGCGGGCGTTATGGGCGCGATCCGGCAGGCGGGGTGCTCGGGGCATCGCGACCTCATCACCTTCGACATGGGGGGCACGAGCACCGACGTCTGCCTCGTGCAGGACGGGACGCCGGTGCTGACCAGCGACGCTGAGATCGACGGGCTCCCCATCCGCATTCCCGTGCTCGACATCGTGACGGTGGGCGCGGGCGGCGGCTCGATCGTCTGGCGCGACGACGGCGGCATGATGCGGGTGGGCCCGCGCTCGGCCGGCGCCGATCCCGGCCCCGCCTGCTACCGGCGCGGCGGCGCGGAGCCCACCATCACCGACGCCCACCTGGTGCGCGGCAGCGTGCTCGCCGACACCTTCCTCGGCGGGCGCATGGACGTCGATCCCGCGCTCGCCCGCGAGGCCTTCGCGGCGCTGGCCACGCACTTCGAGCGCAGCGTGGAGCAGGTCGCGGACGACGCGATACGGGTCGCCGAGCACAATATCGTGCGCGCGATCCAGCTCGTCTCGACGGAGCGCGGCCGCGATCCGCGCGACTACGTGCTCGTGCCCTTCGGCGGCGCAGGCCCGCTGCACGCCGCACGGGTCGCCGAGGTGCTCGGCATCTCGACCATCGTCGTCCCGCCCGCAGCCGGCGTGCTGTCGGCCTTCGGCCTCGTGGCCTCGGACTTCGTGCGCTACGAGAGCCGCACGGTGCGCATCGCCATCGACGAGGCCGGCGCGGCGGAGCGCGTGCGCGCGCAGTTCGCCGCCATGCGGCAGGACGCCGACTCGGCCTTTGCGGCGCTCGGGCTCGCGAGCGGGCTGCGCTACACCCACACGCTCGAGATGCGCTACGTGGGGCAGGCCTTCGAGGTCCCGGTCGCGCTCGAGGCCGACGAGATCGCGGGGCTGGACACGGGCCTGCTGCGCGAGCGCTTCAACGAGGCGCACCACCGCATCTTCGAGTTCGACGACTCGCGGACCAACCGCCCGGAGATCGTCTCCTTCCGCCTGGGGATCGCCTCGCCGCCGCCGGCCGTCCCCCGGCTGGCCGACACCGACGCCGCGCCCCATGCGGCCGACGTCACGATCTTCGACGGCGGAGCGCGCCTGCCGGCCCGCCGCATCAACCGCAGCGCCCTGCTGGAGGCGGGCGAAGGCGACGGGCCCCTGCTCATCGCGGACGAGACCTCCACCGCCTACGTGCCGCCGGGCTGGCGCGCGCGCATGGACGCGCATAACAATGTCATCCTGACGCACTGAGACCGGAGGCCATGGCGCTCGACCGGGTCGACCAGGCGATCATCTCCCAGGCGCTGGTCGCGGCCGCGAAGGAAATGGGGATCAAGCTCGTGCGCTCGGCCTACTCGCCGATCGTGCGCGAGGCGAACGACTGCTCGGCCGCGCTGCTCGATGCAGACGGCAACGTCGTGAGCCAGGCCGAGCTCATCCCGATGCAGCTCGGCCCCATCGGCACCACCTTCCGGCCCTGCGCGGAGCTCCATCCGCCGGAGACGCTCGAGCCCGGCGACTTCTACATCAACAACGACCCCTACCACGGCGGGCAGCACGTCCCCGACGTGTTCATCTTCACGCCCATCTTCTTCCGCGCCCGGCTCGTCGGCTTCAGCGCGACCGTCGCCCACCACCTCGACCTCGGCGGCGGGGCGCCGGGGCTCAACATGGCCGCCGGCGACGTCCACCAGGAAGGCCTGATCTTTCCGCCGAGCCGCTACAACGTGAACCGCGACTGGAACGGCGGCCCGCTCGAGCGCCTGGTGCGCGCGAACGTGCGCGTGCCGGAGAAGACCATCGGAGACTGCAACGCGCAGTTCGCGGCGAACGGGGTGGGCGCGCGCCGCGTGACGGAGCTCTGCGAGAAGTTCGGCGCGGACGCGGTGACGGAGGCGATGGCGGCGCTGCTCGACTATTCGGAGCAGCGCATGCGTGCCGCCATCGCCGCGGCGCCGGACGGCGTCTACCACGGCGAGGATCAGCTCGACGGCGACGGGGTGAACGACGAGCCGCTGGTGGTGCGCGCGCGGGTGGAGATCGCCGGCGACAGCGTCTCCATCGACTACGCGGGAACCTGCGATCAGGTCCGCACCAACGTGAACTGCCCCTTCGCGTCGACCATCGCGGCGGGGCTCTCCTGCATCAAGTCGGTGCTCACGAGCCCGGACATTCCCTTCAACGAGGGCTCGAAGCGCCCGATCAGCATCACGGCGCCCATGGGCTCGATGCTCAATCCCCGCCCCCCTGCCCCGGTGCGCGCCCGCATGCTGTCGGCCTACCGCGCCTACAACGCGGTGATGAAGGCGCTGGCCGAGGCGGTGCCCGAGCGGGTGATGGCGGCCGGCTTCGATTCCACGCATGCCACCTGCCTCTCCCACCTCGGCGAGGGCGGCTACGGCATCTATCTCGAGATCTTCGGCGGCGGCTATGGCGCGAGCGCGCTGGGCGACGGCTGCGATGCGGTGGACAGCCCGCTGTCGAACTGCTCGAACATTCCCATCGAAGCGATCGACATGGAGCACCGGTTCTTCCGCGTGGTGGAGTACGCGCTCGTGCCGGGCTCGGGCGGCGGCGGCGAGCAGCGCGGCGGGCTCGGAATCCGGCGCGTCTACGAGGTGCTGGCCGACGATGTCGAGTACCAGTCCTACTCCGACCGTTTCACGATCCCGCCCGAGGGGCTCTTCGGCGGCGAGGACGGCGGCGCGGCGTCGGTCTGCGTGCTGCGCGGCAACGAGAGGATCGCGCTCGGCTCGAAGACGAGCTTCCGGCTGGCGAAGGGCGACCTCGTGGTGATGAGCACCGGCGGCGGCGCGGGCTATGGCGAGGCCGGCCGGCGTTCGCCCGAGAGGGCCGCCCGGGATCGCGACGACGGCGCGCTGGCGGCTCCCTAGTCCAGAACGCCTCGGGCGTGGCGCGGTGCTATGATCCGCCTATGACCGACGCGGTCACGCTGCAGATCATCCGGGGCAAGCTCGAGGCCCTTGCGCGCGAGATGGGCGTCGTGCTCGCGCGCAGCGCGATGAGCCCGGTCATCTACGAGGTCTACGACTTCGGCTGCGGCATCTCCGACGCGCGCGGCCGGCTGATCGCCGGCTCGCACGGGGTGGCCGCCTTCTCGGCGCTGTTCGGGCCGCAGATCAACGCGATTGCCGCGAAGTACGGCGATGCCATCCGCCCCGGCGACGTCTTCATGACCAACGACCCCTATCTCGGCGGCTCGCACCTGAACGACGTCCTGCTCGTCGCGCCGATCTTCGAGGAAGACAGGCTGATCGCCTTCGCCAGCTCCTACGCCCACTGGACCGAGGTGGGCGGCATGGCGCCGGGCTCGCTCTCGCCGGACGCCGTGGAGATCTACCAGGAGGGCATCCGCTTCCCGATCATGCGGCTCTACCGCGCCGGCGAGCGGCAGGAGGAGCTGGTCGAGCTGATCGCCGCCAACGTCCGCCTGCCCCGGATGTCGCTCGGCGACCTCAACGCGCAGGTGGCCGCGCTCAGGATCGGCGAGACCCGGCTCCGCGAGGCGGTCGCGAAGTATGGTGCCGACGCCGTGCTGGCCGCCTTCGACCACGTGCTCGATACCAGCGAACGGCTCGCCCGCGCGGCGGTGGCGGCCCTGCCGGACGGCGTCTACGAGGCCGACGACTTCATCGACGGCGACGGCTTCAGCGACACCCAGTACCCGGTGCACATGCGCATGACGATCGCGGGCGACGAGATCGAATTCGATTTCGCCGGCTCCTGCGACCAGCTTCCCGGCCCGATGAACTGCTCGCTGGAGATGCTGCTCTGCGGCGTCAAGGTGGTGTTCAAGGCGATCGTCGACCCCCACGGGCCGTCCAACGAGGGCTGGTACCGGCCGCTCCGGGTGAGCGCGCCGGAAGGCTCGGTCTTCAACGCCCGCGCGCCGGCGGCGATGGGCTGGTTCTACGAGCCGATGGCGCAGGGTGCGGAGCTGGTCTGGAAGGCGATGGCCCCGCTGGTGCCGGAGCGGCTCACGGCCGGCAGCTACATGAGCATCTGCGTCGTGCTGCTGGGAGCCCGGTGGCCCGACACCGGCGAGCAGTTCGTGCACATCGAGGCGTCCGCCGGCGGTTTCGGCGCGGCATCCGGCGCCGACGGGACCAGCGTGCTGCCGGCCGCCCCGCAGGGCGATCTCTACAACTACTCGCTCGAGCTGCTGGAGGCGCGCGCGCCGCTGCGGATGCACCGCTACGCGCTCAATACGGAGGCCGGCGCCGGAGCAGGCCGCTGGCGCGGGGGATTCGGCGCGATCCGCGAATACGAGATCCTGGGCGACGACGCCTTCGTCTATGGCGGCATGGGGCGCAACACCGAGCGACCCTGGGGCATGGCCGGCGGCGGTGCGGGCTCCTGCAACGGCTACGAGATCGTGCGGAACGGCGCGGCGGAACGCTACGGCCGCACCCGGAAGGGCGCTCTCGCACAGGGCGACCGCGTGCGCATCGTGACCGGCGGTGGCGGCGGCTACGGAGACCCCCTCGCCCGCCCCGCCGAGGCGGTTCTCGACGACGTGCTCGACGGATATATCGGCGCCGAGGCGGCGCGCACCGACTACGGCGTCGTCATCGACGCGGACGGCGCCGTCGATGCGGTTGCGACGGAAGCCTGCCGCCGCCGGCGAGCGGGAGCGCATGGGCCGTCTCGCGGTTGATATCGGCGGCACCTTCACCGACCTCGTGTTCTTCGACGAGAGCGCGGGCGGCCTCACCTCGACCAAGGTGCTGACCACGGCGGGCGCGCTCGAGCAGGGCGTGCTCGAGGCGGTCGAACGATCCGGCATCGCGCCGGAGACGGTCGAGTACTTCATCCATGGCGGCACGACGGTGGTGAACGCGATCACCGAGCGCACCGGGGCGCGGACGGCGCTCGTCAATACCGAGGGCTTCCGCGACGTGCTGGAACTCGGCCGGGCCAACCGGCCCGACATGTTCAACATCCGCTACCGCAAGCCCTGCCCCTTCGTGCCGCGGCGCCATCGCTACGAGGTGCGCGGCAGGCTCGACCCGAGCGGCCGGGAGATCGAGCCGCTCCGGCTGGAGGACCTCGACCCGGTGATCGAGGACTGCCGCAGGGCGGAGATCGAGGCGGTCGCGATCATGCTGGTCAACAGCTACGCCGAGCCCGCTCACGAGAGCGCCTGCGCGGATTACCTGCGCGCGCGGCTGCCGGGCGTCGCGGTCAGCGCCTCCCACGAGATCACCCGGGAATGGCGCGAGTACGAGCGCGCCAGCACGATCGTGCTCAACGCCTACGTCCAGCCCATCGTCCGCCGCTATCTGGACTCGCTCGAGCAGGCGCTGCGCGGCCGGGGCGTCGATGCGCCGCTGATGGCGGTCCAGTCGAACGGCGGGACCACCAGCTTCGCCTGGGCCAAGGCCCACCCGATCACGCTGCTCGAATCGGGACCCGCCGCAGGCGTCAGCGGCGCCGCGCGGGTGGGCGCGCTCTGCGGCCGGGACGACCTGATCTATCTCGACGTGGGCGGCACGACCGCCAAGTGCTCGACCATCGAGGGCGGCGAGGCGCGCGTGACGACGGAGCACGCCCACGGCGCCTCCCACCGCGAGCCGGGGTTCCCGATCCGGGTGCCTGTCGTGGATATCGTGGAGATCGGCGCCGGCGGCGGCTCGATCGCCTGGTTCGACGAGGCGGGCGGGCTGCGCATCGGGCCGGCCAGCGCCGGCGCGGATCCGGGGCCCGCCTGCTACGGCCGCGGCGGGACGGCGCCCACGGTAACGGACGCGAAACTGATCGCCGGCGCGCTCAACCCGGCCTACTTCGCCGCCGGCCGCTTCGACCTCGACATCGGCCGCGCCCGCGAGGCCCTCTCCACCATCGCGGATGGCCTGGGCTGCACCACGGACGCGGCGGCGAACGCCGTCGTCCGCCTGGCCGAGGCCAACATGATCGACGCGCTGAAGCTCGTCTCCATCGAGCGCGGTCACGACCCGCGCGACTTCGCGCTGGTGGTCGGCGGCGGCGGCGGGCCGATGCACGGGGCTGCGCTCGGCCGCGAGCTCGGGGTCAAGGAGATCGTGGTGCCGCGCCACCCTGGGCTCTTCTCGGCCTGGGGCATGCTCGCCATGCGCCCGCGCCAGGACTTCGTGCGCACGGCGCCGAGGCCCGCCGGAGCGATCACGATGGACGAGATCGGGCACCTGCGCGACGCGCTCCTAGCCGAGGCCGAGCGCTACTTCGCCGATGCCGGCCTTGGCGCCGCGCGCCTCGAGCACGCGCTGCAGATCGACCTCCGCTACGAGGGGCAAGAGCACCCGGTGACGGTCGGAGCCATCGACGCCGACCGCGCGGCGGTGGAAGAGATCGTCGCCGCCTTCCATGCCGCCCACGCCCGCACCTACGCCTACCGGCTGGACGACACGCCGGTCGAGTTCGTCACCTTCCGCCTGACTGCGCAGGCCGAGGTCGCGCGCCCCACCTTCCAGCCGATCGGGGCCGACGGCCGCTCGCCCGAGCGCGCGCTCAAGGGGAGCCGCGAGGTCGATTTCGGCGACGACGGCCGGCACGAGGCGGCCGTCTACGAACGCGACCCGCTGCCCCCCGGCTTCAGTGCCGCCGGCCCGCTCGTGGTCGAGGAGCGCTCGTCCACCACCGTGGTCCAGCCCGGCCAGACGCTCGCCGTCGACGACCACGGCTTCCTGCGCATAGCGGAGAGTTAACCCCTGTCGTTCGGGCACGATCGCAGCGAGCCGCCGCGGGCGTCCAATCCTCGTGCGGTGCCGCCCGCGCTCCCCCCACCTCTCCCCGG
>WTGU01000122.1 GCA_011523425.1 Alphaproteobacteria bacterium
AGGCCGCGGCCGCGAAAGACCGTTCCGTCGGCGAGCGCGAGCGCCGCAGTGGCGGTTGTCGATCCAGTCCCGGACATCGATTTTCCTGCGGACCGGCCGCGCCTCGCCGCCGCCCCGTCCGATCAGTGATGCGCGGAGTGTAGTCGGGGCCATGCCGGGGTCAAGCGCGCCCGCCCGCCCGTCGCCCTTCCTCCGCCGGCGGCCGTCCCGAATTGATAATCGCCGCGGATGTCAAGGACGAAACGTCGTTGATCGCCGGTACGGGGTGTCTATAGTCCATGCCATTCCGAGCGAGTGGGAGAGTGCCCATGCTGCGACCGCAGCTGGAGGACGCGCTCAAGCGTGCCATGAAGGCGCGAGAACCCTTGCGGGTGGCGACGATCAGGCTGATTCTCGCGGCGCTCAAGGACCGCGACATCGCCGAACGCGGCAAGGGTAACGGCGACCTCGACGACCACCAGATCCTGCTGCTGCTGCAGACCATGATCCGGCAGCGGCGCGAAAGCATCGAGCAGTACGAACGCGGCGGCCGCATCGACCTCGCCGAGCGCGAGGCCGAGGAAATCGCGGTGATCCAGACCTTCCTGCCGCCGGCGATCGAGGGCGATGACCTGATCTCGGCGGTGCGCAGCGTCGTCGACGACCTCGAAGCGAGCACGATCAAGGACATGGGCCGCACGATGGCGTGCCTGAAGGCGAAATACTCAGGCCGCATGGACTTCGCCAAGGCGAGCGGCCTGGTCAGGGAGCTGCTCGCCTCGGGCTGACTCCGCGTCCACCGACGGCTCTCGCCGGCCAAAGCGCGCAGGGCGAAGCGGGAGCCGGGCCGCCGGGCGAGGGGCGATACGACAGGGCGCCTCCCGGCATCCGTTCGCAGGCTGGGAAAGAGGCGCGGGCCGGGCCATGATGGATGGCCGGACAGGCGTGAGGATATGAGGTTCCCGCCGCAATTCCTGGACGAGATCCGCACACGCCTCTCGCTGGAGAGCGTGATCTCCAAGCGCGTGCGTCTCGTCCGCCGCGGGCGCGAGCTGACCGGCCTCTGCCCCTTCCACAAGGAGAAGACTCCCTCCTTCACGGTGAACGAGGAGAAGGGCTTCTTCCACTGCTTCGGCTGCGGCGCCCACGGCGACGTCATCGGCTTCGTCATGCGGGACGAGGGTCTCTCCTTCCCCGAGGCGGTGGAGCGGCTGGCGGGCGATGCGGGCCTGGCACTGCCTGCGCGCGATCCGCGCGCCGAGCAGCGGGAGCGGGAGCGGCACTCGCTCTACGGCGTGGTCGAGAGCGCCGCCGCCTGGTTCGAGGCGGAGCTCGCCGGCGCGCGCGGCGCAGCGGCCCGGCGCTATCTCGCGGAGCGCGGCGTCGACGAGGAGACGCGCGCCCAATTCCGCCTCGGCTTCGCGCCGGACAGTCGTACGGCGCTCCGCACGAAGCTGGAGAAGGACGGCGTGCCCGCGCCGATGCTGCTGCAGGCCGGCCTCGTCATCGCACCGGACGACGGGCGCACGCCCTACGACCGCTTCCGGGGTCGCGTGATCTTCCCCATCTGCGACCGACGCGGCCGCGTCGTCGCCTTCGGCGGCCGGGCGCTCGGCGACGGCCAGCCCAAATACCTCAACTCGCCGGAGACCCCGCTCTTCGCCAAGGGCAGCCTGCTCTACGGCCAGCACCTCGCCGCGCCGGCGGCCCGCAAGGCCGGCCGGGTCATCGCGGTCGAGGGCTACATGGACGTGATCGCGCTGCACCAGGCGGGCATGGCAGAGGCGGTCGCGCCGCTCGGTACCGCGCTCACTGAGCGGCAGTTGGAGGCGCTCTGGCGTCTCGCGGAGGAGCCGGTGCTCTGCTTCGACGGCGACGAGGCAGGTGCCCGCGCCGCTGCCCGCGCCGTGGAGCGCGCCCTGCCGGGGCTCAACGCGGGACGCTCACTACGCTTCGCAGCGCTGCCCCCGGGGCAGGACCCGGACACCATGGTGCGCGATATCGGCCGCCGTGGAATGGTCAAGGTTTTCGATGACGCAATTCCGCTTATCCAGCAGCTCTGGCGCATGGCGGTCGATGGCCGCAAGCTTGATACTCCGGACGAGAAGGTGCGGGTGAGGGAATGGCTACGGGAAAGAGTCAAGTTGATCCCGGATCGCGACCTCAAGAAGGACTATTTTCAGCAATTTCTTGATCAGCTTTGGCCGTCCCCGGAGAAGGCTCTGGGAAGCAAGGCTAAGTCTCTTGCAAGCGAGAATCCGACGTCTCGGGGAGTGGGGCTTGGCATCGGTACTGATGGTACGCCCCTGCGGCGTGAACGTGCTTTGCTTCAGACCCTGCTCGACTTCCCCGACCTGCTGATCGAGCAAGGCGAGACGGTAGCCAACCTCCAACTCGAAACGGAACGCTTCCGCAAGGTCAAGGACGCTATGGTGGACTGGGCCGAATCGGGATCCGAGCCCGACGGTGACAGGGTGCGCAAGCACCTGAGCGACCGCGGCCTCGGCGGCGTTGTGGAGGAACTCGCAGAGGCCAACACGCATCATCTCAATAGGGCGAACAGCCTTGCCGACGCGCGCAACACACTCGCTCACGCCCTTGAACTGCAGCGGCTCCGAGTTGAACTACCGGCGGCGCTGGACGAGGCCGAGAGCGCGCTCGGCGACGAAATCAACGAGGAGAATTGGGAGCGCATGCAAGAAGCCATCCGCCGCAAGCGCGACATGGAGAAAGTGGAAAAGGAACTTCCGGACGATGTCGGGCGGTCCCCGACCGGCGGGGCCTAGCGCGGCAAGCGGCGCGGCCCGTTCCATCGGCCCTGCCATGCGGTCATGCGCGGCGCGCTTGACAGGTGGACGATGGTTTCGGAGAATTGGACGAGACGTGGGGGCTTGATCCGGCGGCCCCCGACCCCACATCACGCGAATCGGGCGCAGGCGGCGCAGGCGCGCTCCCGTACCGTCCGACGGGCGTCTAGTGCCCGTGCGTGATCGACCGGCGCCCGCCCGATTCCGAGGCCCGGAGAGGAATGACCCGCATGGCGACGAAGCCCGTCAAACAGGCTGAGACCACCGAACGCACCGAGGAGCAGGTCGACAGCCCGATCCTCGATTCGCTGACCGCGCCCGTGCGGAAGATGGTCGCGCGCGGCAAGGAGCGCGGCTACGTCACCTACGACGAGCTGAACAAGGCGCTCCCCTCCGACGAGGTGAACTCCGAGCAGATCGAGGACACGATGACGATGCTCTCCGAGATGGGCATCAACGTCATCGAGAGCGAGGAATCGGAGGAGAACACCACCGAGGAGCAGCCTGAGGCGACACGCGCCGCAGCACCCGCCACGGTCGACGAGGACGATCTCGGGCGCACCGACGACCCCGTGCGCATGTACCTGCGCGAGATGGGCAGTGTGGAGTTGCTCTCCCGCGAGGGCGAGATCGCCATCGCCAAGCGGATCGAGGCGGGCCGGCAGACCATGATCGGCGGCATCTGCGAGAGCCCGCTGACTATGCGCGCCATCATCGAATGGCGCGACCAGCTCCGCGAAGGCACGCTGCTGCTCCGCGACGTCATCGATCTCGAGGCGACCTACGGCGGCGGGCCGGAGGCGGCTGCGAACCGCGCCGAGGCGGCCAAGGCTGCGGCCGAGGCCGGCGGCGCGGCGCCCGCCACGGACGGGGCGGACGGTACCGACGGCAGCGGCAGCGGCAGCGCCGAGAAGAGCGAGAGCGACGACGACTTCGACGAAGGGAACGTCTCTCTCTCGGCGATGGAGGCGGCGGTCCGCCCCACGGTGATCGAGACCTTCGACGCGATCGCGGCATCCTACAAGAAGTTCCGCCGGCTCCAGGACCTGCGCCTGGAGCTCGCCCAGAAGAACGAATCGCTCACCGACGCGCAGAACCGGCGCTACCGCAAGCTCAAGCGCGAGCTGATCGAGCTGATGCAGGGGGTGCGCCTCAACAACAACCGCATCGAGGCGTCGGTGGACGAGCTCTACGGCCTCAACCGCGGGCTGATGAACAACGAGGGCAAGCTGCTCCGCCTCGCCGTCAAGAGCGGCGTCCCGCGCGAGAAGTTCCTCAAGCACTATGTCGGCCGCGAGCTCGACCCGCGCTGGGTGTCCCGCGTCAGCCGGCTGAAGGACGAGGGCTGGAAGGTCTTCGCCAAGGAGAAGCGCGCCGAGATCCACGCGCTCCGCAAGAACATCCTGGCCATCGCCCAGAACACCGGCCTCGAGCCCGGCGAGTTCAAGCGCATCGTCGCCATCGTGCAGAAGGGGGAGCGCGAGGCGAGCCAGGCCAAGAAGGAGATGGTCGAGGCGAACCTTCGGCTGGTGATCTCGATCGCCAAGAAGTACACCAACCGCGGCCTTCAGTTCCTGGACCTGATCCAGGAGGGCAACATCGGCCTGATGAAGGCGGTGGACAAGTTCGAGTACCGGCGCGGCTACAAGTTCTCGACCTACGCCACCTGGTGGATTCGCCAGGCGATCACGCGCTCGATCGCGGATCAGGCGCGCACCATCCGCATCCCGGTGCACATGATCGAGACCATCAACAAGCTGGTGCGTTCCTCGCGCCAGATGCTGCACGAGATCGGCCGCGAGCCCACGCCCGAGGAGCTGGCCGAGCGGCTCGGCATGCCGCTCGACAAGGTGCGCAAGGTGATGAAGATCGCGAAGGAGCCGATCAGCCTGGAGACGCCGATCGGCGACGAGGAGGACAGCCACCTCGGCGACTTCATCGAGGACAAGAACGCGGTCCTGCCCGTGGACGCGGCGATCCAGTCCAACCTGCGCGAGGCCACGACGCGAGTGCTTGCGAGCCTCACGGCGCGGGAGGAGCGGGTGCTCCGCATGCGCTTCGGCATCGGCATGAACACCGACCACACCCTGGAGGAGGTCGGCCAGCAGTTCTCCGTCACGCGCGAGCGCATCCGCCAGATCGAGGCGAAGGCGCTGCGCAAGCTGAAGCACCCCTCGCGCTCGCGCAAGCTGCGCAGCTTCCTCGATATCTAGCCGGCCGTTCTCGAAGATCACGTGCAGGCGTATCGGCGCGCGTTCTCCGCGCGGCTATCGCCCTCATGCGGCATGCCTCCGACGAAGACCGGGCTAGTTTGAATCCGGTTCGATGAGATCCCACTGGTTGCCGAATTTGTCCGTGAATACAGCCACCAGGCCGTACTCTTCGTGCCTGGGCTCCTCTTGAAACTCGACGCCCCGGCCCTTGTAAGTCCGAAAGTCGCGCCAGAAATCATCCGTCGTCAGAAACAGAAACACGCGTCCACCCGACTGGTTCCCTATCGCAGCGATTTGGCGTTCGCCGTTCGCCTTGGCCAGAAGAAGACATGTGCCGGCTCCCGGCGAAACCAGGACCCATCGTTTTCCTTCTGAAAGACTCGTGTCCTCGACGAGCGTGAAGCCAAGCGTGCCTACGAAATAGTCGATGGCCTCCTGATAGTCCGGGACCAGAATCGTAACGGCGCCAACGGACCTCCGCGGGATGACGGTTTCTGTCATTTCACTCTTCCGAACGTTTCAGCGATGGATACCTCACACGCCGTGATGCCCGGAGCTGCCCGGACTCGTTCCGGGCATCCACGTTCTTTGCTCCTGCTGCACGAAAAGCACGTGGATGGCCGGGACAAGCCCGGCCATGACGTGCAGGGAGGCTCAGGGCGCGCGGACGAGGTCCAGCAGGCGCTGGGTCAGAAGCTCGCCCTCGGGCCAGTCCAGGCCCCGGTCGGCGAGATAGTCGCGCACCGCGCGATGGGTCTGCGCGCCGGGCACGCCGTCCGCCGGCCCCGGGTCGTAGCCGTGCGCCGCGAGCCGGCGCTGCAGCTCCTCCACCTGCGTGGTCGAGAGGATCAGGGTGGACTCCGCCGCGGCCGGGAGGGGCTCCCCGCCCGGCACGAAGGCACGTGCGCGGGTGCGGGCGGCGTCGGCCTCGTCCGCCGGCCGGGTTTCCGCCAGGCGCGCGGCCGCGTCCGCCGCCTGCTCCCGCTCGCTGCCCTCGCCGCCAAGCGCCGCCACCTCCAGCCAGTAGAGCGCCTGCGCCGCATCCTCCGGCACGCCGCGTCCCTCCTGAAGGAGCACCGCCAGGTTGTACTGGGCGGCCGTCACACCCTGCAGGGCGGCGCGCTCGTACCAGGCGGCGGCCTGTACTGCATCTTCCGGCACGCCGAGACCGGCCTCGTGGAGGAGGCCCATGTTGAACTGGGCCTTCGCGTCGCCCTCCTCGGCGAGCGGGCGCCAGGCGTTCGCCGCGTCCTCGTAGTTGCCGGCCTCGAAGGCGGCGGCGCCCTGGGCGAGCAGGTCGGCCGCATCCGCCGGCACGACGGCCGCGACCCAGAGCAGCGCGGCGACGAGGAGCGCCCAGCCCTTCGCGCTCGCGCGCCTCCGGGGCGGGCTGGCCGACTCCGGTGCGCGATCCGGTGTCATGGGTCGGAAACATTATCCCGATTCGCCGGGTGGGCAAGGGCGGCGCTTCGCTCGCAGTCTGCCGCGGGGCACTGTGACCCCGGCAAGGCTTCCGCGCTAAGATGCCGCCCGCCGCCGTTTCGAGCACCGCCGAACGGCCTCGGGAAGCGAAGGGAGAGCAGAATGCCGACAGGTCCAGTACCGCCGAGCGCACGGAAGATCCAGGAGATGGCCGAATCGTTCGGCTTCACCATGGGAGACGCGGACGCCGCCCTCTACAGCGAGATGATGGCAGGCACGTTGGCGAGCTACCGCCGCCTCGACGCAATGCAGGAGACCAAGCCCCCGGTCAAGTATCCGCGCGCCGGCTCCTACCGGCCGAGTGCCGAGGAGGACCCCTACAATGCCTGGTTCGTGAAAGGCGAGATCAAGGGCGCCGCCGATGGCGTGCTGGCAGGCCTCAGGGTCGGCATCAAGGATGCGATCTGCGTCGCGGGCTTCCCCATGATCAACGGCGCCAAGGGGCTCGAGGGCTACATCCCGGACATCGACGCCACCGTGGTCACCCGCGTGCTCGATGCCGGCGGCACCATCCTCGGCAAGACCAACAGCGAGGACTGCTCGTTCTCCGGCGGCAGCCACACGTCGGCCTACGGTCCGGTTCGCAACCCCAACAAGCCGACCCATTCCACCGGCGCATCGTCCAACGGCAACGGCGCCGCGGTCGCGGCCGGCGATATCGAGGTGTCGATCGGCGGCGACCAGGGCGGCTCGATCCGCATCCCCGCGAGCTGGAGCGGCATCGTCGGGCTCAAGCCCACCTACGGCCTCGTGCCCTACACCGGCGCCATGATGATCGAGATGACCATGGACCATCTCGGCCCCATGACGGACACGGTGGAGAACGCCGCCCGCATGCTGACCGCGATCGCCGGCGAGGACCCGCTCGACCCGCGCCAGCGCGGGCTGATCCCGGCGGGGCTCGACATGGACTACGTCAGCGGTCTCGACCGGGGCTGCAAGGGGATCAGGATCGGCGTGCTGAAGGAAGGCTTCGACCATGGCGCCGGCGAAGAGACATGGGGCGATACCGGTCTCCCGCCGGGCGATGCGGTGGTCTACGAGAAGGTGCGCGCCGCCGTCGACCGCCTCGCCGGCGCCGGCGCCGAGGTGACCGAGGTCTCCAACCCCCGCCACGAGGACGCCTACCACGTGTGGGTGCCGCTGTGCGTGGAGGGCGCGCAGTCGGTCATGCTGAAGGGCAACAACACCGGCACCAACTGGCGCGGCTTCTACAACACCCAGCTCCTCGACAACGTGGCGAAGGGGGCGCGCGCCAGGCCGAACGACATGGGCGTGATGGTGAAGTACGTGCTGCTCTTCGGCGAATACATGCAGTCGGACTACTACGGCCGCTACTACGCGAAGGCGCAGAACATCCGGGGCCAGATCCAGCAGAGCTACGACGACCTGCTGCAGTCCTGCGACGTGCTGGTGATGCCGTCGACGGCGATCCTGCCGACGCCGATCCCCGGCAACGACGCGCCGCTGAAGGAGCGCATCGTCCGCACCCTCGACATGATCCACAACACCTGCCAGTTCGACGTGACCGGCCATCCCGCGATCTCGGTGCCGTGCGGCGTCTCGGACGACTTGCCCGTCGGCTTCATGATCGTCGGCCGCCACTTCGAGGACGCGACCGTGCTGCAGGTGGCGGCGGCGCTGGAGGCTACAAAGGACTGGAAGAGCTGCTGATCGCTAACGGTCGAGGGCGCCGTCGCTCACCGCGGCGGCGTTCCTCCGGTCGGCGTTCTCAGTTGGCCGGCCGCGCCCAGATGGCGGTGTCGTGGAACACGGCGCCGCCGTTGGGATAGCCGGGGTCGGCCGAGGTGAGCGTGTTGATGCCGAGCCCTTCCTCGAACGCGGTGTTGGGCCAGATGCTCTCGACGATGACCGTGCCGCGCTGCTGGCCGTTGGCGGTGCCGTTGGCTCGGCCGTTGCCATTGGCGATGCGGGCATGCAGCAGAACGGAGCCCCGGCGGTTGCCGATGCGGACGCGGTCGCCGTCGGCGAAACCCAGGTCGCGGGCGTCGCCGGGGTGGAAGAGGGCGGACGGCCGCGTCTCCTTGGCCTGGCTGGTGCGGGTCTCGGTGAAGCTCGAATTGAGGTAGTTGTGTGCGGGCGCGGTGACCAGGCGGAAGGGATGCTCCGCGTCCGGCGCCTCGATCGCCGCCATGTGATCGGGGAGGGAAGGCATCTCGGCGCCGCGCGGCCCCATCGCGGCCCAGTCCGGCTTGAAGCGGAAGCGACCGTCCGGCCAGCCGAACCCGTTCAGGTGATGGGCGGTCTCGAAGTCCGGCATGCAGTCGAGCCAGCGCTCGGCCTTCAGCGTCGCCGCGTCGGGGCGGCCCGAGAGCTTGAGCGTCGCGTCGATCAGCTCCCACGCGGTCATGTCGAAGCCCGGATGCTC
>WTGU01000109.1 GCA_011523425.1 Alphaproteobacteria bacterium
CTCGGCACCGTTCCCGTGATCAACGAGAACGACACCGTCGCCACCAACGAGATCCGCTTCGGTGACAACGACCGCCTCGCCGCGCGGGTCGCGGTGATGATGAGCGCGGACCTGCTGGTCCTCCTCTCCGACGTCGACGGCCTCTACGAGACCGACCCGCGGCGCGACGCAGACGCTCGCTGGGTGCCCTTGGTCGAGCGCATCACGCCCGAGGTCGAGGCGATGGCGGGCGACGTGGGCACGCCCACGGCCGCCGGCGGGATGGTGACCAAGATCGCCGCCGCCCGGCACGCGATGGCGGCGGGCTGCCACATGGTGATCGCGCGCGGCGCGGTCGAGCGCCCCCTGACCGCCCTCGAGGGCGGCGCCCGCTCCACCTGGTTCGTCTCCACCGCCACGCCGCGGGCGGCGCGCAAGAGCTGGATCGCGAGCGCGCTGGAGCCGCGCGGCGCGCTCGTCATCGACGAGGGCGCACGGCGCGCGCTGGCCCAGGGGCGGAGCCTGCTGCCGGCCGGCGTCAAGGCGGTGGAGGGCAGCTTCGAGCGCGGCGATGCGGTGGCCGTCCGGGTCGATCGGGGCGGCGAGGCAGGACGCGGACTCGTCGCCTATTCCGCCGCCGATGCACGCCGGATCATGGGCCACAAATCCCGTGAAATAGAGCGCATCCTCGGCTACCGTGGCCGCGCCGAGATGATCCACCGCGACGATCTCGTGCTCGACGAGGAGCAACGACAGTGAGCATCGCCCAGGCGGCGCGGAACCGCGACGAGGACCGCGACATCGAAGCCGCGATGGCCGCGCTCGGCGCCGAGGCGCGCGCGGCGGCACGGGCGCTCGCGGCCGCCTCCGCCGAGACCAGGCGGGGGGCGCTGAGGGCGGCGGCGGCGGCCTTGCGTGCGAGCGAGGCCGCCATCCTGGAGGCGAACGCCCGCGACATGGCGGCCGCGCGGGAGAAGGAGCTGAGCGGCGCCCTTCTCGACCGCCTCGCCCTCGATCCCGGCCGGGTCGAGGCCATGGCGGCGGGCGTCGAGCAGGTCGCCGCGCTGGAGGACCCGGTCGGCCGCCTGCTCGGCGAGTGGGAGCGGCCCAACGGGCTCCGCATCCGCCGGGTCTCGGTGCCGATCGGGATCATCGGGATCATCTACGAATCGCGGCCCAACGTGACCGCCGACGCCGGCGCGCTCTGCCTCATGTCGGGCAACGCGGCGATCCTGCGCGGCGGCTCGGAGAGCTGGCATTCCTCGCGCGCCATCGCCGCGGCGCTGCGCCAGGCCCTCGTCGAGAGCGGGCTGCCGGCGGGCTGCATCCAGCTCGTGCCGACGACGGACCGCGCCGCGGTGGGCATCCTGCTCGCCATGGACGACGTGCTGGACCTGATCGTTCCGCGCGGCGGCCGCTCGCTGATCGAGCGCGTGAAGGCGGAGAGCCGGGTGCCGGTGATGGCGCATCTCGACGGCAACTGCCACGTCTACGTGCACGCCGCCGCCGACCCCGAGAAGGCGCGCGACGTCACCTTCAACGCGAAGATGCGGCGCACCGGAATCTGCGGCGCCGCCGAGACCCTGCTCGTGGACACCGCCATGGCGGACGCGCTGCCACTGATCCTCGAGCCGCTGTTCGAGGCAGGCTGCGAGGTGCGCGGCGACCGCCGCGTGCAGGCTCTCGATTCCCGCGTCGTGCCGGCCGCGCCCGCCGACTGGGGGACGGAATATCTCGACGCGATCATCTCGGTCGGGCTGGTGGACGGACTCGATGCGGCGATCGCCCATGTGAACGAGCATGGCTCCCACCACACCGACGCCATCGTGACGGAGGACGCAAGCGCCGCCGATCGCTTCATGGAGGCGGTGGACAGCGGCATCGTGCTGCACAACGCCTCGACCCAGTTCGCCGACGGCGGCGAGTTCGGTATGGGCGCCGAGATCGGCATCTCCACGGGCAAGCTGCATGCGCGCGGGCCGGTGGGTGTCGAGCAGCTCACGACCTACAAATACAAGGTCTACGGCAACGGACAGGTTCGCCCCTGAACCCTCTCGTGCCCCCTATCGCGCCGATGCACCGCCGGCGGTCGAGGCCCGTGCCCGGCAGCGCCCCGCCGGCGCGCCCGCCGGGCCGGAAGATCGGCCTGCTCGGCGGCTCGTTCAACCCCGCCCACGAGGGCCATCGACACATCAGCCTGCTGGCCCTCAGGCGCCTCGGCCTGCACGAGGTGTGGTGGCTGGTCTCGCCCCAGAACCCGCTCAAGCCCTGCGCCGGCATGGCGCCGTTCGACGACCGGCTGGCCGCGGCGGAGGCCGCCGCGGACGACCGGCGGCTCCGCGTGACCGACATCGAGCGGCGCCTCGGCAGCCGCTACTCCGTCGACACGGTGGCACGGCTGAGACGGCGCTTTCCGCGCCACCGGATGGTCTGGATCGTCGGTGCCGACAACCTGGTGACGCTGGCGGAGTGGCGGCGCTGGCCCCAGCTCTTCCGGGCGCTGCCCGTCGCAGTCATCGACCGCTGGCCGTACTCGCGCTATGCTTGCGCCGTGAAGCCCGCACAGCGATTCGCGCGCAGGAGAATGGCAGAACGCCGCGCGCGCGGGCTCGTCCAATCCAAGCCACCGGCCTGGATGGTGATCCATGGCCCGCTGCATCCCGCCTCGGCAACGATGCTCCGCGCCGCAGGCGGCGAAGCGAGCCGACACGGGGAGGCTGAAGAAGCACCATAACGCAATCCAATCAATCTGTTGGGAGAGATCCCCAAGCTCCGGCCAAGGCCGGCGCCGAAGCCCTTCACCGGGCCGTCGCCTCCGCCCTCACCGACGCCAAGGCGGAGGACATCGTCACCATCGACCTCGACGGCAAGACTGCGATCGCCGACCTCATGGTCATCGCCAGCGGTCGATCGAAGCGCCACGTCGATGCGGTGGCGGATCGCCTCATCAAGCAGCTCAAGGACGACGGCACGCCGGCGCGCGCGGCCGAGGGTCGCGAGAACTGCGACTGGGTGCTGATCGACGCGGGCGACGTCATCGTGCACGTCTTCCGGCCGGAGATCCGCGCCCTCTACAACCTCGAGAAGATGTGGTCCGTCGAATCGATCGGCACGGCCGACGAGCAGGCGCTGACGGGCGACGAGCGGTAGGGCGCCGGGCGCCGATGCGCCTGGTGGTGGCGGCAGTGGGGCGGGCCGGGGACGACCCGGCCGCACGGCTCTTCGAAAGCTACCGGCGGCGGCTGCCGTGGCCGCTTGAGCTGCGGGAGGTGCGCGCGGGCGGTGGCGGCAAGGCGGGACGGGAGCGCGAGGCGGCGGCGCTGCTGAAGGGGCTGCCGGCCGGCGCCCACGTTGTGGCGCTCGACGGCTCCGGAAAGGCGCTCACGAGCGAGGCGTTTGCGGCGCGCATCGCGTACCAGCGCGACGAGGGCACCGCCGTCATGGCGTTCCTGATCGGTGGCGCCGACGGGCACGGGGACGCGGCGCTCGCCCGCGCCGACACGGTGCTGTCGCTCGGCCCGATGACGTGGCCGCATCTGCTCGCCCGCGCGATGCTGGCGGAACAGCTCTGGCGCGCGGCCAGCATCCTCTCCGGCCACCCCTATCACCGCGAGTGAGCGCCGGGACGATCCGTCAGCGGGTGGGAACCGGCGTGCCGGTAGAGTAGTCGTAAAAACCCTTGCCGGTCTTGCGGCCGAGCCAGCCGGCCTCGACATACTTCACGAGCAGCGGGCAGGGCCGGTACTTGCTGTCGGCGAGGCCCTCGTAGAGCACCTGCATGATCGAGTGGCAGGTGTCGAGGCCGATGAAGTCGGCGAGCTCCAGCGGCCCCATGCGGTGATGCGCGCCGAGCTTCATCGCCGTGTCGATCGCCTTCACCGTGCCGACGCCTTCGTAGAGCGCATAGATCGCCTCGTTGACCATCGGCATGAGGATGCGGTTCACGATGAAGGCCGGGAAGTCCTCGGCCATGGCGGCGGTCTTGCCCATGCGCACGGTGACCTCGCGCGCGGTCTCGTAGGTCTCCTCCTCGGTGGCGATGCCGCGCACCAGCTCCACCAGCTCCATCATTGGCACCGGGTTCATGAAGTGCATGCCCATGAACTTGCCGGGCCGGTCCGTGCTCACGGCGAGACGGGTGACCGGGAGCGAGGAGCTGTTGGTGCAGATGATGGTGTGCGCGGGCAGCTCACCCCTGAGTTCGGCGAAGACGGACTTCTTGACCGCCTCGTCCTCGACGACGGCCTCGATGATGAGGTCTGCGCCCTTGACCGCATCGAGTCCGACCGCGGTCCCGATCCGCTGCAGCGCGGCGGCCTGCTGCTCCTCGCTGATCGCCCCCTTGCGCGCCTGGCGGCCCAGATTGGTGCGGATCGTCTCCATCGCCTTATCGAGCTCGGCCTGGCCGAGATCGGTCAGCATCACGTCGTATTCCGCGAGCGCAGCGACATGGGCGATGCCGCTCCCCATGCGGCCCGCTCCTATGATCGCGATCGATTTCACCATGACGGCGTATCAGGCCTTCGAAAGGCCCTGGCGGTCGAGCTCTTCGGCGAGCGCCGGCAGGGCCTTGAACAGATCCGCCACGAGGCCGAAGTCGGCGATCTGGAAGATGGGCGCCTCCTCGTCCTTGTTGATGGCGCAGATCACCCGGCTGTCCTTCATTCCGGCGAGATGCTGGATCGCGCCGGAGATCCCGACCGCGATGTAGAGATCGGGCGCCACGACCTTGCCGGTCTGGCCCACCTGGAAGTCGTTGGGCACGTAGCCGGCGTCGACGGCAGCCCGCGAGGCGCCGACGGCGGCGCCCAGCCGGTCCGCCACCGCCTCGATCAGCGGGAAGTTCTCGCCGCTCTGCATGCCGCGCCCGCCGGAAATCACGATTCCGGCGCTGGTGAGCTCCGGCCGGTCCGACTTGCTCAGCTCATGGCGCACGAAGCGCACCAGCCCCTGGTCGCCGGCGCCGGCCACCGCCTCGATCGCGGCGCTGCCGCCTTCGGCGGGGGCCACGTCGAACGCGGTGGTGCGCACGGTCACCACCTTCACGGCATCGCCGCTCTCGACCCTGGCGAGCGCGTTGCCCGCATGGGTGGGGCGCACGAAGACGCTGTCCGAGACGATCTCGATGATGTCGGAGACCTGGGCCACGTCGAGCAGCGCGGCGACGCGCGGCATCACGTTCTTGCCGAAGGTGGTGGCGGCGGCGACCAGGTGGCCGTAGTCCCCGGCCAGGCCGGTGACCAGCGGCGCGAGGTTCTCGGCAAGGCCGTGCTCGTAGGCGGCATCGTCGGCGTGCAGCACCTTGTCGACGCCGGAAACCCGCGCCGCAACCTCCGCCACCGGGCCTGCGCCCGAGCCCGCGACCAGCACGTGGACGTCGCCGCCCAGCGCAACCGCGGCCGTCACCGCGTTGAGGCTGGGCCGCTTCAGCTCGGCGTTGTCGTGCTCGGCGATGACGAGGACGCTCATCCGCCGGCCCTCACCCGATCACCTTGGCATCGTCGCGCAGCTTGGCGACGAGCTCGGCGACGTCGGCCACCTTGATCCCCGCCTCGCGCTTGGGCGGCTCGTCGACCGCGTGCACCGCGAGGCGCGGGCTGATGTCCACCCCCAACTCGTCCGCCTCGCGCCGGTCGATCGGCTTCTTCTTGGCCTTCATGATGTTGGGGAGCGAGGCGTAGCGCGGCTCGTTGAGCCGCAGGTCCGTGGTGATCACCGCCGGCAGGTTGACGTTGAGGGTCTCGAGCCCGCCGTCGATCTCGCGGGTCACGTCGGCAGTCCCGTCCTTGAACTGGATCTCGGAGGCGAAGGTCGCCTGCGGCCAGCCGAGCAGCGCCGCCAGCATCTGGCCGGTCTGGTTGCTGTCGTCGTCGATGGCCTGCTTGCCCGTGATGACGAGGCCGGGCTGCTCCTCCTCGGCGATCACCTTGAGCAGACGGGCGACCGCAAGCGGCTGCAGCTCCGCCTCGGTGACGATATGGACGGCGCGGTCCGCGCCCATGGCGAGCGCCGTCCGAAGCGTCTCCTGCACCTTGTCGGCGCCGGCAGAGACCGCGACCACCTCGTCCGCCGGGCCGTTCTCCTTCATGCGCACGGCTTCCTCCACCGCGATCTCGCAGAAGGGATTCATCGCCATCTTGACGTTCGCGGTCTCGACGCCGGTCCGGTCGGATTTCACCCGCACCTTCACGTTGGGGTCGATCGTGCGCTTGACCGCGACCAGAACCTTCATGGACGTTCCCACCGGGCGAAACGGAGAGGCTGCCTTCGCACCGCTGCGGACACCCCGCCGCGCGCGCGGCCGCACACTAGGGCCGGCCCAAAATGCTGTCAACGCCGACCCCTCCCCGCCTCCCACCGGGCACGCGCGCGGCGACCGGCGGCGGCCGCTCGTCTGGACGCTGCCGGTTGCTGCGCGTAGAAATGACCGGTCCCCGCCGGGCGCGGCGGGTCATGCGCGGCCGTAAAGAGGGAGGTGACGCTGTCCATCGCCGTCGGCCTCGGACTCAATGCGTTTCCGTTCTCGGGCGCGGGCGCCTTCTGGCGCTGGGTCGACCTCTGCGAGGAGGGCGGAGTCGATTCGCTGTGGCAGACCGACCGCCTCGTCTCGCAGGAGCCCTTCCTGGAGGTGATGAGCGTGATGGCCGCGCTCGCCGGCCGGACCGAGCGCATCAAGTTCGGCATGAACGTCGCTTCGGTCGGGCTGCGCGACCCGCTGCTGCTGGCCAAGCAGTGCGCGACCATCGACGTGCTGAGCGAAGGCCGCCTGCTGCCCGCCTTCGGCATCGGCGCGATCCGCGCGCCGGACTGGGCCGCCACCGGCACGGAGACGGCGGGCCGGGGCAGGCGCACCGACGAGGGGCTGGAGATCATCGCCCGGCTCTGGACCGAGGACTCGGTCGACGTCGAGGGCGAGTTCTACCGCTATCGCGGCGCAACGATCATGCCGAAGCCGGTGCAGAAGGAGCTGCCGCTCTGGCTCGGCGGCTCGAGCAAGGCCGCGATCCGGCGCACCGCGCGCATCGGCACCGGCTGGATCGCCGGGCTGGAGACGCCCGAGCAGGTGGCGCCGGCGGTCGCCGGGATCAAGGCGGCGCTGGCCGAGACCGGGCGGCGCATCGACACCGACCATTACGGCGCGAGCTTCCACGTCCGCTTCGGCGGCTGGGACGAGCCGCTGATGCAGCGGATGGCCGAAACCTACGCGGCGCGCTTCCAGCGCGATCCGAAAGGCGGCATCGTCGCGGGCGACGCGGCCGACATCATGCGGCGCATCGAGGAGTTCGTCGCGGCCGGCGCGTCGAAGTTCGTCCTCTGGCCCGTCGGCGGCGGTGACGACGACATCCTCGACCAGACGCGGCGCCTGATCGAGGAGGTGCAGCCGGCGGTCGAGGCCTTGAACGACCGGGTGGACGCCGCGTGACAGCGGCGGGCGCCGGGTGACTCCGCTCGCCGTCGACCAGGCGGTCGCGCTCTACGCCGCCGCGCGGCACCGCCGGCAGCGGATCGCCGTGCTGCCCGAGGACTGCCGGCCCGCCTCGCTCACGGAGGCCTACGCCGTGCAGGCCGCACTCAACGAACGGCTCGCCGCCACCCACGGCCCGGTCTGCGGCCGCAAGATCGGCTGCACCACGCCGGTGATGCAACGCTATCTGGAGATCGCCCATCCCTGCGCCGGCGCCCTCTACGAAGGCCGGACGCACGCCTCGCCGGCGACGGTGGCGCACGCCGACCACTGGCGGCCCGGCGTGGAGTGCGAGATCGCGGTGCGCCTCGCCCGCCCGCTGGCCGGTGCGGAGGCGCCCTTCGAGCGCTCGGCCGTGGCGGATGCGGTCGGCGCCTGCATGGCGGCTATCGAGATCGTGGACGACCGCTATGACGACTTCCGCGCGCTCGACACGCCGGCGCTGATCGCGGACGACTTCTTCAGCGCCGGCGCCGTGCTCGGCCCGCCGGTCTCCGCGTGGCGCGGCCTCGACCTCGCGGCGGTGGCGGGCACGATGGCGATCAACGGCGAGACCGTGGGTGCCGGCACCGGCGCCGACGTTATGGGCCACCCCTTCGAAGCGCTGACGTGGCTCGCGAACCACGCCGCCCAAAGCGGGCGCCCGCTCGCGGCCGGCGACGTGGTGCTGACCGGCAGCGTCGTCGAGACCAAGTGGGTGGAGCCGGGCGATACGGTCCGCGTCGCGATCACCGGCCTCGGCGAAGCCAGCGTCACGTTCGCCCGATGAGAGGCCCCGTGCCGGGCCGGCGCACCGCGACGACACGGCACGGCGCGTTGACAGGGGCGCCGCGAAGCGCCTGAATCGACCGAACGCCACCACGGCCCGCTGACAAGGCCGGGCAAGGGAGGACAAGCACCATGACGAAAATGCCGTTTGCCGCCGGAGTCGCCGCCGCGGCGCTCCTGGCCACGACCACAGCCTTCGCCGAGGAGGAGGCGGTGGTCAACGTCTACAACTGGTCCGACTACATCGACGAGGAGATCCTCACCGAGTTCGAGGCCGAGACCGGCATCAAGGTCGTCTACGACGTCTTCGATTCCAACAACATCCTCGAGACCAAGCTGCTCACCGGCAGCACCGGCTACGACGTGGTGGTGCCCAGCGGGACCTTCCTCGCGCGCCAGATCCAGGCGGGCATCTTCCAGCCCCTCGACAAGGGCAAGCTCGCCAACCTCGGCAACCTGGACGAGACCATCATGGCGGTCGTGAGCCAGTGGGACCCGGGCAAC
>WTGU01000093.1 GCA_011523425.1 Alphaproteobacteria bacterium
CTGCTCGATCCGCCCGTGGTCGAACACCACGATCCGGTCGGCCAGCGTCATGGCCTCGGTCTGGTCGTGGGTGACGTAGACCATGGTGGCGTCGAGCCGGTCGCGAAGCCGCGCGATCTCGAGCCGCATCCGCACCCGCAGCGCGGCGTCGAGGTTGGAGAGCGGCTCGTCGAACAGGAAGACCTGCGGGTCGCGGATGATGGACCGCCCGATGGCCACGCGCTGGCGCTGCCCGCCGGAGAGCTCGCGCGGGTAGCGCCCGAGCAGCGCCTCGATCTGAAGGGTCTCGGCGACCTCGGCCACGCGCCGGGCGATCTCGGCCCTGGGCACCTTGGCCAGCCTGAGCCCGAAGCCGATGTTCTGCGCCGCCGTCATGTGGGGGAAGAGCGCGTAGGACTGGAACACCATCGCCACCCCGCGCCGCGCAGGCGCGACCTCGGTCACGTCGTGGCCGCCGATGAGGATGCGGCCTGCGGTCACGCTCTCCAGGCCCGAGATCATCCTGAGCGTGGTGGACTTGCCGCAGCCGGAGGGGCCGACGAGAACCACGAACTCGCCGTGCGCGACCGCCAGATCGACGTCGTCGACGGCGAGCACCGAGCCGAAGCGCTTCGAGACGCCGTGCATGGCAAGCGCGGCCATGGTCAGCCCTTGACCGCGCCCATGGTCATGCCCTTGATGAAGTAGCGCTGGAAGAACAGGAACACCACGAGAGTCGGCAGGCTCGCGATCAGCGACAGCGACCCCTGCACCCCCCAGGCCACCGAGTACTGCCCCTGAAGGTTCACGATCCCCAGCATGATGGTCCGCTTCTCGTCGGACTGGGTGAAGATGAGCGGCCAGAGGAAGTCGTTCCAGATCCAGGTGAACTGGAGAGTCGCCAGCACCGCCAGCGCCGGCAGGCTCAGCGGCAGCGCCACCCGGGTCAGCACCTGCCACTCGTTGGCACCCTCCAGGATGGCCGCCTCGCGCAGGGCGTTCGGGACGGTGGCGAAGAAGTTGCGCATCAAGAGCGTGCAGATGGGGATGCCCATCGCGGTGTGGATGACGATGATGGGATAGAGCGTGTCGATCAGGTCCACGGCGTTGAAGAGCCGGAACAGCGGGATCAGGATCACCTGCGGCGGGAAGAACATGCCGGAGACGATGACGAGGAAGAGCAGGTTGCTGCCGCGGAAGGGCAGCTTGGCGAACACGTAGCCGGCCAGCGAGCCGAGCGCGATGGAGGCTACCGTCGCAGGCGCGGTAACGATGAAGGTGTTGGCGAAGTAGCGATGCACGGCCGGATTGCTCAGCACCTCGGCGTAGTTGCCCCAGAACAGCTCGGAGGGAATCGTCCAGAGCTGGCCGAGCGCGATGTCGCGGGTGGTCTTGATCGAGGACAGCAGCACGCCGGCGGTAGGCGCCAGGAACAGCACCGCCAGAACCGCGAGCGAGACGAAGATAACCGCCGGCCACGGGTTGAAGCGCCTGCGCGCGGACGGGACGAGGGCTATGTCAGCCATGGATCTCGTCGACCTTGCGCAACTGGCGGAAGTAGAGGCGGATGATGGTCAGCGCGATCAGGAACAGGACCACCGAGATGGCGCTGCCGTAGCCCATCAGGTACTTCTTGAACGATTCGTTGTACATGTGCATGGCCAGCGTGTCGGAGCTGTTGAACGGCCCGCCGCCGGTCATGGTGTAGAGGATGTCGAACCCCTTGAGGGAGTTGATGACGTTGAGCGCGATCACCACCACGGTGGCGGGCGTGAGCAGGGGGATGACCACCAGGCGGATGCGCTGAAGGGTCCTCGCGCCCTCGATCTCGCACACCTCCAGCAGCTCCTCGGGGATGGTGGTGAGCCCGGCCAGGAAGATCACCATCGAGAGCCCGGTCTGCTGCCACGACCAGGCGAGGATCACCGACCAGAGCGCGCTATCCGGCTTCGCGAGCCACGCGTAGTTGAAGTTCTCGCCGCTCACCGCTTCGACCACGGTGTTCAGCAGCCCCCAGTCCGGCTGGTAGATCCAGACCCAGATCTGCCCAACCACCACGGCCGAGAGGCAGATGGGAAGGTAGAAGATCGACTTGAACACCGAGCCGCCGGGGATGCGGCTGTCGATCAGGAGCGCGAGCCCGAGCCCGAGCGCGGTCGGCACGACGATCGCGGCGACGATCCACAGCGCCGTGTTGATCGCGGCGTTGAGGAACAGCTTGTCGGTGTGGATCTTGAGGAAGTTGTCGAAGCCGACGTAGTCGTAGTCGGGGTTGAAGCCGTTCCAGTTCGTGAAGCTGTAGTAGAAGGAGCTCGCGAGCGGCCAGATCACGAACGCCGCGAACACCGCGAGCGGCAGCGCCAGCAGGATCACCCGCCAGAAACGGTTCTCCCGTTCCATCGCCTAACGCTCATGCCGGAAAGTGAACGGGCCGCCGGGTGACTACCGCCCGGCGGCCCGCCCGCACGAGACCGCGCCTACTCCGTGAACGCCTGGGCTGCGTCCGCGGCGACCTGCGCGAGAATGTCGTCCACCTGGCTCGGGTCGTCCATGAAGCGGGAGAACATGGAGAGCCCGACCTCCGCCACCGGCGGCGGCGTCGCCAGGTCGTAGTTGAACGCGAAGTTGTCGGCAGCGCCCACGACGGTGGAGACCCGCTGCATGACCTCGCTGTAGTTCGCCGGGTCGACGCTGACGTTGGCGCTGAGCGCCCCGTATGCGCCGGTCCAGCTCGCCTGCACGTCGGCGCTCGACATCATGTAGCTCAGGAACGCCTCGGCGCCGGCGCGGTTCTCCCCGTCATTGGAGACGACCAGACCGTCCACGGGTCCCACCACCGAGACGGGCACGCCGTCCGCGATGGACGGGAACGGGAAGAAGTCGTAGTCCGTGCCGGGCTCGAGCCCCAGTCCGTTCCAGTAGCCGGTGATCCAGGTGCCCATCAGGGTCATCGCCGCATCACCGCGGGCGACCTTGTCGGACGCGTCCGTCCACGAATCGGCGTTGGCGTTGGGCGCGAAGTAGCCCATGTCCGCCAGGTCCTTCCACATCGCCATGGCGGCCTTGACCTCGGCGTCGTCGTAAGACGCGGAGCCGTTCATCAGGTTCGCGCGGTAGTCGGGGCCGGCGGTGCCGAGCAGCAGGTAGTCGAACCAGAACTGGGCGGGCCAGCGGTTCTTCGAGCCGAGCGCGATCGGCGTCACGCCCTTCCCCTTCAGCGTCTCGCAGAGCGCGAGGAACCCGTCCCAGGTCGTCGGCATCTCGGTGACGCCCGCGTCCGCGAGCACCTTGGTGTTATAGAACATGCCCGCGTAGTGGTAGTTGAACGGCACCAGGTAGCGCTGGCCGTTGTACATGGTGGCGCTGTCCGCCACGGACTTCGCGACGACGTTGTCGAGGCCGTCCCTGGCCCACATCTCGTCGATGGGGTGCAGGGCTCCTGCATCGACGACGAACTGCGTCCGCGCGCCGGCCCAGTAGCTGAACACGTCGGGCAGGCTGTCGCCGGCCGCGCGCACCAGGATGTCGGTCTTGAAGTCCTCGTGGCCGATGGGGCTGTTCTTGATCGTGTAGCCCGTGTCGGCCTCGAACTTCGCGACCTGCTCGTTGAAGATCTTGAGCCCGAATTCCCCGGTGAAGTAGTGGGTCAGCGTGACGTCGCCGCCCTCTGCGAAGGCGGGCGCGCCGAGCGCGAGCGCCGGCACGACCGCCAGAGCGGCCAGCGCCCCGCGCCTGTTGAGAGTGATCATCGGAGTCCCCCTGTGTGCGGTTGATTTGGCGCCGTTATGGATGAGCGCTCAGGCAGTCAAGCGTATCGCTCCGTTCGGTGTCAACGGAAACGGGGCGGATGCAGCGGGCTATCTCACGCGGGCATAGCGAACGGTCAAAAACAGATGGCAGCACGTGTTGCGCGCAGGCGCGGACTCCGCCTAGGTTCGCCGCGTATCGGTGTCGCGGGACGGTCCCGCACGGCCGGCATGTCCACCCGCTGCCGCAACGGGAGCTGACCAGCGATGCAGACCGCTCCCATCGGAATCGGCATCGTGGGCACGGGCCGCATCTCCGACCTGCACGCCATCGAGTACCTGGCGAGCCCGCTGGCGCGGATCGTGGCGCTCTGCGACGTGGACACCGCGCGGGCGGCGCAGCGGGCGGCGGCCTGGGGCCTCGACGACGTCGCCATAGACGACGACATCGACACCCTTCTCGCCCGCCCGGAGGTGGATCTCGTCGAGATCCTGCTCCCCCATCACCTGCATCTCGACGCGGCGCTGAAGGCAGTCGCCGCCGGCAAGATCGTCTCGCTGCAGAAGCCGATGTGCATCTCGCTGGAGGAGGCCGACCGCCTGGTCGCCGCCGCGGACGCCTCGGACCGCCCGTTCAAGGTATTCGAGAACTTTCTGTTCTATCCCCCTGTCGTCCGGGCGCAAAAGCTGATCGCAGACGGCGCGATCGGCACGCCGCTCTCCATCCGCATCAAGAGCAACCCGGGGCGGAGCGCGACCGCCTGGGACGTGCCGGCGAGCGCCATCGCCTGGCGGCAGCGGCCCGAGCAGTCCGGCGGCGGGCCACTGGTGTTCGACGACGGCCACCACAAGTTCGCGCTGGCCTGGCACTTCATGGGCGAGCCGGAGGAGGTCCACGCCTTCATCGGCGAGACCGAGACGGCGGACCACCGGGAGCGGCTGGACGCGCCTTCCATCGTCTCGTTCCGCTTTCCCGGCAACCGCATCGGCAACCTGGAGATCGTCCACTCGCCGGAGCTGGAGATCGCGACCCGGCACTACGCCCAGGACGACCGCGTGGAGATCACCGGCAGCCGGGGCGTGCTCTGGATGAACGGCGGCCACGGGCGCCTCGGCGACGCGCCGCCGCTCACGCTCTACCGGGACGGCGCGCTGACCGAGTTCCGCGACGTGGAGACCGGCTGGGAGCAGAGCTTCGTGCTGTCGACACGCCACTTCCTCGAGGTCGTCTCGCAGGGCGGGCGTCCGGTGCTGACCGCGCGCGAGGGCCGGCAGGTGCTGCGCTTCGCGCTCGCCGCGCTCGAGTCCGCTCGCACGGGCAGGCCGGTGCCGGTCGCCGCCGAAGCAGGGTCGGGCGCATGACGGCGAAGAGACGGCGCCATTGAGCCCGACGAGCGCCGCCGCGGTCGAGACCGCGAAGCGCTACCCGTTCCCGCGGCCGGGATATTCCTTCCTCTATGTGGACGGCGAGGCGCTGCCCCTCCTCTCGCTTGCCGACTCGCTGGAGGACGCCGAGATCGAGGCGGACGGCGGGCCCCGCCCGGCGGGCGACCTGCTGCGCCGGCGCGGGATCGTTGCTGCCTCCCCGCTCGGCCGGCGCACGCCGGTGCTGGCCTATGGCGCCAACGCCGCGCCCGAGCGGCTGCGGCGGAAGTTCGGGCCGCTCGCCACGGCGGTCTTCCCCGTGCTGCGGGCCAGGCTCCACGGTTTCGACATCGTCCACGCCGCCCACATATCGAGCTACGGCGCGGTGCCGGCGACCATCCAGCCTTCGCCCGGCACGGTCTGCGACATCGCCGTCACGTATCTCGACGAGCCCCAGCTTGCGCGCATGCACGAGACCGAGCTGCGCCGCCGCACCTACCTCTTTGGCCGGCTGAGCGGTATCCGGCTCGAGCCCGACCTGCTGCCGGCGACGGATCGGGCGTGCAGCTATGTCGGCGACTGCGGCTCCATCGCGCGCGACGGGAGCCCGCTTGCGCTCGCCGCCATCGAGGCCGAGAGGCGGCGCTTCCACGCGCTCACGCAAGCGGAGGTGCAGCGGCTGATCCACACCATGCTCGCCGCGCCGGGGCCGCTGGATGCCTTCATCCGCGAGGCCGTCGATGACGAGAGCGTGAGGCGCGCGCGCACCGCATCGCTCAGGGAACGGGCGCTGCCCTTCTCCTACGCCGGCTTCACGCCGACGGCGCCGTGATACCTATTCGATGGCCTGGGCGGCCACGATCCCGGCGAAGATCACAAGGCCGACCAAGCTGTTGTTCTTGAACTTGGCGAGGCAGTCGGCCGGGTTGTCTGTCCGCACCCTGAACGCCTGCCAGCCGAGCAGCAGCGTCGCCAGCGCCACGCCCACGAAGTAGGGCCACGCGACCGACGCGGCGACGCCTGCGCCGGCGAAGCCCGCCACGGCGGCGGCGTAGAAGACGATCAGCCACGGGCGCGTCCGCGCGCCGAGCGCAAGCGCGCTGGACTTCACCCCGATGAGGAGGTCGTCCTCCTTGTCCTGGTGGGCGTAGATCGTGTCGTAGCCCAGAGTCCAGGCGATGCCAGCGACGTAGAGCAGCCCCGCCGGCCAGCCGATGCCGCCCGCGACCGCGGCCCAGCCCAGCAGAGCGCCGTAGTTGAAGGTGAGGCCGAGGAAGGCCTGCGGCCAGTAGGTGATGCGCTTCATCAGCGGGTAGGCGACCACCAGCAGCAGCGACCCTGCGCCCAGCAGGATCGCGAACAGGTTGAGCTGCAGCAGGATGGCGAGGCCCGCGCCGAGCAGAAGCGCGAGATAGGCGACAGCCCCCTTCACGCCGATCGCGCCGGAAGGCAGCGGTCTCTGCCGGGTGCGCTCGACCCGCCCGTCGAAGTCGCGGTCGAAGATGTCGTTGACGGTGCAGCCGGCGGCCCGCATCACGAAGGCGCCGGCGGTGAACAGCGCGAGCAGGCCGATATCGGGCAGACCCTCGGCCGCGAGGCCTAACGCCCAGAGGCACGGCCACAGCAGCAGCCAGACTCCGGTGGGCTGATCCAGCCGGGCCAGCGCCACGAAGGGGCGCAGCCTGGCCGGCATCGTCCGCTCGATAGGACCCGGCCCGGGCGGCCCGGCGGGCGCCGCGGCCCCGCTCTGCAGGCGCTCGGCCATGGCCGCTGGTGTATCGTGGCGCTTCGGCCGAGACAAGCGACGAGCCGCGCCATGGGCAGGTCCGAGCGGGAACGGGAGCACGAGCGGGAGCGCGCGGGAGCGGGGATCGCGATCCGCCTCTTCGTGGGCGCTGCGCTCGCCGCCGGCGCCCCGGTCGCGCTGGACGGCCCCCAGGCCCACTACCTCCGGAACGTGATGCGGCGGACGGCGGGGGACCGCATCCGCCTCTTCAACGGCCGCGACGGGGAGTGGACGGGAACGATCGAGAGCCTGTCGTCCGGCCGCGCCGTCGTCCGGCCGGAGACGATGCTGAAGGCGCAGATGCCGGCGCCCGACCTCTGGCTCCTGTTCGCGCCGCTCAAGGCCACCCCCACCCGCTTCCTGGTCGAGAAGGCGACGGAGCTCGGCGTCGGCGTGCTTCGCCCGGTGATCTGCCGGCGCAGCCAGACCCGGCGGGTCAATGCGGGCCGGCTCCGGGCGCACGCGATCGAGGCCGCCGAGCAGTGCGGCCGTCTGGACGTGCCGCGCGTCGAGCCCCTCTCCTCCCTCGACGACGCGCTCGCCGCCTGGCCGCCCGGGCGGCGCCTCCTGGTCTGCGACCCGGACGCGCGGCAAACGGCAGCCGACGTGCTGGCGGGCGGCGGCGACTCGCCCTGGGCCATCCTGATCGGACCGGAGGGCGGATTCGCGCCCGAGGAGCGGCGCCGGCTCGCCGCGCACCCGGCGGCCGTTCCCGCCCGCCTCGGCCCGCGACTCCTCCGGGCGGAAACGGCGGCCACCGCGGCGCTCGTCTGCTGGCAGGCGCTCGCCGGCGACTGGCGATGAGCGCGCGCGGCGCCGCACGCAGGCCTGCCATGCTCCTTTCGGTTGCGCGATATGCTGGACAGGGAGGCCGGAATCGACGAAACCCTGCACTCGGCCACCCCGGCCGCCGGGAGGGTGCGTGAACGACAGCACCGCCACGCAGGGCGAGGCGCTCACCCGCCACGACCTGATCGCCTACCTCGAATCGGGCTGCAAGCCGCGTTCCGCGTGGCGGATCGGCACCGAGCACGAGAAGTTCGGCCATCGCCTCGCCGACCATGCGCCCCTCCCCTACGAGGGGCCGGCCGGCATCCGCGCGCTGCTCGAAGGGCTGCAACGCTACGGCTGGGAGCCCTATCTCGAGAAGGGCAAGCCGATCGCGCTGCTCAAGGACGGCCAGTCGGTCTCGCTCGAGCCCGGCGGCCAGCTCGAGCTCTCCGGCGCCCCGCTGCACAACCTGCACCGCACCTGCGACGAGGTGCATGCGCATCTGGACCAGGTGCGCGCCGTCTCGGCCGAGCTCGGCATCGGCTTCTACGGTGTCGGCTTCCGGCCCGATGCGCCGCGCGAGGCGATCCCGTGGATGCCCAAGGGCCGCTACGCGATCATGCGCC
>WTGU01000131.1 GCA_011523425.1 Alphaproteobacteria bacterium
CATGCCGCGACCCTCGCACGCCCACCCCGCGCCGTGCACCGCACCATGGTGCGGGGTACCCGGCGTGCGCGGACGGGGAGCGCGGGCCTGAGTCGCTCGTGCCTGCAAGGTCACGAGCGCGGAAGCAGGTCGCGAGCGCGATATAAGAAGGCCGGCCGGGGGCGCACGCCTTGCCCCGCACGGGCGTCTCGGGAACAATCCGCGCGGGCAGGCGTCCGGGGGAGAGCATGACGTCGAGCACGACCGAGGCTGGCGCCGATCCGGTCACGCGCGAGATCATCCGCGGCAAGCTCCTGGCGCTCGCCGACGAGATGGGCATCGTCATCGCCAAGACCTCCATGAGCCCGGTGATCTACGAGGTGCTCGACTTCGCCTGCGGCCTCTGCGACGCGGACGGCGAGCTGGTGGTGCAGACCAACGGCATCACCCTCTTCACCGGCACCTTCGCGCCGCAGGTGCGCTCCATCGTGCGCCGCCACGGCGAGACCATGCGGCCGGGCGACGTCTTCATGACCAACGACCCCTTCGAGGGCGGCACCCATAGCTGCGACATCGCGCTGATCAAGCCGATCTTCGAGGACGACCGGCTCTTCGCCTTCGCCATCTCGGTGGCGCACTGGAGCGAGGTGGGCGGCGCGGTGCCGGGCAGCATCTCGCCGACCGCTACCGAGATCTACCAGGAGGGGGTGCGCTTCCCCGGCATCCGCGTCTGCCGCGACGACGAGACCATCGACGACGTGATCGCGCTGATCCGCGAGAACGTGCGCCTCCCGGTGCAGTCGCTGGGCGACTTCAACGCAGGTCTCGCCGCCGTCCGCATCGCCGAGACCCGGTTGCGCGAGACCATCGCCCGCCACGGCGCGGCCCAGGTCGAGGCCACCTTCCGCCACATCCTGGAGGCGAGCGAGCGGCTGAGCCGCGCCGCCGTCGCGGCACTGCCTGACGGCGACTACGCGGCCGAGGACTGGATCGACGGCGACGGCATCTCTGACGAGCGCTTCCGGGTCGCCGTCACGGTGCGGATCCGCGGCGATTCCATCGTCTTCGACTTCACCGGCACCAGCCCCATGGTCAAGGGGCCGATCAACTGCGCCTTCGGGGCGCTGGATTCGGCGGTCAAGACGGTGTTCAAGTCGCTGGTGGACCCGCAGGCGCCGTCGAACGAGGGCTGGTTCCGCCCGGTGCGCCTGGTCTGCCCGCCGGGCACCGTGTTCACCGCCGAGAAGCCTGCGCCCACCGGCTGGTACTACGAGGGCTCGGCGCATGCCTCCGAGCTCGCCTGGAAGGCGCTCGCCGAGGTCGCTCCCGAGCGCTTCAGCGCCGGCTCCTACATGAGCCTCGCCGCCGCCTACTTCTACGGCCGCGACCCGGAGAGCGGCGAGGTCTACGTCCATATCGAGCCCGCCATCGGCGGCTGGGGCGCGACCGCGTCCGGCGACGGCACCAGCGCGCTCATCGCCACCACCGACGGCGACACCTACAACTACTCGGTGGAGCTGTTCGAGGCGAAGTTCCCGCTCGCCATCCGGCGCTATGCGCTGAACGTGGACGACGGCGCCGGCGCGGGCCGCCACCGCGGCGGCTTCGGCGTGGTCCGCGAGTTCGAGGTGGCGGGCGCCGACGCCCACACCCACTGCAGCATCGGCCGCTCCATCGAGCGGCCCTGGGGGCTGGAGGGCGGCGGCCAGGGCTCCAACAACTACATGCGGATCGAATCGGGCGGCAGCGTCAAGCGGCTCGCGCGCACCGCCTACCGGCCGCTCGGGGAGGGCGACCGCGTTGCCGTGGTGACCGGCGGCGGCGGCGGCTTCGGCGACCCCTTCGCGCGTGCGCCGGAGGCGGTCGCGGCCGACGTGGCCGACGGCTACGTGACGGCCGCGCAGGCCGAGAGCGAGTACGGGGTGGTCATCGCCGAGGGCGGAGCCGTTGACGAAGCCGCGACCGCCGCCTTGCGCGCCGCGCCGCGCTGATCCAGGGGGAGAGGAGCGATGGCGGGGAAGAGATGGAAGTGGGCCGTCCTCTTCAGCGGCGACAACCTGACGCTGCAGGAGACCATCGACTTCGCGGCCAGGGCGGAGGACGCGGGCGCCGACAGCCTCTGGACCACCGAGCTCGGCCGCGACGCCTTCGTCCCGCTCGCCGGCATGGCGGCGGCGTGCGGGCGCGCCCGCCTCGGCACCGGCGTCGCCATCTTCGCCCGGCCGCCGGCGCTGACCGAGATCAGCGCCATGTCGATGGCGGAGCTCACGGGCGGCCGCTTCGTCCTCGGCCTCGGCACCGCGCCGCCGGCGTGGAACGAGAACTGGCACGGCCTCCCCTACCGCCGGCCGGTCCGGCGCATGCGGGAATACGTCGAGGCGATCCGGCTGATGTGGACCGCGAGCCCGGAGGCGCCCATCGACTACGTGGGCGAGATCATCCAGGTGCGCGACTATCGCCGCGTGCTGGCGCCGCCGTGCGCGCCGCCGCCTATCTACCTCGCCGCGGTGCAGCCGGCGATGCTGCAGCTCGCCGGCGAGATGGCCGACGGCCTGCTCGCGAACCTGCTCAACACGCCGCGCTACTTCACCGACATCGTGCTGCCCAACGTCGACAAGGGGCTGGCCAGGGCCGGGCGGACGCGGGCCGACATCGAGATGTGCTCGCTCAAGGTCTGTTCCGTGGACCGGGACCGGGCGACCGCCCGACGGCGCGCGCGCGGGCCGATCGCCTTCTATTCGTGCCTGCCCTACTTCGACCAGGTGCTCGATCCGGCGGGCTTCACCGGCCCGAAGATGGCGATCCGCGATGCCTGGGCGCGGGCCGACGTGCCCGCCATGCTGGAGCTCGTGACCGACGACATGATCGACGCGCTGGTGCTGGCCGGCACGCCCGACGACGTGCGCCGCCAGCTCGAGAGCTTCGAGGGGCTGTTCGAGACCGTGCTGCTCTACTGCCCGATGCCCTTCATCGACCGCGAGGAATCGCTCGCCAACCACGAGGCGATGATCGAGGCCTTCGCGGATTGAACGGGGTCATCTCGCCGGTGAGACTATAAACGACCGGGCCGCAGGCCCGGACGGCGCGACCGCGCCGCGCGCGTAGCGCGTAGGCAAGCGAGCGGAGCGAGCGCCCGCCGCATGAGGGGTATGAAAGATGACCAGCTACGCCGCAGCCCAGCGCCTGCCGCGTGCCGACCGCAGCGACTTCGCGCCCGCGCAGACGGAGATCTGGGACCACGTGGTCGAGACCCGCAGGCTCGACTTCATGCCCAACATGTTCGCGGTCATGGGGCAGAGCCCGGAGGCGCTCCGCGCGGTCGCCGCGGTGGGCGAGCACGTGCGCTGGCACTCGGCGCTGGATAACGACCTGCGCGAGATGGTCATCTGCACCGTCGCCCAGGCCGTCGGCAACGTCTACGAGTGGGACCACCACATCCACAAGGTGCCCGAGCGATTGCGCGGGATCGTGGGCACGGCGGCTGCCGAGGCCGAGCCCGCGCCGGTAGGACCGGCACTCCGCCTCTGCCGCCTGGTGGCCTCCGGCGAGGACGTAGAGGACGCGCTGGTGGCGGGCCTGCGCGAGAGCCTGGGCGATGCGGGCCTCGTCGATCTCGTGGTGATGATCGGCTACTACCAGCTCCTCGGCAGCTTTTGCGCCGTGCTCGGCATCGAGGTGGAAGCGAGCGTCGCCCGCGTGCCCTTCAACGGCTGAGCGGGGCCGGCCGAGCCCCCCCCACCTCACCCCGGCCCTCTCCGCCCCCAGGGGCAGAGAGGGAGAAAACATCGTCGCCGTCTACGTCCGCTCTCCGCCCTTCAGGGGGGAGAGGGACAGGGAGAGGTGGGATTCGTCTGCCCTGCGCGAACCAACCAAGTTCATCGTCATGCCCGGACTTGTTCCGGGCATCCACGTTCCTTGTCGCTGCCGAAGGGACGACTCGTGGATGGCCGGGACAAGCCCGGCCATGACGCGTTGGGATGCTCCGCGATTCTCGCGAACGTCTCGATCAGGACACTAGAGAGGGCGCGGGCCGGGCTACATGCCCATACCGCCCATGCCACCCATGCCGCCCATCCCCATGTCGCCCATGCCGCCCATTCCGCCGGGCATGCCGCCGCCGCCCGGAGGCATCGGAGGCGCCTTCTCGGGGATCTCGACGATGCCCGCCTCGGTCGAGATGAGCTGGCCGGCGATGGAGGCGGCGTCCTGCAGCGCAGTGCGGACGACCTTCGCCGGATCGAGGATGCCGGCGCCGATCATGTCGCAGTAACGGCCCTCCTGGGCGTCGTAGCCCTGGCTCGTGCCGCGCTTGTCGAGGAGGGTTCCGACCACGAGGGCGCCGTCCGCGCCGGCATTGTCGGCGATGTGGCGGGCCGGCGCGCGGATCGCCTTGCGGACGATGGCGATGCCGCGATCCTGATCGAAGTTGGCGCCTTTCAGCCCGTCGAGCTTGCGCGAGGCCGCGAGCAGGGCGACGCCGCCACCGGCGACGATCCCCTCCTCCACCGCCGCCCGCGTCGCCCGCATGGCGTCGTCCACCAGCTCCTTCTTCTCCTTGACCTCGGTCTCGGTGTCGCCGCCGACCCGGAGCACGGCCACGCCACCGACCAGCTTGGCGAGGCGCTCCTCGAAGCGCTCCTGGTCGTACTCGGACTCGGTCGTCTCGATCTGCATGCGAAGCTGCTGGCAGCGCTCGTCGATGCTCTTCTTGGTGCCGCCGCCGCCGATGATCACGGTCTCGTCCTTGCTCATCTCGACCCGCTTGGCGGTGCCCAGCAGGTCGAGCGTGACGTTCTCCAGCTTGACGCCGAGGTCGCCACTGATCACCGCGCCGCCGGTGAGCACGGCGATGTCCTGCAGCATGTCCTTGCGCCGGTCGCCGAAGGCGGGCGCCTTGGCCGCCGTCGCCTTGAGGCCGCCGCGCAGCCGGTTGACCACCAGCGTCGCCAGCGCCTCGCCGTCCACGTCTTCCGCGACGATGACGAGCGGCTTGCCGGTCTGGCCCACCTGCTCCAGCACCGGCAGCAGCGCCTGCATGCTGGTAAGCTTCTCCTGGTGCAGCAGGACGTAGGCGTCGTCGAGCTCGACCGTCATGCGCTCGGCGTTGGTGACGAAGTAGGGCGAGATGTAGCCCTTGTCGAAGTTCATGCCCTCGACGACGTCGAGCTCGGTCTCGATCCCGGCCGCCTCCTCGATGGTGATGACGCCCCTCTCGCCCACCTCTTCCATGGCGCGCGAGATCATGGCGCCGACCTGCGGGTCGTTGTTGGCGGCGACGGTCGCCACCTGGCTGATCTCCTCCTGGGTCTTCACCCGCTTGGCGCGCTTGCCGATCTCGTCGACCACGGCGGCGACGCCCAGATCGATCCCGCGGCGCAGGTCCATCGGGTTCATGCCCGCGGCCACCGCCTTGGCGCCCTCGCGCACGAGCGCGCGCGCGATGACGGTGGCGGTGGTGGTGCCGTCGCCGGCCGCCTGCTCGGTCCGGGTGGCGGCCTCGCGGACGAGGCGGGCGCCGACGTTCTGGAGCGGATCCTCGAGCTCGATCTCCTTGGCGACGGCCACGCCGTCCTTGGTAATCCGACTGTCGCCGGTGGCCGTCTGATAGATCACGGTGCGGCCCTTCGGGCCGAGGGTGACGGACACGGCGTCGGAGAGGATGTCGACGCCTTCCAGGAGGCGCTCGCGCGCGTCCTCCGCCTGGTGGATTCGCTTCTTGGCCATCGTCGATCGCTCCAGCTTCGATGTTCCAGCGGGGCGGGCGCGCCTACTCGATTACGCCCATGATGTCGGACTCCTTCATGATCAACAGCTCCTCGCCGTCGACCTTGACCTCGGAGCCCGACCACTTGCCGAAGAGGATGCGATCACCCGCTTTGACATCGAGAGGCGTGAGCCTGCCGTCCTCGCTCCGCGCGCCGGGGCCGGCCGCGACGACCTCGCCTTCCTGCGGCTTCTCCTGGGCGGTGTCGGGAATGATGATGCCGCCTGCCGTCTTCTGGTCCTGCTCCAGCCGCCGCACCAGCACGCGGTCGTGCAAAGGCCTGATGTTCATGCCGCCCTCCGAGATGTGAGCATGTCCGATGAGTCTGACGCCGCCCGGGCGCCTGTTAGCGCTCTAGCGAGGTGAGTGCTAAGGTTAATAGGGAGCCGTGCCGGCGCTGTCAACCGCAGGGCGGCCCGCCCCACCCCGGAGCGCTCGTCGCGGCCTTTCGCGTATGCGTCAAAGACGGATACGCCCTAGGCCGCAGGCAGCACGTCCTCGGGCGAGTGGGTGAGCGCGACGGCGCCGAAGAGGCGCGCGGTCTCGGCCGGATCGTCGCGGATCGCGCGGTAGTAGGTCGCGAGCCGCTCGGTGGGCCTCGCGAAGCGGGCGAGCTGGGCGGTGAAGCGGTAGTAGGGCAGCAGCCATTCGTCGCGCGCCGCGGCATAGGCCGCGAGCGCCTCGTCGAGCGGGCGCCCGCCCCCCAGGCCTTCGTCCGCGGCCTCGGCCGCCATCTCGGCGCAGCGGAAGGCGGTCGAGATGCCCTGCGCGGTCACCGGGTCCTTCTTCATCCCCGCATCGCCCACCAGCGCCCAGCCGGGACCGGCCGCCTCGCGCACGAAGGCGCGCGTGCAGCCGGCGTGAAACTCCTCCGTCTGCCGCGCCTCCGGCAGCATCGCGTGGAGATCGGGCGCGACGTCGGCGACCCTCGCGTGGAACGCCGCCTCGCGGTCGTGCCGGGCACGCACGAACTCGTCGTGCATCAGGTTGGCGGCGACCAGCACGGTGCCGTCGCTCGAGGGGAAGGCGAAGGCGCCCTTGCGCTCGCGGATGTAGAGGCGCACGTGATCGAGCGCGATACCCTCCCAGTAGCTCCAGATGTTGCTCTGGACGACCGGCTCTACGAGGGACTCCCTGGCGCCGGCCGCGCGGGCGACGACCGAGCCCGGCCCGTCCGCGCCGATGACGAGGCGCGCGCGCTCGACCTGCCGCGAGCCGTCCGCGCCCCCGGTCACGACGCCGGCGACGCGGCCGTCGTCCAGGGCCAGGTCGACGACCCGCACGCCGTCGCGGAACTCGGCGCCGGCCGCGACGGCCGCCTCGGCAAGCACGCCGTCGAGCAGGCGGCGCCTGGGCCCGTGCGAGGTGTCGTGGCCGTCTACCGCCGGCGGCGCGCCCTCGAGCACGGTGCCGTGCAGGTCGACGCGCCAGTCGGTGAAGGGGACGGCGCGCGCGGCGATCTGCGACAGCACGCCCCAGGTGCGGAGATGGGCGACGCCCAAGGGGTGGATCAGGTGGGTCGACTGCCCCATGTCGCTGGGGAAGCGGTCGCGGTCGAGCAGCAGCACGCGATGGCCCTTGCGGGCCAGCAGCATGGCCGCGGGCGCGCCGGCGCAGCGGGCGCCGACGACGATGGCGTCGTAGATCGCGCGGTCCCCCGGCGTCTCAGTCCTCCACGGTGGGCGTGACCCAGCCGACGGTGGCGCCGCCCGAGTCCCTGACGATGGCGAAGCGGCCCACGTCGGGTATGTCGAAGGCCGGCCGGCAGATGGTGCCGCCCGCCGCCTCGACTCCGGCGATCCGGGCATCGACGTCGTCCACGCCGATGTAGGCGAACCAGTGGTCGGGAAGGCCGTCGAAGCCCGCCCCCGGCTTCATCTCGAAGATGCCGGCGGCCATCGTCTCGCCCGCCTTGCAGAGCGTGTAGGTGCCGCCGTCGGCCATCGGGTGCGATTCGTAGTGCCAGCCCAGGGTCTCGCCGTAGAACGCCTTGGCCTTGTCGACGTCCCAGGTATTCAGCTCGTTCCAGAAGAATGTGCCGTGCGCCGTCGTCGGCATCTCTCGCGTCCTCCTCCGCGTTCCAGGGGTAACGGGGTGCCCGCCCGGCGGGGCTTGAGCCGGATCGCGGGATTATAGGTCGGGCGCGCGCTCGTGCCAGTCGGTGGCGGATTGGTAGGCGTGGCCGAGGCGGAAGAGCGTCGCCTCAGAGAACGGGCGGCCCATGAGCTGGAAGGCGCTGGGCAGGCCGCTCGCGGTGAAGCCGCAGGGCACGACCAGGGCCGGCACGCCCAGATAGTTGGCGGCGCGGGTGCACCAGCTCAGCCCGGCGACCATCTCCGCCATGCGCTCGCCGCCGCCGACGTTGGTCTCCTCCCGGGTCGGGATGGGGAAGGGGATGGCCGGCGTGTGCAGGGCGTCGGCGCCCGCGAGCGCGGTGTCCACGAACTCCCGCAGAAGGTCGGCGCGGGCGGCCAGCGCCTGGATGTACTTCACCGCCGGCACGTGCAGGCCCGGCTCGTAGCGGTTCCGTACCTGCTCCTGATAGTCGTCGGGCCGGCCGGCGATCCAGGCCTCGTGGATGGCCGCCGCCTCGCTGGAGAGGACGACGTTGGAGAGGTGGTTGATGCGCTCGATGTCGGGCACCGCCACCTCGACCACCTTGGCACCGAGAGAGCGGAGCACGTCAAGGCTCCGCTCCATCGCCGCCCGCACTTCGTCGGTGGCGATGTCGTAGAAGTAGCCGGTCGGCACGCCGACGGTGAGGCCCTCCACGCCCTCGGCCAGTGCCGCTTCGTAGTCGGGCACCGGGCGCCGGCTCGAGGTCGCGTCGAGCGGATCGTGGCCCGCGATCGTGCCGGTGAGCCGGGCCGCATCGTGCACGGTGCGGGCGAGCGGCCCCACCGTGTCGAGCGTGTGGGAGAGCGGCATGATCCCGCGGCGGCTGACCAGCCCCATGGTCGGCTTCAGCCCGACCACGCCGTTGCAGGCGGACGGCAGGCGCACCGAGCCGCCGGTATCGGAGCCGAGCGCGCCGAAGACCACGCGGCCCGCGACCGAGGCGCCGGAGCCGCTCGACGAGCCGCCGGAGATGTGCGCCCGGTTCCACGGGTTGCGGCAATCGCCCCAGTGCTCGTTGTGGCCGGTGGGGCCGGTGGCGAACTCCGCCATGTTGAGCCCACCGAGATAGATGGCGCCGGCGCCGTGGAGGCGGGAGAGCGCGGTGCTGTCGTGGTCCGGCACGAAGTCCCGGCGGATACGCGAGCCGCAGGTGGTGACGTGGCCGGTGCGGTAGAACATGTCCTTGTGGGCGAGCGGGACGCCGTGGAGCGGCCCTGGTGCATCGCCCCTGGCGAGCGCCGCGTCGGCCGCCTTCGCGCTGTCTAACGCCGCTTCCGCCTGCAGGGAGATGAAGCAGTTGAGTTCCGGCTGCAGCCGCTCGGCGCGGGCCACCGTGGCCTCCATCACCTCCGTGGCGGAGAGCTCGCGCCGGGCGATGGCGTCCGCGAGCTCGACCAGGCTCAGGCGGTGAATGTCGCCGCTCATCTCAGCCCGGCGCGGTCTCGTCCATGGCCGCGAGGACCTGCGCGGGCTCGGCCTCGAAGGGGAGCCCGGCTGCCGCCTCGTCGGCCGCCCGCACCAGCAGCCCCGCCGCCTCGGCAAGCGCCGCCGCGCGGTCTGCGCCCGGCGGGGTACGGCCCGCCGCCGTCGCCTGTGCGACGATGAGATCGGGGGTGATCCGGGCCATGCGCGGGCCTCTCCGGTGACCTGACGGCGGCGGCCGGCCCTGTATACAGCACTCGGGCGCGGGTGCAATATGGGCGGCAGGCGGCGACGGGCAGTCGCGAGCCAGCGCCGGGGAACATCCACGGCAGGGAGGCAAGGACCATGGCAGACGACGGAGCCAAGGGCGTCGTTCAGCAGTTCCTGACGGCGATCAAGGGCGGCGATGGCCAGACGATGATGAGCCTGCTGGCGGAGGACGCTGTCGTGGTCCTGCCCGGCTCGTTCAAGGTCGCCTGGGCCGGGCGCTGGCAGGGGCGGGAGCCGATCAAGCAGTGCTTCAGCGCCATCGGTGCGCTGCTCGACATCCGCGATCACACGGTGACGCTGATGTTCGGCGAGGGCGAGCACGTCATGGTGCTCATCGACGAGACCTCGGCCGCCAAGAACACCGGCCGGCTGCTGCATCAGGAGACCGCCTGGTACTTCCGCATCGTCGGCGGCGCCATCGTCCACTGGCAGGCGTACGAGGACACCGAGCAGATCGCCTGGGTCTGGGATGACGCCGGCTGAGCGGCCGGCGCGGCTCTGCCGCCGCGGGAGAGGAAGGAGCGCATGAGCGACACGCCGACGGAGGCGCCCGGCCACGTCACGCTGGCCCGCGCCGTCGCCGCGCTGGCGGAGGGGCCGCCGGGCGGCAGGCCCTGGGCCGAGCTGATGACCCGCGGGACGCTCCGTGTCGGCCTCTACGCGCCGCGCGGGGAGGACACGCAGCAGCCCCACGACCAGGACGAGGTCTACGTGGTGATGAGCGGCCGCGGGACCTTCCGCAACGGCCCGGCGCGCCATCCCTTCCAACCCGGCGACGTGCTGTTCGTCCCCGCCGGGGCCGAGCACCGCTTCGAGGACTTCAGCGACGACCTCTACGTCTGGGTGGTGTTCTACGGCCCGCCCGGCGGCGAGACGGTCGCCTGACGCCGCTCGGGGTGCCGAAGCGCGACGCGGCGGCTGACGGTGACTGACGATGGCTGACGAGGCGCTGCCCGGCACGGAGGCGTCCGGCCGGCGGGCAGTCCGCAGCTTTGCGGACGCCGCCTGGCGGCGGCGCTTCCTGGCGTGGTCGCGGCGCCGCGACCTGCCCCGGCTGCTCGCCATCGGGCTGGCCTCCGCCGCGGTGATCTCCGGCGCGCTGACCTATGTGGCCATGAGCGGATCGGCGCCCTTCGGCCCTGACCCGCAGAACATCCTGATCCTGCTCAACGTCGATCTCGTGCTGCTGCTGGGCCTCGGCGCGCTGGTGGCGTCGCGGCTGGTGCGGCTCTGGATCGAGCGTCGCCGCGGCAGGGCAGGCGCGCGCCTGCACACGCGCATGGCGACGCTGTTCAGCCTGGTCGCCATGACGCCCACGATCGTGGTCGCCGTGTTCTCGGCGCTCTTCCTCCATTTCGGCATGCAGTCCTGGTTCAGCGAGAAGGTGTCGAGCGCGCTCGACCGCTCGCTCATCGTCGCCCAGACCTACGTGCAGGAGCAGAACGACGGCATTCGCGTCAGCACCCTGGCAGCGGCGCTGAGGCTGAACGGCGAGGTCGTCCGCGTGGCGCGGGATCCGCAGCTCATGCCCCGCCTCCTGGACGAGACCGTGGGCGCGCTCACGCTGTCCGAGGCGATCGTGACGCGCCGCAACGGAGATATCCTGGCGCGCAACAGCCAGAGCCTGGGGCTCGACCTCACGCCCGCGCCGGACTGGGCCATGAATGCGGCGTCCGACGGGCGCCTGGTGATCCTGCCGGCCGAAGACGACCGCGTGCGCGCCCTCATCAGGCTCACCAGCTTCGTCGACGCCTATCTCTACGTCACGCGCTCGCTGGAGCGCGAGGTGGTCGCCCACACGCGGCAGATCCACACCGCGGTGAGGGACTACCAGCGCCTCGAGGAGGAGCGCTACGGCATCCAGATCACCTTCGTGATGATCTTCATCGTGGTGGCGCTGCTGGTCCTGCTGTCCGCGGTGTGGCTGGGGCTGATCTTCGCCAACCGCATCGCCTATCCGATCAGCGGCCTCGTCGCCGCCGCCGACCGGGTCCGCGCCGGCGAGCTCGCGGCGCGGGTCGACGAGCCCGGGCGGGACGACGAGTTCGGCTCCCTCAGCCGCGCCTTCAACCGGATGACCGGTCAGATCCACAGCCAGCAGCAGGCGCTGCAGGACGCCAACCTCGAGCTCGACGAGCGGCGGCGGTTCACCGAGGCCGTGCTCGCCGGCGTCTCGGCCGGGGTCATCGGGCTGGACGCCGACGGGCGGATCACGCTGCCGAACCCCTCGGCCCTCGCGCTGCTCGGCGCCGATGCGGCCGCGCTCACCGGCCATCCGCTCGAGGAGGCGATTCCCGAGATGGCCGAGCTGCTGGCCAGCGCGCGGGCCGAACAGCAGCCGCTGGTGGAGGACCACGTCGAGCTGGTGCGGGGCGAGCATCGCCGCACCCTGCTCGTGCGCATCGTGACCGAGCGGGCAGACCAGCAGATCGACGGCTTCGTCGTCACCTTCGACGACATCACCGCGCTGGTCTCGGCCCAGCGGCGGGCGGCCTGGGCCGACGTGGCCCAACGCATCGCCCACGAGATCAAGAATCCGCTGACGCCAATCCAGCTCTCGGCGCAGCGGCTCAAGCGCCGCTATCTCGGCGAGGTCCGCACCCAGCCGGACGTGTTCGAGGACTGCACCGATACCATCGTCCGCCAGGTCGGCGACATCCGCCAGATGATCGACGCGTTCTCCTCCTTCGCGCGGATGCCGGCGCCGGTGCCGGAGCGGGTCGACCTGATCGACACCGTGGAGCGGGCCGTGGTCCTGCACCGGGTGGCGAGCCCCGAGGTCGTCTTCGAGATCGAGCGGCCCGACGACCCGGTGGAGATCGAGTGCGATCCCCGCCAGATCGGCCGGGCGCTCACCAACGTGCTCAAGAACGCGATCGAGGCCATCGAGAGCCGGGAAACCGACGCGAGTCCGGCCGGGCACATCGTCATCCGCCTGCGCGAGGCGGACGGGCACTGGCGGGTCGAGATCGAGGACGACGGGCCGGGCCTGCCGGCGACGCCGAAGGAGAGGCTGACCGAGCCCTACGTCACCAACCGCGAGGGCGGCACCGGGCTCGGCCTCGCCATCGTGCGGCGAATCATGGAGGATCACGGCGGCAGGCTGGTCCTGGAGAACGGGGCCGGCGGCGGCGCCCTCGTCACGCTCGTCTTCGCCGGCGGCGGGACGGACCGTGTCTCCTCCACGGACGGTGAGAGCTGATGCTCCGCGACATCCTGATCGTCGACGACGAGGCCTATATCCGCAAGTCGGTGGCCGGCATCCTCGAGGACGGCGGCTACGCGCCGCGCGACGCGGCCGACGGCGCGGCCGCGCTGGCTGCGATCGATTCCGGGCCGCCGCCGGCGCTCCTCATCCTCGATGTCTGGCTGGAGGGGAGCGAGCTCGACGGCATGGACGTGCTGGAGGCGGTGACCCACAGCCACCCCGAGGTGCCGATCATCATGATCAGCGGGCACGGCACCATCGACACCGCGGTCACGGCCATCAAGAAGGGGGCCTACGAGTTCATCGAGAAGCCGCTCGACAGCGACCGGCTGCTGCTCACGGTCGCGCGCGCGCTGGAGGCGGCCGAGCTCAGGCGCGAGGTCGCCGAGCTGAAGCAGCGCACCAACACGATGACGGAGCTTATCGGCTCGTCGGCGGCGATCAGGCAGACCCGCATGGCGGCCGAGCGCGCGGCCCCGACCGACAGGCGCATCTTCATCTCCGGCCCCGCCGGCTCGGGAAAGGAGCTGGTCGCGCGCCTCGTCCACCGCCTCTCGCGCCGTTCCGCCGGCCCCTTCGTGGTGGCCAACGCCGCGATGATGCGGCCCGACCACGTCGAGATGGAGCTGTTCGGCAGCGAGGGGGAGGGGCGCGGCGCCGCGCGCTCGCGCAAGATCGGGACTTTCGAGCGCGCCCACGGCGGCACCCTCTTCTTCGACGAGATCGCCGACATGCCGCTCGAGACCCAGGGGAAGATCGCCCGCGCCCTGCAGGCGCACACCTTCGAGCGCGAGGGCGGCTCGCAGCAGATCGAGGTCGACATCCGCGTCATGGCGGCGACCACGCGCGATATGGAGACGGAGATCGCCCAGGGCCGCTTCCGCAGCGACCTCTACTACCGGCTGCTGGTCAGCCCCATCGAGGTGCCCGCGCTGCGCGACCGGCGCGAGGACATCCCCGCGCTCGCGCGCTTCTTCATCGACCAGGTGGCGGGAAGCGCCGGCTCCCCCCCGCGCGAGATCGGCGACGACGCGATGGCGATGCTGCAGTCGTTCGACTGGCCGGGCAACGTGCGCCAGCTCCGCAACTTCGTCGAATGGCTGCTCATCATGGCGCAGGCCGCGCCCGGCCAGTCGATCGGCGCCGACATGATCCCGGCGGCGCTGGGGCCGGCGACCGGCCACGCGGATTCGCTGCCCGGCCAGGCCGACATGATGATGCTGCCGCTGCGTGACGCCCGCCGCCAGTTCGAGCGGGACTACCTCAACGCCCAGGTCGCGCGCTTCGGCGGCAACATCTCGCGCACCGCCCAGTTCGTCGGCATGGAGCGCTCGGCGCTCCACCGCAAGCTCCGCTCGCTCGGGGTGCTCGACCGCGAGCCGGGCGCGGGCGAGAGCCGCGGCAACGGCCGGCCGGACGGCCCATGAAGATCATCGTCTGCGGCGCCGGCCAGGTCGGCTCGAGCATCGCCCGCCAGCTCGCGAACGAGGCCAACGACGTGACCGTGATCGACAGTGACCGCACGGTCGTGCAGCGGCTCTCGGACTCGGTGGACGCGCGGGCGATCGTCGGCAACGCCTCGCTCCCCGACGTGCTCGAGGCCGCGGGCGCCAAGACGGCCGACATGATCGTCGCCGTCACCCACTCCGACGAGGTCAACATGGTGGCCTGCCAGGTCGCCCATTCGCTCTTCGACGTGCCGGAGAAGATCGCGCGCGTGCGCCACCAGAGCTATCTCAACCCCGCCTGGGCGGACCTCTACAGCGCCGACAACATGCCGATCGACCTCATCATCTCGCCCGAGATCGAGGTCGCCCGCGCCATCGAGCGACGGCTGCAGGTGCCGGGCGCCCTCGACATGCTGCCCTTCGGCGGCGGCCGCGTGCGGGTGATCGCGGTGCGCTGCGAGGAAGGCTGCCCCATCATCAACACGCCGCTGCGCCAGCTCACCGAGCTCTTTCCCGACCTCAACATCACGGTGCTCGCCATCAGCCGGGATTCGCGCCTCATGGTGCCGCGCGGCGACGACCAGATGCTGATCGGCGACGAGGTGTACTTCGCCGTCGATTCGGAGCACGTCTCGCGCGGCATGGCCGTCTTCGGGCACGAGGAGCCGGAGGCGCGCCGGGTGGTGATCATCGGCGGCGGCAACATCGGCTACTTCCTCACGCGGGAGCTGGAGATCGGCCATCCGGGCCTCGATCTCAAGATCGTCGAGCTGCGCGACGAGCGAGCGCGCTTCCTGGCGGAGCAGCTCGGCCACACCACCGTCATCCGCGGCGACGCGCTGGATGCGGAGATCTTCATCGAGATCAACATCGGGCTCGCCGAGGCGGTGATCGCCGTCTCCAACGACGACGAGGTGAACATCCTGGCGGCGCTGCTGGCCAAGCGCGCGGGCTGCCGGACGGCGATCTCGCTGGTCAACAATTCGAGCTACGGGCCGCTGATGGGCAGCCTCGGCGTCGACGTGGCGGTGAGTCCGCGCGAATCGACGGTCTCCACCATCCTGCAGCGCATCCGGCGCGGCCGCATCCTGGCGGTCCACTCGATCCGGGACGGTGCCGCCGAGATCATCGAGGCCGAGGCGCTGGGGACCTCTCCCATGGTCGGTCATGCGCTGGGCGAGGCCAAGCTGCCCGCCGGCATGATCGTCGGCGCGATCCTGCGCAACGACGAGGTCATCATTCCGCGCCCGAGCACGGTGATCCAGGAGCATGACCGGGTCGTGATCCTGGCGGCTGCGCGCGCGGTGAAGAAGATCGAGCAGCTCTTCGCCGTGAGCCTGGAGTTCATCTGACCGGAGGCCGGCATGTCCCGCATCGCCTACGTGAACGGCCGCTACCTGCGGCACGACGACGCCCAGGTCCACGTCGAGGACCGGGGATACCAGTTCTCCGACGGCGTCTACGAGGTGGCCGCCGTCTGCCGCGGCCGCGTCATCGACGAGGAGCCGCACCTGGACCGGCTGGAGTGCTCGCTCGCCGAGCTCAGGATGGACCTGCCGCTGCCGCGCAGCGCGCTCAGGCTCGTGACCCGCGAGGTGCTGCGCCGCAACCGGGTGCGGGACGGCATGGTCTATCTCCAGGTCACGCGCGGCGCGGCGGCGCGGGACCATCCCTTCCCGGAGGAGGCCATTGGTGCGGTCGTGCTCACCGCGCGCCCGGTCCGCTGGCCCGAGGCGGCGGCGGACGACGGCGGCGTCGCGGTGGTCTCGATGCCGGACGGGCGCTGGGGGCGCTGCGACGTCAAGTCCGTCTCCCTGCTTCCCAACGTGCTCGCCAAGCAGGCCGCACGCGAGCAGGGCGCCTACGAGGCCTGGTTCGTCGACGCCGAGGGTCGTGTCACCGAGGGCTCGTCCACCAACGCCTGGATCGTGGACGACGCCGGGCGCGTGGTGACCCGCGATCTCGAATCGAACATCCTCGGCGGCATCACCCGCCAGAGGGTGATCGGGCTGGCCCGCGAGGCCGGGCTGGAGGTGGCGGAGCGTGCGTTCACGCTGGCGGAGGCGCAGGCCGCGCCCGAGGCCTTCCTCACCAGCACGACCTCCTTCGTGCGCGGCATCGTCAGCATCGACGGCCACACGGTCGGCAGCGGCGCGCCGGGACCGGCGACGGTGAGGCTGCGCGAACTCTACCTGGACTACTGCCGCAACGGGCGCGCCAACCGTTGACGCCGCCGCGCGCCGTCCTCTTCGATTGGGACAACACCCTCGTCGCAAGCTGGGAGATCATCCACGAGAGCCTGCGGCGGACCTTCGAGGACCTCGGGCGCGAGCCGTGGAGCTTCGCCCAGACGAAGGCGTGGGTGCGTCGCTCGATGCGGGATTCGTTTCCCGATCTCTTCGGGGCGGACGCGGAGCGCGCCGAGCGGGCGTTCTACCGGCACTACCGGGCGCATCACCTCGACCTGCTGAGCCCGCTCGCCGGCGCGGCGGTCACGCTGGAGGCGCTCCGGCGCAACCGCATCCATCTCGGGGTGGTGAGCAGCAAGCTGGGCGACCTGGTGCGCGAGGAGGCCGAGCATCTGGGCTGGAGCGGCTATTTCGGCCGCATCGTCGGCGCCGAAGACGCGGCACGCGACAAGCCGGCGCCGGAGGCCGTGGCGCTCGCTCTCGAGGGCACGGGCGCCTGCCCCGGCGCGGACGTGTGGTATGTCGGGGACACCGGCATCGACGTGACCTGCGCCCGCAATTCGGCCTGCGTCGCGGTCATCGTCGGCAGCGACCCGCCGCGCGACGGCGACCTTGCGTGTACGCCGGATCACCAGGTCGCGGACCACGCGGCGCTGCAGTGTTTGTTGCGGCGCCACAGGATCGCCGTATAGTCAAGCTGGGCGTGCCGTCAAGTGCGGTGGTGCCCGGCGCCCGACTCCGGACCGACGGGGCGGGAAAGGGGTAGAGGAACACATGACTGGCACTCGATCCCACAACCTCCAGGACGTCTTCCTCAATCACGTGCGCAAAGGAAAGCTGCCGGTCACGATCTTTCTCGTGAACGGAGTCAAGCTCCAGGGGATCATTACCTGGTTCGACAACTTCTGCGTGCTGCTCAGGCGCGACGACCACTCGCAGCTCGTCTACAAGCACGCAATCTCCACGGTGATGCCGGTTCAACCGATCCAGTTGTTCGATCCAGGCACGGAGCCGTCGGAGGAGGACGACACCTAGGTGGCGGACTCGCGCGCGCGTCGCAACGGCGAGCCGCTGCCGCGCGCCTGGGTCCTACATCCGGCGCTGACCCGTGCGCCGGCCAGCGCGCGAGCGAGCGAGCCCGCGCGCGAGCCCGAGGGGCGCCTGACTGAGGCGGTGAGCCTCGCCCGCGCCATCGACCTCGAGATCGTGGCGGCCGACGTCGTGCCCGTGCAGAGGCCGCGGCCGGCGACGCTCTTCGGGCCGGGCCGGGTGGAGGCGGTGGCGGATGCGGTTGCCGCCGACGGCATCGGGCTGGTGGTCGTGGACGGGCCGCTCAGCCCGGTGCAGCAGCGCAACCTTGAGCGGGCGTGGCGCTGCAAGGTGATTGACCGCACCGCGCTCATCCTGGAGATCTTCGCGGCCCGCGCCCGCACCCGCGAGGGCCGGCTCCAGGTAGAGCTCGCCGCTCTCCGCTACCAGCGCAGCCGGCTGGTGCGCTCGTGGACCCACCTCGAGCGCCAGCGCGGCGGGCTCGGCTTCGTGGGCGGGCCGGGCGAGACCCAGATCGAGGCCGACCGGCGCCAGATCCGCACCCGCATCGGCCGCCTCGAGCGCGCGCTCGACGGCGTCAGGCGGACCCGCGGCCTGCACCGGGCGGCGCGGCGCCGGGTTCCCTATCCCGTGGTCGCGCTGGTGGGCTACACCAACGCCGGCAAGTCCACGCTCTTCAACCGCCTCACGGGCGCGGCCACCGACGCGCGCGACCAGCTCTTCGCCACCCTCGATCCGACCATGCGCGGGCTCGTCCTGCCGTCGGGCCTGCGCGTGATCCTGTCGGACACGGTGGGCTTCGTCTCCGACCTGCCGCACGACCTCGTGGCGGCCTTCCGGGCGACACTGGAGGAGGTCGTGGCCGCCGACCTCATCGTGCACGTGCGCGACTGCGCCCATGCCGACAGCGCCGAGCAGCGCGCGGACGTGCTGAAGGTGCTCGCAGAGCTCGGCATCGAGGACCGCCTGCGGAGCGGGGTCGTCGAGGTCCTCAACAAGCTCGACCTGCTGGAGCCGAGGCAGCGGGCCGCACTCCTCGCGCACGGCGGCGACGGGGAGAACGGCGGCGCGGGCGACGGGAACGGCGCCTGGGTCGCGGCGTCCGCGCTCACCGGCGCCGGGATGGAGGGCGTCATCGGCATGATCGACGCACGGCTGGCTGCGGCGCGGCGGATCGTCGAGGTGCGGGTGCCCTACGCCGACGGCGCCACGCTCGCCTGGCTCTACCGCCACGGCGAGGTGCTGGACCGCGCCGACGACGGCGACGAGGCGTGCATCCGGGTCGGCCTCACGCCCGCCGACGCCGGCCGCCTGGAGCAGCGCCCCGGCATCTCGCTCGCCTGAGCCCGCCGCCACCCCGCCTGGCCGGACCCGGCGCGACGAGACGCAAACACGTGGATGGGCCGGGACACCCCCGGACTCGTTCCGGGGCCCGGCCTCGACGTGAAGGGGAACCGCGTGTGAGCGGGGGAACCTCGGAAACGGGGAGTTAACCCCGCCGCGCCGCCCGCCTCTGCGCCCTGGCCCAGGAATCGCGCAGGCCCACGGTGCGATTGAACACGGGCCGCTCGGGCGTCGATACCGGATCGGGGCAGAAGTAGCCCAGCCGCTCGAACTGCACGGTCCCACCGGGCGAGAGGGCGGCGAGGCCGGGCTCGAGGCGGCAGCCGCTCAGCACCGTGCGGGACGCCGGGTTCAGGTCATCCCAGAGCGTGCCGCCGTCGGCGCCCGGCAGCGGTACGGTGAAGAGCGAGTCGTAGAGGCGCACCTCGGCCGCCACCGAGTCCGCCGCCGAGACCCAGTGCAGCGCGCCGCGCACCTTGCGCCCATCCGGCGCCTGGCCGCCGCGGGTCTCCGGGTCGTAGGTGCAGCGCAGCTCGACCGCGGCACCGGAAGAATCCTTCACCACGTCCCGGCAGGTCACGAGGTAGCCGTAGCGGAGCCTGACCTCACGCCCCGGCGCGAGCCGGAAATATTTTTTCGGCGGGTCCTCCGTGAAGTCGTCCGCCTCGACGTAAAGGGTGCGGCCGAAGCGGAGCCGTCGGGTGCCGGCGTCCGGGTCCTCGGGGTTGTTGAGAGCGTCCACCCACTCGCCCTCGCCCTCCGGATAGTTCTCGATCGTGAGCCTGAGCGGCCTGAGCACCCCGAAGCGGCGCGGTGCGCTCTTGTTCAGCCGCTCACGCACGGCGTGGTCGAGCATCGCCTGCTCCACCAGGTTGTCGCTGGTCTTGGAGATGGCGAGCAGGCCCACGAAGTCTCGGATCGCCTCGGCCGGCACCCCGCGCCGGCGCAGGCCGCAGAGCGTCGGCATGCGGGGGTCGTCCCAGCCGTCCACCCTGCCCTCCTCCACGAGCTGCGTCAGGCGGCGCTTGGAGAGCACGGTGTGGCTGAGGTTGAGGCGCGAGAACTCGTACTGGCGCGGCACCATCGGCACCGGCAGGCGCTCGATCAGCCAGTCGTAGAGGGGGCGATGGTCCTCGAATTCCAGCGTGCACAGCGAGTGCGTCACGCCCTCGATCGCGTCCGACTGCCCGTGCGCAAAGTCGTAGGTGGGGTAGATGCACCAGGCGTTGCCGGTGCGCGGATGGGCGGCGTGGAGGATGCGGTAGAGCACCGGGTCGCGCATGTTGATGTTACCCGATGCCATGTCGATCTTTGCCCGCAGCACCCGCGCGCCTTCCGCGTATTCGCCGGCGCGCATGCGGCGGAAGAGATCGAGGCTCTCGTCCGCCGGGCGGGTGCGGTAGGGGCTCTCGCGCCCGGGCTCGGTGAGGGTGCCGCGATGGGCGCGGATCTCGTCGGCCGAGAGGTCGTCGACATAGGCGTCGCCCGCCCGGATCAGGTGCTCGGCCCAGTCGTAGAGGCGCTCGAAGTGGTCGGAGGCGAAGTAGATGTGCGCGCCCCAGTCGAAGCCGAGCCAGCGCACGTCCTCCTGGATCGCCTCGATGAACTCGTGCTCCTCCTTCGTCGGGTTGGTGTCGTCGAAACGCAGGTGGCAGCGCCCGCCGAACTCCCCCGGCACGCCGAAATTGAGGCAGATCGACTTGGCGTGCCCGATGTGCAGGTAGCCATTGGGCTCGGGCGGGAAGCGCGTCACCACCTCGTCGTGCCGGCCGGCCGCGAGGTCGGCGCGGACCACCGCCCGGATGAAGTCGTCGCCTGCGCTCATGCGCTGCCGTCCCCTCTTCCGCTCGCTGTGCCCGTCGCGTCAGCGCACGTGGGGCATGACCTCGCTGGCGAAGAGCTCGACCGAGGCCATGGCGTCGGCGCCAGGGATGCCCGGCATGTGCATCCAGCAGATCATCTCGCTCGGGCTCACCGCCTTGCGGTAGTCCTCGATGCGGCGGAGCGCGAAATCCGGGTCGCCGATGATGTAGCGGTCCTTGAAGGTCTCGAACGCGACCTTGCCGACGTCGTCGATGACGCTGCCGTCGTCGCGCCTGAGCACCCGGTCGCCGGCGGCCGACGCGGCGCCGTAGAGCACGCGGTAGAGGTAGTTCACGGCGGGCGCCGCCTTCTCCTCGGCCTCGGCCATGGTCGGCGCCACGAACACCTGGCGAATGATCGGCCGCTCGGGGATTTCCCAGCCGGCCTCTGCCGCGGCGGCTTCGTAGGGCTGGAAGTGGGCCTCGAGCTCGGCGAGCCCGTGGCGCGGCGACATGATCTGCACGCAGCGCCGCGCCGCCGCCCGGCGCAGCGAGCCAGGCGCCGAGACCCCGTACCAGATGGGCGGATGGGGGCTCTGCACCGGCTTCGGCGTCACCTGACCTTCCGCTACCCGGTAGTAGCGCCCCTCGAAGGAGAAGGGCTCGCCGCTCCAGGCGAGAATCATCAGGTCCAGCGCCTCCTCGAAGCGCCCGACGCGCTCGTCGCGCGGCACGCCGTGGGCCGCGAACTCCTGGCTCACGTAGCCCGGCGCCACGCCGAACACGAAGCGCCCGCCGGAGAGGTTGTCGAGCACGGCGACATCCTCGGCCAGCTTGAGCGGCGCATAGAGCGGCACCAGCAGGACCGCGGTGCCGATCCGCATGCGCTCGGTCACGGCCGCGGCGCCCGCCATCGCCACCAGGGGGCCGGGGCAGAAGCTGTCCCGCTGCACGTGATGGGAGCACTGGAAGGCCGAGACGTAGCCCAGCTCCTCGGCGCGCGGCAGGCAGCGCAGCATGTCGTCATAGGTCTCGCTGCTGGCGATGCCGCTCTCCGGCGGCACCTGATGGGCGAACATCAGACCGAACTTCATCGTTCTGTCCTTATCGGTTGATTTGACGCAAAATCAGGCGGCAAGCCTTCACGTGAAGGCGGCCCCCGAGATACCGGCGAGCCAGCCGTCATCCACGCCCAGATTGACGCCGTGAACGTGGGCGGCATCGTCCGAGCAGAGGAAGAGCACGGCGGCTGCTATCGCGTCGGGCTCCATGTAGCCTTTCCGCGTCGCGAGCATGCGGCCGAGGCTGCCGATGAAGGCGTCGTCGGTCCACTGATGCTCGGTCATCTGCGTGCGGATGAAGCCCGGCGCCACCGCGTTGACGTTGATCCCGTCCGGCGCCAGCGCCAGCGCGAGCGCGCGGGTCAGGTTGAGCAGCCCGCCCTTCGCCGCGCAGTAGGCCTGCGCCGTGGCGAAGCCCTGGCTGGCCGCGATCGAGGTGATGTTGACGATGCGCCCGCCGCCCTGCCGGCGCATCTGCGGCGCCACCGCCTGGATGAGGAAGAACACCCCCTTGAGGTTGATGTCGACGTTGCGGTCCCAGTTCTCCTCGGTGGTCTCGTCGAACTCCGACCGCTCGAAGACGCCGACGCAGTTGACCAGCAGGTCGATGTCGCCGAGATCGGCCCGGACCTCGTCGGCCAGCCTGCGACACTCCGAGACCCGGGCGAGGTCCGCCACGTAGCAGCGCGCGTCCGCGACCGGGCTCTCGCCGGCGGCGGCGTCGGCGAGCGCGAGCGTGGCCCCTTCGGCGGCGAGACGCTCGGCCACCTTGCGGCCGATGCCGCCGAGCCCGCCCGTGATCAGCGCCCGCTTGCCGGCCAGCCTCATCGCGCGTCCTCCCCTCGTCCCGTCGTCGGCCTGTGGCCTATTCCATCAGCGCGACCTTCTCCGGCGCGATCTTCACGATCACCCGCTGTTCGCCCTCCTTGCGGAAGGGATAGCTGTCCACGCCCATGTACTTCTTGGCCATCGCGTCGATGTGCTCTTCCGCGCCCTCGTGCACCATCTCCACCACGCGGCCCTGGATCATGGCCTGCTGGTAGGGGTTCTCCTGATCGAACACGGCGACCGCGACCCGCGCGTCGCGCCGCATGTTGCGAGGCTTCACGCGCCCTTCCGCGGTGTTGAAGACGATGAGGGCGCCGTCGGTATCGATCCACACCACCGACGCCTGGGGCTGCCCGTCGGCCATCAGCGTCGCCACGGTGGCGAAATTCTTGCCCTCCAGGAGCCTCCGCGCCAGATCCGGCAACTCAACCATCGCTCGTCTCCCTCTCAGGTCCCGCCGTCGCGGCGCACCATACAGCCGGCGCGGGAGCATTTCACGTTCCGCGGTTTGGTCTCGTCGTCAGAGGCGCAGGCTCAGGCGACCCACTCGTTGGCGTCGTTACTGTCGCCGGCGATGGTGGTGCGGACCATGCGGCGCGGCTGGTCGGCGGGATAGCCGAGGCCGCGGTGCAGCACGCAGCGGTTGTCCCACAGCACCAGGTCGCCCACGGACCAACGGTGAACGAAGACGCGGGGCGGCCGGCAGGCGTCCCCGCAGAGCCGCTCCAGCAGGCGGCGGCTCTCCCGCTCGTCCTCGCCCACGATGTGGCTCGCGTGGCGGCCGATGTAGAGGTTGCGCCGGCCTGTCGCCGGGTGGGTGCGGATCAGCGGCTGCTCCACCGGCGGCAGCGCCTCCCACTCGTCCTCGCTGATCCCGGCCATGCCGCCGACCCTGCCCTGGCTGTAGGCGTAGCTGTGCACGGCGATCTTGTCGGCGAGCCACTCCTGCATGGCGGGCTCGAGGGCGTCGTAGGCCGCCCGCATGTCGGCGAACGCGGTGTCGCCGCCGGTCTCGGGCACGATCCTCGCGGTCAGCGCCGAGCCCTTGGCCGGGACGCGCTTGAAGGAGCTGTCGGTGTGCCAGTAGTTGTTGCCCTTGAGCAGCAGCCCGGTCTCGCTGTTGGCGGGCCAGAGCGTGCCGTCCTTCCTGACGTTGGAGAGGTGGATGATGGCCGGGTCGTGCTGGGTGTGGGTCTTGGTCAGGCTGCGCTCCAGCGGGCCGAAGCGCTCGCTGAAGGCGACCTGCGCCTCTTCCGAGAGGTTCTGACCGGGGAAAACCAGGACGGCGTGGACGTGCCACGCGTCCTCGATGGCCGCGAAGGTCTCGTCGTCGAGCGCATCGAGGCGGACGCCGCTCACGGTCGCGCCGAGAGTGGCGTCGAAGGGCGTGATCTCGAGCGCCATGGCCCCCTCCCCGGCGCGCGCCTACCCGTCCGCCCAGCCGGGGATGTAGCAGGGCCCGGGGATGGCGGGGTAGCGCTCCAGCACCGTCTCGTCGATCTCGATGCCGTAGCCGGGGCCGTCCGGCGGCTCGATGTGGCCGTCGACGACGCCGGTGTAGCCCTTCGCCAAGTCGGTACGGAAGGGGTTCACCCGGGCCACGTCGGCCTCGTAGATGAGCCCGTTGGGGAGCGCCGAGAGCAGATGGGCGTTGCCGGCGGCGCTCAGGATGCTGTGGCTGGTGTGCGGCGCCACCGAGATGTGCCAGGCGGCGGCCATGTCGGCGATCTTCTTGAGCTCGCTGATCCCGCCCGACTTGCAAAAGTCCGCCTGGCAGATGGAGATGGCGCGGGCCTCGAAGAGGGCGCGGAACGCCGGCCTGCCGTAGTGGTTCTCGCCGGCGGCAATGGGGATCGCCGTGCGCTGCCTGAGCTCCGCATAGGCCGGGATGTTGTCCGGCGTGAACGGCTCCTCCAGCCAGTAGACCCGGTTCTCCTCGCAGTAGCGCAGCACGTCGGGGATATCGAGCAGGTCGTAGCGGGTGGCAGCGTCGACGGCGATGTCGAGATCGTCGCCGAAGGTCCTGCGGATGTGGCCGACGCGCTCGGCATCCCGCGCCGGGTGATCGCCGACGCGCATCTTGATGGCGGTGTAGCCGTCCGCGACCAGGGCGGCGACCTCGGCCTCCAGCTCCTCCGGCGGCTTGAAGCCGAGGCTGAGCCCGCCGGCATAGGCGCGGATGCGCCTCTTCGCCCCGCCGAGCAGCCGATAGACCGGCAGGTTCAGCAGCTTGCCCTTGAGGTCCCAGAGCGCGTTGTCGATGCCGGCGAGCGCGGTGATGCTGCCCGCGCCCAGCCCGTGCGTGACGATCTGCTGGCGCTCCAGCCGGTGCCAGATGCCCTCGCTGTCGAGCGGGTCGGCGCCGATGATGAGCGAGCCGAGCCCGTCCTGGATCACCGTCGCCATGGCGGTCGGGTTCTGGCCGTGATGGGCCTCGCCGAAGCCGACCGCGCCGCTCTCGTCGGTGATGCGCACGAGCACGATGTCGCGCTTGGTGTTGGTGCCGAGCCCCAGGCGCACGCGGTAGCTTTCGAGCGGGCAGGAATGCGCGCTCGCGCGCACGTCGACGATCTTGGCCATCGTGCTCCTCTCTCTCCTGTCGCTGCCGGCAGCCGCGCCGCGATGAAGCTATGTCGCCGCCGCAGCGGCCGCAAGCGCCGGCGCCGGAGGCGGAATCAGGTCGAGATCATCTTCTTCTCGATGCCGACGCCCGCCTCCACCGCGCGCTGGTATTCGAGCGGGACGGTCGCGGAATCCTGGATCGCGATGCCGGTGGAATCGAAGAGCGTGACCTCGGAATCATCGCGGCGCCCCTCCAGGGTGCCGCAGATGACGGCGCCGATCTCGCCCGCCACGTCGTCGGCCGCGATGACGCCCTCGCTGATCGGCACGTTGATCTCGCCGTCCGGCACGCACTGGCGGATGTCGTCCACGAAGATACGCGCCCTGGCCGCGATCGCGCTCTCCAGCTCCTGGTTGCCGGCGAGGTCGGAGCCGAGCGCCGCGATGTGGGTGCCGTCGGCGATCCACTCGTTCCTCACCACGGGCGCGGCCCCGGTGGTAGTGGTGACGACGGCGTCGGCGCCCCGCACCACGGCCTCGAGATCGGTGGAGGGCACCAGCGCGAGTCCCGGATGGCGCGGCGCCTCGCTCGCCATGAAGGCATCGAGGGTGGTCTGGGTGCGGCTCCAGACCCTGACCTCGGACCAGTCGCGCACGCCGGCGCAGGTGCGGAGCGAGCCGGCGCCTACGTCGCCCGCGCCTACCAGCGCCAGCACCGAGGCCTCCTTGCGCGCGAGCCAGCGGATCGAGACGGCGGCGGAGGCGCCGGTGCGCATCATGGTGTGGTAGCTGCCGTCGACGATGGCGAGCGGGAAGCCGGTCTCCGGCTCGGTGTAGACCAGGATCGAGAAGACCGTCGGCAGGTCGAAGCGGGCGCGGTTGTGCTCGCGGATCGAGACCCACTTGCAGGCGGCGGCCTCGGTCACGCCCGCGCCGGCCGGCTCCTCGATGTAGGACGGCATGATCTCCCACTCGCCGGGATACTTGTCGAGCACGATGTGGCCCTTGGGCTCCAGGTAGCAGCGTCCCTCGCCGTGCCGGCGGAACGCGGTCTCGACGCAATCGACATACTCGCCGGGCTCGAGCAGGCCCATCATGTCGATGCGGCTGAGGATCAGGGTCTTGCGGTTGCGCCAGCTCGTCATGAGTCGCCTTTTCCTTCCGTCTCGTCCGGTTGACCGCCCCCGGGCTCCCGCCGCAGGAGCCGCCAGACCGCCTCCGGCGTGGCCGGCATGGCCAGCGCCTCGTGGCCGCCGTGGTCGCGGAGCGCGTCGGCCACCGCGTTCATCACCGCCGCCGGCGCCACGATGGCGCCGGCCTCGCCCATGCCCTTCACGCCGAGCTCGTTGGTGAGGCACGGTATCACGGCGAAGCGGCCGGCAAAGGGCGGCAGCTCGTCGGCGCGCGGCAGCGTGTAGTCCATGAAGGAGCCGGTCAGAAGCTGCCCGCTGGCCTCGTCGTAGGCGGTGCGCTCCGAGAGCGCCTGGCCGATTCCCTGCGCGATGGCGCCGTGGTTCTGGCCTTCCGCCAGCAGCGGATTGAGGATGCGCCCGAAGTCGTCGACGGCGGTGTAGCCGACGATGCGCACTTGTCCGGTGGCGCGCTCGATCTCCACCTCGCAGACGTGGCAGCCATTCGCGAAGGTCACGGCGCGCGCCACGTGGTTGACCTGGCAGTCGAGGCCGAGGGTCTCGGCGTCGAGCCGGAGCGCCGGGTCGAAGGAGGCGCGCGCGACCTCCGCGAAGTCGAGGGTCCTGTCGCTGCCGGCGACGCGGTAGCGCCCGCCCTCGAAGCGCACGTCGTCCGCCGGCGCCTGCAGCAGGGCGGCGGCCACGGCACGCCCCTTCTCCGCCGCGTCGACCGCGGCCCGGCGCAGCGCGTTGCCGCCCATGGCGAGCGAGCGCGAGCCGCTGGAGCCGCTGCCGTGGGGGATGAGATCGGTGTCTCCCTGGCGCACGCGCACGCTGGCGAGCGGGATGCCGAGATGGTCGGCGACGATCTGGGCGAAGGCGGTCTCGTGCCCCTGCCCGGTCGACTGGCTGCCGATCAGCACCGTCGCCCCGCCGTCCGCATCGAAGTGCAGCGCCGCCCACTGGTTGCGGTTGCGGCCGCAGGGATCGACGTAGAGGGCGAGCCCGATGCCGCGCAGGTGAGTCCCCTCCTCCGCGCCCTCCCCGTCCGCCCCGGCGCCCCGTCGCTCCCGCGCCGCGTGCCAGCTGCTCTCCTCGCAGGCCGCCTCGATGATGGCCGGGAAGTCGCCGGAATCGTAGGTGTGGCCGAGCGGCGTGCGGTAGGGCATGGCGGCGGCGGGGATCAGGTTCCGGCGGCGCAGCGCGGCCGGGCAGAGGCCCAGCTCGTGCGCCGCCTTGTCGATCACGCGCTCCAGCATGTGGACGCACTCCGGCCGGCCCGCGCCCCGGTAGGCGTCGGTCGGCGCGGTGTTGGTGTAGGCCGCGCGCACGCGGACGTGGAGCGCCGGCGTGGTGTAGGGGCCGATCAGCGCGCGGCTGCCGCCGACGGTCGGCACGGACGGCCCGTAATTGGAGGGATAGGCGCCGAGATTGGCGACGTTCTCGAGGCTCAGCGCGAGGAAGCGCCCGTCCGCGTCGAGCGCGAGCGTCACGCGGGCGTCGAGGTCTCGGGCATGGTGGTCGCTCGCCATGGACTCGCTGCGGTCCGCCACCCACTTGACCGGACGGCCGAGCGCGCGGGCGGCGAAGAGCACGAGCGCGTGCTCGGGATAGACCCAGATCTTGACCCCGAAGGCGCCGCCGACGTCCGGCGTCACCACGCGCACGTTCGCGACCGGCACCTTCAGCACGTGCCGGGCGAGGACGTTCCGCACCAGGTGGACGCCCTGGGTGCCGGCGGTGAGCGTGTAGGTCCCGGTGCCGGCATCGAAGGCGCCGAGCGCGGCCCGCGTCTCCATGGGGCAGACGCTGAGCCGCTGGTTGCGGGTCTCCAGGCTGACGCGGTGGGCGGCGGCGGCGAATGCCTCCTCCACCGCCGCGCGGTCGCCCAGCTCCCAGTCCAGGCAGAGGTTGCCGGGCGCGTCCTCGTGCAGAAGCGGCGCGCCGGGCGCGAGCGCGGCCCCGGCCTCGGTGACCGCCGGGCGCGGTTCGTAGTCCACGGCGACGGCCTCGGCGCCGGCGCGGGCCTCGGCGGCGCTGTCCGCCACCACGAAGGCGACCGGATCGCCCACCGTCAGCACGCGATCTGCCGCGAGCACCGGGCGGGGCGGGATCGCCGCGGCGCTGCCGTCGGCGCCCGTGGGCACCATCACGCAGGGGATCCCGCCGATGCCGGCGGCGGCCAGGTCGGCGGCGGTGAAGACTGCACGCACGCCCGGCATCGCAAGCGCGGCGCCGGTCGCGATCGCCCTGATGTCTGCGTGGGCATGGGGCGAGCGCACCACGTGGCCCCAGGCCTGGCGGGGCAGCGCGATGTCGTCCAGAAAGCGCCCGCGGCCGGTGAGGAAGCGCTCGTCCTCCACCCGCCTCTCGGCCGTACCGATGCCGTCCGCCATCCCGCCGCCCGCGTTGCCGCCCGTGCGCCCGCAGGGTAGATAGCCCGACGCATGCACGGCCGCAAACGGCAGGAGGCGCTGGCGTGGCGAGCGGGGACGACGGCTACGACGTGATCGTGGTGGGCTGCGGCATCGCCGGCCTCTCTGCCGCGGTGAGCGCGCAGCAGGCCGGCGCGCGGGTCGCCCTGCTGGAGCGTGCGCCGAGGGAGGAGCGCGGCGGCAACACCCGCTACACCGAATCCTTCTGGCGCATGCGGAGCCACGACGAGGTCTCGGAGGATTTCTGGGACCGCTTCGCCGAGAACGCCGGCGGCCACCCCGACCCGGCGGTGATCGCAGACAGCGCGAAGCCCTACGACGCCTGGCCGCGGCTCTTGCGCGGGCTCGGCTTCGTCGATCCCGAGCTGGTCTCGACGCTGGCCGAGAACGCCGGGCCGACGCTCCGCTGGCTCAGCGGATTCGGCGTCGCCTTCGACTTCCTCCCCAACTACTTCATCACCGAGAGCACCACCCGCATGGCGCCTGCGGGCGGCGGCCTCGCGCTCGTGGAGGCGCTGGCGGCCCATGCCGAATCGGTGCCGGACCGGATCGCCATCCACTACGAGACGACGGCGCGACGCCTCTCCCTCGACGAGGCGGGCCGGGTGAACGGCATCGAGGCGAGCGACGCGGCCGGCAATCGCAGGCTCCGGCTGAACGCGCGCGCGGTGGTGCTGGCGTCGGGCGGCTTCGAGGGCAACCCGGAGATGCTGAGCCGCTATCTCGGCCCGCAGAGCCAGTTCATCCGCCCGGTCGCGCGCGGCGGCTACTACAACCGGGGCGAGGGCATCCGCATGGCGCTCGAGGTCGGCGCCGCCCCCTGCGGCGACTACGGCAGCTTCCACGCCCAGCCGGTCGATCCGCGCTCGGGCCGGCACGAGCCGGTGGTGCTCAACTACACCTACGGCATCCTGGTGAACCGCGAGGGCAAGCGCTTCACCGACGAGGCGCCGGCTACGGTGGACGCGACCTACGAGGCCACGTCGCGGCGGATCATGGCGCAGACCGAGGGCATCGCCTTCGCCGTCACCGACGCGCGGCTCGACGACGTGCCCAACTGGCGGAAGGCGGTACGCACCGACCAGCCGCCGGTGGAGGCGGAGACGCCGGCCGCGCTGGCCGAGGCGCTGGGCGTCGACGGCGCGGGGCTGGCTGGCACGCTCGCCGCCTACAACGCCGCCTGCCCCGCCGAGGACGGGTTCGCGCCGCTCGCGCCGGACGGCCTGGAGACGGCCGGCCTCGAGCCCCGGAAATCGAACTGGGCGCGGCCGGTGGACCGGCCGCCCTATCGCGCCTGGCCGATCATCGCCGCCAACTGCTTCACCTTCGGCGGGCTCAAGATCGACCCTGCCGCGCAAGTGCTCGATGCCGATGGCGAGGCGATCCCCGGCCTCTACGCCGCCGGCGAGACCGCCGGGCTCTACTACCGCACCTATACCGGCTCCACCTCGGTGATGCGGGGCGCGGTCTTCGGCCGGATCGCCGGGCGCGACGCGGCGACGCGCAGAAACCTGCGCTAGAGTGCATCCGTGTCACACGGAAGCACTCTAGCTCCTCGTCGCTCACGGCAGCCGGCTTTCAGCCGGCGCCTGCGCGGGCGCGCCGCATGAGCGGCGGGCCGCGGAAGCGGCCTGTCGCGTATCCGTCAAAGACGAATACGCTCTGGCGGACGGGATCGCGGTGAGCCAGATCGCGCTGCCCGCCGTCTTCATGCGGGGCGGCACCAGCAAGGGCCTCTTCTTCCACCGCCGCGACCTGCCGGCCGAGCGCGCCGAATGGGACGCGCTCTTCCTCGCGGCCCTCGGCAGCCCTGACCCGCACGGCCGCCAGCTCGACGGCATGGGCGGGGGCATCTCGTCCCTCAGCAAGGTGGTGGCGGTGAGCCCGAGCGCGCGGCCGGGCGTGGATGTCGACTACCTCTTCGGCCAGGTGGCGGTCGGGCAGGTGCAGGTGGACTACCGCAGCAACTGCGGCAACCTCACCGCCGCCGTCGGCCACTTCGCCGTGGACGAGGGGCTGGTGCAGGCGGCGGACGGCGAGGCGGCGCTCGCCCTCCACAACGAGAACCTGGACCAGCGCATCGAGGCGCGCTTCCCGGTCGCGGGAGGCCGCGCGGTCACCGAGGGCGGGACGGTGCTCGACGGCGTCGCCGGCCGGGGCGCGCCCATCGCCCTCTCCTTCCTGGAGCCGGGCGGCGCCGTCACCGGCCGCCTGCTGCCCACCGGCCGCGCCAAGGACGCGCTCGACGTGCCGGGCGCTGGCGCCATCGAGGCGACGCTGATCGACGCCGCGACCGCCGTGGTCGTCGTCCGCGCGGCCGACCTGGGGCTCGCGGGCGTCGAGCCGCCGGCGGCGATCGAGGGCGGTGTCGCGCTGGGTGCGCGGCTGGAGGCGATCCGCCGCGCCGCCGCGGCGGCCATGGGGCTCGCGCCGGAGACCGCGAGCGTACCCAAGGTGGGCTTCGTCTCCCCGCCGGCGGACGCGGTGACGCTGAGCGGCGCTCGGCTTGCGGCGGATACGGTCGATCTCTCCGCCCGCGTCATCTCCATGGGCCGCGCGCACCGGGCGCTGCCTCTCACCGCGGCGCTCGCGCTGGCAGCGGCTGCGCGCATCCCCGGCACCCTCGCCGCCGAGGCGGCCCGGCCGACCGGCCCCGGCGCGGCGGCCGATGCCCCCGTCCGCCTCGGCCATCCGTCGGGCCGGGCGGAGGTCGGGGTCGATCTCGCGGCGGACAATCCGCCCCGCCTCGCCCGGCTCACCGTCACCCGCACCGCCCGGCGCCTGATGGAGGGGCGGGTGCTGGTTCCCGCCGGCCGGCTCGCAACCCTCCCGACGACATGACGATGCAGGAGACGATCCCGATGAACGACGACGCGCTGAAGCGGCTTGATCACGTGGAAGCGACCCTGGCCATCACCAGGTTGAAGCACCTCTACTGGCACTACAACGACACCGGCCTTCGGGGCGACGAGATCGCCGCGCTCTTCACCGAGGACGGCGTCTGGTCCAACGCGGAGCTCGGCCACTACGAGGGGCGCGACGCCATCCGGGACTTCTTCAACGGCGCCTCCGGCACCATCCCCTTCTGCGCCCACGTGGGCATGAACGAGATCATCGACATCGAAGGCGACACCGCGCATGCCAGGTGGCGCTGCCTCCTGCCCGCCACCCTGGCGGAGCAGGGCGAGAGCAAGAGCCACCTCATCCTCATCGACTACCGCGACGATTTCGTCCGCGAGGGCGGTTGCTGGTTCATCAGGAAGCTCGACATACTGTTCAACTTCAACATCGAGGTCCCGCTGGGCTGGGCCGGCAGCGAGCGCGTCCGCCCGGCGTCTGATTGAGGGACGGGTGCTGGTTCCAAGATCGGGCTCCGCTGGTGCGTCCAATGTAGACTGACGCGCCCTGCCGTGGCGTGGACCGGCCCGGTTGGAACACTCGTCCGCTCGGGCCGGCGAAGCACGAAGGAGGAGTCCCATGACCGGAATAATTGCTGCGATTGCCGGCTCAGCACTTCTGGTGGTTGTCGCGAGCTCTGCCCTTGCCGATGACGATGCGGCGCTCAAGGCCGCCGCGGAGAGCTATGTCGGACACCCCGTCACGCAGCGTGTGGTGGACGATGCAATTTCCGTCGACATGCTGCGGTCTTTCATCGAATTGCAGTTGCAGATGCAGGGCACGCAACTGCGGGACGATCAGGCGGAGGCGCTGACCCGGATCATCCAGGAGGAACTCCAGCGGATGCGTCCGCAACTCGAGGGTCTCCTGACGACAGCCGTGAGCGAGACGTTGACGCTGGAAGAGATCCAGGCATTCAACGACTTCCTGAACACGGAACTCGGGGCAAGCGTCATGCTGAAATCGAATCTTCTCATGCAGTCCTTCGCCGCCGACGCCGGGCCCCTTCTCAACCAGATGTTCGAACGTCTGGGTACCAGGCTCGAATCCGAGCTCCCGGAATAGGCGCCGACGTCGCTTCGACGTCCGCATCTACATGCGGCCGCCGCCGCCGGCCTCCGGTCCCGATACCGGCGGAGAGCGGCTGTCCTCACCCCCTCCACCATTGATCCCCGCGCCATCTATGGCTATTGGATAGCCGCAATTCGGCGAGAGAGGCCTGCGCGGCGCCGGGGGCGGCTGCGCGGGGCGAGGGAGTGTGCGCCATATGCTGATGCCGCCGGAAGGCGCGGCGACGGATTCGACGCCCGATCCCGACGCGATCGCCCGGATGCGCGCCGATCACGCGCGCTGGCTGGCGAGCGACGGCGAGGACGGCGCGCGGGCGGATTTCTCGGGGATGGCGCTGTCTGACGTGCGCTTCCCCGGCGCCGACCTGCGCCGCGCGCTCTTCGCCGACGCCACCCTCTTCCGCGCCGACTTCGCCGGCGCCGATCTCTCGGAAGCCGACCTCAGCGGCGCCAACCTGAACCGCGCCGACCTCGCGGGCTCGACGCTCCAGGGCGCGGTGCTGGACCGGGCCGACCTCTCCGACGCCGCGCTCGGCGATGCGCGCATGGAGCACGCCTCGCTAGTCGAGGCCAGCCTGCAGCGCGCCTGGCTGGGCCGCGCGCACCTGGAGCACGCGACGCTCACCCGCGCCGACCTGCACGGCGCTTGGGTCGGCCGCGCCAGCTTCGAGCAGGCGAACCTGGAGGGCGCGATGCTGGTGGGTGCCGAGTTCCCCGGCACGAGCTTCCGCGACGCATCGCTCAGGAGCGCCTATTTCGGCGGCGTGACGCTCGCCGACGCCGATTTCTCCGGCGCCGACCTCGGCGAGGTCCGGAACCTGACGCAGGCGCAGCTTGCCGAAGCGACCGTGGACGAGAGGACGATCCTGCCGCCGGGCCTCGACACCGGCCGCAGCAGGGCATCGGCCGCGGGATGAGGCCGACGGAAGGGCAGACGAGAAGACCGCAGCGCCGCCGGTGCGGCGGCGGCAGGGATCAGAGCGGGGGGAGGAATCAGTGACGAAGCTCAGGGTGGCCGTCGATATCGGCGGCACGTTCACCGACATCTGCGTGCTCGACGAGGATTCGGGCGCGCTCAGGGTCGCGAAGACCGCTTCGACGCCCGAGGACCCCCTGATCGGCGCCATGCGGGGGCTGGAGGAGGCGGAGATCGACCTCCGGGACGTGACGCTCTTCTCCCACGGCACGACGGTCGCCACCAACGCGCTCATCACCCGCCGGCTGCCGTCGTCGGCGATGGTCTGCAGCGAAGGCTATCGCGACGTCATCGAGATCAGGCGCGCCAACAAGGAGGACCTCTGGGACACCTACAAGGACGTGGCCCAGCCCTACATCCGTCGCCGCGACCGGCTCACCGTGCGCGAGCGCATCGACCATGGCGGCAAGATCGCCACCCCGCTCGACGAGGCGGACGCGCGCGAGAAGGCCCGCATCCTGCGCAAGCGGGGCGTGGAGGCCGTCGCCGTCTGCTTCATGAACTCCTTCATCAACCCGGTCCACGAGGCCCGCATGAAGGAGATCCTCCAGGAGGAGCTGCCGGGCGTGGAGATCACCACCTCGTCCGAGACCCTGCCCGAGATCTTCGAGCACGAGCGCTTCTCCACGACGGTGGTGAACGCGATCCTGAGCCCCGTCGTGGGCGGCTACGTCAGCCGCATGAACGAGGCGCTGCAGAAGGGCGGCTACGCCAGCGACCTGCTGATGCTCCATTCCGGCGGCGGCGTGATGACGCCCGCGACCGCCGGGCAGTTCGCCGGCCGCCTCGCCGGCTCCGGCATCGCCGCCGGCGCCATCGCCAGCCGCCACATCGCGATGCTCTGCGGCTACGAGAACTCCATCGGCCTCGACATGGGCGGCACGAGCTGCGACGTGTCGCTGGTGTTCGGCGGCGAATCCCGCGTCACCAAGGACTGGCACATCGAGTTCGGCTACCCGATCCGCTTCCCCAGCATCGAGGTGCTGACCATCGGGGCGGGTGGCGGCTCGCTCGCCTGGATCGACGACGCCGGCTCGCTCCACAACGGGCCGCAGTCGGCGGGCGCCGACCCGGGGCCGGCCTGCTACGGCCGCGGCAACACGACCCCCACCAACACCGACGCCAACCTTGCGCTCGGCCGGCTCGGCACCTCGCTCGCCGGCGGCCAGATCGAGCTCGACAAGGCGGCCTCGGAAGCGGCCGTCCGCACTGGCGTCGCCGAGCCGCTGGGGATGGACCCGGTGACCGCCGCCAAGGCGATCGTCAGCGTGGCCAACGCCAACATGGCGGATGCGGTGCGGCTCATCTCCATCAGCCGGGGCTACGATCCGCGCGACTTCGCGCTGGTCGCCTTCGGCGGCGCGGGCGCGCTGCACGGCGTGGCGCTGGCGAGGGAGCTCTCCATCCCGACGGTGATCGTGCCGCCCAATCCGGGGGTGACGTCGGCGCTCGGCTGCCTGCTCGTCGACATCCGCCACGACCTCTCGCAGACCTACCTGGCGCTGGCGGCAGAGGCCGACCCGGCCGACATCGAGTCCCGCTTCGGCGAGATGGAGGCGGAGGCGCACGGCCGCCTGGTGAAGGAGGGCGTGGCCGAGGCCGACATGGTGCTGCAGCGCAGCATCGACATGATGTACCAGGGCCAGTGGCGCTCGCTGCAGGTGCCGGTGGCCTCGCCCTTCACCTCGGTGCCCGACGCCGTCAACGCCTTCCACGCCGACCATGACCGGGAATACGCCTTCCGCCGGGACGACACGCCGGTCGAGCTGTTCCGGCTCAGCCTCACCGCCATCGGCACGGTGGCGAAGGCCGAGCTGATGCGCCACGCCACGAACGGCGCCAAGGCCGTGGCCGAGGGCGCCCGCATGGTCGACTTCGACGAGGTTGAGGGGGCGGTGGAGACCCCGATATACTCCCACGACGCGCTGCCTGCGGGCGCGGTGATCGAGGGGCCGGCGATTATCGAGCAGCTCGATTCGACCACGGTCATCCCGCCCGGCGTACGCGCGGAAGTGGACGAGTGGCTCAACGTCCGGATCCACGTTGCGGAGGCAAGCTCATGAGCAAGCAAGGCGCTGGCATCACGCTCGATCCGGTAACCTTCGAGGTCCTGAAGAACTCGTTCATCACGACCGTCGACCAGATGGCGGAGCAGATCCTCAGGACCTGCTACTCCTTCGTCATCTACAACCGCGACTTCTCGTCTGCGCTCAACGACGCCAACGGCGATTCCATCGCTCAGGGCAACATGGACATCGCCGTCCACGTCGGCACGCTCCATTACACCTGCAAGGCGGTCATCGAGACCTTCAAGGACGACATGCGGCCGGGCGACGTGTTCATGACCAACGACCCCTACGCCGGCGGCACGCACTTCAACGACGTGCGGATCATCCGGCCGGTGTTCGTGGGCGACGAGATCATCGCCTTCGCCCAGTCCAACGGCCACTGGTCGGACGTGGGCGGCAGCACGCCCGGCTCCTTCGACGTGCTCGCCAAGGAGATGTTCCGAGAGGGCATCCGCATCACGCCGACGCGGCTGATCGACGAGGGCAAGTGGCGCAAGGACTTCGCCGACATGATCGCCGCCAACACGCGCGATCCGGAATCCATCATCGGCGACATGAACGCCCAGGCCGAGGCCACCCGCGTCGCCGAGCGCGAGATCCTCAGGCTGGTCGACAAGTACGGCAAGGATACCGTCGTCACTGGCACCCAGGAGGTGCAGGACTATGTCGAGCTGGCGACGCGCCAGCGCATCGCCGAGCTGCCCGACGGCACCTGGGAGAACGTCGACTACATCGACCGCGACCCCGCGCTGGGCGAGGGGCTGATCCCGATCAAGGTGAAGCTCACCATCGAGGGCGACGAGGTCACCTACGACTTCACCGGCAGCCACGACACCATCAGCACCCTCTACAACTCCGCCTTCGGCGGCACCTTCTCGGCCGTGGTCGCGGGCATGAAGACCTACTTCCCCGACCTGCCGCTGAACTCGGGCTTCTACCGGCCGATCAACGTGATCGCGCCCGAGAACTCCATCGTGGACGCCCAGTGGCCGGTCGCGGTGACGGGCTTCCTGATGCCGTTCGAGAAGATCATGAACTCGATCTACGAGATCTGGTCCGACATCATGCCCGAGCGCGCGATCGCCTGCGCCTTCAACCTCGAGTACCTGCTCACCGGCGGCCGCGACCTCCGCACCGAGGACCGCAACATCTTCATGTTCTACGACTGGCTGCCCGGCGGCTGGGGCGGGCGCAACGGCAAGGACGGCTGCAACGTCACCACCGCCTGCTTCGGCACCGGCCTGATGACCCAGCCGGTGGAGGGGCAGGAGCGGCTCTGCCCGATCATCGCCAACGAGTACCAGATCAACACCGATTCCCCCGGCCCCGGCAAGTGGCGGGGCGGCGCGGGCGTGGTCAAGACCAGCACCCTTCAGGATGCCGAGAGCACGGTCATCTCCTACATCTGCGACCGCGAGCGGGCGATCGTCTGGGGCATCAAGGGCGGGCTGCCGTCGATGCCCCACGGGCTCTACATCCAGCGCAAGGGCAAGAACGAGCGCGAGTGGCTGGGCTCGATCTTCTCCGACGTGCCCATCGCATCCGGCGACATCTTCTCGCGCCCGACGGCCGGCGGCGGCGGGCTCGGCGACCCGCTCGAGCGCGACCCGGCGCTGGTGATGCGGGACGTCGAGGACGACTACGTCTCGCTCAAGCGCGCGCGCAAGGACTATGGCGTCGTGCTCACGGTGATCGACGCCGACCTCGCGAGCTACGAGGTGGACGTGGAGGCGACCCGCGCCGAGCGCGCGGCCATCGCCAAGGCCCGCCGCGGCTGGCTGGAGGAGGACGGCGCCGCCGTCGCCGAGCGCTACCGCAAGGGCGAGCTCGACGAGTTCGACATGGTGCGCCGCTACGGCGTCATCGTGGACTGGGGCACCGGCGAGTACTTCCCCAAGACCACCGCCGAGTTCCGCACCATGATGAAGAAGCGCTCGGCCGCGCACTGGAACGACGCCATCGCCGAGCTCGACCAGGCCGCCGAGTAGGCCCGCCGGGCCGCCCCTTCGGCGGTCCGAACCATTCCCACCCGGCCCCCCTCCTCCCAGGAGGAGGGGGCACCGCCGAGCCGCGCTGCCTTGCGCTGCGCGTGAGTCCCCGAACCATGGTGCGGTGCCGCTCGCGCGAGCGCCGTGCGAGGGTCAGGGCATGACGGGCGAGAGCGCAGACGAGCGGGACGGAGCGGAGCACGGCAGGGGAGCCGGCGCTCAAGTGGGAGTCACGTGGGATATGGAGGCCGCCTGTCCCGCCGGAATCCCTTGCTATCCCACAGAATCCCGCTTGCCCCCCCCTCTGGCGAATCCCACTTCCGGTCGCCACGTGAGGGAGCGGTGTTCGGCCCCCGTCGCGTCATGGCCGGCCCCCGGATCAAGTCCGGGCACGACGTGAACGGGGTGAGGAGGGGCGTTCGCTCAGGCGCCGAGGCCGCGCAGCAGGCCTTCCGCGCGCCGGCGCTTGGCCTCGTCCGGGTCGCGTTGTGCGATGCGCAGCAGCGCGTCGCGCGCCGTGGCGTCGCCGCTCTCGGCCATGGCGAAGGCCATCCGGTCGCGGCGCTCGTAGTGGCTGCGGTCGAGGGGCACGACGACGGGCGACAGCGCCTTCCAGTAATACTGCTGGTCGTCCGAGGACCAGCCGGCATAGACCTCCTCCCAGGTACCGCAGCCTGAATAGGGGCGCATGTTGGTCTCGGCGACGGGCTGGCTCGCCGGCTGGTAGCGGGCGTCGAAGGAGAGCCTGATCTCGGGCGAGCGGTTGGGCAGTGCGCGATGCACCGTGGTGTCCGAGAAGATCAGCGCATCGCCCGCTTCGAAGGCGCCGCTCACCCATTCGCCCGGGATCGGCACGCTGATGTCCATGCCGCCGGCGCCGCCGCCGACTCTGGTCTCCAGCACGCCCGCGTGGTGCGAGCCGGCCGCCACCGCCAGCGCCCCCTTCTCCCTCGGGCAGTCGCCGAGCGGCACCCACAGCGCGTGGCTGGTCGCGCCGCCGATATGGACCTTGTCCTGATGCGCGCCGGTGGTGAAGTCGAAGCTCTCGCTCTGGGGGAAGATGTTGCGCTGGACGAACATCGGGTGCGCCAGCGCGGGCTCGCCGAACATCCGCCCGAAGAGCGCCAGCACGGCCGGGTGCGTCCTCAGCCGGTGCAGCGCCTCGTCGGCCCAGATGCCGCGGAACACCGTCATGTAGCGTTCCTCGGGGTCCTTGCAGGCGGCGGCGGGATCGGCGATGCCCGCCTCCACCGGATGCGCCCGGTCGAGCCAACCGCCGGCCGCCGCCTTCTCCAGCAGGCGCCGGCGCACCTCCAGCACGGCCGCGCCCGGCAGCAGCCCGCGCAGGAAGAGATAGCCGTCGCGCCGGAGCCGCGCGGCGAGCGCCGGGCCGTCGCCCATGAGAGCGGTGGAGTCGAGGAAGTCGCGCATCGCGTCCACGTGAAGGACTCGTCCCGCTACAGTTCCGGGTCGCCTTCGGTCCGCGGCAGCCCGTCCTCCATGTGCACCCACGGGATTCGGTCGGACTCGAACACGTGGCGATCGGGAGTCACCCGTTCCGGGTGGTCGAGCGTTCCTGCCGAGACCCAGAGCGCCGGGCTCTGCGCCCCGGTGTAGTGGTAGAAGAGCTGCCCGCCGCAGCGTCCGCAAAAGCTCCGGCGCGCGAAGGAGGACGACCGGTAGCTCTGCGGCGTCCCCTGCGTGACCGTGAGCGCGTCGGCCTCGAGCCCCGCCCAGGTCTGGAACGCGGCGCCGCCCGCCCGGCGGCACATCGAGCAGTGGCAGTGGAAGACGTACACCGGCGCCCCGCGGACCTCGTAGCGCACGTCGCCGCAGAGGCAGCCGCCGGAGAGGGACTCGGCCATGGTCACCTACCTCCTCGCGCGTCTCTCGTGACGGAAATCGCCGCCGGCCGAAGCCTATGGCGCGCCGGAAGAGCGCGCAAGGGAGCCCGCCCGCACAGCAAGGGGACGGGCGGCAGGGGGCGCCTATTCGAGGATCAGCTCCTCGATCATCACCGGAAGGCCGGCCGTGAGCCCGCCGTCGACCACCAGATTGGCGCCGTTGACGAAGCCCGCCTCGTCGGCGGCGACGAAGGCCACGGCCGCGGCGATGTCGTCGGGCCGGCCGACGCGCCCCACCGGATACCAGCGTGCGAGCTGCTCGAAGATCTGCGGGTTCTTCTCGCGCCGGATGCGCCAGGTTTCGATGTCGGTCTCCACCGTGCCGGGCGAGACCATGTTGGCGCGGATGCCCTTCGGCCCGTACTCCACCGCGAGCGAGCGGGTGAAGCTGAGCAGGCCTGCCTTGGCGGCGCTGTAGGCCGGGTTGCCGAGCGCCATCAGGCCGTTGACCGAGCCGATGTTGACGATGGCGCCGGCGCCGCGCGCGACCATGCCGGGCAGCACCGCCTTGGCGCAGACGAACTGGCCGTCGAGGTCGATCGCGAGCTCCGCCTGCCAGTCGGCGAGGGCCGTGCTCTCCAGGTCGCCCTTGAGCGCCCATGCCGCGTTGTTGACCAGCACGTCCGGCGCGCCGACAGCGTCGGTCATCGTCGCCAGGGCGGCGGCGACCGAGTCCGGCTCGGTGATCTCGGCGGTGAGCGCGAGCGCCTTCGCACCCGCCGCCTCCACCCGTGCCGCCACGTCCGCCGCCGCATCGCCTCGCCGGTCGAGCACGCCGACGGCTGCGCCCTCGAAGGCGAGCCGCTCGGCGATGGCGCTGCCGATGCCCCCGCCTCCGCCGGTGACGAGCGCGGCCTTTCCCAGGAAGCGCATCATGTCTCTTCCTCCAGCAGGGCGAGCGCCTCGCGCACCCGGTCGAGAGCGCCGAGCGCGACGTGGCCGTAGTTGTAGAAGGCGATGCCGGAGAGCCCGCCCGCCTTCAGCGCGCGCACGGCGGCGGCGCACTCCGCCCCGTTCGCGAGGTCGGGATGGGCCGGGCGCAGGATGTAGCTGATCCGCGCGTCCGCGCCCGCGCGCCGGCGCACGTCGCGGGCATCGAGCGCCACCGCCGCCGCGCTCGCCTCGTAGGCCGGCACCTCCAGCGTGTCCGCCGCCTCGGCGAGCAGGCCGAGGTCGCTCCCCTCCGACCAGGCGGCGGCGCTCGGCCGCTGCACGGTCGGGATCACCGCGAGGCTCGTCTCCCGGGGCAGCGCGGCGCGGACCTCGGCCACGAGATCGGCCACGAGCTGGCAGCGCCAGCTCAGGAACACCGCCCACTCCGGGTCGGCGACGATGTCGGCGATCCACCACTCGGCGGCGACGTGCTCCGGCACCGGCTCCGGCGCGGCGAAGAAGCCGTCGAGCGCGGCACAGGCCTGCCAGCGCAGCCGCTCGGCGTCGATGCCGCGGGCCTCGGCCGCCGCGATGGTGCCCTCGGAGAAGCAGAGCCCGAGCAGCCAGCCGGCCCAGCGGTTCATCGGCAGCAGGAAGAACTCGTGGTGGAAGCCGTGGTCGAAGGGCAGGAAGCCGGGGGTCTCCAGCGCCAGTCCGTCCAGCTCGTAGCGCTCCGCCATGTCGACGCACAGCGTCACGACGTAGCGCCGCACCTCGTCGTAGGCCGGGCACAGGCTGTAGGGATAGGAATCGCCGTAGCAGTTGCGCGCCGTGTACTCCGGGTGGCGCATGCCGAGCGGCGTATTGTGCAGGCAGACCGTCCAGGCGACGCGCCCCATGTCCGGCGCCTCCGCCGCGAGCTCGGCGAAGGTGTCGCGCTCGGCGGCGAGCCTGCTCTGGATCGGCTTGATCGCGCCGTAGCGCTCCGGCCGCGGGCGGACGTAGACCGTGCCGTCCTCGGGAAAGTAGACCCGGCCGGCCGGCGCGTGGGGGCGCAGGAACTTGCCGGCATGGTAGCTCGCCGCCAGCGTGACCGTGTTGATGCCGCAGTCGCGCATCCGGCCGGTGGCGGTGCCGATCCCCTCGTCCACCAGGTCCCAGGGGTAGGCGTACATGCCCTTGTACACTGGCGCGCCTCCCGTGCCGGCGCCGGGCGGAGCCGCGAGCGGCGGGCTCTCGGGTCAGTTCAGCCGGTCGCGGACTTCCTGGATCGATTCCTCGATCATGCGGTCGGCGCGGCTCTCGTCGACGGTCTCGCCGATGAGCCGGCGCGCCGCCTCGATGGCCAGCACGGCGGCGGTCTGGCGCACCTCCCGCATGGCCTCTTCCTCGGCCCGGGCGATGCGCTGCTCCGCGAGCTCGGCGCGGCGCTTCATGGTCTCCTCGAGCGCGGCGCGGGCCTCGGCCGCGTGGCGCTCGGCCTCCGCCTTGGCGTGCTCGACCATCAGGCGCGCTTCTTCCTCGGCCTCCTGGCGCTTGCGCTCGTGCTCCGCCAGCAGCGCCCTGGCCTCGTCGCGCAGCGATTCCGCCTCGTCGAGCTCGTTCCTGATCCGCTCCGCCCGCTTGTCGAGGACCTCGGTCGCCTTCTTGTAGGCGGCGCGGCCGAAGGCGCCGAAGAAGGTGATGAAGGCGATGAGGATCCAGAAGTTGGCGTCCTCGGTGATCTGGCTGCCGACGACGACGAAGATGCAGGCGGCGACGATCACCCAGAACTCGGGCTTCCTGACCATCCTCTTCATGGCTCAGCGTCCCTCGCCAAGGCTCGCGTCGACCGCTGCGCGGGCGGCGGCCTCGGACGGCGCGGTGCCGACCAGCCGCTCGGTGGCTGCGCGCGCGACCTCGCCGGCCACGTCGCGCAGGCTGGCGAGCGCCTGGGCGCGCGTCTCCTGGATGCGCGCCTCCGCCTCTTCCGCCCTGGCGGCGAGATCGGCGTCGAGCTCCGCGCGGAGCGCGTCCGCCTCCGCTGTCAGCTTCGCCTGGGTCTCGGCGAGCACGCCGTGGGCGTGCGATCGCGCATCGGCCAGCGCCGCCTCGTAGGCCTCGAGCGCGGCCTCCGCCTCGCCCCTGGCGCGCTCCGCCTCGGCGAGATCCTCGTTGATCTTCGACTCGCGCGCCTCGATGACGCGCCGGATCCGAGGCAGGCCCACGGACCACATGATCACCATGAGCGCGACGAAGGTGACGACCAGCCAGAAGATCTGGGGCGCGTAGTCCCCCATCTCGAGCTGTGGCATCGGGCGCCTCCCGCCTTCGACTCAGGCCAGCCGGCGGCTGCCGATCAGGAGCCGAACAGGATGATGAAGGCCATGACGAGCGCGAACAGCGCGATCGCCTCGGTCAGCGCGAAGCCCAGCAGCACGTTGCCGAACAGCTTCGGCGCCGCCGCCGGGTTGCGGCCCGCCGCCGACACGTAGTTGCCGAAGATGATGCCGATGCCGACACCGGAGCCGGCCACGCCGATCGTGGCGAGGCCGCCGCCAATGAGCTGACCGAGCAGTTTCGCTGCTTCTGCGTCCATGATCCTGTTTCCCTCGGTTTGTTCGGAGACTGTTTCGTGCGACCGGCTTCCAGTCCGCTCAGTGATGCAACTCGATCGCGTCGCGGATGTAGAGGCAGGTCAGAATGGTGAAGACGTAGGCCTGGAGCACGGCGACGAGAAGCTCGAGCCCGTAGAGGGCGACGATGAACGCGAACGGCAGGACGCCGGCGAAGCTCAGGACGAAGACGAAGGCGCCGAACACGTGCAGGATCGAATGTCCCGCCATCATGTTGGCGAAGAGACGCACCGACAGGCTGATCGGCCGCGCCATGTAGGAGACCACCTCGATCGGCACCAGCAGCGGTGCCATCCAGATCGGCACGCCGGGCGGCAGGAAGAAGGTGAGGAAGCGGTGCTTGTGGATGACGATGGCGAGGATCGTCACGCCGACGAAGACCACCAGCGCGAACGCGAGCGTCACGATGATGTGGCTGGTGAAGGTGAAGGAATAGGGGATCAGCCCGAGCACGTTGCCGAGCAGCAGGAACATGAACAGGCTGAAGACGAACGGGAAGAATTTTTGCGCGCCGCGGCCGCCCACGATGTCGCCCAGCATTCGGGCGATCATCTCGTAGCTCATCTCGACGATCGACTGCAGCCTGCCCGGCACCAGGCGCCCGCGCCCCATGCCGAGCGTCGTGAGCGCCGTGATGATGATCACGGTCACGCACATCATCAGCGCGGAGTTGGTGAAGGATGCGTCGAAGCCGCCGAGGTCTATCTCGACGTAGCGGTTGATCGCGAATTGATCGAGCGGGCCGTGATGCGCATCGCCGTTGTGCCCGGCGGCGCCGTTCTCCGTCGTTGCCACTGGCCGTCCTACCCCTGGCTTCGCTCGTCCTGTCCCTCGTCACGCCGCTCCGCGTCAACGCGGGACAACGGCGTGGCCCCCATCCTCTGTGCCGCCCGAAACGCGTTCAGGATGCCGGCCGCGATCCCCACGAAGATGAAGACCACGAACAGCCACGGCCTGGTACCGAGCCAGTCGTCGAGCAGCCAGCCGATGCCGCCGCCGACGGCCAGCGCGGCCGCCATTTCGATCGCGAGGTGCAGCGCTTGCCCAAGGCGCGTGCCGGGCAATCGTCCCCGATCGCCCGACCCGTCTTCGCCTCGGGCCTTGCGCAGCCGGGAGCCAAGATCCTCCAGGGACGGCCGTGGTTTGTCGTCCATGCAAACCCGCTCGGCCAGGGCGCGCGCAGGCCCCGCAGTCGAAAAACGCCCGCACCATAGGGGCTGCCCCGCCCCCTGTCAAGCCGGGGAAGCGGCGCTGACGGGCGCCGTAATAGTATGAAATAACACGAAAATCTGCCGCCCGCCGAATCCGGTCTTTCGCGCTCAGGCGCTCTCCCGCAGACGCACGGCGCGCTCCAGATCGACCGACACGAGCTCGGAGACCCCCTGCTCCACCATGGTGACGCCGAACAGCCTGTCGACGCGGGCCATGGTGATGCGGTGGTGGGTGACGACAACGAAGCGGGTGCGCGTCTCCTCGGCCAGCCTGGCGACGAGCGAGCAGAAGCGCTCCACGTTGGCGTCGTCCAGCGGGGCATCGACCTCGTCGAGCACGCAGAGCGGCGCCGGGTTGGTCAGGAACGCGGCGAAGAGCAGCGCGATGGCGGTCAGCGCCTTCTCGCCGCCGGAAAGCAGCGAGAGCGACTGCGCCCGCTTGCCGGGCGGGCTCGCCACCACCTCGAGCCCCGCCTCCAGCGGATCGTCGGAATCGATCAGCGCGAGATGGGCCTTGCCGCCGCCGAAGAGCTCGGTGAAGAGGCGCCGGAAGTGCCCGTCGATGGTGCCGAACGCTTCCAGCATCCGCTCGCGCCCCTCGCGGTCGAGGCCGGCGATGCCCCGGCGCAGGCGGCCGATCGCCTCCAGCAGGTCGGTGCGGGAGTCCTGCATCTCGCGGATGCGCTCTTCGAGCTCGCCTGCCTCCTCTTCCGCCCGCAGGTTCACGGCGCCGATGTTCTCGCGCTCGCGGATCTGGCGCTGGAGCCTGATCTCCACCGTCTCGGCATCGGGAAGCTCGTCCTCGGGCGCGAGCCCGGAGACCGCGTGGACCTCCGCCGGGGCCACGCCGAGGCGCTCCGTGATCTGCTGCGCGGCATGGTCCTCCGCGTGGCCGGCCTCGGTCACGAGACCCTCCAGCCGGGCCTTGTCCTCGCGGGCCGCGCCCAGCGCCGCTTCGGCCTGCCTGAGCGCGCCGGCCGCCGCCTTCGCCTCCTCCTCGGCCCGTGCCAGCGCATCGACGGCGCCGCGATGCGTCGCCTCCTCGCGCCCGATGGCGTCGAGCAGCTCGGCCCGCCTCGCCTCCAGCGCGGCCGGCCGGGCGTCGAGCGCGGCGCGCGCCGCCTCGGCCTCGTCCCGCCGTTCGGCGAGGTCCGCGAGGCGCTGCCGCGCGCTGCCCACGCGCGCCGCCCAGATCTCGCTCTCCCGCGCCAGCCCGGCGAGCCGGGTGCCGCGCCCGGCGGCGGCCTGGGCGACCCCATGGTGGCGGGCCGCCCGCTCCTCGTAGCGGCTGCGGAGAGCGGCCAGCTCGTCCCGCATGCGGGCGACCTCCGCCTTGCCGCCAGAGTCGTCCTCCGCCGGCAGGGCCTCCAGCGCGGCCTGCGCCAGGCGCTCGGCCTCGTCCGTCTCCGCGTTCTCCTGCCGGAGTCGCGTGACCGTCTCCTCCAGCGAGGAGAGGCGCGTCCGCGCCGCCGCCGCCTCGGCCGAGGCCAGGGCCTTTGCTTCCCGCGCCGTCCGCAGCGCGTCCGCCGCCTCGTCGGCAGCGGCGCGGACCCGGCCGCAGGCGGCCTCCGCCTCCTCCCTGGCCGCCGCCGCCGCCGCGACGGCCTGCTCTGCCGCGCTCTTGGCGCCCTCGGCCTCGGCGCAGGTTCCGGCCAGCGCCGCCAGCCGGTTCCGCGCCTCGAGCCGGCGGGCCGCCGCCGTCGCCGCGTCGGCGGCCACCGTGAAGCCGTCCCAACGCCAGAGCGAGCCGTCACGGCTGACGAGCCGCTGGCCGGGGCGGAGAGCCTGCTGCAGGCGGGCGCCCTCGGCTTCCGCCACAACGCCGATCTGCGCAAGCCGCGCCGCCAGCGCCTGCGGCGCTCGCACCGCGTCTGCGAGCGGTGAGGCTTCCGGCGGCAGCGGGGCTAGATCGGCGGCCCCGGCGAGAGTGCGCCAGTGCACCGGCGCGTCCTCGTCGGTGCCGGCCTGGAGGTCGTCGCCGAGCGCTGCGCCCACGGCGGCCTCGAAGCCCGGCTTCACCGTCACCCGGTCCCACAGCGCCGGGCCGCTGCCGGCGGCCGGTGCGGCGAGCAGCGCGGCCAGCGCCGCGCGCTCCGCCTCGTTGCGTGCCAGCGCGGCATCGGCCGTGCGCAGCTCCTCGCGGAGCGTCCGCTCGCGGTCCTCGGCACGGGCGCGGGCCGCCTCCGCCTCGCTGAGCGCCGCGCGGGCCTCCTCGAATCGTGCGGCGTGCGCACTTTCGGCGACTCGGGCCCCGGCCAGACGATCGTCCGCCGGCGAGCCCTTCTCCAGCGCCGCGCGCTCGTCGAGCGCCGCAGTCAGATCCCGCTCGAGCCGCGCACGCCGGTCTCTGGCGTCCCCGATCCGCCTGCCGAGGGCCTCGCGCTCCGCCTCCGCCCGAGCCTCCGCCTGGCCGAGCGCGGCGAGGCGCCGGTCCGCCGCCTCGACCTCGGCGCGCGCTTCCTCGCGGGCCGTGCGCGCCGCGGCTTCGGCCTCGGCATCGCCTTCGGCCTCGCGCGCGAGCCGGCCGCTCTCCTCGTCGAGGCGGCGGCGGGCGTCGTCGGCTTCGGCGGCGAGCGCTTCCTCGCGCCCGATGTCGGCGGCAATCTGGCTGCGCCGTGCCGCGTTCTCCTCACGGGCGCGGGCGAGGCGCTCCTCCTCCTCCGCCAGCCGCTCGTGCTCGATGCGCAGCCGCTGCAGGACGGCCGCGCGCTCGGTCTCGTGGCGGCGCCGTTCGGGCAGGATCGCCGCGGCATCGGCCTGGCGGCGCGCCGCCTCGGCGGCTTCGGCGGTAGCGCGCTCGACCCTGCCCGCCGTCTCTTCAGCCTGGCGCGACACCTCCTCGGCGCGGAGCCGGGCCGCGGTCCAGCGCACCAGCAGCAGCACCGCCTCGGTCTCGCGGATCTTGCCGGAGAGCCGCTTGTAGCGCCGGGCGTGGCGCGCCTGGCGCTCGAGGTCGCGAAGCTGCCCTTCGAGGGTGCCGATCACGTCTTGCAGGCGCTCGAGGTTGGTCTCCGCCGCCCTCAGCTTGAGCTCGGCCTCGTGGCGCCTCGCGTGCAGGCCGGTGATGCCGGCGGCCTCCTCGAGCAGGGCCCGGCGCTGCACCGGCTTCGCCCCGATGATGTCGCCGATGCGCCCTTGCCCCACCAGCGCGGAGCTGTGCGCGCCGGTGGCGGCGTCGGCGAACAGGAGCTGGACGTCGCGGGCGCGGACCTCGTTGCCGTTGAGGGTGTAGGTGGAGCCCTCGCCCCGCTCGATCCGGCGGGTCACCTCGATCTCGGCCGCCTCGCTCAGCGCCGGCGGCGCGGTGCGGTCCGTATTGTCGAGGCTGAGCGTGGCCTCGGCGAGGCCGTGGGAGGGGCGGCGGGCGGTGCCGCCGAAGATCACGTCCTCCATGCCGCCGCCGCGCACCTGGCGGGGCGCGGTCTCGCCCATGACCCAGCGCATCGCCTCGACGAGGTTCGACTTGCCGCAGCCGTTGGGGCCGACGATCCCGGTGAGCCCGGGCTCGATGTAGAGCTCCGTCGGCTCGACGAAGGACTTGAAGCCGGCGACCCTGAGCTTCGTGACCTGCACGGGCGTCCCCTCCGCCTAGGAGCCCTGGAGCAGACGGTCGATGTGGCGGGTCAGCGCGTCGTAGTTCATCTTGCCGTCGTACTTCTCGCCGTTGACGATGATCGTCGGGGTCGACGACACGTCGTGTTCGTCCTGGGCCATCCCCATCGAGCGGAAGATGGAGTCTTCGAGGTCCTTGTCCGCGAGACAGTCCTCGAACCGCTCCCGGCTCACCCCGCCCAGCTCGCCGAGCTGGACCAGCTCGTCCATGTAGCGGCTGCTGCGCGCCCAGTCGTTGAAGGTCTGGAACAGGACATCGACGAAGGTGAAGTAGCGCTCGGGCCCGGCGCAGTGGGCGAGGATGGCGGCATGAAGGGCCGGCGCGTTGAGCGGGAAGTCGCGCGCCACGTAGCGCAGCTTGCCGGCATCCACGTAGTCCGGCTTAAGGCGGTTGTAGATGTTCTGATGGAACCACTGGCAGTGGGGGCAGGTGAGCGAGAAATACTCGATCAGGGTGACCGGCGCGTTCGGATCGCCCTGGGCCAGATCGCCGGGCCTCTCGCCGATGCCGGCGCCGAGCGCCCGCGTCGGCGCCACGAGGGCGGCGACCGGAAGGGCCGGAATCGCCGCCATGGCCCCGAGCAGAAAACGCCGCGAAATCACTGTCCTGCCCTCATCCATTGATGTCGCATCCGAGGAAGCTCCGCCCCTTCTGCCTGCACGCCTCCATGACCGAGAAGGAGCCCGCCGCCGGATCGACGACCACGTCGCCCGGATTGCTGACCGCCTCGATCAGCGCGGCCTGAAGGCCGACCGGCTTGGGGTGGACGCGGTTGCGGGGCTCGACCGCCTCGCTCCACACGTCGGGGATAGTGTGCACCTTCCACACGCCCTTGGCCTTGCGCGGCGCCTTCTGCAGCACGACCAGGTATTCGCTCGCCCGCCGGGTGCGATAGCCCATGCCGATCCGCTTCTTGTGCCAGGTCACCATGTCCACGATGGCGAGCGCGGTGCCCGCGAGCCAGTCGCCGAAGCCGGTGCAGAGGTGATACTTGTCCGTCCACAGGAAGAGGTGTCCGCTCGGCATCAGGCAGCGGTCGAGCTCGCGGATGAACGACGGGATCTCGTCGGTCATCTGCGGCAGGGCGGCGCGGCCTGCGCCGCGGCGCACGCCCTCGTTGCCGTAGGCGAGATGATCGAGCACGCCGCGATACTGCGGGTCCAGGAAGGCGACGGGGACGGCGGCGTCCGGCAGCAGGCCGAGGAAGCGGAGCCCCTCCATCTTGAGGCGGCTGTCGAAGGCCAACCCCACCGGTAGTATGAGTGGCGGCTGGTCCAGTTGCCGCACGGAGGAGAACACCGAGTCCCTTCCGGCACCCGGCGGGGCTTCCTGCGACGTGACGGCCTCGATGACCATTCCGGCGCGGACTGTACGCACGGGCGCGGCGAAAAGTATAGTTCGTCTGATCCCGGCCTCGCCCGGTGGCGCACGCGTGCCCCGGACCGCCGCTCTTTCAGTCGAAATACATGCGGTTTATCAGCGGGTTGCTATTTGCGCGGGCGCGTGAGAACGGCGCGCCCCAGGGCCGCGAGGGCCGCCTTCAGGCGGGCGTCCCGGGTGGCGCCGACCGCCGATTCGACGCGCGCGAGCGACTCCGAGTCGGTTTTCGCCCGGGCCGGCCTCTGTTCGCCGCCCGTCACGGGCGCCCGCGGCGCCCGGTTGACGTAGGCGATCCGGGTTACCGCGCGGTAGCCGTAGTGCACGGCGATCCGCTCCAGGATCTGGGGCTCGAGATGTTGCAGCTCGACCGCGACCGGGCCGGCGACGCAGACCCGGAGCGTGCCGTCCCGTCCCAGGCGCTCGGGCCACGAGCATTCGGCGACGGTCTCGCCCACGATCGCGGGCCACGCGCCGGCGATCCCCGCCGCCGCGAGCCCCCGCGACTCGAAGGACCTGGCGGCGATCCTGCCGATCAGCGAGGAGAGAGGCTGCGCCTGGCGGGCCTTGCGCATGTCCGGGGCCGGGAGTCGCGGAGTCAGGGCTACGGTGTACGCCCATTGCCGCCCGCTGTGAAGCGGCACGGCCGCCGGTGAGCAAGGCGCCGATGTTAGAGCCGAAGCCGAAGCCCGACTCGCCCGCGCGGCTGGCCCGGCTGCTGCTGGACTGGTACGACCGCCACCGCCGCCGCCTGCCCTGGCGCGCCGAGCCCGGCGAGGCGCCGGACCCCTACCGGGTCTGGCTCAGCGAGATCATGCTGCAGCAGACCACCGTCCCGGTCGTGGCCGGCTATTTCCGGCGCTTCCTGGAGCGCTGGCCGACGCTGGAGGCGCTCGCCGCCGCCGAGCTCGACGAGGTACTCCACGCCTGGCAGGGGCTCGGCTACTACGCGCGCGCCCGCAACCTGCACGCCTGCGCGCGGGCCGTGCTGGCCGATCACGGCGGGCGCTTCCCGGCCGACGAGAAGGCGCTGAAGGCGCTGCCGGGGATCGGGCGCTACACCGCCGCCGCCATCGCGGCCATCGCCTACGGGCGGCCGGCGACCGTGGTCGACGGCAATGTCGAGCGGGTGATGGCCCGCCTGCGCGCTGTCGAGACGCCGCTGCCGGCGGCCAAGCCCGCGCTGCATGCGCTCGCCGCCGCGCTCACTCCCCGCACCCGGCCCGGCGACTACGCGCAGGCGCTGATGGACCTCGGCGCCACGGTCTGCACGCCGCGCAAGCCGGGCTGCCTCGCCTGCCCCTGGCAGGGCGCCTGCGAGGGGCGGGCGCGGGGCCTCGCCGAGAGCCTGCCGCGCCGGGCTCGCAAGCGCCCGCGTCCGCTGCGCCACGGCGTCGCCTTCTGGCTGATGCGCGCAGACGGCGCCGTGCTGCTGCGGCGCCGGCCGGAGGAGGGCCTGCTCGGCGGGATGATCGAGCTGCCGAGCACGCCCTGGCGGGCGGAGCCCTGGGCGCTGGCGGAGGCGGAGGCCCACGCGCCCGAGCCGCGTCCCTGGCAGGCGCTGCCGGAGCCGGTGCGGCACGGCTTCACCCATTTCGAGATCGAGTTCCTGGTGGCGGCCGCCGAGACCGACGGCGAAGGCCTCGACGGGGGCGGCATCTGGTGTCCGCCCGCCCGCTTCTCGGAGCACGCGCTGCCGGCGCTGACGCGCAAGCTGGTCCGCCATGCCGCGCGCCATCGCCCCGGCCCGTAAGGCGGGCTAGCATCTCCAACTCGAACGACGCGGGAGCCTCGCGGGCGATGGCGAGCGGCAGACGGGCGGAGGGAGGCGGGCAGAAGCGGCTCTCGCCGACGCGCGTGCGGGAGGCGATGCACCGCGCCGCGCGCTACGGGCGAACCGGGCGGCACGCGGAGGCGCGGACGCTCTACCGCAGCGTTCTCGCCGCCCGCCCCGACCACCGGGACGCGCTGAAGGCCTGCGCGCTGGCCGCCTTCCGGCTCGAGGCGCTGGACGAGGCGGCGATGCTGCTGCAGCGCGCCGTCGCCCTCGATGCCGACGACGCCGGCGCCCACAACGACCTCGGCAACGTGCTGCAGGCGGCGGGGCACATCGAGGCCGCGCTCGCCGCCTATCGTCGGGCCGTCGCGATCGACCCCGAGAGGGCCGAGACCCACCTCAATCTCGGCCAGGCGCTGCGGGCGGCGGGAGACCTCGACGCCGCCGCCGGGGCCTTCGGCCGGGCGGCTGCGCTGCGTCCCGATCACGCGGGCACACTGCTCCGCATCGGGCTCGTCCACCACGCGAGAGGCGATCTCGACGAGGCCGCGCGCGCCCTCCGCCGGGCGCTGGAGGTCGAGCCCGGCAATGCCGAGGCCCACTTCGCGCTCGGGAACGTTCTCTATGCCGGGAGCCGTCTCGACGAGGCGGTGGCGGCCTACGGGCAGGCGGCGGCGTTCCGCCCCGACATTCTCGACTCCTCGTTCGAGGTGGGGAAGCCGCGCCACGTCCATGCCCATCTCGACCGCCGCGATCCGCAGGCCGCGCTCGCCGCCTGCGACGATCTGCTGGCGCGCCGGCCGGGCCAGAGCGGCGCGCTGGCGATGAAGGCGCTGGCGCTGCAGGAAGCGGGCGAACGGGAAGAGGCGCGCGCCCTGCTCGACTTCGACCGCCTGCTGCGCCGCGAGCATTGCGCCCCGCCCGCCGGCTTCGCCGATATCGCCGCCTTCAACGACGCGCTCGCCGCCCATGTCCGGGATCATCCGACGCTGCGGGAGGCGCCCGAGAGCTACTCCATGGAGCGCGGGCGCAGCACCAGCGAGCTGCTGCCCGGTCGGGGCGGCCCGGCGGCTGCGTTCGGCACGCTGGTGGAGCACGCGCTCGACGCCTATCGCGCGGCGCTGCCCCAGGACCCCGGCCATCCCTTCCTCGCCGACGTGCCGCAGAGCGTCAGGATCACGGCGTGGGGGGTGATCCTCGACGAGGGCGCCTATCAGGTACCCCACATCCACCCCTCGGCCTGGCTCAGCGGCGTCTACTACGTCGCCCTGCCCCGCTCCCTCGGCGCGGACGATGACGGCACCGCCGGATGGATCGAGTTCGGCCGCCCCTACTGGGACTTCCGGATGAGGGCGGAGCCGGAGACCCGCCTGATCGAGCCGGAAGAAGGGCTGATGCTGCTCTTCCCCTCGTACATGTTTCACCGCACCCTGCCCTTCGCCGGCGGGGGCGAGCGCATCAGCGTCGCCTTCGACCTGCTGCGGGGCGAGTGACGGCGAGAGGGACAACAAGGGAGCGATGGGATGAGCGAGCAGCGGGACCTCACGCAGGAGGCGGAATACAATCTGCGCCTGCGGCACCCGGACTTCGAGGGCCATTTCGCGGTGTGGGAGGCCGAGAGCGTGCGGGTGCGCGAGGCGCTCACCTGCACCCTGGACGTGCGCTACGGCGACGGCCCCGGCATGACCGCGGACCTCTTCCCGGCCTCAGAAAGCGACGCGCCGATCCAGGTGTTCATCCACGGCGGCTACTGGCGCGCCATGGACAAGGACGTACACTCCTTCCCCGCCGAAGGCATCGTCGCCGCCGGCGGCGCGGCGGTCTCGCTCAACTACGCGCTGGCGCCGGCGGTGACCCTCGAGACCATCGTCGAGCAGTGCCGCGTGGCGGTCGAGTGGATCGCCGACAACGCGGACCGTCTCGGCGGCGACGCGGGCCGCATCTTCGTCTCCGGGCACTCGGCCGGCGGGCACCTCACCGCCATGATGCTGTGCACCGACTGGGCGGCGCGGGGCCGAGCCGCCGACCTGGTGAAGGGCGGCACGGCGATCTCCGGCATTTTCGACCTGGCACCGCTGATGGAGACCAGCATCAACGACGACATCCGGCTCGACGCCGCAGCGGCCGCGCGGAACAGCCCGATCCACCTCCTGCCGGTGGCGGGCGGCGCGCCGCTCATCGCCGCGGTCGGCGCGGCTGAGACCGCCGCCTTCATCGCCCAGAACCGCGCCTTCGCCGATGCCTGGCGGACGTGCGGCTACGACGCCACGGTGATCGAGGCCGGCGGCCTCAACCACTACACCGTGGTCATGGAGATGGGCCGCCCCGGCAGCGCGCTCACGGCGGCCGCGCTCGCCCAGATGGGGCTTTAGAGCGTATCCGTCCTTGGCGGATACGCCACAGGCCGCGACTGCGGCCCGCCGATTATGCGGCGCGCGCAGAACGGGGTTGCCCAAGCGATGCGGGAGGGGTAGGGCAAGGCCCGGCGGCCGGCCCGGCCGCCGAAGCTCCAGAGGTGCGCCATGCCCGTAAGCCGCGGCCGCGATTTCCTGGCCCTCCCCGGCCCGACCACCGTTCCCGACGAGGTGCTGCAGGCCATGCACCGGCCGGCCGTCGACATCTACGGCGGCGAGCTCACGGGGATCACCGACACCTGCCTGGCCGACCTGCGCCGCGTCTTCCGCACGGAGCGGGGCCGCACCTACATCTACATCGCCAACGGCCACGGCGCCTGGGAGGCGGCGCTCACCAACGTGCTCTCGCGCGGCGACAAGATCCTGGTGCTGGAGAGCGGGCGCTTCGCCGTCGGCTGGGGCGAGATGGCCGAGCCGCTCGGCATCGAGGTCGAGGTGCTGGAGGCCGAGCCCCGGCGCGCGGTGTCGGCCGAGGCGCTCGAGGCGCGGCTGCGCGCCGACGGCACGGGCACGATCAAGGCCGTGCTGGTGGTGCAGGTGGACACCGCATCCGGCATCGCGAACGACATCGCCGCGCTGGGCCAGGCCATCGCCGCGAGCGGCCACGGCGCGCTCTTCATGGTCGACGTCATCGCCTCGCTCGGCTCGATGCCGTTCGAGATGGACGGCTGGGGCGTCGACGTCGCGGTCGGCGGCGCGCAGAAGGGGCTGATGATGACGCCCGGCCTGAGCTTCGTCGCGGCGGGGGAGAAGGCGCGCGCCGCCCACGCCGAGGCCGGCCTCAGGACGCGCTACTGGGACTGGACCGTCCGCGAGGGCGAGATCCACTACATGAAATACTGCGGCACCCCGCCCGTGCACCTGCTGTTCGGCCTGCGCAAGTCCCTCGACATGCTGTTCGAGGAGGGGATGGAGAGCGCCTTCCGCCGCCACGCGCTGCTGGCCGGCGCGACCCAGGCGGCGGTCGAGCGCTGGAGCGAGGGCGGCGCGCTGGCCTTCAACGCGCCCGAGGCGTCGGAACGCTCGCCGACGGTGACCACGATCCTGCTGGAGGAGCCGCATCTCGGCCGCCTGCTCGACTGGTGCCCGGAGCTCTGCAACGTCAGCCTCGGCATCGGCCTCGGTCCGCTCGGCGGCCACGCCTTCCGCATCGCCCACATGGGCTACGTGAACGCGCCCATGATGCTCGGCACCCTCGGGGCCGTGGAGACCGGGCTCGTCGCGCTCGACATCCCGCACGGCAGGGGCGGCGTCTCGGCGGCCGTCGACCACCTGGCCAGCCGCCTGAAGGCGTGAGGGGGGCGTCGGCCTAGGATTTCGCTCCCGCCTCGGCCGGCGGCGGAGAGGCGTCCGGCGCCTCGTCGGGCGGGGGCTTGAAGAGGATGGCCAGCGCGACCAGGACGGCGCCCACCACCAGGGCGACGGCGGCGTCTCTCAGGAAGCGGCGCATCTCAGCCGCCCCGCCCCCCGGCGCGCGCCCGCGCCTCGGCGAGCGCCGCCTCCAGCGCTTCCTCGAAGTGCCGGCCGACGATGGGGCCGCAGCGGCGGCGGTACTCCCGCAGGATGTCGGCCTGCACCGCCGGCGTGATGTCGCGCACGAGATCGAGCCGGCTCTCGCACACGTCGCAGACGAGCGCGGAATCGCCTGCCACAGGCGTGCGCCATGCGTGCGGGCTGCATCGCTCCATCGGCCGGGCCCTCCCCTCCTCGCCGCGCCGGGCACAGCATACGCCTTCCGCCGGCGGCGGCGAACGCTTCGCCCGATCTGGCCGATCTTGCGCCGGCCGGGGCCTCGTGTGACGGTGATTCATGACCGAGCGGATCCTGATTCTCGACTTCGGCTCGCAGGTGACACAGCTCATCGCGAGGCGCGTCCGCGAGGCCGGGGTCTATTGCGAGATCCGCCCCTTCTCCGTGCCGGCGGCCGAGATCGAGCGGCTCGCGCCTGGCGGCGTGATCCTCTCGGGCGGCCCGGCATCGCTGACGCAGGCGGAGGCGCCGCGGCCGGACGAGGGCCTCTACCGGCTCGGCATTCCGCTGCTCGGCATTTGCTACGGCCAGCAGGCCATGTGCGCGGCGCTGGGGGGGGCCGTCGAATCCGCGAGCCAGCGCGAGTTCGGGCGCGCTTTCCTCGATGTCGTGGAGCCTTGCGCGCTGTTCGACGGGGTCTGGCCGGTGGGCGCGCGCGAGCAGGTGTGGATGAGCCACGGCGACGCGGTGGCGGCAGTGCCGGCCGGCTTTCGCGTCGTGGCGCGGACCGGGTCTGCGCCCTTCGCCGCGATCGCCGACGACGCGCGCGGCTTCTACGGCATCCAGTTCCACCCCGAGGTGGTGCACACCCCCCACGGCGCAGCGCTGCTGGAGAACTTCGCGCGCCGCGTCGCGGGCTGCCGGGGCGAGTGGTCGATGGCCTCGTTCCGCGCCAGCGCCGTCGAGGCGATCCGCGCCCAGGTGGGCGAAGGCCGGGTGATCTGCGGGCTCTCTGGCGGCGTCGATTCATCGGTGGTGGCGGTGCTGCTGCACGAGGCGATCGGCGAGCAGCTCACCTGCGTCTTCGTCGATACCGGCATGATGCGCGAGCGCGAGGCTGACGAGGTCGCGAACCTCTTCCGCGGCCACTACAACATCCCGCTCGTCCACGAGGACGCGAGCGCCGCGTTCCTCGAACGGCTCGCCGGCGTCACCGAGCCCGAGGAGAAGCGCAGCATCATCGGCACCACCTTCATCGACGTGTTCGAGCGGGCCGCGCGGAGCGCCGGCGACGCCGACTTCCTGGCCCAGGGAACCCTCTATCCGGACGTGATCGAATCGGTCTCGGTCAGCGGCCCGAGCGCGGTCATCAAGTCGCACCACAATGTCGGCGGGCTGCCGGAGCGGATGAACCTCGAGCTGGTCGAGCCTTTGCGCATGCTCTTCAAGGACGAGGTGCGCACGCTCGGCCGCGCCCTCGGCATGCCGGAGGCGCTGACCGGGCGCCACCCCTTCCCCGGCCCGGGGCTCGCGATCCGCATTCCCGGCGAGGTGACGGAGGAGAAGCTCGCGATCCTGCGCCAGGCCGATGCGATCCTGATCGAGGAGATACGCAACGCCGGGCTCTACGACGCCATCTGGCAGGCCTTCGCGGTGCTGCTGCCGGTGCGCACGGTGGGCGTCATGGGCGATGCGCGCACCTACGAGCATGTCTGCGCGCTGCGCGCCGTCACCTCGGCGGACGGCATGACCGCCGACTTCTACCACTTCGACATGGGCTTCCTCGGCGCCGTCGCGAACCGTATCGTCAACGAGGTGCGGGGCATCAACCGCGTGGTCTACGACGTGACCTCGAAACCGCCGGGAACGATCGAATGGGAATGAAGGATCGCCGCGCGCGGCACGGCCTGCGACGGGCGGCGACCGCGCTGGCGCTCGGCCTCGCTGTGGGCCTCGCCGTGACGGCGCCGGCGCCGGGCAGCGCCCTTGCCGACTGGGAGAGCGGCCAGGCGGCCTACGAGCGGGGCGACATCGCGGCTGCGCTCGAGGCATGGACGCCGCTCGCCGAGGCAGGCGACGCGCGGGCCCAGGCGGCGCTCGGCAGTCTCTACATTCACGGCCAGGGCGTCGCGGTCGACCATGCGAAGGCGCTGCACTGGACCCGGCTCGCCGCCGAGCAGGGCGACGTCACCGGCCAGTTCAACATGGGCACCATCTATGCCGGCGGCCTCGGCGTCGAGCGCGACTATGCGGTGGCGGCGGACTGGTTCGCGCGCGCCGGCGAGCAGGACGACGCGGCGAGCCGCTTCAACCTCGGCGTGCTCTACGCGCGCGGCCTCGGCGTGCCCAAGGACGACGTGGAAGCGCTCTTCCTGCTCAGCACCGCGACGATCATCGCCGGCGACCCGGAGACCAACCTGCGGGAGGTCGGCGCGGCCGCCGAGAACTACGCCTACGTCGTGATGATGACGATGGAGGAGCCGGAGATCGCGCTGGCGATCAAGCGCACCAGGGAGTGGGAGGAAGAGTTCCTCCGGCGCTACCTGCTGCAGCGCTTCCGCCGCCCGCCGAGCGGCGAGGCCCTCGCTCCCCTGCCCTTCGAATGACCGAACGCGGCTATCAACGTGACACGCCAATGCCCCGACTCGTTCCGGGCATCCACGTTCTTTGCCCCTGCTACACGAAAACTCGTGGATGGCCGGAATGAATCCGGCTATGGCGTGAAAAGGGAACGGCGCGTCGCCCTCCCGCTGCAGCGCTACCCGGCGGCGTGTTCGATACGCTGCGTCTCCGGCAGGGCCAGCAGGGCTGGAATGTGGCGGGCGAGGCGCTGCGCCCAGGTCTCGATCTCCGCGGGCGTGCGAATCTCGTCGTTGCGGATCTCGACGAGAAGCGAGGGCAGCCCTCGGCTCTCGGCGTGGACCGGTACGGTGTAGTCGGTGAGGATTCCGAAGTCGTAGGGCGCGTTGGCGCCGACGTTGATCCCTTCAGCCCGCAGGCGCTCGATCAGCGGCGCCGACATGCGCTGGTCCTTGTCCCAGCAGACACCGATCTCCCACGGGCGCGGCTCGCCGCCCGCGAGTTGCGGGGTGAAGCTGTGGACCGCGATCAGCACAGGCACGTCGCCGCGCGCGCACATCCGCTCCAGGGCGTCGTGGATCGCGTCGTGATAGGGAGTGAAGATCGCCGCGATGCGCGCCTCCACCGCCGCCTCGTCCAGGTTTGCGTTACCCGGCACCGGCACCGAATCGCTTTCCGCCGGGATCCTGTCCGGCGCCGCTTCAGGCCGGTTGCAGTCGATCACCAGTCGGGAGTAGCCGGCGAGAATCGCCGGCGCATCGAGCAGCGCGGCGAGCCGCCGCGCCACGGCCGCGGCGCCGATGTCCCAGCCGATGTGCTCGATGCGCTCCGCCTCGCTCACGCCGAGGTTGCCGAGCGCGGCCGGGATGCGGCAGCTCGCGTGGTCGCAGACGACGAGCGCACGCGAGGCGCTCCGCATGTTGAGGGCATCGAAGGGCGGCGGGTCGCCCGGCCCGAGCAGCGCCGTGCCTGCCATCGTCCTAGACTCTGTAGATGCGCCGGGCGTTCTCGACGCCGATGAGGCCCGCGATCCGCTCGGCGTCTGCGGCCGAGCACTCGTCCGCCTCCACCCAGCGCCCGAGCGCCGCTGCGAGTGCGGTGCGGAAGCGCAGCGCCCCCAGATAGTAGAGCTCGGCGAGGCCGAAGGCGTCGGAGCTGTAGAGCTGCTTGGTAAAGGGCGCGAGCTCCAGCGCCTCGTCCATGATCCGCTGGTAGCCCGGCCCCACCCAGTTGAGCGCAAAGCCCACGTCGAAATAGACAGCCGGGAAGTTCTCCGCGAGCAGGCCCGCCTCGCGCTGGAACGGATAGCAATGCAGCAGGGTGATCGGGAAGCCCAGGGGCTCCACCGCCTTGATCCACGGCGTCAGGTGGCTGGGGTCGACGCGGTGGAGCTCGATGTCGGGATCGCCGATGCCGATGTGGAACTGCATGGGGAAGCCCCGCTCGCCCGCGATCTCCGCCCCGGTCCAGATCAGGTGCCGCTCGAGGACCTGGTCGGTGATGCGCACGCGGCCCGTCTGCTCGATCTCGGCGAGCCAGCGCCCGGCCGCCGCCTCGACCTCGGCATCGCTTGGCCGGCCGTAGTCGATGTTGAGCGTCGCGCGGTAGGCGAGGATCGACTTGAGACCGACGACGTCGCCCCCGATGGACTCGCGCAGGGCCGCCTCGAACGCTTCGCCGTAGCCGGCCGCCGCGACGCCGCTCTGGGCGACCACTTCCGCGACCGATTCCATGCGCACGATCTCCCGCGCCGGCGCGCCGGCGACGGCGCCGACCTCGGCGACGCTGCAGAGCTCCTCCGGCCGGTTGCCGGAATCGACCAGATAGGTGCCGATCCGTGCCGCCGCGAGGAAGCGCCTGTTCACCTCCTCGGCCCCGAGCGCGCGCCGGCGCGCGGCGTAGTCCGCGGGCGAAGAGAGCGGCGGCAGGTCGAGCAGCGGCGCGCACCAGCGCCGCACCGACAGCGCGACCGGCTTGTCCCAGTGGCTCGTGCCGGCCGGCGCCGGCGCGAAAGCCTCGCTCAGCGAGTCGGCGAGGCGCTCGTCGTCCAGGTCCGCGGGAAAGAGCCCGTGGCAGTGGTGGTCGACCAGCGGCAGCGAATCGCACACGTCGTCAATGGGCATCGAGACAGCTCCGAATTACGGCATCCCGGCGGCGCCACTCTAGCCCGCATGTCTCCCCACGGTCACGGCCTGCACGGCGCCGTGCTATCGTCCGCGCGCAACCGGCGGGAGGGGAGCATGGCGATCACGCTCGAGGGCAAGGCCGCAATCGTGACCGGCGCGGGCCGCGGCATCGGCAAGGGCATCGCGACGGTTTTCGCGCGGGAAGGCGCGCGGGTGCTGGTGGTGAACCGCAGCGCCGACGCCGGCCAGGCCACGGCCGACGAGATCTGCGCGGCCGGCGGCGAGGCCTCGTTCCTCCAGGCGGACGTCAAGCGGCGCGCCGACATGGAGGGGATGGCGGCGGCCTGCATCGCCCGCTACGGCGCCATCGACGTGCTCTGCGCCAACGCGGGCGTCTTTCCCGTCGCCCACATCGCGGACATGGACGACGAGACCTGGGACGACACGATCGATACCAACCTGAAGGGCGTCTTCTACGGCGTCCAGGCGTGCATCCCGCAGATGAAGGCGCAAGGGAAGGGCCGCATCGTCGTCATCTCGTCCATCACCGGCCCCAATGTGGGCTGGCCGGGGCTCTCCCACTACATGGCGTCCAAGGGCGGCGTGAACGCGTTCGTCCGGGGCGCCGCGCTGGAGCTCGCCAAGCACGACATCACGGTCAACGCGATCTCCCCCGGCTCCATCATGACCGAGGGTCTGGTCGACCTCGGTGGCGACCAGGTCGAGGACATCCGGGCGGTCATCCCCGCCGGCTACATCGGCGAGCCCGAGGACATCGCCTATGCCGCGGTCTACCTCGCCAGCGACCAGGCGCGCTACATCACCGGGCAGGCGCTGGTGCTCGACGGCGGGCAGATCCTGCCGGAGAGCCCGTCGGCCCTCGCCGATGCGTGACACGATGACGGAGCCGGAACGCTTCCCCCACCTGTTCGCCCCGGCACGCCTCGGCGGCCACACGCTGAGCTGCCGCATCGTCTTCGGCGCGCACACGGCCAACATGGCGGAAGGCGGGCTGCCGCGCGAGCGCCACCTCGGCTACTACCGCGAGCGCGCCCGCGGCGGCGCCGCCATGATCGTGGTGGAGCCGACCCCGCCGCATCCGACGGCGGTGCTCACGCGCGGCAACTTCCTCGCCGACGACGCCGTCATCCCCCACTTCCGCAGGATCACGGACGAGTGCCACCGCTTTGGCACCGTCATGTGCCACCAGATCTACCACGTCGGCGCGCACGGCGATCAGGACAACTCCTGGTCGCCCTACTGGTCGCCGTCCGGGCAGGTGAGCCACCACGACCCCTGGGGCAGCCACGCCATGAGCGAGGCGGAGATCGCCGAGCTGATCCAGGCTTTCATCGACCAGGCGGTGCGCGACCGCGAGGGGGGCTTCGACGGCGTCGACCTCTTCGCCGGCTACTCCTGCCTGATCGACCAGTTCTGGTCGCCGCTGACCAACCGGCGCGACGACCGCTGGGGCGGCAGCCTGGAGAACCGGCTCCGCTTCGCGACCGAGATCGCAGGCGGCATCCGCAAGGCCTGCGGCCCGGACTTCATCGTCGGCATGACCGTCTCCGGCGCGGAGCCCTACCCCGGCGGCCTCACCATGGCCGACAAGCAGGAGATCTTCGCCTGGCTCGATTCGCGCGGGCTGGCGGACTACTTCTCCTGCGGCACCGGCAGCTACATCAACCAGTTCACGACCATCGTTCCGGGCTTCCATCACGCGACGCCGCTCGGGGTGGAGGACGCCGCCGCGATCAAGGAGGTGGTGAGCCACGCGCTGGTCACGGCCGAGGCGCGGGTCAAGACGCCCGCGCGGGCGGACGCCGCCATCGCCGGCGGCGCCTGCGATCTCGTCTCCATCGTGCGCGGCCAGATCGCGGACCCGCACCTCGCCAACAAGGCGCGCGAGGGGCGCGCGGAAGACGTCCGCCCCTGCATCTCCTGCAACCAGCTCTGCATCGGGCGGCGCATGCGGGACTATCACATCTCCTGCCTCGTCAATCCCTCCGTCGGCCGCGAGCACGAATGGGACGGCGACGACCCGGCGCCCGCCGAAGTGCTCCGCGAGGTTCTGGTGGTGGGCGGCGGGCCGGCCGGGCTGGAGGCCGCCCGCGTCGCGGCGGCGCGCGGGCACCGGGTGACGCTGGCGGAGAAGGCGGATGCGCTCGGCGGGCAGTTCCGCCTCGCCGCGGCGCAGCCGGAGCGGGGCGAGATCGACGAGCTGCTCGCCTGGTACCGGGGCCAGCTCGAGAAGCTGCAGGTCCGGGTCGAGCTCGGCACCGAGATGACTGCCGAGGCCATACGCGGCTCCGGCACCGATGCGGTCGTGCTCTGCACCGGATCGGTGCCGACGCGCACGGGCTTCCAGCGTGCGCTGCCCCACGTCGACGCGCTGCCCGGCGCGGACCAGGCGAACGTCCACAGCGCGAACGACGTTCTCGACGGCCGGGCGGCGCCCGGCGAGCGGGTGCTCCTGCTGGACGACATCAACGGCTGGTGGCCCGCCTCGGGCACCGCGCTCCACCTCGCGGAGAAGGGCCACGAGGTGACCGTCGTCACCGCCTCGGAGAAGCCGGCGGAGGCGCTCGACGGCTCGCACCTCGGCCCGAGCACGCGCGAACGCTTCGCCAGGCTGGGCGTCGCGGTGCTCTGCGGCCATGCGCTGACGCGCTGGGCGGGGAAGGCGGCGACGGTGGTCAGGCTCCACACCGGCGAGACGACGGAGATGACCTTCGACGATGTCGTGCTCGCCACCACCAACACGGTGGACGACGCGCTCGCGCACGCGCTGGCGGACGACGATCTCGAGGTCCACGCCATCGGCGACATGGTCGCGGCGCGCACCGCGGGCATGGCCTTCTACGAAGGGCGGACGCTGGGGATGAGGCTCTGACGCACGCCCGATTGACAAACGCCGCGCCGGCGCTATCGATGGGAGGCGCGCGCCCGTAGCTCAGCCGGATAGAGCACTTGATTCCTAATCAAGGGGTCGCAGGTTCGAGTCCTGCCGGGCGCGCCAGACTGCGGATTGCTTGCCGCAGCCGAAGGAACCGGCAATGCCGACCTGGAATCGCCTCCTCATCGCGTGGTTCTTCGTCCCGCTGCACCGCTTCCTGTTCCGCCTCTCGGGCGGCCGCCTGCTGAGCCGCCTGGAAGGCTGCGGCGTTCTCATACTCGTCACGCGGGGGCGCAGGAGCGCCAGGTCGCGCGCCTCGCCGCTCACGTACTTCCGCTTCGACGACTCCGGCGACCTCCTCGTCGTCGCCTCTAACTACGGCCAGGACCGCCATCCCGCGTGGTACCTGAACATCGCTGCCGACCCGGCGGTTCACGTCGAGACCGGCGGCGAGCGCTTCGCCGCCCAGGCCCGCATAACGCCGGAGCCGGAACGCGCCGCGCTGCTCGACAAGGTGATCGCGGCGAATCCGCGCTACGCCACCTACCGCGCCGCCACCTCCCGCCGAATCCCCATCGTCGCGCTCCGCCGCGCCGGGCCGTGAGAGTCGGTCAGGCGGTGATCGACGGGTGGAGGCCGGTGGCGAACCGATCCAGCGCCTGCTGCAGATGCGCGGCCACGGCGTGGGCGGCCACGGTCGGCTTTCGCTCGGAGGGCGCGATCAGGCAGAGGCGCAGGGTCGACAGGCGTTCCCCTTGGAGCGGCACCGCGACCAGGCGGCCGCTCGCGAGCTCCTCGGCGAATCCGAGGCGCGTGTAGAAGGCGATCCCGACGCCGCCCAGCAGGAGTCGCTTCAGGATCGCCAGCGTGTTGGAGATCGCGACCGGCTTGTGCGCGTTCTTGAAGGCCTCCATCTCCTCGCCGAAGAAGAGCTGCATCGAGCCCGAGTGGTCCTGGTACATCAGCGGGTAGGCGCCGCACTCGTCCAGGGTGACGCTCTCGCGTGCCGCCAGCGCATGGTCCGGCGCCATGATGGCGCACATCGGGCACGGCAGGCCCTTGAGCACGGTGATTCCGCGTCGCAGGGCCGGCGAGAAGGTCAGGCCGAGGTCCGCGTTTCCCTGCGCGACGGCCTGCATGGCCGTCACGGGATCACAGGCCATCACGCGAATCTGCACCGCCGGGTGGACCGCGATGAGGTCGGACACCGTCTCGGGCAGGAACTGCACGTTCAGGCTGTCCACGGTGGTGATGGTGACGTCGCCGCTGACGACGCCGCGCAGCTTGTCGATGTCGCCGCGCAGCCGGGCGAAGTCGTGCAGGGTGGCGCGCGCGTGGCGCAGTACCAGGTGCCCGGCATCGGTCAGCCGCATGCCGTCCGGCCGCCGCTCGAACAGCGGGGTGCCGAGATGGTCCTCGAGCTTCAGGATCTGCCGATTGACCGCCGAGGGGGAGATGTGCAGCCGTTCCGAGGCGCGCCGGATCGAGCCGTCCTCGGCGACCGCCTCGAAGTAGCGCAGCACCGCCGCATGCATCGATTCTCAGCCTCTGTCCGCCACCTCCAGATGGCGAAGCATCGAAGAAATCGGAATCGACGGCAATACGAACCGATGCCGTGGCGCGACATCGCTCGAGCAAAGCGCGTCAGTCGCCGCTCCATTTTGGCGCGCGCTTCTCCCTGAAGGCGCGCACCCCCTCCTGCGCGTCCCGGCTCTGCAGCGCCTCGACGAGGCTCGGCAGGCGGGCGTTGCGGGCTTGCCGGATCGTCAGTTGTGCGGTGTCGCTGGCGGAACGCTTGATCGCCTTCAGGCTGAGCGGCGCGCACGCGAGGATATCGTCCACCCACGCCTGCACGGCGCCGTCGAGTCCGGCGTCCGCCACGACCTGGTTGATCAGGCCGTGCGCCAGCGCTTCCGCCGCGCCGATGCGGCGGCCGGTCAGCAGCATCTCCATGGCGCGTGCGCGCGGGATCAGGCGGGGCAGGAGGATCATGCCGTCGAGCGGCAGACGGCCGACCCGGGGCTCGGGCAGGCCGAAGACGGCGCTCTCGGCGGCAACGACAAGGTCGGAGCCGAGCACCATCTCGAAGCCGCCGCCGAGGGCGGCGCCGTTGACCCTGGCGATCAAGGGAACGGAGAGCCGCCCGCCGAGCGCGATGCCGCCGAAGCCGTGGTCACCGGTGGCGGCCCAGTAGGCCAGTCCGTCGGGGCCGTCCTCCTTCATGTCGGCGCCCGCACAGAAGGCGCGGCCTGCGCCGGTGAGCACGACGCAGCGGATCGCCGGGTCTCCGTCGATCGCGGTCCAGATCTCGTCGAGAGAGGCCGCGGCGGCGGAGTCGATGGCGTTCAGCCGCTCGGGCCGGTTCAGCGTGACCCGGGCGACGCCGCCCGCGACGTCGTACTCGACGCTCACGCGGCGTGCTCGCTGGAGCGCGGCTGCGGCAGCACCTCGTCGTTGTGCTCACCCAGCGCCGGCGGGGCGCGGCGCACCGCAAACGGCGCCGCCGACATCTCGATGGGCGAGGCCACGAGACGGACGGGCCCGCCGGCGGTCGGCTCCAGCTCCACGATCATACGGTTGCAGGAGGTCTGGGGATCGTCCAGGGCGTCCTCGAGCGTCGCCACCGGCGCGCACAGGATGTCGACCTCCTCGAGCCGCGCCAGCCAGTGCGCCGTGGTGTCGCCGGAGAAGCCGTCGCGGAAGATCGCCTGCAGCTCGGCCCGGTGAGCCCGCTGCTGCTCCAGGGTGGCGTAGCGGGGATCGGCCGAGAGATCGTCGATCCCGAGCGCCCGGCAGATGTCGCGCAGCGGATTCTCCTTGAACGCGCCGACCACGACGATGGCACCGTCGGCGGTCTCGAACACGCCGGTGAGCGGCATGGCAGCCCAGTTCAGCTCGCGGCCCCGCATCATCCACATCGCCGCTTCCTGCATCTGCATCGCCAGCATGGAGTTGTAGAGCGAGACCGCGACCTGCTGCCCCTCGCCGGTCTTCTCGCGCTGCAGCAGCGCCAGCAGGATTCCCTGCACGAGGTGCATGCCGGCGCTGTAGTCCGCGAGCGCCGTGGGATAGATCGAGAGGGGGAGCGCTGGATCGGCGCGGCGGTGCATCGCGCCGCTCATGGCCTGGGCGAGCACGTCCTGCCCCCCCTTGTGCACATAGGGCCCCTCCAGGCCGAAGCCGGTGCCGACCGCGCAGATGATGCGCGGGTTGACGCGGCGCAAGTCGTCGTATCCGAACCCCATGCGCTCGATGACGCCGGGGCGGAAGTTACTCACCACCACGTCCGCGCTCTCCACCAGAGCAAGGGCCGCCTGCCGGTCCGCGTCCGACTTCAGGTCGAGCGCGACACTGCGCTTGTTGCGGTTCAGGCTGGCGAAGACCGGGTTGTTGCCGCCGTCCGGGTCCTCGCCCACGCTCCAGCGCGAGAGGTCGCCGGCGCCCACGCGCTCGATCTTGATGACGTCGGCGCCGTAGTCGCCCAGCATCTGGGTGCAGGACGGCCCCATCATCACCTGGGTGAAGTCGAGAACCCGCACGCCGTCGAGGGGAAGCGGGCGGCCGGCGCCGGGGTCCGGTTCGGACGACATCGGGGACATCAGGCGGCCTCCGTCACGAGCGCGTTCTCGGCCGGCCGGTCTCCGGGATCGCCGCCCTGGGCCCGCACCTGCCTCTGAATGCCGCGCACGTCGACGTCGCGCACCAGGACGCCGGCATCGAGAGCCTGGGCGGCGGCGATGCCGGCGGCCTCACCCATGGCCATGCAGGGCGGAATCTCGCGGCTGATCTTCTGGGCCTGCGGCGTCGCCGAGTAGTGGCGGCCCGCGACCAGAAGCTGGTCTACCCCCACCGGCAGCAGCGCGCGGTAGGGGGTGTAGTAGTCGCGGCCGCGGCACACGCTGTCGTGGAAATGCACCCGCTCCTTCACGTCGCGTGCGGTGACCACGTACTCGCCTTCGAGCAGGCGGGTCTGACGCACGCCCGTCTGCGGGGCGAAGTCCACGACGTAGGCGCGCTCGAAGCCCGGCACGTGCTCGCGGGCGTATTCCAGCAGCGCCTGCATGCGCCGCCGACCTTCGAACTCGGCCGCCGTGAGGTCCGCCACCTTGAGCCCGTCGAAGCCGGACATGTGCGGGCAGTTGCACCAGACGATGCCGGGCAGCGGGGTCTTCAGCCACCAGTGCTGCCAGCAGCCGCCGATCAGGCGCCGGGCGCGGCGGTCGATCTCGGCGAAACGCTCCGGCTCCTCGAACTGGAAGCGTTCCGCCTCGTTCGTGTCCACCCCGCCCATGCGGGAGACCGTGGTGACGATGTAGGAGCCCTCGGCGTAGGGAGCGCCGGCGCTGGCGGCCACATCGAGGTCGCCGGTGGCATCGACGACGACGCTTCCGCGGATGGCCTGCGCGCCCTCCTTGGTCTCGACGATCACGCCGGCCGCACGGCCGTCCTCGACGATCGTGGACTGGAACCAGCTATGCAGCCTGAGCTCGACGCCGGCTTCCCGCACCATGTCGAGCGATGCCTGCTTGAAGCCGTCCGGATCGAAGGAGGCGGCGAAGATGATGGGATAGGGCTTCGTGCTGGCATAGAAATTGAACACGCCCCAGCGCGACCACTTGCGCCACATCTCCTCCGTCGCGCGCACCGAGGGGTCGCGGTCGGCCTCCGGCGGGTAGACGCAGAGCCCCATGCTGTGCATGCGCTCGATGATCTCCATGGCGAGGCCCCGCACGGAGATCTCCGCGTCGTTGTGCATGTCGTCCAGCACCAGGACCATGCCGCCGGAGGCGAGGCCGCCGAGGTAGGGATAGCGCTCCACCAGCACCACCCCGGCGCCGTTGCGCGCGGCCGAGACCGCCGCCGCCAGGCCGGCGGGCCCGCCGCCCACGACGACCACGTCGGCGGTGGCGACGACCGGCACGCGGGTTTCGGGCCGGGTCAGGATTTCGGGCGATGACATGCGCTTGCCTCCAGCTATCCGCCGCGGTCGGCTCAGTAGACCTCACCCGGCTTCCACTTCAGGACGATCCGCTCGACGAGCGAGGTGATGACGAAGAAGGCCACCGCGAGTCCTGCGCCCAGGATGACCGTGGCGTAGAGCAGCGGGGCGCGGAAGTTGTAGGTGGCCTCGATGATGAGGGAGCCCAGGCCGTAGTTGGAGCCGATCCACTCGCCCACGATCGCGCCGATGACGCAGGTCGTCGACGCGATCCGGAGCGCCGCGAAGAGGAACGGCAGGGAGCTTTGCAGCCGGATCTTGAACAGCACCTCCCGCTCGCTGGCCGAGAGCACGCGCATCAGTTCCAGCATCTGCGGGCTGACCGCCTTCAGGCCGCGCACCATGTTGACCAGGGTGGGGAAGAAGCAGATCAGGGCGGCGATGACGATCTTGGGCTCGTAGCCGTTGCCCAGCATCAGCACCAGGATCGGCGCGATGGCGATGATCGGGATCGTGTTGATGAAGACCGCGATGGGATAGAACGCGCGCTCCGCCAGCCCGCTGTGCACGAACCAGACCGCCAGCAGCACCGCGACGGTGTTGCCGAGCGCGAAGCCGCACACCGCCTCCAGCAGCGTCGGCAGGAAGTTGACCCAGAGGATATCGCCCTGGGTGGCGAACACCTGCAGCACCTGCCACGGGCTCGGCGCGATGTAGGTGGGGATGTCGAAGCCGGTGACGATGAGGTGCCACACGACCACCATGCCGGCGCCGGCGCCGACGGCCGGCGCGTAGCGGAAGCGCCGAAACGTCTTCGCCCTCCCGCCGCGCACGCCTGCACCCGCTGCCGCCTGCGGCTTGGCGGCGCTGGCGCCGACCTCCGCCTGCGTCATCGCGCCGTCTCCAGCAGGCCGCGCAGGTGCGCGGTGACCTGCACGAACTCCATGGTGTCCCGCATGCCGAGGACGCGCGGCGAGGCGAAGCCGATGTCCATGTATTCGAGGACGCGGCCGGGCTGGGCCGACAGCACCAGGCACTTCTGGCCGAGGAACGCGGCCTCCGGCACCGAATGGGTGACGAACATGATCGTGGTGCCGGTCTCCCGCCAGATGCGCAGCAGTTCCTCGTTGAGATTGTCACGCTTGATCTCGTCCAGCGCGCCGAAGGGCTCGTCCATCAGCAGCACCCGGGGACGGCAGACGAGCGCCCGGGCGATGGAGACGCGCTGGCGCATGCCGCCCGAGAGCTCGTGAGGGAGCGCGTCCTCGCGCCCTTCGAGGCCCACCAGCGCCAGCAGCTCCTCCGGCTCTGCATGCTGCTCGACGGCGCCGCCGCGCCGGCCGACCTCCAGCGGCAGGCGGACGTTGTCGATGACGCTGCGCCAGGGCAGAAGCGTCGCATCCTGAAAGACGAAGGCGAAATCGCGCGCACGCCGGGCCTGCTCCGGCGTGCGGCCGAAGATGCTGATCGCGCCGGCAGCCATCGGCACCAGGTCGGCGATGGCCCGCAGCAGCGTGGACTTGCCGCAGCCGGACGGCCCCAGCATGGTGACGAAGCCGGCCTCGGGCACCTCGAAGCCGACCCCGTCGAGCGCGGTGACGCTGCCGGCGTCCCCGTCGAAACGGACCGACAGGCCGCGTACCGAGATCGCCGTGGCGGCGGACGCCTCAGCGCCGGCCGTCGCCCCGGCGGTGGCCTGCGTCATCCAACCTGTTTCCTCACGGCCTCCGTCGCCGCCAGGATATCCGAGGTCATGACGTCGTCCACGCTCGGTGTCGGCCCCTGGAACTGCTCGAGCTCGGCGTAGGTGTCGAGCTGGGCCTGCCAATTGGCCGGGTTCATGGCCGCCCAGCCCTCGGCGGCCGTCACGTCGTTGAAGGAGAAGCCGAGTACCGGCCCCACCGCCTCCAGCTCGCTCCCGCGGTCCAGGTTCTGGTACTCGGCCACGAGGTGGTCGACTCCGGCCTCGGGGTTCTTGCGCGCCTCGCCCCAGCCGCGGGCCGAGCCGGTGAGGAAGCGGGTCAGCACGTCCGCGTGCTCGGCCAGCATCTCGTCGGTGGCGTAGTAGACGTTGGCGTAGAGCTGGATGCCGGCGTCCCACAGCATCATGTCGACACGGTCGTCGCCGAGAATCTTCAGCGCATTGGTGTTGGTCATCCAGCCGGTGACGGCGGCGGCCTGGCCGGTCATCACCTGGTTCATGTCGCTCCCCATCTTGACGATCTCGACCTGGTCCTCGGCGATGCCGTTCTTGGCCAAGAGCGCCCGGAGCAGGATCACCGCCGTCGGCTGGGTGGCGATGGTCTTGCCGATCATGTCCTGGGGCGTGCGGACGGGATTGTTCGCGAGCGAGAAGTAGGTGAACGGATGCTTCTGGTAGCCGGCGGCGAACGCCTTGACCGGAATGCCGGCGGAGCGCGCGAGCATCAGCGACGGGCTGGAGGAGAGATGGCCCACCTGCGCCCGCCCGGCCGCCACCGAGGCGACGCCGTCCACGCCGGGCCCGCCGGGCGTGACCTCAAGCTCGATGCCGAGCTCCTCGTAGATGCCGGTGCGCTTGGCCACCACCTCGCCCATGATGCCGTTGCTGGCGAGCCAGCCGAGCTGCATGTTGACCTTCGCTGCATCGGCGCCGAGGACCTCGACGCTGACGAGGGACGACATGGCGGCGACGCCGCCGAGGGCGACACCGCCCTTGAGGACCCGGCGGCGGCTGGGTGCCGTGCGATGAGATCGATTGTTTTCCAGCATGATAGACCTCCCTTTTGATATCGAAGTTGAGATCGACGGCAGGGCCCCGGTTCCGCCAGCGCCGGCCGGAACGCCTCGCGCCGTTCGCCCGGTCCGGCGGCGGTCTCAGGCCGAGCCGCGCCCGATCGTCCGCTTCCGGGCAGACCGTAGCCCTTGCGGCGTGTCCGATGGAATTGCTCTTTTCCGTGCTCTGGGTTGCCGTTTCGGCAACAGATCGGTGGATTCTGCGACCGCTCGACATCGCGCAGGACACGCGGGATTTCGCGGCGCGGGGGGGGGGGGCTCCGCCGCAGCCCCGCGCGGCAATGGTCGGAGCGGGCGGATTCGAACCGCCGACCCCTTGACCCCCAGTCAAGTGCGCTACCAGGCTGCGCCACGCTCCGACCGGCCCGCCGGCATCGGCGCTTCGTCTCGCGCGCGCCGCCGCCGGGCCGCGCGCACTATAGCGCCGGGCCCTCAGCCGGGCCACCTCTCCGTGCGGCCGCTCCGCATCGCGCGCCCAACCTTCGGTCTGGACTGCCCGGCGGCGAGCGGTCATCCTCGCGCCCGGCATGTCTCCCCTCTTCGACCTCACCGGCAAGACCGCCGTCGTCACCGGCTCGACCAAGGGGATCGGCAAGGCGATCGCCCGCGCGCTCGCACGGCACGGCGCCCGGGTCGTCGTCTCGAGCCGGGACGAGGGCAGGGTCGAGGCGGCACGGCAAGAACTCGCGGACGAGGGCCTCGACGTCCTCGGCATCGCCTGCAACGTGGGGCGCAAGACCGAGGTCCGACGCCTGATCGACGAGAGCCGCCGGGCCTCCGGGCGGATCGACATCCTCGTCGGCTGCGCCAGCATCAACCCGCACTACGGCCCGGCCACGGCGATTCCGGACGAGACCTTCGCCAAGATCATGGCCACCAACGTGCAGTCGCACCTGTGGCTGGCGCAGATGGTGGCGGACGAGATGCGCCGGCGGAAGGACGGCGCGATCATCTTCGTCTCCTCGATCGGCGGCCTCTTCGGCTCCGACGTCATCGGCGCCTACTGCATCTCCAAGGCCGCGGAGCTTCAGCTCGTGCGCAATCTCGCCGTCGAGCTGGGGCCGGACAACATCCGTGTCAACGCCATCGCGCCGGGCCTGGTGCGAACCGACTTCGCGCGGGCGCTCTGGGAGAACGAGGAGGGCGCCGCCGCGCGGATCGCCCGCACGCCGCTCGGGCGGCTCGGCGAGCCCGAGGACATCGCCGGCATCGCGGTCTACCTCGCCTCCGACGCCGCCCGCTGGACCACGGGCCAGACGTTCGCGGTCGACGGCGGCACCTCGATCGCAGGGTAGCGGCTTCCCCGCCCCCGCGCGGCGCTCGCGCATGACGAATAGTCTGGCGGCTTCCGCGTGCGGCGGGTACACAGGAAGCGGCACAAGCGGGACCGCGGGGCCATGACGAGAACGGTCGATCACCCCGAAGGGTCGGGCCGCGGGCGCCTGCCCCCGGCATGAGCGAGGACGACGCGAAGAGGGACGACGGGGGCACGGGCGACGCGCCGCCCCGTCTCATTCAGCCGCCGCGCCGGCGGGGCTTGATCGCGCGCCTCAGGACCTACTTCTTCACCGGCGTCCTCGTCACCGCGCCCATCGGCATCACCATCTGGCTGCTCTGGTTGGTGGTCGACCTGTTCGACCGCGCGGTCGTTCCCCTGATCCCCGACGCCTACAACCCGTCCGACATCCTGGGGACCAACGTGCCCGGCGTCGGCATCGTGATCGTGCTGATCCTGGTCACGCTGGTGGGCGCCCTCTTCGCCAACGTGGCCGGCCGCTTCCTGATGCGCTTCGGCGAGCGCCTGGTCTCGCGTGTGCCCGTGGTGCGGACGATCTACGGCGTGCTCAAGCAGATCTTCGACGCCGTGCTGGCGCAGTCGGCCAACGCCTTCCGCGAGGTCGTGCTGATCGAGTATCCGCGCCGCGGCATCTGGGTCATCGGCTTCGTCACCAGCCCGACGAAGGGCGAGGTGCAGCGGGTCATGCAGGACGAGATGGTCAACGTGTTCCTGCCGACCACGCCCAACCCCACCTCGGGCTTCCTCCTCTTCGTGCCGCGCAAGGACGTCATCCCGCTCGACATGACCGTCGAGGAGGGCGTGAAGCTGGTGATCTCGGGCGGCATCGTCAGCCCGCCGGAGCGGAGGGCGGGAGAGGCCCCGGCCGGGTCTGAAACCGGGACTGCCTCCGCCGTCGGAGAGGCGGAAGACGAGCGGGACGCCGGTCGCGGCGGGAGCTGACGACTGTCGCGCGGCGCTTGCGGCCGGGCTCCCGGGATCCTATGAGTCCGCTGACGAGTCGCGGCGATACGGGGTGTGGCGCAGCCAGGTAGCGCATCTGCTTTGGGAGCAGGAGGTCGCCGGTTCAAATCCGGCCACCCCGACCACCCTAAAGATGAAAGATGGTTCGGGCGCCTCAGTTGACGGCGAAGCTCTCGCCGCAGCCGCAGGTGCTGGTGACGTTGGGATTGTTGAAGACGAAGGTGGCGCTGAGCCTGTCCTCGCTGAAGTCGAGCTCGGTGCCGATCAGGAACATCACCGCCGCAGGGTCCACCACCACCGTGACGCCCTGCTGGGAGATCACCTCGGCGCCGGGCGGGACCTCCTCCGCGTAGTCCATGGTGTAGGACATGCCGGAGCATCCGGCGTTCCTGACCCCGATCCTGATGCCGTGCGCGGGCGCCGCATCCTCGGGCCTGAGCGCCATCAGGTGGCGGATGCGCTCGGCGGCGCGTTCCGTGATACTGAGAATGTCCTTCATCGGGCTATCCGGGCGTCCCCTCGGGCTACATGAAGCCGAGCTCAAGCTGGGCCGCCTCCGACATCATGTCGGGCGTCCACGGCGGGTCCCATACCAGCTCTACCTCGACGTCGCCTATCCCCTCCACCATGGTCGCCACCGCGTGCTCGACCATGCCGGGCATGCTGCCGGCGACGGGGCAGCCGGGCGTCGTCAGTGTCATGCAGATGCGGGCGTCGTTGGCCTCGTTCAGGCTCACGTCGTAGACGAGGCCGAGCTGGTAGATGTCCACCGGAATCTCCGGGTCGTAGACAGAGCTGAGCGCCCGCGCGATCTGACCCGAGAGCGGGTGTTCCGGGTCTACGCCGGGCGGCGGCGGCAGGGTGTCGGCCGCCTCGGGCGCAGCCTCGACGAGCTGTGGCGCGAGCTCCCCGCCGGGCGGACCCATGGGATCGACGCCGCCGGACGGAGACCAGGCCTCGTAGCTGGGCGGCGCGGGCGGCGGCGGGGGAGCTACCGCCTCGGCGGCCGTCGCTTCCGGCGCCGCGGGGGGCTCCGGCCGCTCCTCGGCCCGGCTCTTCCTGCGGAACAGGTTCATCATTCCGTGGTGACCTCCTCGCTCCCGCCGTCCAACGCCGCCTTCATCGTGTGCCAGGGGAGCGTCGCACACTTGACCCGCATCGGGAACTCCCGCACGCCGGCGAGCACGATCAGCTTGTCCAGGTCCGGCGCCTCGAAGTCGGCTTCGCAGGCGGGCTCGGACGGCGCCACCAGGGCGTGAAACTGGGTGAACATCGTCTGCACCTCGTCAAGCGACTTGCCGCGCAGCATCTCCGTCATCATGGAGGCGGACGCCATCGAGATGGCGCAGCCCCGCCCCTCGAAGCCGATGTCGGCGACCACGCCGTCGGCCACCGTGATGTAGATGGTCACCGTATCGCCGCAGAGCGGGTTGTGGCCGTGGGATTCGCCGGTCACCGCCTCGGGCCTGCCGAAATTACGCGGCGACTTGCCGTGATCGAGGATCACCTCCTGGTAGAGCTCGCGCAGCTCGGACATCAGCCGAATATCTCCCGCACCTCGTCGAGGCCGCCGATCAGGCGGTCGACGTCTTCGCGCGTGTTGTAGAGGCCGAAGGAGGCCCGCACGGTGCCGGCGATGCCGAAGCGGTCCATCAGGGGCTGCGCGCAGTGATGGCCGACCCGCACCGCGACGCCGGCGCGGTCGAGGATCGTGCCCACGTCGTGGGGATGCACGCCGTCCATGGTGAAGGAGACGATGGCGGCCTTCTCCGACGCGGTACCGTAGAGGCGGACATCGTTGTGAGCCCGGAGCCGCTCGGTCGCGTAGGCCAGCAGGTCGTGCTCGTGGGCGGCGACGGCGGTGGCGTCGAGCGTGGCGAGGTAGTCGAGCGCGGCATGGAGGCCGACGGCGGCGGCGATGGGCGGCGTGCCGGCCTCGAAGCGGGCGGGCGGTGGAGCGAAGGTCGTCCGCTCGAAGGTGACGCGCTCGATCATGTCGCCGCCGCCCTGGTAGGGCGGCATGGCGGCGAGCAGCGCCTCCTTGCCGTAGAGCACGCCGATGCCGCCCGGCCCGTAGAGCTTGTGTCCGGAGAAGCAGTAGAAATCCACGTCCATCGCCTGCACGTCGACGGAGCGGTGGACGATGCCCTGGGCACCGTCCAGCAGCACGCGGGCGCCGTGGGCATGGGCGATGCGCACGATCTCAGTCACCGGAAGCACGGTGCCCAGCACGTTGGAGACGTGGGTGAGCGCCACCAGCCGGGTGCGCGGCCCGACCAGCGCCTCGTAGTCATCGAGCCGGAAGGCGCCGCTGTCGTCCACCGGCACCACCTTCAGCACGATGCCGGTACGCTCGCGCAGGAGCTGCCAGGGCACGATGTTGGCGTGGTGCTCCAGCACCGAGAGCACGACCTCGTCGCCTTCCTTCAGGAAGGTGCCGCCCCAGCTCGTGGCCACCAGGTTGATCGCCTCCGTCGCCCCCTTGGTGAAGACGATCTCGCTGGCCGAGCGCGCATTGACGAAGCGCTGCACGCGCGCCCGGGCGCCCTCGTAGGCCTCGGTCGCCTTCGCGCTCAGCTCGTAGACGCCGCGATGGATGTTGGCGTACTCGGCCTCGTAGCAGCGCGCGATGGCGTCGATGACCTGGCGCGGCTTCTGCGCGCTCGCGCCGCTGTCGAGGAACGCGAGCGGCTTGCCGTGGACCGTGCGCGCGAGGATGGGGAAGTCGGCGCGCACGCTGTCCACGTCGAACGGGACGGTAGTGGCCGGGGGCCGGTCGACGCGGCGGGCGGGAGCGGTGTTCACGGGCACCCTCCCCCGTCGATCCATGCGGCGACGCGCTCGATCAGTACCGCCCGGACGCCCTCGTGCGGCACCTCTTCCATCATGTCGCACATGAAGCCCTCGACGATCAGCGCCAGTGCGGTCCTGTGATCGAGGCCGCGCGAGCGCAGGTAGAAGAGCTGCTCCGCCTCGGGCTCGCCGGCGGTCGCGCCGTGGCTGCACTTCACGTCGTCGGCGTAGATCTCGAGCTCCGGCTTGGTGTCGATCTCGGCCTTGCGCGAGAGCAGCAGGGTGCGGTTGAGCTGGTGGCCGTCGGTCTTCTGCGCGTCCTTGCGAACGATGATCTTGCCCTGGAAGACCCCGCGCGCCGTATCGTCGAGCACGCCCTTGTAGACCTCGCGGCTCTCGCAGTTGGGCACGGCGTGGTCGATCACCGTCGTGTTGTCCACGTGCTGGCTGCCGCGCGCCATGTAGCCGCCGCCGAGCCAGCAGGCGGCGCCCTCGCCCTCCAGCCGGACGTGGATCTCGTGGCGTGCGAGCCGCGCGCCGAGCGCCAGCAAGTGGCTCTCGTAGCGCGCGCCGCCGGCGAGGGCAGCCCTCGTCAGCGCCGTGTGGTAGGCGTCCGGGCCTTCGACCTGCAGCTTGACGTGGCTAAGCGTCGCGTCCCCGCCGAGCGCGATGTCCGCGAGCGGGTTGGACCAGGTCGCCGCGCCCGCCGGCCCGTCGTGACCCTCGACTAGCGTGAGCCGGCTGCCCGCACCGAGGCGCACGACGACGCGCGGATGCCAGGCCAGCGGCGCGACGCCGGGCGAGGCCGCGAAGCGGAGCCGGAGCGGCTCCTCGATCTCTACCCCCTCTGCGGTCTCGACGATGCAGCCGTCCGCCGCGAAGGCCGCGTTGAAGGCGGCAAGCGGCTCCCCGTTCAGCGCCCCGGTGCCGCCGATCAGTCCCTCGACCCCGGCCGGGTCGTCGGCCAGCGCCTGCGCCAGCCCGGTCACGCGCAGGCCCGCAGGCAGACTGTCGAGGCGCGAGCGGGCCGCGGAGAAGCGGCCGTTGACGAAGACCGCGCATGGCCCTGCCACCGCGTCGAAGGGATCCGCAGATTCGGACGCCTCTGCCTCGTGCGCCGGCGGCGGCGAAAAATCCAGTTCCGCGAGCGGGGCGAGGCTGGTGTACTTCCACGCCTCCATGCGGGTGCCGGGCAGCCCGTTCGCGCTCAGGCCGCGGGCGTCCGCGCGCAGCGCATCGAGCCATGGGGTACCTGCGCCCGGCAGCGCCACCGCCGGCCCGGCGCCGGGCGCCGGATAGTCGAAGGGAATGGTGCGCGGGCCGGGCATGGCGTGCCGCCGCCGTTCAGGCCGCCGCGCTCGGCTCGAGGCCGAGGCCGGCATAGCCGCTCTTCTCGAGCTCCAGCGCAAGCTCGCGCCCGCCGGAGCGGACGATGCGCCCGCCGGCGAGCACGTGCACGCGGTCCGGCACGACGTGATCGAGGAGCCGCTGGTAATGGGTGATGACCAGCATCGACCGCTCCGGCCCGCGCAGCGCGTTGATGCCGCTCGCGACCACCTTCAGCGCGTCGATGTCGAGGCCCGAATCGGTCTCGTCGAGGACCGCGAGCGCGGGCTCCAGCAACGCCATCTGCAGCATCTCGTTGCGCTTCTTCTCGCCGCCGGAGAAACCCACGTTGAGCGCACGGCGCATCATGCCGTCGTCGATGCCGAGCGCGGTGCGCTTCTCCTTCACCAGCTTGAGGAACTCCATCGCGTCGTATTCCTTCTCGCCGCGATGCTTGCGGACCGCGTTGACCGCGGTCTTCAGGAAGGTGGCGCTGCCGACGCCGGGAATCTCCACCGGATACTGGAAGGCGAGGAAGACGCCGGAGAGCGCGCGCTCCTCGATGCTCATGGCGAGCAGGTCGGCGCCCCGGTAGGTGACCGAGCCTGCGGTCACCTCGTAGCCCTCGCGGCCCGCGATCACGTAGGCGAGGGTACTCTTGCCGGAGCCGTTGGGCCCCATGACCGCATGGACCTCGCCCGCGTTCACCGCGAGATCGAGGCCGTTCAGGATCGGCTTGCCGTCCACGGTCGCGTGCAGGTTCTCTATCGTCAACATGAGTTCAGACATTGCCTTCAGAATGGGGTTGGAAGCCGGTATCCGGGGCGGCCCTAGCCGACGCTGCCTTCGAGGCTGATCGCCACCAGCTTCTGCGCCTCGACGGCGAACTCCATCGGCAGTTCCTGCAGCACCTCGCGGCAGAAGCCGTTGACGATCAGCGCCACGGCGTCCTCCTCCTCGATGCCGCGCTGGCGGCAGTAGAAGAGCTGGTCCTCGCTGATCTTCGAGGTCGTCGCCTCGTGCTCCACCCGCGCCGTGGGATTGCGGGATTCGATGTAGGGCACGGTGTGGGCGCCGCAGGTGTCGCCGATCAGGAGCGAATCGCACTGGGTGTGGTTGCGCGCGCCCTCGGCCTTCGGCTGGACGCGGACGAGGCCGCGATAGGTGCTGTCCGAGCGCCCGGCCGCGATGCCCTTGGAGACGATGCGGCTCCGCGTGTTGCGGCCGATGTGGATCATCTTGGTGCCGGTGTCCGCCTGCTGGCGGTTGTTGGTGATGGCGATGGAGTAGAACTCGCCGACCGAGTTGTCGCCCTGCAGGATGCAGCTCGGGTACTTCCAGGTGATCGCGGAGCCGGTCTCCACCTGGGTCCACGAGATCTTGGCGTTGGCGCCGCGGCAGGCGCCGCGCTTGGTGACGAAGTTGTAGATTCCGCCCCTGCCCTCGGCATCGCCCGGATACCAGTTCTGCACCGTGGAGTACTTGATCTCGGCGTCGTCCAGCGCCACCAGCTCGACCACCGCCGCGTGAAGCTGGTTCTCGTCCCGCATCGGCGCGGTGCACCCTTCCAGGTAGCTCACGTAGGAGCCCTCGTCGGCGATGATGAGGGTGCGCTCGAACTGGCCCGTGTTGGCGGCGTTGATGCGGAAGTAGGTGGAGAGCTCCATCGGGCAGCGCACGCCCTTCGGCACGTAGACGAAGGAGCCGTCGGTGAAGACCGCCGAGTTGAGCGTCGCGAAGAAGTTGTCCGAATAGGGCACGACCGAGCCGAGATAGCGCTGCACCAGCGCGGGATGCTCCTTCACCGCCTCCGAGATCGAGCAGAAGATGATGCCCATCTCGGCGAGCTTGTCCTTGAAGGTGGTCGCCACCGAGACGCTGTCGAACACCGCATCGACGGCGACCCCGGCCAGCATCTCCTGCTCCTGGAGCGGGATGCCGAGCTTCTCGTAGGTCTTGAGAAGCTCCGGGTCGACCTCGTCCAGGCTCTTCGGCCGGTCAGCGTCGGACTTGGGCGCGGAGTAGTAGCAGGCGTCTTGATAGTCGATCGGCGGATAGTGCAGCTTGGCCCAGGTCGGCTCCTCGTCCTCCATCTGAAGCCAGCGCTCGAACGCCTTGATCCGCCACGCAAGAAGCCATTCCGGCTCGCCCTTCTTCGCGGAGATGAAGCGGATCGTGTCGTGGTCCAGGCCGGGGGGCGCGGAGTCGGCCTCGACGTCGGTGACGAAGCCGTACTTGTAGCGCTCGCCGGCGTAGGATTCGACGGCCTGCGCGGCGTCGTGCTGGGCGCTCATGATGCGTGCTCCCGTCCGCCGGCGCTCTTCTCGACCGGCACCGGCCTGGCACCGCTCGGCGCCGCCGCCTGGGCCATGTCGGCCAGCGTCACCTCCTCCAGCGCCACGCGGATCGCGTCGCTGATCTTCTGCCAGGGCCCGCGCACCGAGCAGAAGCTCTCCAGCTCGCAGATGCCGGAGGGGCCGTCGAGGCAGTCGGCGAGCGAGATCGGCCCGTCCACGGCGGCCACCAGCGCGGCCACCGAGACCTGATCCGGCGCGTGCGCCAGGGTGTAGCCGCCCTTGGCGCCGCGGTGCGAGGTCAGGATGCCGGCCTTCGCCAGCAGCTTCAGGAGCTTGCTCGCGCTCGGCTGGGGCACGCCGGTGCGCGCGGCGATGCTCGCCGCGGTGTGGCGCGCACGCGGCTCGCGCGCGACGTGGGTCATGGCCACGACACCGTAGTCGGCCATGCGGCTGACGCGGATCATGCTGTTGCCCCCTTCGCTACGCCCGCCCCTCTCCGAACGGGCGTGACAGGCATATAGGACGAAACCGGTCCGCTTTCAACAGGAAATATCAGTCAATTGACGTCAGGTTCAACGGAAGCATCGTCGGGGCCGCGATGAAAGCAGCTCGGTCTTAGCCTATCCTTTTGTTGCAAATGGGCAAACGCTTATTGTCAAGATAATATTTAGCCTGCACTTTGACTTCTACAAGTGTCAGCTGATACTTTTCCGGCAATTCGGAAAATTTATCCAGTCCACCACTGCCTGGAGTCCAAATGGCCACCGAAAGTGTGTTCTTGATTCTTTGCCAACGCTCTCCAATACCGGGGTGACGGCGCAGATATTCCTTATATAGCGCCTCTCTTTCCTTTTTTGAGTAATCTCGTGCCTTGTACCAACGAATAGTGTCACCAAAATTCGGATTAATCTCTCTCTTATGGAGTGTGTTTCCGCCGGCGTGAATCCCATAGAAGCACTCGCACGCTTTGTCGAATGCGTCCAATCTATCCCTCAGATTTTTCGCACGTCCAATATATATAATTCTGTTGCTGAGACCAGTCGGTGGAACACCACGATTTACACGCCTGCCGATGAGATAAACGCCACCTTCATTACGTTCTATTGCACAAATATTTCTACGATTCTCTAGCGAAACCCAATTAGAGAATGGTATATTCATGGCACCTCGCCTCTTCCGACTCAATTACTGCAGCACATTTGGCCAAGACTCGCGCTCTCCAAATACTCCTGACTTCAGGCCTCATATAGCACCGCACTGGTCTGCTCGACCGAGCGCCGGAAGAACGGGTTCCTGATGGCCGAGTCCACGACCAGCTCCACCGGCCCGTCCAGCAGCCGCTCGAGATCCTCCAGCAGGCCGAAATAGCTGTCGGCATAGGCACCGGACGGCAGCTCCTGAAACTCCACGACGAAGTCGAAATCGCTCTTGCCGGCGCGGTGCGCGCCGGTTGCCGCCGAGCCGAACAGCGCGAGCCTCAGCACGTGGTGCCGACCGCAAAGCCGCTGAATGTCCGCGGTGCGCTCGGCGACGGCGGCGATCATGGCTGCCTCTCCCGTCTCGCGAGGCGAATTAGAGATCGACACACATATAGGCTTGTGGGACGCGATGGCAAATGCCTGCGCCTGGCGTCGTATCTCCCGCCGTCCCCGACAGGCCTCCCGTTCGACGCGCGAGGCTGCTATGAGGGCGCGAAAGACGCGGGAGGAGCCTCAGCGCATGACCGAACCGCTCTGGACGCCGTCGGCAGAGCGCCTGGAACGGGCCCGCCTCGGCCGCTTCATGGCCGAGGTGCGCGCCAGGTGGGGCATCGAGGTGCCCGACTATGCGGCGCTGCACGCCTGGTCGGTCGCCGAGCCGGCGCAGTTCTGGCGCTCCATGTGGGAATTCGCCGGCATCGTCGGCGACGGGCCGGGCGAGCGCATCCTGGTCGACGGCGAGCGCATGCCGGGCGCCCGCTGGTTCCCCGACGCGAGGCTGAACTATGCGGAGAACTTGCTGCGCCGCCGCGATGAGGCGGATGCGCTGGTCTTCTGGGGCGAGGACCGGGTCAGGCGCCGCCTCGGCTTCGCCGCGCTTTACGACCAGGTCTCGCGCATGGCCCAGGCGCTGGCGGCCCGCGGCGTCCGCCGGGGCGACCGGGTCGCGGGCTACCTGCCCAACATGCCGGAGACTACCGTCTCGGCACTGGCGGCGGCGAGCCTCGGCGCCGTCTGGTCGTCGTGCTCGTCGGACTTCGGCACCCGCGGCGTCCTCGACCGCTTTGGCCAGATCGAGCCCAAGGTGCTGATCGCCGCCGACGGCTACTTCTACGGCGGCAAGACCTTCGATCGCCGGCCGCAGCTCAGGGAAATCCTGGCGGCGCTTCCCAGCGTCGAGCATGTGATCGTGGTGCCCTATGCGGAGCAGGACCCGGCGCTCGACGGCGTGCGGGACGCCGCCCTCTACGGCGATGCGCTCGCCGCAGAGCCGGGCGGGCCGATCGACTTCGTGCGCGTGCCCTTCGACCACCCGCTGGTGATCATGTTCTCCTCCGGCACCACCGGCGCGCCCAAGTGCATCGTCCACGGCACCGGCGGCACGCTGCTGCAGCACATGAAGGAGCACGCGCTCCACAGCGACATCGGGCGCGGCGACCGGGTGTTCTACGCCACCACCTGCGGCTGGATGATGTGGAACTGGCTGGTGAGCGCGCTCGCCTCGGAGGCGACGCTGCTGCTCTACGACGGCTCGCCCTTCCATCCCGACGGCCACGTTCTTTTCAACTATGCCGATGTCGAGGGGATGACGCTGTTCGGCACCTCGGCCAAGTACTTGGACGCGGCGGCCAAGGCGGGAATCGAGCCGAAGCGCACCCACGACCTCGGCATGCTGCGGACCATGACCTCGACCGGCTCGCCGCTCGCGCCGGAGGGGTTCGACTACGTCTACCGCGCCGTCAAGGAGGACCTGCATCTCGCCTCGATCTCCGGCGGCACCGACATCATCTCCTGCTTTGCCCTCGGCAACCCCATGGGCCCGGTCTGGCGCGGCGAGCTGCAGGCGCTCGGCCTCGGCATGGCGGTCGACGTGTTCGACGACGACGGCGTGCCGCTGCAGGGCGAGCCGGGCGAGCTGGTGTGCACCCGCCCCTTTCCCTCGATGCCGGTCTCGTTCTGGAACGATCCGGACGGCGCCAAGTACCACGGCGCCTACTTCGACCGCTTCGCGAACATCTGGTGCCACGGCGACTGGGTGACGCGCACCGCGCACGACGGGCTCACCATCCACGGCCGCTCCGACGCGGTGCTGAACCCGGGCGGCGTGCGCATCGGCACCGCCGAGATCTACCGCCAGGTGGAGCAGTGCGACGAGGTGCTGGAGGCGATCTGCGTGGGCCAGGACTGGGAGGGCGACCAGCGCATCGTGCTCTTCGTCCGCCTGCGCGAGGGCCTCGTGCTGGACGACGCGCTGGTCGACGGGATCAGGGCGCGCATCCGCCGCGAATGCACGCCGCGCCACGTGCCGGCGAAGGTGATCCAGGTCGCCGACATCCCGCGCACCCGCTCGGGCAAGATCACCGAGCTCGCGGTGCGCAACGTGATCCACGGGCGCGGGGTGAAGAACCGGGAGGCGCTGGCGAACCCCGACGCGCTGGCCCTCTTCGCGGACCTTCCGGCGCTCCGGACGTAGCCCCTCAGCCGACGCGAATCCAGGTCTCCATCCCGCCGGCGGAATGCTCCGGCATGTGGCAGTGCAGGAGCCAGTCGCCGGGGTTGTCGGCCACGAACGCGATCTCGGCGGTTTCCTGACGATCCAGCAGCAGGGTATCGCGCAACGGCCCGAGGGTCCGGTCCTCGCCGATGCGCCGGAAATGGTGACCGTGCAGATGCATCGCATGGGGCCATGCGGTCTCGTTGACGATGGCGATGCGGGCCGTCTCGCCAGCCGCGAGTTCAAGCAGGGGTTGCGCCGGAAAGTCCGCGACGCCGTTGAACGCCCATACCCTCCCCCAAGCCGCCATCTCGCGGATCTCGGTCTCGCGTCCCCCCATGATCGCACTCTGCATGCCGCCCATGGCGCCACCCTGCATCAAGAGACGGGCAGACCGCGCATCCGCCAGACCGTGCAGCGGCGCAACCGGATTGGGCTCCAGCGGCGCCGGCGCGGCGAGTCTTCGGGGCCGCATCACGCCCTCCACGCGGAATGTCGCGATTGCAAACGTGCCCTCGCGCTCGAGAGAGAGGAGGAACGCGTCCGATCCCTCTTCGGCGGTCGCGTCGACGAGCAGGTCGGCGCGCTGCGCCGGTGCCAGCAGGAGCCGGTCGAGGGGCTCGGGCGCGGCCAGGGGCTGCCCGTCCAGGGCGACGATCCAGCCCTCCAGCCCGTGCAGCCCCAGCATGAGGATGCGTGCGTTGGCAACGTTCGCCAGCCGCAACCGCAGCCGCTCGTGCCGCCGGACCGTGCGCCGCCAGTCGCCCGCCCCGTTGATGGTCACCCAATTGCCGAGACGACCCGCGTGCGAGCGATCGCCCATGGCGCCGAAATTCGGGACGATCTCCGCCTCCTGCGTGAGACGCCAGTCGTCGATGAGCATGAGCTCGTCGCGGTCGAGCGCCGGCCCGCCGTCGGCTTCCTCGACTATCAGCGCCCCGTAGAGGCCGCGGGCCAACTGTTCCCAGGTCCGAGTATGGGCGTGATACCAGTAGGTTCCGGCGTCGGGCGCAACGAAGTCGTAAAGAAAGTTGCCGCCGGGCGGCACCGCTGCCTGCGTCAGGTCCGGCACACCATCCATGGCGTTGTCGATCCTGATGCCATGCCAGTGCACGGTGGAGGCCTGCGGCAGGCCGTTGACGAACCGGCGCCTGACGCGCTCTCCCTGGCGGACACGAATCAGCGGTCCCGGCACCTGCCCTTCGTAGCCCCAGATCGGCGTCGCCGCATGGTCGGGAGGCAAGAGCTGCGCCGCCCCTTCCCTTGCCTCCAGCGTCGGCGTGTCGGCAAGCGCCGGAGCGGCGACGAGCGAGGTGCCGCCGGCAGCCGCAAGCCCCAGCACACCGCCGGTGAACGCCCGTCGGGAAATACCCATGATCGCCCCGCGTTCGGCCTTCCGTTGCCCGCTCCCGACATACAGGCTCCAGCCGCGGGAAGGTCAAGGGGCCTTGGCCCCTGTTCCGAGCGGCGGCACCATTGACTCCAGGCTAACGAACGTTCACTTTGCGTGCCGTCGGCGGAGGGAGATCGCCGCGAGCGCCGCCATGCGCGTTTCCGCGTCTCCCCCGCCCCTTTTTTCGATGCCATCGTCCGACAGTCCACAGGAGGAGCAGAGCATGTTCTCTATGCCCAAGAAGGCGCTGTACAAGCCCATCAGCCGCCGCAAATTCCTCGAGCTCGGAGGCGGTGTCGCAACCGCGCTGGGCGCCGGCTCGATCGCCGTCGGCATGAACTCGGTGATCTCGCGCCGGCCGGTCTACGCCTATTCGTCCGACGAAGCCAAGTGGCGCCAGTACGAGGGCTCGAAGCTCGTCTTCATGTCCGAGAACACGCCGCCTTCCTTCGCCATTCGCGACAACATCCAGGCGTTCTACGATCTCACCGGCATCGAGGTGGAGATCCTCACCGACGGCCTGCCGACCGTGCAGCAGAAGGTGGGCATCGACCTCAGGAGCGGCCAGGCCGACTATCACCTCAACTACGTGCAGGACAAGCCGATCGGCTCGCCCTTCGCCGACTTCTATGCCGATCTCAACGAGTTCTCGGTCGACGACACGCTGCCGCTCGACCCGCAGGGCTACGGCGACTCGGTCTGGTTCGAGAACTACCTCGACGCCTGCGGCGTCTACTACGAGCGCGGCCCGATCCGCGCCTTCCCCTATGACTGCGCGGTCTCCTGCACCTTCTACCGGCAAGACCTGTTCGAGCAGCTTTCCAAGGACTTCGAGGCCGACTACGGCTACCGGCTCGAGTTCACCGACGAGACGACCTACAAGGACATGGTCGACATCACCGAGTTCTTCAGGAAGATGCACGAGCGCGATTCGTCGATCCCCTACGGATACGCGCAGCATCACGGCTCGTTCGGCTGGACCACGCAGCTCGACATCCAGCGGCACATGTACGCGCAGAACCAGTGGCTCGACTTCGCGGTCGACGACACGCTGGGCTCGAAGAACCCCGGCCCGACCAACTGGGGCGACGCGCAGTCGGTCAAGGCGATGGAGGGCTACAAGGCGCTCGCCGACGTCAGCCATCCCGACAACCTGACCAACGGCACGCTGGAGCTGAACACGGTCTACGCCGCCGGCGGCGTCGCCATGCAGATCCAGTACCACGAGTTTGCGGCCTCGGTGGAGGATGCCGAGCAGTCCGTCGCGGCCGGCGGCAAGACGGCCTACGCCATGGGGCCGAAGGGTGCGGTCGAGTGGAACGTCGACGGCGGCGACAACGTCGTCAACGCCACCAACTGCGGCATCGGCGGCATCGGCATCAACGCCGGCGCGGACATGGACCTGCAGCGCGCGGCCTTCATCTTCGCCAGCTGGGCCTGCAGCCACGACACGCAGCTCATGGTGCTGCAGGGCGTCGGCGGCACGCCCACCCGCAGGTCGGTCCTCGAGGTGCCGGAGGTCAAGGAGGCGCGCAACCGGCCCACCACCATGCCGAACGCGCTCACCTTCGAGGCGGTCTACGACAAGGGCATCCGCTCGCCCAACATGGTGCTCGGGCCGAAGCTGCCGAAGTCGAACGAGTACCACGAGATCGTCCGGGTCGGCACGCAGCAGTGCATCTCGGGCGAGCTCTCGGCTCAGGAGGCGTGCGACTCCATCAAGGACGAGCTGAACGCCATCCACGACATCTAGGCAACACCGCTCCGTCCGGGGGGCGCCGGCACGCCGGCGTCTCCCGGGCGGTCGTGATTTCTGACCGGCGCCGGCGGCGGCAGGCCGCAGGCGGAGAAGGGGCGCGGAGACCCGGCGCATGGCCAACATCGCGAACATGGATGTCGCGGGTGGCGTCGTGCGCGGCGTGCGGACCATCGACTACGTGCCGGAGGGCTTCAACCACCGGCCGCCGCGCTATTACCTGCTGTGGCTGATGCTGCCGGCGATCCTGCTGCTGGCGGCGATCTCGCTCTATCCCCTCGTCTGGCTGGTCTACATGACCCTGCACGAGGTGCAGCTCGCGCCGGGCAAGTCGGATGTCTGGGCCGGCATCGACAACTTCTCCCGGCTGGCGACCGACAAGAAGTTCCTGCGCGGCTGGCTCACGCTCTTCAAGTACAGCGCGCTCTGCCTCTCGGTGGAGATCGGCCTCGGCGTCCTGGTCGCGGTCATCCTCAACAACAACCGCTTCGAGAAGATCCTCGTCACCATCTTCCTGATGCCGATGATGATGGCGCCCGTCATCGCGGGTTTCCTCTACATGTTTCTCTACAACGGCACCTTCGGCTGGTACTTCTGGCTGCTGCAGAGCATCGGCCTGCTGGAGAGCGGCTCCATCCTCGGCAACAAGTTCTGGGCGATGTTCGCCATCGTCGCGACCGACGTCTGGCAGTGGACGCCGCTCATCGCGCTGATCACGCTCGCCGGCCTCAAGCGCGTGCCGCAGGACCAGCTCGAGGCCCACATGGTCGACGGCGCAGGGCCCTTCCGCAATTTCTTCAGCGTGGCGCTGCCCAATCTCTACCCCTTCCTGCTGATCGCGATCCTGCTGCGCTTCATGGACAATTTCAGGTTCATCGACCACATCCTGATCATGACCGGCGGCGGCCCCGCCAACGCCACCAAGATCCTGCCGACCTACCTCTTCGACGTGTCGTTCAAGTTCTTCGAGCTCGGCCGGGGTGCGGCGATCGCCTTCACCCTGCTGCTGCTGACGATCCTGCTGGGCTTCGTGCTGACCAAGGTGTTCGAGGATCCGACCCGCAAGATCAGGACGGAGCGGGAGCACTAGACGATGGCCTCGCGCGAGATCGTCCGCTACCGCTCGCCGCTGAGAAGCGTGCTGCAGGGGCTCTCGATCCTCTTCCTGATCTTCTTCTTCGTCTGGACCGTGCTGCCGTTGCTGATCATGGTGGTCTCGTCCTTCAAGGATCTGCTCGATGCGTTCCAGCTGCCTGAGGTCGGCGATTTCGGCGGGGTCGGCGTCATGTTCGACTTCAAGCCGACCGGCGCGCACTACGTCGAGCTGTTCACCGAAAAGCACTTCGGCGTCTATCTGCGCAACAGCCTGATCGCCTCGCTGGGCTCTGCGGCGGTCTCCGTCTCGCTCGGCTCGATGGCGGCCTACGCGCTCTCGCGCGCGGAGTTCCGCGGCAAGCGGGATCTCCTCTTCTGGATCATCTCGACCCGCATGGCGCCGGTGGTGGCGGTCATGGTGCCGCTCTACGTGATCTTCCGCTCGTCCGGGCTGGTCGGCACCCTGCCCGGTCTGATCCTCGCCTACACGACCTTCAACCTCCCCTTCGCCATCTGGATCCTCAAGGGCTTCTTCGACAACGTTCCCTACGCGATCGAGGAGGCGGCACAGTGCGACGGCTGCACCCGCTGGCAGGCGTTCAGGCTGATCATCCCGCTGGTCGCGCCGGGAATCGCTGCCTTCATCGTGCTCTGCGTGCTGTTCGGCTGGAACGACTTCCTGTTCGCCTCGATCATCGGCTCGGGCGGCGCCAAGACCCTGCCGGTGGCCACCGCCGAGCTGGTCCAGCCGGTCAAGATCCAGTGGGGCATGATCATGGCGGCCGGTGTCGTGACCACCGTGCCGATGATGTTTCTCGGCCTTCTGATCCGGCGCTATCTTGTCGCCGGTCTCACCATGGGCGCGGTCAGGGAATAGGACGCAAGAGACGGGCGGAGCCCGTCCGGGGGTAGCGATGGCTGCGGTGACGATCACGGACGTCTGGAAGTACTACGGCAAGACCGTTGCCGTGAAGGAGCTCAATCTCGAGATCAAGAACAACGAGTTCATGTGCATCCTCGGGCCGTCGGGCTGCGGCAAGTCGTCGACGCTGCGCATGCTCGCCGGCCTCGAGTTCATCTCCTCGGGCGATGTCTATTTCGACGACGTGCGGGTCAATGACCTGCCGCCGCGCGACCGCGACATCGCCATGGTGTTCGAGAACTACGCGCTCTACCCCCACAAGACCGTGTACGAGAACATGGCGAACCCGCTGAAGCTCAGGCGGACGCCGAAGCAGGAGATCGAGCGCCGCGTGCGCCGCGCCGCCGAGATCCTGGAGATCGACCCCCTGCTCCACCGCAAGCCGGTGGAGCTGAGCGGCGGGCAGAAGCAGCGCACCGCGATCGGCCGCGCCATCGTGCGCGAGCCCAAGGTCTTCCTCTTCGACGAGCCCATCGCCCATCTCGACGCGAAGCTCCGCTCCCACATGCGCGGTGAGCTCAAATACCTGCAGCGCAGTCTTGAGACCACCACCGTCTACGTCACCCACGACCAGCTCGAGGGCATGTCGATGGCGGACCGCATCGCGGTGATGCACGAAGGCGTGCTGCAGCAGCTCGGCACGCCCGAGGAGATCTATAACCGCCCCTACAACGAGTTCGTGGCGGGCTTCGTCGGCGAGCCGCCGATGAACTTCCTCGACTGCACCCTCGAGCGCACCAACACCGGCGTGAGCGTCGTGCACTCGGGCTTCCGGCTCGCGCTCACCGAGCGCCAGGCCGACCTGCTCGAGAAGGGTGGCGCGGAGGCGGACGTGCGCATCGGCACCCGCCCGGACAATCTCGCGATCGAACCCGGTGCCGACGGCGCGCTGGAGGTGCCGGGCGAGGTCTTCGTGACCGAGCCGCTCGGCGGCGACATGATCGTCGAAGTCACCGTCGGCAGCGACCGGGTCATGGCCAAGACGAAGATCGGCCCCATGGGCGGCCCCGGCGAGCCCTGCCGCATCGGCTTCGACGTGGACAAGGTGCACGTTTTCGACAAAACCACCGGCGTCGCCTATTTTTAGGCGCAATCGGACCACGCAGGCAGAGAGGAGCAACGACGCATGCAGCTCAGCAAGGACCAATTGTTGACGGCCTATCGAACCATGCGGACGATCCGCGAATTCGAGGAACGTCTCCACGTCGAGTTCGCGACCGGCGACATCCCCGGGTTCGTGCACCTCTATGCCGGCGAGGAGGCGAGCGGCGTCGGCGTCTGCATGCACCTCGAGGACCGCGACCGCATCGCCAGCACCCATCGCGGGCACGGCCACTGCATCGCCAAGGGCTGCGACGTGGACGGCATGATGGCGGAGATCTATGGCCGCAAGGACGGCCTCTGCGCCGGCAAGGGCGGCTCCATGCACATCGCCGACCTCGACAAGGGCATGATGGGGGCCAACGGCATCGTCGGCGGCGGCCCGCCGCTCATCTGCGGCGCCGGCCTGGCTGCGAAGCAGCTCGGCACCGGCGGCGTCGCCATCGCCTTCGTCGGCGACGGCGGCTCGAACCAGGGCACCACCTTCGAGAGCCTCAATCTCGCCTCGGTCTGGAACCTGCCCTGCATCTTCGTGGTCGAGAACAACGGCTACGCGGAATCGACCTCGTCCAAGTGGTCGATCGCCTGCGACGACGCGGCGGACCGGGCCAGCGGCTTCAACATGCCGGGCGTGGTGGTGGACGGGCACGACTTCTTCGCCGTCTACGAGGCCGCCGGCGAGGCGATCAGGCGGGCGCGCGAGGGCGGCGGCCCGAGCCTGCTGGAATGCAAGCTCAACCGCTACTACGGGCACTTCGAGGGCGACGCACAAACCTATCGCGGGCCGGACGAGGTGAAGAAGCTGCGCGAATCCCGCGACTGCCTGGCGCTCTTCCGCGAGAAGGTGACCTCGGCAGCCCTGGTCGACGGCGCCGAGCTCGACGCCATCGACCGGGACGCGCTGTCCCTGATCGACGGCGCGGTCTCCAAGGCCAAAGCGGCGCCGCCTCCGGGCGCCGCAGATCTTCTCACCGACGTCTACGTATCCTACTGAGCGAGGGAGGCAGTCATGGCACGCACAGTCACTTACCAACAGGCGATCAACGAGGCCCTCGCCCAGGAGATGGAGCGCGACGAGACCGTCGTCATCATGGGCGAGGACGTGGCCGGCGGGCTCGGCACCGATGGCGAGCGCGACGCCTGGGGCGGGCCGCTCGGCATCACCAAGGGGCTCTACGGCAAGTTCGGCGACCGGGTGATGGATACCCCGATCACCGAATCGGCCTTCATCGGCGCTGCCGTCGGCGCGGCGACCTCGGGCCTGCGCCCGGTGGCGGAGCTGATGTTCATCGACTTCATGGGCGTCTGCTTCGACCAGATCTTCAACCAGGCGGCGAAGTTCCGCTACATGTTCGGCGGCAAGGCCGAGACCCCGGTCGTCATCCGCACCATGTACGGCGCCGGCCTGCGCGCCGCAGCCCAGCACTCGCAGTGCCTCTATCCGGTGTTCACCCACATCCCCGGGCTCAAGGTCGTGACCCCGGCGACGCCCTATGACGCAAAGGGCCTGCTGATCCAGTCGATCCGCGACAACGACCCGGTGATCTTCTGCGAGCACAAGGCGCTCTACACGCTGGAGGGCGACGTGCCGGAGGAGCCCTACGCGCTGCCCTTCGGCGAGGCCAACATCGTGCGGGAAGGCGACGACGTCTCGATCGTCACGCTCGGCCGCATGGTCCATGTCGCGAACGAGGCGGCGGCTGCGCTCGCGGGCGACGGGATCGAGTGCGAGGTGGTCGACCTGCGCACGACCTCGCCGATGGACGAGGACACCATCCTCGAGACGGTGGAGAACACCGGGCGGCTGGTGGTGCTCGACGAGTCCCATCCCCGCTGCAACATGGCGACCGACATCGCGGCGATGGTCTGCGAGAAGGCCTTCGATTCCCTCAAGGGGCCGATCAAGCAGGTGACCGCCCCGCACACCCCGGTGCCGTTCGCGGACACGCTCGAGGATCTCTACATCCCCGACGCCGCGGCGGTGCAGAAGGCCGTGAAGGCGGTCATGGAGTCCAGCAAATGAGCGAAGGCATCCGCCCCATTTGCATGCCCAAGTGGGGCCTCTCCATGAAGGAGGGGAAGGTCGCCGGCTGGCTCGTCGACGAAGGCGAATCGCTCACGCCGGGGGACGAGGTCATCGATATCGAGACCGAGAAGATCTCGAGCGCCGTCGAGGCCGCGGATGCCGGCGTGCTCCGGCGCTGCGTCGCCCAGGAGGGCGACGTGCTGCCGGTCGGCGGCCTGCTCGGCATCGTCGCCGACGAGAGCGTCGCCGACGCCGACATCGAGGCCTTCGTCACCGACTTCCAGGCCAACTTCGTGCCGCCCGAGGACGATGACGACGAGGACGGCCCGGCCACCGAGACGGCCGAAGTCGCGGGCAGGCAGATCCGCTACCTCACGAAGGGCGAAGGCGGCGTGCCGGTCATCCTCATCCACGGCTTCGGCGGCGATCTCAACAACTGGCTGTTCAACCACGACGCGCTCGCCGCCGGCCGCGCGGTCCACGCCCTCGACCTGCCGGGACACGGCAGCTCCAGCAAGGATGTCGGCGACGGCTCGATCGGCTTCTTCGCCGATGTCGTGACCGGCTTCGCCGATGCGCTGGAAATCGAGCAGGCCCATCTCGTCGGCCACTCCATGGGCGGCGCCATCGCCCTCGCCGTGGCCCGCGCGGCCCCGGCATGGGTGGCCTCGCTGACGCTGATCGGCAGCGCCGGCCTCGGCGGCGAGATCGACGGCGCCTATCTGGAGGGCTTCATCGCGGCCGAGCGCCGGAAGGATCTCAAGCCGCATGTCGAGAAGCTTTTCAGCGATCCGGCGCTGGTCACGCGCCAGCTCGTCAACGACCTGCTCGCCTTCAAGCGGATCGACGGCGTCACCGCCGCGCTCGGCACCGTCCGGGACGCCTTCGCGCCCGGCGGCGCGCAGGCCGAGGACCTGCGCGCGGTGGCGGGCACGGTGCCGACGCTCGTCATCTGGGGTGCGGGCGACCAGATCATCCCGGCCTCCCATGCCGAGGGCCTGGGCGACGGCGTGGACTGCACGGTGCTCGACGGCCAAGGCCACATGGTGCAGATGGAAGCCGCCGCAGAGGTGAACCGCCTGATCGACGCGCGCGTCGGCTAGAACACCATCCGACCTTGCGGGGTCACAGCGGCTCGAACGGCGCCCACCTCCCCCTGTCCCCCTCCCCCAGTGGCGGAGGGGGAACGTAGACGGCGCCGTCCGTTCTCCCTCTCCGCCCCTGGGGGCGGAGAGGGCCGGGGTGAGGTGGGGGAGTCTCGGGCGGCACCGCACAAGAGGCGAGAACGTGCCGCTTGGCTATACTGCGCCCATGAGCGAGTCGCCTGCACGAGCGCCGGGGACGCCGCCGCAGCTCTTCTGCGGCGACATCGACATCCGCATCGCCGGCGACGGCACCTGGTTCCACGAAGGCTGCCCCATCGGCCGCCTGCCGCTGGTCAAGCTCTTCGCGAGCGTGCTCAGGCGCGAGGACGACGGCGACTACTGGCTCGTCACCCCGGTGGAGAGAGCCCGCATCGCGGTCGACGACGTTCCCTTCGTCGCCGTCGAGCTGGAGGCACGCGGCAGCGGCACGGGGCAGAGCCTGCGCTTCCGCACCAATCTGGACGAGTGGGTGAGCGCCGGGCCCGCGCATCCCCTCGCCTTCCGCGCCCTGCCGGGATCGCAGGAGAAGGCGCCCTATCTCACCGTCCGCGACGGCCTGGAGGCGCGCGTGGCGCGCACCGCCTACTACGGGCTGGTGGAACTCTGCGTCGAGCGGACGCTGGGCGGCAAGCCGGTGCTCGGCGTCTGGAGCGACGGCGCGTTCTTCCCCTTCGACGAGGCGCCGGGAGCGGCCTCCGGGTCCGACTGATGCGAACCGACATTCTGCGCAGCGTGGCGCACGAGGCGCCGGGCGCGCCGGATCAGCCATGGGAGGCGGTCATCGCGGCTGCCGAGCGGGCGCCTGCGGCCCGTATGCCCGGCTCGCTCCGGCACAGCGAGGAATCCTGGGGCCGGCTCTCGCCGGAGGAGCCGATCACCCCCGCCGCCGTGCTCGTCGCCGTCATCGAGCGGGCGGGTGCGCTCTCGGTGCTGCTCACCCGGCGGGCCGAGCGGCTGGCGCGCCACGCCGGCCAGATCAGCTTTCCCGGCGGCCGTGCCGATCCCGGGGACGGGAGTCCGCAGCGAACGGCGCTCAGGGAGGCGGAGGAGGAGATCGGGCTGCCGGCGGCATCGGTCGAGGTCGCGGGCCGGCTCGACGACTATCTCGTGGGCACCGGCTACCGCATCACGCCGGTCGTCGGCTTCGTCGCGGCGCCGCCGGCCTTCACGCCGGACACCCGCGAGGTGGCGGAGATCTTCGAGGTGCCGCTGTCCTTCGTGCTTGAGCCCGCCAACTACCGCCGCGACGGGCTGACGGTGAACGGCGTCGAGCGCCGTTTTTACGTGCTGCCCTATGGGGCGTATCATATCTGGGGTGCCACGGCGGCGATCCTCGTCAACTTCCGGGATGTGGTGCGGGCGTCATGCTGAGAACCACTCTGATCCATATCCTGATCCTGCTCGCGCCGACGATCCTCTACATCGCCTTTCTCATCCTGGCGCGGCGGATCCAGCTGAGCCGCAGCAGCTTTGCGGCGCAGCTGCGCAAGCTGCCGTGGATCAGGCTGCTGGGCAGCGGGCTGATCCTGACGGCGGCGAGCCTGGTGGTGTGGGCCATGACCGGCGGCGGCGACCCGGAGGGCACTTACGTGCCGGCGCGCATCGTCGACGGCGAGATCGTGCCGGGCGAGGTCGTCGACTGAGCACCGAGCGAGTGGAGAGGACCGTCCACGCTCCCTGGATGACCGCCCCCTCCACGCGCGCGGTGGTGGATGCGCTCACGGCCGGCGGCGCCGACGTGCGCTTCGTCGGTGGCTGCGTCCGCGACGCGCTGCTGGGGCGCGAGAGCAGCGACATCGACATCGGCACCCCCGACGAACCCGAGCGGGTGCTGGCGCTGCTTGAGGGCTCCGGAATTGAGACCCGCACAGTGCCACGCGGGGTCGCACATGGCACGGTGACCGCGCTTGCCGAGGGCAACCGCTACGAGATCACCACGCTCCGGCGCGACGTGCAGACCGACGGCCGCCACGCCGAGGTCGCCTTCACAGATGACTGGCGGGAGGACGCGGCGCGCCGCGATTTCACCATCAACGCCATGAGCCTGACGGCGGACGGCACGGTCCACGACTATTTCGGCGGGCGGGCCGACCTTAAAGCCGGTCACGTGCGTTTCGTCGGCGACCCCGCGACCCGCATCGCCGAGGACCACCTGCGCATCCTCCGCTTCTTTCGTTTTCACGCCTGGTACGGCAAGGGCGAGCCGGACGCAGCCGCGCTCGAAGCCTGCAAAGCGGCAGCGCACACGATCCCATCGCTCTCAGGCGAGCGCGTGCAGGCCGAGATGATGAAGCTGCTCGCTGCCGATGATCCCGTGCCGGCACTGAATGTCATGCAGGACGCCGGTGTGCTCGACCAAGTGCTGCCGGAGGCGCAAGGAATGGCACATCTCGCTCGTCTGGTCGCGATCGAGCGGAAGGTCGCGCAGCCCGATCCGATCCGGCGCCTCGCCGCCCTGATCGCTGCTGCCGAGAGTCTAGCGGGAAAGACTGTTGCCGACCGGTGGCGCCTTTCCGCCGAAGAGGGTGCGCGCCTGACGGCCCTCACCACGCCAGAGTTCGCGCCTGCGCCCGACCTCGATGGCCGCGCCCAGCGATGCCTGATCTATCGGCTCGGCCCCGAGTGCTTCCGCGATCTCGTAGTATTGGAGTGGGCCAAAGAGACGAATGACGAGAACGAAGTGGCGTGGCGGTCGATGCTGGAGACCGCAGATGCGTGGGAGGCACCGACGTTTCCCGTCTCTGGCGAGGACATGCTGGCGCGGGGCATCCCGGAGGGACCTGAAGTCGGCGACCTGCTGCGCGCGGTCGAGGACTGGTGGATCGAGCAGGATTTCGAGCCGGATCACGCGGCCATGCTCGAGCGTCTCGACGCCCTTGTTGGCACGCGTCGATGAGTAGTCCCCGCTGAGCGAAGACGAGACGCAATACAATTCAAGCGGGATAAGCCGGGCCGAAAGACACCCACCTCCCCCTGCCCCCTCCTCCCAGGAGGAGGGGGAAAGAAAGCGGCACCGCCCCTTCTCCCTCTCCTCCCCGCCGGGGAAGAGAGGGCCGGGGTGAGGTGGGGGCGCGCTACTCGGCCGCTTCGGCCGCCCCGTCCAGGCCGTAGTGCTCCCGCGCCGAGCTGGCGGAGATATAGCCTTCGGCGAGATCCTCGATCACCTGCTCGCGCGGCCGCTCGCGCGGGTCGCCCCAGCCGCCGCCGCCGGGAGTCTGGAAGCGGATCGAATCGCCCGGCCGGATGCGGACGTTGCTCCACTTGCTCGGGCTCGCCTTGCCGAAGGCCTCGTCGATCATGTGCCAGGTGGTAGTGTTCGCCTGCTGGTGCCAGGTGCCGGCGAGGCCGCCGGGCTGGCCGCCGTGCAGCCCCCAGGGCCGGTTGCGGTGGCGGTCCGACATCTGGCTGCCGGTGATCTCGGTATCGAGGCTCTTGAGCGTGCGCTGCGTACTGAGCCCGCCGCGGTTCCGGCCGGCGCCGCCGGAATCCTGCACCAGGATGTAGGACTCGGTGCGGAAGGGGAAGCGGGTCTCGAACACCTCCACCGGCACGACCCGGCAGTTGCCGTTGATCGAATCGGTGGCATCGTTGCCGTCGGCGAAGTTGCGCCCGCCCCAGCCGGAAAGCTCGATGGCGTAGCAGACAAAGGCCTCGCCGGTCTCCTCGTCGGTGCCGCCGAAGACGAAGTTAGTATGGGTGGCGCCTTCCGCCGCCATGGTGCGGTCGGGCAGCGCCGGCGCCAGCGCGCCGATCACGGCGCCCGCGATCTTGCAGTGGGTCTCGGTATTGCCGCCGACCTCGGGCCCCGGATAGTCGACGTTGAGCAGGGTGCCGGGCGGCGAGACCACGCGGATCGGGCGGAAGCAGCCCGAGTTCTTGGGGATCGTCTCGTCGGTGACCTGCAGGATGCCGTTGTAGGCGGCGGAGTAGGAGACGCCGAGGGTCGCGTTGATCGGGCCCAGCGCCTGCGGCGAGGTGCCGGAGTAGTCGATCACCACCTCGTCGCCCTGGACGTGGACCGCCACCCTGATGTCGTAGGGCCTGCTCTCGATGCCGTCGTCCTCCACCTGGTCCTGGAAGCGGTAGACGCCGTCCTCGATGGCGCCGATCTCGGCGCGCATGCGGCTCTCGGAATAGTCCATCAGGTCGAGGACGTTGCGGCGGAACTGCTCCTTGCCGTACTTGCGGATCAGCTTCGCCAGCCCGCGCTCGCCCACGTCGACGCCGGCGATGAGCGCGCGCAGGTCGCCGTAGTTGTAGCGGGGGGTGCGGACGTTCGCGAGCAGCAGCTTCCACACCTCCTCGACATCCTCGCCGCGGCTCTTGATCTTGACCGGCGGCACGCGGATGCCCTCGTGGAAGATCTCGGTGGCCTCGCCGGCGAAGGCGCCCGGCACCATGCCGCCGATCTCCTGCAGATGGCCGATGGTCATGGCGAAGCCCATCAGCTCGTCGTCGACGAAGACCGGCTTGATCAGCGTGTGCTCGGGGCAGTGGAGGCCGCCGCGGTAGGGATCGTTGTGGCAGATCACGTCGCCGGGCTCGAGCGTCTCCAGCGGGATCTCCTTGACGCAGCTTCGCACCAGCAGCGGCACGCCGCCGATCATGGACGGGCAGTACTCCGCCTGGGCGATCATCTCGCCCTCGGGGCTCGCCAGCGCGCAGGTGAAGTCCAGCGCCTCGTTGAAGATCGTCGAATAGGACGTCTTCATCAGGACGATGCCCATCTCGCGGCACACTGCGGTCATGGTGGAATCGATGATCGACATGGCGACCATGTCGACGTCGGCTCTCTGGGTCATGGTCAGGACTCCTCGGCGATGCGTCCAATCAGAAGATTGCCGTACTGATCCACTCTCATGGGTTGGCCCGGCCTGAGCACGGTCACGGAGACCGGCTCCTCGATGATCGCGGGCCCGGTCACGGCGTGGCCGTCGCGCAAGCCGGCGCGGTCGTAGATCGGCGTGTCGTGCCGGCCGTCGTCGAACACCACGGAGCGCGTGGCTACGGCGTCGGGCGAGGCGGAGTCCGCCTTGCCGATGGTGGCGAGATCGGGCTTCTCGGTGAGCGAGACGACGGTGGCCTTGACGGTGATGACCTCGATCACCTCGCGCGGGATGTTGAAGCCGAAGCGCGCGAGATGCATGTCGTGGAAGGCCTGCCAGACCTTGGGCGTCGTCTCGTCGGTGAACGAATCGAAGGCGACCGGAATCTCCAGCTCGTAGTTCTGGCCGAGATAGCGCATCTCCAGCGAGCGGTAGATCTCGATGTTCTTGACGTAGCCCTGGGCCTTCAGCTCGGCGATGCCGGTCTCGATCAGCGCGGCCATCACCTCGGACGCGCGCGCCTGGTCGAAGCGCTTCGACGTCATCTGCACGGTGCGCTGCACGTCCACCCGCGCATCGGTGAGGATGAAGCCGAAGGCCGAGAACTGCCCCGGATAGTTGGGAATCACGCCCGACGGGATGCCGGCGTCGTTCATCAGGTCCGCCGCATGCAGCGGGCCCGCGCCGCCGAAGGCGAGCAGCGAGAAGTCGCGCGGATCGAGGCCGCGCTCGATCAGCACCGAGCGCAGCGCGCCCACCATGTTGTTGTTGGCGATCTGGACGATGGCGAGCGCGGTCTCCTCCGCCGTCCGCCCCAGCGGGCCGGCGACGGTCTCGATCGCCTTCTCGGCCGCGGCCACGTCGAGCGCCATCTCGCCACCGAGGAAGTTGGACGGGTTGATCCGGCCGAGCAGCAGGTTCGCGTCGGTAACCGCCGGGCGCTCGCCGCCGGCGCCGTAGCAGGCGGGACCGGGGTTCGCGCCGGCGCTCTCGGGCCCGACCCGCAGCATGCCGCCCTTGTCTATCCAGGCGATGGAGCCGCCACCGGCGCCGATGGTGCGGATGTCGATCATCGGGATCTGGATGGGAACGCCGAACTCCACCTCGTAGTCGGTGGTGAAGTTCTCCTGCCCACCCACGATGGTCGACGTGTCGGTGGACGTGCCACCCATGTCGAGGGTGACGAGGTGGCTGATGCCGCTCAGCTTGGCGATGTGCTTGCCCGCGATCACGCCGCCGGTGGGGCCCGAGACCGTCATCTGGATCGGCGTCCGCTGCGCCGCCTCCAGCGTCATCTCGCCGCCGTTGGACTTGATGACGACGGCCTGGTCGGTGATGCCGCTCTCCTTGAAGCGCTCGCGGAGGCTCGCCACCTGGCGGTTCACCACCGGCTTCACGTAGGCGTCGGCGATGGTGGTGGACGCGCGCTCGTACTCCTTCCACTTCGGCAGCACGTCATAGGAGATGGAGACCGGAATGTCCGGCAGCTCCTCTTCGAGAATCTCCTTGGCGCGGCGCTCGTGGTCCGGCGTCACGTAGGAGAACAGGAAGTTGACGGCCACCGCCTCGATCGAGCCGTCCTCCCTGATCTCGCGTCCGATCGCGCGCACGGCGTCCTCGTCGAGCGGCACGTGGACCGTGCCGTTGGACATGATCCGCTCGCTCACCTCGTAGCAGTGGCGGCGCTTGACCAGTGGCTTCGGCTTGATCCAGGTGATGTCGTAGTGGCTGCGGCGGTTTCCCCGCTGGATGAAGGGGATGTCCCGGAACCCTTCGGTCGTCACGTAGGCGACCGTCGCCCCCTTGCGCTCGAGGATCGCGTTGGTCGCCACCGTGGTGCCGAGCCTGATGTTGCGGATGTCCGACGGCGCGTCGAAGCGCCCGAGACCGCCGAGGATGCCTTCGTTGGGATCGTGGGGAGTCGACAGGATCTTCCACACGTCGACCGCCCTGGTCTCCGAATTGTAGCTCACGAAATCGGTGAACGTACCGCCGACGTCGATGCCGACCAGATAATCTGCCAACACCATCCTCCCGCATGCTCAGGCACGCACCCGGCCTCTCGGGCCCGGCGCCGCGCCCAGTCGATCGTGGCCCGGCCTCCCCATGAACCCGGGCGGCAGGATGTTATGGGGAGAGCGGGCCGGAGGCAACCGCGCGTCCCCCGCCCCGGAGGGACGCTCCTCCCGGCCCTCCTTGACTTCCGGGCGCTTATCAAAGAATGACGGCCCTCGGCCGCCACAGTCGGGGAGTCGCGCCATGCACTGGGTCTATCTCGGTCTCGCCATCGCATTCGAGGTAGGCGGCACGACCTCCATGAAGCTGAGCGAGGGCCTGACCAAGCCCGTCTTCTCGGCGCTGATCTTCATCCTCTATGGGATCAGCTTCGTGCTGTTCGCGCTCGCGCTGAAGAAGCTCGATCTCGGCCTCTCCTACGCGATCTGGGCCGGCATCGGCACGGCGGCGATCGCCATGATCGGCTACATCTGGTTCAAGGAGCCGATGGGGCCGCTCAGGATCGGCTCCATCATCCTCATCATCGTCGGCGTGGTAGGGCTCAACCTCTCCCGCGGCGCGCACTAGGCGCTCAGCCGCCGAAGACCGCCCCGAAGCTCCGCCGCAGGGCGCCGTCCACCTCGTCCATCGTGGCCCGGACCCCGAGGGCTGCGAGCGAGGTGACGCCGTGCTCGCGGATCCCACAGGCGACGATGCCCCGGTAGTGGCCGAGGTCGGGGGCGACGTTGAGCGAGACGCCGTGGAAGGTGACCCAGCGCCGGACCCGCACCCCGATCGCGGCGATCTTGGCCTCGCTTCCGCCGGTCTCGACCCAGATGCCGACGCGGCCCTCGCGGCGCACGCCGGCGACGCCGAAGGTCGCCAGCGCGTCGATCAGCCACTGTTCCAGGTCACGGACGAAGCAGCGCAGGTCCATGCGCCCGCGCGCGCGGAGGTCGAGCATGACGTACGCCACCCGCTGGCCGGGGCCGTGGTAGGTGTACTGCCCGCCCCGGCCTGAGCGGTAGACCGGGAGGCCCGAGGAATCGAGGAGGTCGCCCGGCGTCGCGCTGGTGCCGGCGGTGTAGAGCGGCGGATGCTCCAGCAGCCAGACCTGCTCCGGCGCGCGCTCCGCGAGAATCGCGGCGACCCGCTCCTCCATGGCCGCGACGGCGGCGGGATAGGCGACGGGCGCCGGCGCCACGGACCACTCGAGCGCCCGCCGGGCCTGACCGGCTGCGGTGTGCGCCGGGCTAGGCATCGCCTTCGCCTTCCTCGTCGCCGTTCTCCGGCGCAGGCGGCGGCGCCTCGCCGGCAGCGACGGCGAGCCACGCGTCCTCGCTCAGCACCGTGACGCCGAGCGATTCGGCCTTCTTCAGCTTCGAGCCCGCATCCTCGCCCGCGACCACGTAGTCGGTCGCGCGTGACACCGAGCCCGCCACCTGGGCGCCGAGCGCCTCGGCCCGCGCCTTCGCCTCCTGCCGCGTCATCCGCTGCAGCTTGCCGGTGAAGACGACGGTCTTGCCGGCGACGGCCGAATCGGTCTCGGGCGCCTCGACCGGCTCGATATCGAGGCGCGCGCGGAGGGCGTCGAGGATGGCGCCGTTGCGGGGCTCAGCGACGAACTCGACGACGGCACGCGCCACTACCGGGCCGATTCCGTCGATATCGGTCAGCGCCTCCAGCGCCTCGTTGCCCGCCTCGGAGTCGGGATCGGGGGTGGCGGCGGCGGCATCCATCGCCGCGCGCCAGTCGTCGACCGTGCCGTAGCGGCGCGCGAGCAGACGCGCGGTCGACTGCCCCACATGGCGGATGCCGAGCGCATGGATGAAGCGGTCCAGCCCGATCCGGCGGCGGGCCTCGATGGCGCGGAAGAGGTTGGCGGCGGAGGTTTCGCCCCAGCCCTCGCGCTCGGCGAGTTTTTGGAACCCCTCGCTGCCGTCCTTCGCCTCCAGGTCGAAGATGTCGGCCGGGCTCTTCACCCGCCCCTCGTCCCAGAACGCCTCGATCTGCTTGGCGCCGAGGCCCTCGATGTCGAAGGCATCGCGCGCGACGAAGTGCCGCAGCCGCTCCAGCGCCTGGGCCGGGCAGACCAGGCCGCCGGTGCAGCGCCTGACCGCCTCCCCCTCCTCCCGCACCGCGTGACTGCCGCACTCCGGACACGCCGCGGGCGGCTCGAAGGGCCGGCTCTCGGCCGGTCGCTTCTCCGCGATCGCGCGGACCACCTGCGGGATCACGTCGCCGGCCCGCTGCACCACCACCGTGTCGCCGGCACGGATGTCGCGCTCGGCGATCACGTCCTCGTTGTGCAGCGTCGCGCGGGAGACGGTGACGCCGCCGACGTGCACCGGCTCCAGCTCGGCCACCGGCGTGAGCGCGCCGGTACGGCCGACCGAGATCGAGATCCGGTGCAGCACGGTCTCCGCCTGCTCGGCCGGGAACTTGTAGGCGATGGCCCAGCGCGGCGCGCGGCCGGCGGCGCCGAGACGCTCCTGCCAGTCGAGCCGGTCGAGCTTGAAGACCACGCCGTCGATCTCGAAATCCAGCTCGGGCCGCGCCGCCTCGATCCTGCGATGGAGCGCGCGCGCCTCGTCGAGCCCGGTGCAGCGTCCGCCGTGAGGGGCCCGCGCGAAGCCCCATGACTCGAGCCGCGCAAGAACCTCTCCCTGCAGCGTGCCCAGGGGCTCGCTGGTCTCGCCCCACCCGTGAGCGAAGAAGCGCAGCCTGCGCTTCGCCGTCAACGTGGGGTCGATCTGCCTGAGCCCGCCGGAGGCCGCGTTGCGCGGGTTGACGAAGGGTGCCTCGCCGTCGACCTCGCGCTCCCGGTTCAGCGCCGCGAAGTCGGAGAGCGCCATGTAGACCTCGCCCCTGACCTCCAGCCGCGCCGGCGCGTCGCCCCCGCTCAGGGACTGCGGCACGTCGCCCACCGTGCGCAGGTTCTCGGTGGTGTCCTCGCCGGTCTCGCCGTCGCCCCTGGTGGCGCCCAGCACCAGCTCGCCCCCGTCATAGTGCAGCGTGGCCGAGAGACCGTCGATCTTGGGCTCGCCGTGGAGCACCACGGGCTCGTCGTCGCCGAGATTGAGGAAGCGCCGGACCCGGCCCTCGAACTCGGCGAGGTCGTCGTCGTTCAGCGCATTGGCGAGCGAGAGCATGGGTCGGCTGTGGCGGACCTTGGCGAAGCTCGACGACGGCGGTGCGCCGACACGCTCGCTCGGGCTGTCGGCGCGCTTCAGCGCCGGAAAGCGCGCCTCGATGGCCGCGTTGCGCCGACGCAGGGCGTCGTAGTCGGCGTCGCTCAGCGCGGGCTCCGACTCGACGTAGTAGAGCCTGTCGTGGTGCGCGATCTCCCGTGCCAGGTGCGCCAGCTCGCGCTCCGCCGCCTCGCGGGAGAGCTCTTCGGGCGGCGTGCTCGCGTCGCTCATGGCGTACTCCGCGCGAGTAGGCTGTCGGCGGCGGCGCGGGCTTCCTCCGTCACCTCGGCGCCGGACAGCATCCGGGCGATCTCCTCCCGCCGCTCGTCCTCGCTGAGCAGCGTGACCCGCGCGGCGGCGCCCTGCTCCCCCTCGCTCCTGGTGACCCGGAAATGATGGTCGCCCCGCGCCGCGACCTGGGGCGAATGAGTGACCACCAGGACCTGGACGTCGCGCGCAAGCCGCGCCAGACGCTCGCCCACGGCGTCGGCGACGGCGCCGCCGATGCCGCGGTCGATCTCGTCGAACAAGAGGGTCGTGAGACCCGCCGCGCGCGCGAGGCAGACCCGGAGCGCGAGCAGCAGCCGTGCGCGCTCGCCGCCGGAGGCGACCTTCGCGAGCGGCTGCGGGTCCACGCCGGGGTCGGGGGACAGCATGAAACGGCAGCGGTCGATGCCGGCCCTGCCCTCCGCGCCGTCCGCGACAACGTCGAGCGCAGTGCCAAAGCGGGCGCGCGCGAGCTTGAGCGGCGCGAGCTCGCCCGCCACCGCCTCGTCGAGCGCACGCGCCGCTCCCCGTCTGGCAGCGCTCAGCGCCTCGGCCCTCACCCGATAGGCGCGGTGGGCCGCCTCCGTCTCCGCCGCGAGAGCGCGGAGCGTTCCGGCGCCGCTCTCGATCGTCTCGAGCTCGCCCTGCAGCCGCATCAACAGCGGTCCCAGGGAATCCGGATCGGTGCGATGCTTGCGCGCGGCCGCGCGGAGCGAGAAGAGGCGCTCCTCGACCGCCTCGAGCCGGCCGGGATCGCTCTCGAGCGCGCGCCTGGCCGCGTCCAGCGCGCCCTCCGCCTCCTCCGCCTCGATCGCCGCCCGGTCGAGACTCTCCAGCAGCCCGTCCAGGGTGCCGCCGGCAGCGGGCGCGGCACGCTCGATCGCGCGCCGGGCCGACGTGAGTCGGGCACCGACGCCGCCATCCGAGGCGATCTCGGTGCTTGCGGCGTCCAGGGCCTCGCCGAGCTTCTGGCCGTTCAGCAGGGCGGCGCGTTCGCCGGCGCGGCGCGCCTCCTCGCCGCATTCGGGCGCGAGCGCCTCGAGCTCGGAGACCGCGTGCCGCAGGTAGTCTTCCTCCCGCCCGGCCGCCTCCTGGGCGTCCTCCGCCTCCTGCTGCGCGGCGTGGGCGGCACGCCAGGCGGCATGGGCCGCCGCCAGCGCCTCCCGCTCGGGCGCGTGGCCGGCGAAGTCGTCGAGCATGGCGAGGTGCCCGGCGGGGTCGAGCAGGCCCCCCGGCTCGGACTGGCCGTCGATCTCCACCAGCAGGCCGCCGAGCCGCCTGAGCAGGGCGACGCCGGTCGGCGTGTCGTTGACGAAGGCGCGGCTGCGCCCGTCCGCGCCGACGACGCGGCGCAGCAGAAGCTCGCTCCCCGCCGCGTGGCTCTCGTCGAGACCGTGCTCGACCAGCAGATCCTGCACCGAGTCGGCTCGACCCGCATCGAAAACGGCGGCGACGCTGGCACTGTCGCTGCCGCGGGTCACCACGCCGGCGGTGGCGCGTGCGCCGAGCGCAAGCCCCAGCGCATCCAGCAGGATCGACTTGCCGGCGCCGGTCTCGCCGGTGAAGACCGCCATGCCCGGCCCCAGATCGATGTCCAGGCTGCTTATCAGGACGTAGTTGCGGATCGAGAGGCGCCGCAGCATCTGCCCCGCGTCAGATCAGGCCGCCGAAGACCCGGCTGATCCAGGATTCCCGATCCTCCTCGGGCTCGAGTCCGGAATCGACGAGCAGGGCGTAGCTGTGTTCGTACCACCGGCTGCCCGGGTAGTTGTGGCCGAGGACGGCGGCCGCCGTCTGCGCCTCGTCCGCCAGCCCGAGCGCCAGATACGCCTCGGTCAGGCGATGCAGCGCCTCCGGCGCGTGGCTGGTGGTCTGATAACGCTCGACCACGTTGCGGAAGCGCCCGATCGCCGCCACGTAGTGCGCGCGCCGGAGATAGTACCGACCGACCCCCATCTCCTTGCCGGCGAGGTGGTCGCGGGTCAGGTCGACCTTGAGCCGGGCATCGCGCGCATAGGCGCTGCCGGGGAACCGCCGCACCACCTCCTCGAGGGACTGCAGGGCGAGCGCCGTCATCTTCTGGTCTCGGTCCACGTCCGAGATCTGCTCGTAGTAGGAAAGGGCGATCAGGTAGTAGGCGTAGACCGCCTCGCTGTGGCCGGGATGCAGTTCGACGAAGCGGTTGGCTCTCTCGATCGCCTGGTCGTAGAGGTTGGCCTGGTAGTAGGTGAACGCCGAAAGGAGTTGCGCCCGGGTCGCCCAGACCGAGTAGGGATGCTGGCGCTCGACCTCGTCGAAGCCCGCCGCGGCGTCCTCGGCGTTGCCGTCCAGCAGGTTGTCCAGCGCTTCGTTGTAGAGCTCCTCGACGCTGCGCTCGACATAGGCGGGCTCTTCGTTCGCGCTGCAACCGGCGAGCAGCGCGAGAGCGAGAGCGAACGCCGCAGCCAGCGCGATCGGCGCGGCCGGCCTCGCGCCCTGCATCGCCCTCATAGCCTTCCCTGCCCGTCGTCGAGGCGCGCCTCTCCGGGCGGCTCCGCGACGGCGTCCTGCCCGGCTTCCGTCTCGGCGGCTGCGACGCGCGCCTTTCGCACCGCTTCCAGCGCCTCCACCAGGTCCCGCGTCACCTGCGGCTCCATGCTCAGCGCGTTGTCCTTCAGGAATTGCCGGGTCGCTTCGATCGTGAGGTTGCCGGCGACACCGTCCACCGCTGCGCCATAGTAGCCCAGCCACTTGAGGAGCCGTTGCGCGTAGATGGCGGAATCGCCGAAGCCACCCGCCGGTCGCGGCAGGGAGACGCCGTAGATCTGCCTTCCGGGCGATTCGTTCCGAACCGTTCGAGCCGCGAGCGCGAGACTCAGCGCCTCGGCCTCGGCGCGCTCTTCGGCGCTGAGGAGGCGCGTGAGCCGGTCGCGGTAGGCGCGCGCATCGGCGCTCGCCGGGTCGTTTCCGTGTGCGGCGAGGCTGAACCACGCCATCGCCCGGACAAGGTCGCGCTCCGTCCCGAGACCGTTGGCATGGAGCAGGCCGAGACCGTTCTGGCCCACCGGGTCTCCCTGCGCGGCGGCGGCCCCGTACCAGCGACGGGCCTGCTCGAAATCGCGCGGCACGCCGCGGCCCAGATGGTAGAGCGCCGCCAGGTTGGCCTGGGCGATGGCGAGGCCCTGCTGCGCCGCCCGGCGGTACCAGACGACCGCCATGTCGTAGTCCCTCAGGCCGCCCAGCCCGGTCTCGTAGATGTGGCCGAGATTGTTCATGGCCCGCACCTGGCCCGAGTCTGCCGCGCGCGTGTACCAATGGTGCGCCATGGCGAAGTCGCGCGGGGTCCCGAGCCCCTCGTCGTAGAGCGCCGCCAGGTTGAACTGGGCATCGGTAAGGCCCTGCTCGGCCGCGCGCTGGTACCAGCCCGCCGCCGTCGCATGGTTCCGGGTGACGCCGAGGCCGTGATCGTAGGCCACGCCCAGCTCGTACTGCGCCTCGGCCAGCCCGCGCCGGGCGGCGGATTCGAGGAGCTTGATCTGGTCCTCGTCCGGGCCGGGCTCCAAGGCGCCGGAGCGCTGGAGCCGCGCCAGCGCGAGCCGGGCATGGTCGAGGCGACGCTCCGCCGCCGACCGGTACCAGCGCGCCGCCTTCTCGGCGTCCGCCGGCCTGCCGAAGCCGTTCTCGTAGAGCGTGCCGAGGTTGTACTGCGCATCGACGTCGCCCGCGAGCGCAAGCGGCGCCCAGGCGGCGCGGGCGGCCTCGTAGTCGCCGCGTTGAAACGCGTCGTAGCCGGCGAAGAAGTCGTCCGCTCGCGCCTGCGGCGGGCCGAGCGCAGCCGCGCCGGCTACCGCTGCAGCCACGGCAGCGGCGAAGAGGATCGCCCGAAAATCGCGCTCGGATTTGCGGCCCATGCCGTCGGCGGAACCCGGTCATTGCGGCGCGGCGCGCGGCGCCGCGGCCCCCGCCTCAGCTTGCATGCCTTCGCGGGATCGTCAATAAACTGTTGCATGCGCCTCAGGTTGTTTCAGGTCGACGCGTTCACCGATGCGGTGTTCGGCGGCAATCCGGCCGCCGTCTGCCCGCTCGATTCGTGGCTGGACGACGACACGCTCCAGGCCATCGCAGCCGAGAACAACCTCTCCGAAACCGCCTTCCTGACCCCGGCGAACGGCGCCTACGACCTGCGCTGGTTCACGCCGGTCGCCGAGGTCGATCTCTGCGGGCATGCGACGCTGGCCAGTGCCCATGTCGTGTTTCACCATCTGCGGCCGGGCGCGGGTCAGATCGCCTTCGATACCAGGAGCGGGCGGCTCGAGGTGGTCCGGCACGAGGATGCCCTGACCATGGACTTTCCTGCGCTTGCCGCCGAGCCCGTGGCGCTCCCAGTCGACCTCGCCGCCGGGCTCGGCACCGCGCCTGTCGCCGTCTTCGCCGACATGGACTATCTCGCGCTGTTCGAGAGCGAGGCCGAGATCAGGGCGCTCGTGCCCGACATGGGCGCGCTGGCGCGACTCGACGACCGGCGCGGGATCATCGTCAGCGCGCCGGGCGACGACGCGGATTTCGTCTCGCGCTTCTTTTCTCCCCGCCTCGGCGTGCCCGAAGATCCCGTCACCGGATCGGCCCACTGCATGATGGCGCCCTTCTGGGCCGCGCGGCTGGGCAAGGAGACCCTCCTCGCCCACCAGGTGTCGCGGCGCGGCGGCGTGCTGCATTGCACCGTCGCCGGCGACCGGGTCCGCCTCACCGGCCGTGCGGTCCAGTATCTCGAGGGCACCATCACGGTGTGACCCCGAGACGCCCGCGCCGCCGCCAACGCCCTCCTCGTCCATGAAGCCCGCCGTCCGCCCCGGCAATCCGCTCTTCTCCTCCGGCCCGTGCCCCAAGAGGCCCGGCTGGACGGTGGAGGCGCTGGCGGGCGCCTATTTCGGCCGCTCGCACCGGGCGCGGGAGCCGCTGGCGCGGATCAGGGAGCTTCTGGATCTCTCCCGCTCGCTGCTCGGGCTGCCGGACGACTGGCGGCTCGGAATCGTGCCGGGCTCCGATACCGGCGCCATCGAGATGGTCATGTGGTCGCTGCTCGGCCCGCGCGGAGTCGACTTCCTGAGCTGGGACAACTTCGGCGCGCTGTGGGCCTTCGACGGCCAGAGCGCGCTGCACCCGCTGGATGCGCGCGTGATCGAGGCGCCCTACGGCGCCCTGCCCGACCTCCGCCGGGTGGACCCTGCGCGCGACACGGTGTTCGTCTGGAACGGCACCACCTCCGGCGTGCGGGTGCCCGATGCGGACTGGATCGCCGCCGACCGCGAGGGACTCACCTTCTGCGACGCCACGTCTGCCGTCTTCGCCTACCCGATGGACTGGACCAAGCTCGATGCGACCAGCTACTCGTGGCAGAAGGTGATGGGCGGCGAGGCCGGATTCGGCATGCTGATCCTCGGGCCCAGGGCGGTCGAGCGGCTGGAGAGCGAGACGCCGCCCTGGCCGGTGCCCCGGGTCTTCCGGCTCACCGCCGCGGACGGCAGGCTCAACGAGGGCATCTTCCGCGGCGAGACCATCAACACCGTCTCCATGATGGCGGTGGAGGATGCGATCGACGCGCTGAGGTGGATCGACTCCATCGGCGGCCAGGCGGGGATGATCGCCCGGTCACGGGCCAACTTCGGCGTCATCGAGTCGTGGGTGGCGGCGCGGGAGTGGGTCGACTTCCTCGCGCGGGCGCCGGAGACGCGCTCCCACACGTCGGTCTGCCTCAGCATCGTCGACCCCTGGTTCTCCGCGCTGGACGAGGAGGCGCAGTGGGGCGTGATCCGGCGAATGACCGCCCTGCTCGAGGCGGAGGACGCGGCCTATGATATCAAGACCCACCGGGCCGCCCCGCCGGGGCTGCGGATCTGGTGCGGCGGCACGGTGCAGCGCGACGATCTCGAAGCGCTGACCCCGTGGCTCGACTGGGCCTGGGACGAGGTGCGCGGGCATGGGGGCGGCTAGACCCTCCAACCGACGAGGCCGGGAGCGATGCCGAAGGTCCTGATCGCGGACGAGATGAGCGAGGTGGCCGCGCAGGCGTTCGCCGAGCACGGCGTCGAGGCCGACGCGCGCCCCGGTCTCGCGCCGGAGGCGCTGGCCGGGATCGTGGGCGACTACGAGGGCCTCGCCATCCGCTCCGCCACAAGGGTGACGGCGGCGCTGCTGGAGCGGGCGGGCCGGCTCAAGGTCGTGGGCCGCGCCGGCACCGGCGTCGACAACGTCGACCTGGAGGCGGCGACGGCGCGCGGCATCGTGGTCATGAACACGCCGCACGGGAACTCCGTGACCGCGGCCGAGCACACCATCGCCATGATGTGCGCGCTCGCGCGGCGGATTCCGGAGGCGGACCGCTCCACCCGCACCGGCAGCTGGGAGCGCGGCCGCTTCATGGGCGTGGAGCTCCGCGACAAGACCCTCGGCATCGTCGGCTGCGGGACGATCGGCGCCATCGTGGCCGCGCTCGCGCAGGGCCTCAAGATGCACGTCATCTCCTACGACCCCTACCTCGCGCCGGACCGCGCCGCCTCGCTCGGCGTGACGCTGGCGACGCTGGACGAGCTGCTCCGCGATTCCGACGTCATCACCCTGCACGTGCCGCTGACGGACGGCACGCGGGGCATGATCGACGCCGACGCGCTCGCCAGGACCAAGCAGGGCGTGCGCATCGTGAATTGCGCGCGGGGCGGGCTGATCGTGGAGGACGACCTCAAGAGCGCCATTGAGAGCGGCCGAGTCGCCGGCGCCGCGCTTGACGTGTTCGAGGAGGAGCCGGCCCGGGACAACCCGCTCTTCGCGCTGGACCAGGTGATCGCGACGCCCCATCTCGGCGCCTCCACGGTGGAGGCGCAGGAGAGCGTGGCGCTGCAGATCGCGCAGCAGATGGCCACGTTCCTGCAGAGCGGCATGGTGGTGAACGCCGTCAACGCCCCCTCGGTGGCGCCGGAGGAGATGGCCAAGCTCGGCCCCTACCTGACGCTTGCCGAGCAGATCGGCAGCTTCGCCGGCCAGATCACCGACGGCCGCATCCGCGCGGTGTCCGTCGCCTACGAGGGCCAGGCCAGCGCGCTGGATTCGCGGCTGCTCACGGCGGCCGCGCTGCAGGGGCTGCTCGCCCCGCAGCTCGACAACGTCAACATGGTGAACGCCCCCTTCCTCGCCCGCGAGCGGGGCATCGAGGTGCGCGAGATCAGGAGCGCGACGACGGAGGACTACCAGACCCTCATGCGGGTGGAGGTGCTGTCCGGCGAGAAGGCGCAAGGGGTGGCGGGCACGCTCATCGGCGGCGGCGGGCGGCGGATCGTGGAGATCGAGGGCATCAAGATCGAAGCCGAGCTCGGCCCGCACATGCTTTACTTCACCAACGAGGACAGGCCGGGGCTGATCGGCGCGGTGGCCACGATCCTCGGCGAGGCCGGCATCAACATCGCCACCT
>WTGU01000149.1 GCA_011523425.1 Alphaproteobacteria bacterium
GGCGGGCCGGGCGCGGCGGCCGGCCGGGGCGGGTCGTGCTCCAGACCTATGCGCCGGAACACCCGGTGATGGCCGCGCTCGCAGCCGGCGACCGCGATTCCTTCATGGCACAGGAGGCGGCGGCGCGCGAGGCCCACGGCCTGCCGCCCTTCGGCCGGCTCGCCGCGGTGATCGCGTCGGGGCCGGGCGAGGCGGAAACCCGGCGCGCTGCGGCATCGCTCGCGCGCATCGCGCGCGCCGACGAGCGCCGCCTCGGCATCCAGGTGCTGGGGCCGGCGCCGGCGCCGCTCCGGCTGCTGCGCGGGCGCCACCGCTTCCGCCTCCTGCTCAAGGCGCCGCGCGGCATGCTGCTGCAGCCCCACCTCGCACGCTGGCTCGCCGCGCTCGAGCGGCGCGCGCGGACGCGGCTGCAGGTGGACATCGACCCCCAGAGCTTCATGTGAGCGTCGCATGAGCGTCGTGCGATCCCTGCCACGGGGCCGGATATGCTAAGAAGAGGCGCCATGGAACCGACCGTCGCCGGCATCGACGACGCCACCGTCGAGCGCTTCCGCCGCGACGGCGTCGTCCACCTCGAAGGCGCCTTCGCGGACTGGGTCGACACGCTGCGCGCCGGCGTCGAGCGCAACATGCAGAGCCCCGGCCCCTATACCAAGGAGTACGAGCCCGAGGGCTCGCGAGGTTACTTCTTTGGCGACTACTGCAACTGGGCGCGCATCCCCGAATACCGGGACTTCATGTTCCGCTCCCACGCCGCAGAACTGGCCGCCAGGCTGATCGGCTCGCGCACGGCGCGCTTCTTCCACGAGCACGTGCTGGTGAAGGAGCCCCGGACCGAATCGCGCACGCCGTGGCATCACGACCTGCCCTACTACTGCATCGACGGAACCCAGTGCGTGAGCCTCTGGACCCCGCTCGACCCGGTGCCGCGCGCGGTCTCTCTGGAGCTCGTGGTGGGCTCCCACCGCTGGGGCAAGTCGTTCATGCCGAGGAAGTTCATTGGCGTCGACTACCGGCGCGACGGCGAGGCGCTCGATGCCATGCCGGACATCGACGGGCATCGCGACGACTACGAGATCGCCTCCTTCGACATGGCGCCGGGCGATGCCATCGCCTTCCACTTCCTCACCGTCCACGGCGCGCCGGGCAACGCCTCGCCGTCCGCGCGCCGCCGTGCCTTCGTCCACCGCTGGGTGGGCGACGACGCGCGCTTCAAGGTCCGGCCCGGCGAGGTCTCGCCGCCGTTCCCCGAGGTGCACGAGCGGCTCGGCGACGGCGATCCCCTGGACGATCCAGAGTTCCCGCTCGTGTGGCAGGCGGACGGCTGAGGCCGTCCCTGCCGCCGCCATATCCCGCCCGCCGTGACTTGCCCCGGTGCGTTTGCTAGGGTTCCGCAGGCCCGACCGTCGGCGCGGTCCCGACCGGCGCGCAGGGGAGGATGCCATGATCATCCAGAGCTCGACGGGCGAGCGCGATGACGGCGCCCGCTTCGCCATCACCCTCGACGAGCATCTGCAGCTTGTCGGCCAGCTCGCCGAGAACTTCGGCAACGACGCCTTCGCGCAGCCCGAGCCGCGCGAGTACTTCCTCTACGCCTGCCGCTGGCACGACAAGGGCTGGAAGGATCTGGACGACAACCCGCCGCTCGATCCCGCGACCGGGCTGCCCTACAACCTGGTGGAGACGCCGATCCCCATCATCACGCTGACCGGCTGCCGCTCGCCCGAGTACAACGAGGCGCACCACGCCTATTGCGGGCTGCTGGACAGCATGCACATCTGGGGCCTCTACAACGGCCGCTACGGCCTCTCCGACAAGGTGCTGATCGATATCGTGCCGGAGCAGCACAAGCTCGCCGCCGAGACCATGCTGAGCACCGAGCGCCAGCGCCAGGAGCGGCTCACCCGGGTGCTGCAGGACGACCCCGAGACCGCGCCTTGGGTCGAGGAGGAGCGCCTCTTCGCCAGCTACAAGGCGCTGCAGTTCTTCGACACCTTCGCCCTCTACTTCAACTGCGTGCA
>WTGU01000032.1 GCA_011523425.1 Alphaproteobacteria bacterium
GCTCTCCCTCTCCGCCCCCGGGGGCGGAGAGGGCCGGGGTGAGGTGGGGGAGTCTTCAGCCGCACCGCATCCGGACGGGAGGAGCGTGCGACAACCGAACGCGACCCCGTCCGGTCAGAATTTGCTCTAGGCTCGAGAGCGGCCGGGGATGCGATCCACCAGGCGGGTGTAGAGGTTGCGCAGCTGGGCGGTAACCCCTTCCGGCACCGCGAGCACGAACAGCACCAGGATGACGCCGAGGATCAGGTTGACGTCGACGCTCTGCTGCGTGCCGAGCTCGATGGTCACGAAGCCGAGGATCATCGCGCCCACCAGCGGCCCCACCAGGGTGCCGAGCCCGCCGACGACGACCCAGATGATGATCTGCGCGCTGAAGCCGAGGTCGAAGACGGTGGGGCTGACGTAGGAGTTCCAGTTGGCGTAGAGGACGCCCGCGAGCCCCGCCACCGCGCCGCCGATGCCGAAGGTCGCCATCTTGTAGAGCCGCGTGTCGTAGCCGAGCAGCTCGGCCCGCAGCTCGTTCTCGCGCACCGCCGCCACTGCACGGCCGAAGCTGGAGTACATGGTGAGGCGCAGCCCCACATAGACCAGCAGCAGGCAGATCCCGGTGATGAGGAACATGTCCTCGGGCCAGATCATGCGCATGGGATCGCCCGGCGTGTTGATGGGGGGAAGCGCCGGCATGCCGTTGAAGCCGCCGAGATGGGCGGTGCCGATGGTGTACTCGTAGCCGGCCGTGTGGCCCAGGAACTTGTAGAAGATCAGCGACACCACGAGGGTGATGACCGCCACGTAGACGGTGCTGATGCGGCCGTAGAACATGAAGTAGCCGAGGAAGAGGGCGAAGGCCGCGGGCACGGCCACGCCGGCGAAGAGCGCGGTCGTGCTGCCCCCCATGTTGATGGAGACGACGGCGTAGGTGTAGCCGCCGAGGCCGTAGAACGCGGCCTGGCCGAAGCTGAAGATGCCGCCGTAGCCCCAGACCCAGCCGAGGCTCATGGCGAGGATGCCGTAGGCCATGAAGAGCGTCAGCTGCAGCAGGATGAAGATGTCGGAGACCACCAGCGGCAGGATGCCGATGACGAGTGCGATCGCCACCACCAGCGCGATCGGCCCGGTGAGCGCCGGCGACAGCCGCCCGACCGTGATGCCGTCGGAATTGAAAGTGACGTTCAGAGCCATCGGCGGAAGAACCGGCCGGTGATGCCCTGCGGCAGCAGGCGGAGCAGGATGACGGCGGCGATCAGCAGCGCGACGTCGCCCATGACCGGCGTCGTCAGGAAGGTGGTGACCTGGTTCACGGTGCCGAAGAGCGCGGCTGCAGACGAGGTGCCGGTGACGATCGCCTCGCCGCCGCCGATCACGGTGATGAAGGCCTTGGCGATGAAGGTGACGCCCATGGTCGGCAGGAGCCCGCTCACCGGCGCGAGCGCTGCGCCCGCGAGCCCGGTCAGCGCCGCGCCGACGCCGAAGGTGATGGTGTAGACCCGCTGCGGGCTGATGCCGAGCGCGGCGGCCATGTCGGCGTTCTGCATCGTGCCGCGGGCGATCAGGCCGGCGCGCGTGTAGCGCAGCACGGCGAAGATCACCGCGATCACGAGGACGCCGAGGAAGATGATGTAGAGCCTGTACTGGCTCTCGACGAACTCGCCGATCTCGAAGCTGCCGAGGGGGGAGACCACGCTCTCGGTCGCGTTGCCGAAGATCGTCGTGATGACGCCGATGAAGAGCAGCGAGAGCCCCCAGGTCGCGATCAGGGTGTCCATCATGCGGCCGTAGAGGAAGCGGACGATGAAGCGCTCGACGATGACGCCGACGAGGCCGACGAAGAGCGGCGCGATGACCAGCATCGACACCCAGAAGTTGATGCCCGCCTTGGTCGAGACGACGACCGCGTAGGCGCCGAGCATCAGGAACTCGCCGTGGGCCAGGTTGATGACCCGCATCATGCCGAAGATGACCGCCAGCCCCGCGCTGATGAGCGCGAGGCTGGCGACCGTGTAGCCGATCTGGACGGCGATGATGCCGGCGAGGTCCATGATCGGTAACTAAGGCTCGGTCGGGGTCAGTCGACCTCGATCCTGTACTGGGTCGCCTGATCCGGGTTGCTGATCAGGTCGCAGACCGTGGCGGTATCATCGGGCGTCCTGTTCTCGGCCACCTCGACGATGTTGAAGTTGCCGCCGTTCAGCTCGGCAATCGCCGCGCTCATGATGGTGTGGTGGGTCGGCGGATCCATCGTCACCGTGCCGCCCGGCCCCTCGACCGAGATCCCGGTCTCCAGCGCCTCGATCACCGCCATGCGGTCGATGGTGCCGGCCTGCTCGACCGCCTTCTTCCACATGTTGACCGAGTTGTAGGTGCAGATCGCGAGCGTGCCGATCTCCGCCGCATCGGCGCCGTAGCGGGCGCGCCACTTCTCCAGGAACGCGTGGTTCGCCGGCGAGTCGATGCTCTGGAAGTAGTGGTAGGAGCACATGATGCCCTCGGACTCCTCGGCCGAGACGAAGGCGTTCTCCCACGGCCCGAACACGGTGGAGGCCACCGGGATCTTGTCCTGCATGCCGGCTGCCGGCCACTGCCGGTAGAAGCCGATGTGGTTGCCGCCCACCAGCGCCGAGACCACCAGGTCCGGGTCGGCCTGCTGGATCTTGGTGATGGTCGAGGCGAAGTCGCCGACATCGAGGGGGAAGAACTCCTCGGCGATCACCTCGCCGCCGAAGTCCTTCGCGTACTTCTTGATCCAGTCGGCGGTGATCTGGCCGTAGATGTAATCGGCGGCGATGGTGTAGACGGTCTTCGCGCCGAACTTGTCCATCGCGTACTTCAGCAGCGGGCCGTTGATCTGGGCCGGCGTCTCCGCGTTGCAGAAGACGGTGCGGTCGCAGACGCCGCCCTCGTAGAAGGTGCTGTAGAAGTAGAGCTTGCGGAAGCGGTCGAAGACCGGGCGAATGGACTCGCGGGACGCGCTGGTGATGCCGCCGAAGATCACGTCGGCCTTGTCGGCCGTCGCCAGCCGCTGCGCGTACTGCGAGTAGTTGGCCATCGTCGACTGGGCGTCGTACTCGATCAGCTCGAGCTGCTGCCCGAGCACGCCGCCGCCGGCGTTGATCTCGTCGACCGCGAACACGAGGGCGTCGGCCATCTCGTTGCCGTAGATGCCGATCACGCCGGTGCGGTCGTGCAGTCCGCCGACCCTGATGGTGTCGGCGCGGGCCGGCTTCACGATCACGGTCGGCACCGCGGCCACCGCAGCGCCGCCGATCCCGGCCGCCTTGAGGAACGTTCGGCGATTGACCTTGCTCATCGTTATCCTCCCTGTCTCGGTGCATCCTGCCGCCCGTGCCGGACGCGGCGCGGCCGGGCGCCGGCGTCCTCGCGCGGCGCAGTGGGAGCGATGGTAGCCACCTTGCCGCCGCGCCACAATCGGCAGCGGCGCGGGCGACGCTCCCCCGCGGCGAGAGGCGGAATCGAACAAACGCTTGCCCGAACGCGCTCGGTCAGAAATTATCGTGAGCCGTGGCCACGTCCGACGCGAAACGCAGGGACAACCGGCGGGGGCGCATCCTCGATGCCGCCGCCGTGCAGTTCGCGCGCTCCGGCTACAGCGCCACCTCGGTCCGCGACATCGCCGCGGCCGCCGGAATCCTCCCCGGCTCGATGTACTACCACTTCGCGTCGAAGGAGGACCTGCTGGCGGCGGTTCACGAGACCGGAATCCGGCGGATCAAGGAGCGGGTGCTCGCGGCCGTCGAGACGGCGGACGACCCCTGGGGCAGGCTCGAGGCCGCCTGCGCCGCCCACGTCGAGACCCTGCACCAGAGCAAGGAGTACGGCTCGGTCATCGCCACCGAGTTCCCGCGCCGCCATTCGCCGAAGCTGCGCCAGCGCATGATCGAGGAGCGGGACGACTACGAGAGCGTCTTCCGCCGGCTGATCGACGAGCTCCCGCTGCCGCCCGGCATCAGCCGCAAGTATTTCCGCCTCGCGCTGATCGGCGCCATGGCCTGGTCGATCGCCTGGTACAGGCCGGGCGAGGATTCGGCGGAGGAGATCGCGCGCCAGATCGTCAACCTGTTCCGCCCGGCGGCCGATCCGGGATGAGGCTCGCGGGCAAGGTCGCGGTGGTGACCGGGGCGGCCCGCGGCATCGGCGCCGCCTGCGCCCGGCGCTTCGCCGCCGAGGGGGCGGACGTCGTGCTCGCCGACATCCTGGAGGACGACGGCGAGGCGACGGCCGAGGCGATCCGCGCGGGCGGCGGTGCCGCCGCCTTCCTCGCCTGCGATACGGGCGACGGCGCGCAGGCGCGCGCGCTCATCGAGCGCACGCTCGCGCGCCACGGGCGCATCGACGTGCTGGTGAACAACGCCGCCATCTTCACCGTGCAGGACTTCCTCGACGTGAGCGAGGAGGACTTCGACAGCGTGCTGAGGGTCAACCTGAAGGGCTACTTCCTGGTGGGGCAGGCGGCGGCGCGGGCGATGGCGGCGGCAGGCTCCGGCAGCATCATCAACATGTCCTCGGTCAACGGGGTCATGGCGATCGAGACGATCGCGCCCTACGTCGTCAGCAAGGGCGGGGTCAACCAGCTCACCGCGGTGATGGCGCTGGCGCTGGCGCCCAAGGGCGTGCGCGTGAACGCGATCGGTCCGGGCACGATCCTGACCGAGTTGTCTGGTACGCTGCTGACCGACGAGGCGGCGCGGCGCCGCGTGCTCTCGCGCACGCCGATGGGCCGCATCGGCCGGCCGGAGGAGATCGCGGGCATCGCCGTCTTCCTGGCGAGCGAGGATTCGTCCTATGTCACGGGCCAGGTGATCTACGCCGACGGCGGGCGCATGCGGCTCAACTACACCGTGCCGGTGGCGGAGGGGTAGGGGACGGGCAGCCGTCCCGCCGGCGCAGGACAGGGAGCGCAGCCATGGCGGACGAGCGGAGGACGCTGATCCTCACCGGCGCGAGCCAGGGGATCGGACACGCGACGGTCAAGCGCTTCAGCGCGGCCGGCTGGCGGGTGATTACCGCCTCGCGCCGGGCCTTCTCGGAGGATTGCCCCTGGGAGGCCGGGCCCGAGGACCATATCCGGATCGACCTCGCCGATCCCGAGGACGTGAAGCGCGGCATCGAGGAGATGCGCGCCCGCCTCGATGGCGCGCCGCTGAGCGCGCTGGTGAACAATGCGGGGATCTCGCCCAAGAGCGGAGACGGCGCGCGCCTCGACAGCCTGAGCACCGATCTCGACCTCTGGCGGGAGGTCTTCCAGGTCAATTTCTACGCGCCGCTCGCGCTGGCGCGCGGCCTCTTCGAGGAGCTGAAGCAGGGTCAGGGCAGCGTCGTCAACGTGACCTCGATCGCGGGCGGCCGGGTCCACCGCTTCGCCGGCAGCGCCTATGCCACCTCGAAGGCGGCGCTCGCTTCGCTCACCCGCGAGATGGCGGCGGATTTCGGCCCTCTCGGCATCCGCGTCAACGCCATCGCGCCGGGCGAGATCGACACGCCCATCCTCTCGCCGGGCAGCGACGATCTGCTGCCGGCCATTCCCATGGCCAGGCTGGGCAAGCCCTCGGAGGTGGCGTCGGCGATCTACTTCCTCTGCTCGGACACCGCCGCCTACATCACCGGCGGCGAGCTGCACGTGAACGGCGGCGAGCACGTCTGAGTGGGCATGGCGCCCGAGAGTGTGGCGCGCCCGGCAGGATTCGAACCTGCGACCCCAAGCTTAGAAGGCTCGTGCTCTATCCCACTGAGCTACGGGCGCCCGTCGCCCGCCGTTCCTAGCACGATCGGCGCCAAATGTGACCGACCATCGGCGCGCCGGCCGCCGCGCTGCCGTCGGCCCGCTCAGGCCGCGGCGGCGCGCTTGCTGAGCCAGGCCTCGATGCGGGCGACGGCCTCCTCGATCTCCGAGGTCGCGGCGGCGTAGGAGAGCCGCAGGTAGCCCTCGCCGTAGGTGCCGAAGCTGGTGCCCGCGATGGTGGCGACGCCGGCCTCCTCCAGCAGCCCGTCCTGCAGGGTGCGCGCATCGAGCCCGGTGCCGGCGATGTTGGGCATGGCGTAGAAGGCGCCGGCGGAATCGACGCAGCTAATGCCGGCGATGCGGTTGAGCGCCGGCACGATCAGGCGGCGGCGCTCGTCGAAGGTGCGGCGCATGGTCTCGACCGAGTCCTGCGGCCCGGTGAGCGCCGCGAGCGCCGCATGCTGGGTCGGCGCGTTGACGCAGGAATTGCAGTTGATGGCGAGCCGGGTGGCGTGCGCCGCCAGCGCCTTCGGCCAGACCCCGTAGCCGATGCGCCAGCCGGTCATGGCGTAGGTCTTGCTCCAGCCGTCGAGCATGATCACCCGGTCCCGGAGCTGCGGATAGGCGAGCATGGTGACGTGCTCGCGGCCCTCGTAGAGGAGGCGGCTGTAGATCTCGTCGCTCATCACCGCGACCTCGGGATGCGCCTCGAGCCCTTCGGCGAGCCGGTCGAAGGTCTCGCGCGGCACCACGCCGCCGGTGGGGTTGGCCGGGCTGTTGAGCATGACCAGCCGGGTGCGGGGGGTGATCCTCGCCAGCACCTCGTCGGCGTCGAAGGAGAAGCCGGTCTTTTCGTGGAGCGGGATCGGCACCGGCGTCGCGCCTGCGAACCTGATCGCCGATTCGTAGATGGGGAAGCCCGGATTGGGATACATGATCTCGGCGCCCGGCTCGCCGAACATGAGCGCCGCGAAGAACATCGTGACCTTGCCGCCCGGCACGACCACGACCGTCTCCGGGTCCACCTCGACGCCCCGGTAGCGCGCGATGTCCGCCGCCACCGCCTCGCGCAGCGCCGGAATCCCGTTCGCCGGCGTGTAGCCGTGGTGGCCGTCCGCCAGCGCCTTGCGGCCCGCCTCCACGATGTGGTCGGGGGTGCGGAAGTCGGGCTGTCCGATCCCGAGGTTGATGATGCTGCGCCCGGCCGCCTGCAATGCGCCGGCGCGCGCCAGAACGTCGAAAGCGGTCTCGGTGCCGAGCCGCCCCATGCGGCCTGCGATCTGCACGCGCGCCTCCCTTTCCGGCCCCGTCGTGAGCGGCGCGCATCATGCCACCAAAGCACGGTGTGCGGAACCTGAGGTGCGCTATCATGCGCCGCCGGCCGGGCAATCGAGCCGCGCCGGCCCGCCACGCGCATGGGGAGCCCGATGAAGAAGATCGAAGCGATCATCAAGCCGTTCAAGCTCGACGAGGTGAAGGACGCCCTGCACGAGGTCGGCCTGCAGGGAATCACCGTGACCGAGGCCAAGGGCTTCGGCCGCCAGCGCGGCCACACCGAGCTCTACCGGGGCGCCGAGTACGTGGTGGACTTCCTGCCCAAGGTGAAGATCGAGATCGTGCTCGAGGACGGCATGGTCGAGCGTGCGGTCGAGGCGATCTGCGAGGCGGCGGCGACCGGGCGCGTGGGCGACGGCAAGATCTTCATCGTGCCGGTCGAGGAGGTGATCAGAATCCGCACTGGCGAACGCGGGCACGAGGCCATATAAGCGCGCGAGCGCGCCGGCGCGGGCGTCGGGCGCCGCATGCGCAGACCGAGAGGCCGATGGAGCGGACAGATGAGCGATAGCGACAGCGTCCTGGAGATGATCGAGAAGAACGAGGTCCAGTTCGTGGACTTCCGGTTCACCGACCCTCGCGGCAAGTGGCAGCACATGACCCAGGCGGTGCGCACCGTCGACGAGGAGGTGCTCGACGACGGCATCATGTTCGACGGCTCCTCCATCGCCGGCTGGAAGGAGATCCACCAGTCCGACATGGTGCTCAAGCCGGACCCGGCGAGCGCGGTGATGGACCCGTTCTCGGCGCTGCCGCAGATGATCCTGACCTGCGACGTGATCGAGCCGTCGACCGGACAGGCCTATGACCGCTGCCCGCGCTGCGTGGCCAAGAAGGCGGAAATCTATCTCGCCTATTCCGGGCTGGGCGATACGGCCTTCTTCGGGCCGGAGGCGGAGTTCTTCGTCTTCGACGACGTGCGCTACAAGGTCTCGATGAACGAGACCTACTACATGCTCGACCAGGAGGAGGGGCCCTACAACACGGGCCGCGCCTACGAGGAGGGCAACGTCGGGCACCGCCCGCCGACGAAGGGCGGCTACGTGCCGGTGCCGCCGATCGATTCGATGAACGACATGCGGGCCGAGATGGTCACCCACCTGGCGGGCATGGGCGTCAAGGTGGAGAAGCACCACCACGAGGTCGCGCCCAGCCAGAACGAGCTCGGGGTCGAGTTCGGCACTCTGCTCCAGGCCGCCGACCAGCTCCAGATCCAGAAGTACGTGGTGCATATGACCGCGCACAGCTACGGCAAGAGCGCGACCTACATGCCCAAGCCCGTCTTCGGCGACAACGGCTCCGGCATGCACGTGCACCAGTCGATCTGGAAGGACGGCAAGCCGCTGTTCGCGGGCGCGGGCTACGCCGACCTGTCGGACATGGCGCTCTACTATATCGGCGGGGTGATCCGCCACGCGCGGGCCATCAACGCCTTCACCAACCCGACGACCAACAGCTACAAGCGGCTGGTGCCGGGCTACGAGGCGCCGGTGCTGCTGGCCTATTCGGCGCGCAACCGCTCCGCCTCGTGCCGCATTCCCTACGCGGCGAGCCCCAAGGGCAAGCGGGTCGAGGTGCGCTTCCCCGATCCCTCGGCCAACCCCTATCTCAGCTTCGCCGCCATGCTGATGGCGGGGATCGACGGCATCGAGAACAAGATCCATCCGGGCGACGCGATGGACAAGAACCTCTACGACCTGCCGCCGGAGGAGCTGAAGGACGTGCCGACCGTGTGCGGCAACCTGGGCCAGGCGCTGGACGCGCTCGACGCGGACCGCGACTTCCTGAAGAAGGGCGACGTCTTCACGGACGACCTGATCGACGGCTATCTCGAGCTCAAGCGGGAGGAGCAGACGGCCTTCCTGATGTCCCCGCATCCCATCGAGTTCGAGATGTACTACTCCGTCTGACCGGCCGGCGCGCGGGCCGGCGGGCGCGGGCCATCCGCGCCTGCCGCCCGCGCCCCGCCGCCCGTGCCGGAGCGCTCGTCCGCCGTGCCGATCCAGATCGCCGTCGGCCTCGTATTCGGGGCGCTGCTGTTCTACCCCGCCTTGCGCATCTGCCGGCGTGCCGGGGTGCGCTGGCCGCTCGCGCTGGTGGTCTTCGTGCCCCTGATCGGGCCGCTCGTCCTGCTGGCGCTGCTCGCCTTCATGGTCTGGCCCAACGATCCCTACGGGAAGCGCTGAGCCGTGATCGGCGTTCTGCAGTACCTCGCGGTCGTGGTCATCGCGATGTGGATGTTCTGGCGCATCTTCAACAAGGCCGGCCGCTCGCCCTGGTGGTCCCATCTCATGCTGATTCCCATCGTCGGCCTGTTCACGCCGATCCATATCGGGATGGGCCTTCTGCTCGGCGTGCCGCTGGCGATGATCTGGGTCTTCGCCTTCTCGCCCTGGCCCTCGATCGACAATCCGCCCCCGGTCTCCGACAGGCCGGGCTACGAGCCGCCCGCGCCGGAGCGCTTCAGGGGCCCGTTCAGATGGACCAGGCGGCCGGGCGCCCAGGGCGGCCGCAGGAGCCGAGGGGTCACCCGCGTGCGGGAAAGGAGACGCGACGATGAGTGACGCGCCGAAGAAGGTGGTGCTCGCCTATTCCGGCGGGCTCGATACCTCGGTCATCCTGCGCTGGCTGCAGGAGCGCTACGGCTGCGAGGTGGTCACGTTTACCGCCGACATCGGCCAGGGCGAGGAGCTGGAGCCGGCGCGCGCGAAGGCGGAGGCGCTCGGCGTGCGCGACATCCGCGTCGAGGACCTGCGCGAGACCTTCGTCCGCGACTACGTCTTCCCCATGTTCCGGGCCAACGCGCTCTACGAGGGCGTCTACCTGCTCGGCACCTCGATCGCGCGCCCGCTGATCGCCAGGCGGCAGATCGAGATCGCCCGCGAGACCGGCGCCGATGCCGTGGCCCACGGCGCCACCGGGAAGGGCAACGACCAGGTGCGCTTCGAGCTCGGCTACTACGCGCACGAGCCCGGCATCCGCGTCATCGCGCCGTGGCGCGAGTGGGACATCGCCTCGCGGGAGGCGCTGGTGGACTATGCCGAGCAGCACCAGATCCCGATCCCGCGGGACAAGCGCGGCGAGCCGCCCTATTCGACCGACGCCAACCTCCTGCACATCTCCTACGAGGGGAAGGCGCTGGAGGACCCCTGGGTCGCGCCCGACGAGAGCATGTTCACCCGCTCGGTCTCGCCCCAGGCGGCGCCGGACCGGCCGACCGTCATCGAGATCGACTTCGAGGCCGGCGATCCGGTCGCGGTCGACGGCGAGACGCTCGGCCCGGCGGCGCTGCTGGAGCGGCTCAACGCGCTCGGCGGCGCCAACGGGATCGGCCGGGTCGACATGGTGGAGAACCGCTTCGTCGGCATGAAGTCGCGCGGCGTCTACGAGACCCCCGGCGGCACCATCCTGATCGCCGCCCACCGCGCCATCGAGAGCCTGACGCTGGACCGCGCCGCCGCCCACCTCAAGGACGAGCTGATGCCGCGCTATGCGGAGCTCGTCTACAACGGCTTCTGGTTCGCGCCCGAGCGCCGCATGCTGCAGGCGGCCATCGACGAGAGCCAGCGGGGCGTCACCGGCACCGTGCGGCTCGCGCTCTACAAGGGCTCGGTCGCGGTGGAGGGCCGCAAGGCGCCGCAGAGCCTCTACAGTGCGGAACACGCGACCTTCGAGGCCGACACCGTCTACGACCAGCGCGATGCCGAGGGCTTCATCAGGCTGAACGCGCTCCGCCTCCGCCTGGGCAGGACCGGCGAGGACGGTTAAGCCCGCCGCCGCGCGCGACAACCGGGCCGGCCGTGCTATGCTCGGCCGGCGGCGCAACGGGGGATGGAGCCATGAGCGGGGCCGACTGGCACATCAGGGGCGACTATTACGAGACCTGCAGCTGCGACTATCTCTGCCCCTGCATCTACACCAACATGACCGCGATGCCGACCGATGGCGTCTGCAAGGTGGCGATCGTGCTGGACATCGCCGAGGGGCACTACGGCGACGTGCGCCTCGACGGTATCGCCTTCGTCACGGCGGCCATGGTGGCGGGGCCGATGGGCGACGGGAACTGGACCGTGGGGCTGATCATCGACGAGCGCGCGAGCGACGCGCAGGTGGATGCCATCGGCCGCATCTGCTCCGGCGACGAGGGCGGCCCGATGGCGCTGATGGCGCCGCTGATCGGCACCTTCGCCGGGGTCGAGCGGGCGCCGATCGCGATCGAGCGGCGGGCCATGGGCTTCTCGATCACCGCCGGCGATCTGCTCAGCCACGGCGCAGAGGGCGTGCCCAGCCTGCCCGATCCGTCCGAGACCATCATGATCGACAACACCGGCCACCCCGCCAACAAGCGCCTGCATCTGGCGCGCGGGACCCACAGCCACCTCAACGCCTTCGGCATCGACTGGAATGATGCGGCGGGCGGTCACAACGGCCACTACGCCCCCTTCGACTGGCGCCCGAACTGATCGCGCGCCCGCAGGCGCGCTCCCCTCACACCATGGCCGGCCCACGGCTCTAGACGATCCAGGCGGCCACATAGCCGGCCGCGCAGGCGCCAACCATCGCGATTGCCACATAGAGCACGAAGACCCGGATGCGGACGATCGAGGCGACCGCCACCGCGACGTAGAGGCTCACCGCGGCGCCGGAGATCATCAGCGCAAGGGCGGCGCCGAAGCTCATCCCCTTCTCCATCAGCCCGCGCACCAGCGGCAGGGCCGCGTAGCCGTCCAGGTACATCGGCGCGCCGACGATCGCGGCCAGCGGAATGGAGGCGCCCGCGTCGTCGCTGAAGAGCGAGGCCACCCACGCGTCGGGTACGAAGCGTTGCAGGAACACCTCGAGGACGAGCGCCAGGACCAGCCAGCGCAGAACCAGCCGGACGCTGCCCCAGACCTCCGGCCAGAAGCGGGCACGCCGGACGTCGCAGCCGTACTGCTCCAGCAGGCCGGGGCGCATCAGGTGGTGAGCGGCGCCCCGATGGCCGGGCAGGGCCCAGGTGAGCGCGCCGGCGAACACGCCGATCCCGAACGCGGCGACCGTCTTCGCGACGGCGAACGGGACCCCGATGATGCCGGCGGTGATGACCAGCATGCTTGGGTCGGTGATTGGAGACGCGACCCAGAACGCCATGATGGGCGGGAGCGGCAGACCGCGGCGCAGGAGGGTCGCAATGAGGGGAAGCACGCCGAGACCGCAGACCGGGGTGACGGCCCCGACGAAGCTCGCGATCACCACCGCGCGGGCCGGGCTGCCCGAGAGCCAGGCGAGCGCTCGGTCGGACCAGTTGCCGAGGGTCAGGGCACCGGCGAGAACGGCGGCGATCGCGACCACCGGCAACAGCGCGAGCAGATCCCAGCCCAGCGCGATCAGCATCCCGGTATCGGCTTCGGGCAGCAGCGAGCCCACGACGAGCAGGGACGCAGTCACGAGCCACGTCAGCGCCTCCGCGCTCGGGCGCTGGAATCGAAACGGGCGGACCGCGGTGAGTTTCATGGCGTCGGGTCCTCGAGAGCCGCCCGCGCGGCACGGGCCCTGGACGACGGCCGGGCATCGGCGCAGCACTCCTCGAGCAGGAAGACCGCGAGGGCCTCGAGGCGCGGGTAGGCGGCGCGGCTGATCACGGTGCGGCCGCGCCGCTCCTGCTCGACCAGTCCGCCCGCGGTGAGGAACCCGAGGTGGTGGGCCAGGGTGGAGGCCGGCAACCCGGAGCGGTCCTTGATCTCGCCGACCGAGAGCCCTTGGTCGCCGGCGCGCACGAGCAGGCGCAGCACCGTGAGCCTCGGTTCGGAGCCGCACGCGGCAAACGCCTGCGCTGCTTCTTCGAGTGCCGGGGCGGGCGCCGGGGGCGGCGCATGGCGGTGTTTGATATCCATAAAACTAGATATATAGTTACATAGTTCTGCCGTCAACTGCCGGTGCACGGCGAACCGTGTGCGCTCCGATTCACGCCGATGAGGAGCACATTGAATTTGGAGTCCTTCGGGTGGTCGTCGATCGAGCGCTCGACCCCTCTGCGCTGTCGCGCGCCTCCGTTGCGCGTGGGACCCGCTTTTGCGCTCGCGACCTTCGTGTGCCGCGCCCGCGACCTTGCAGGCACGACCGACTCAGGCGCGCGACTCTATCTTCCGCGCGCGGGACCTTTCAGGCCCGCGCGACCCCGGACCATGGTGCGGTGCACGGCGCGCGGCGCCTGCGCCAGACTCGCGCCATGCAGCGCGTGAGAGAACGGGGCGGGGCAGACGGGGCGACGGGGGAGCCGCCCGGCGCCATCTCGCGGTCGCGGGATTCATCCCGGATAACCCGCCCGGATATCCCGGCGGAATCCCACCTTCTTCGGAAAATGTCCCGCGTCGAATCCCTTGCGATCCCGGCGAATCCCGGCAAAGGGGGGGCACTGCCGAATCCCACTTTCGCGCCCCGCGTCCGGGTTCGCCGCGCGCACTCCGTCACCGCCGCCGTTCGACCCCCGCTGTGCCGCTTTGTGCCGGGTTGTCCCGGGACATCCCGCATAAAAAACGAGGGGGGTGTGCCACGTTGCGTCCCCGCTGCCCGGCCGCGCGGCGCGCCGGCCATGACCCTGGTGAGATGCGCGGGCTAGCGCTTCAGGCCGGCGAGGTCCCAGCCCACCTGGTTGTACATGTCCGGCGCGTTCCAGAGCCCGCGCAGGTACTTGATCCTGCCCTGCTCGACGAAGCAGATCTGGGAGAACTGGCAGTCGAAGCGGCGCCCGGTGCCGCGCAGGCCGAAATAGTCCTTGGTGATGGTGCCGCTCATCCAGCCCATGTCGCACACGACATCGCCCTGGACGCAGAACGCCTCGATGTAGAGCGAGAGGTCCGGCACCGCCTCCAGCCAGCCGCCGCCGAATTCGCGGATCGCGGCGTGGCCCACCGCCGGCGGCAGGGTGATGTCGTGATAGACCCCGTCGTCCGCCATGACGGCGACGACCTCGTCGATGTCCTGGCTCGACCAGCCCCGGCACTGGCGCCAGAGGAGCGCCAGATTGTCCCGCTCGGCCTCGCTCAGGTCGCCAAAACTCTCGATCGGCTCGTCCAGCAGGTTTCGGTCGCTCATCAACCAGTCGCGCGTGTCCATGCGTCACTCCCTTATCCGCCCCGCCGTGCGGCCCGCCGGCCGGAGCGCGCCTCACTAGACACGATATTCCGGGTCCCTGCACGGCGAATCGCCGCATTGTACCGGGGGGTTGTCCGAAATAGGCTTGAGGCTGTGGTGCAGCGCCACAGGGAGGACGTCACATGATTACAATGAGAACCCGTGTGCTCCGACTATGCGCGGCCGCCGCGCTCGCCGGTGCGGCCTTCGGCGGCGTGCCGGCGGCGCAGGCGGAGGACGGCAACTGGTACATCGGGGCCACCATGCCCCTCATGTTCATCGACGATTCAAAGGCGATCTCCGAGGGGAGCTTCACGCTGCCCGATCCAAGAACCGGGCAACCGGCGACGACCGACTATCGCGCGCAGGTCGAGACCTCGCACGATACGGGCTTCAAGCTGGGCGGCATGCTCGGCTACGAGTTCGGCGACGGCCTGCGCGTGGAGGGCGAGCTCTTCTTCGCCAGGGCCGACGTCAGCACGCTGACTCACAGCAGCATCACGGTGCCCGCGCTCTCCCTCACCCTCCAGGACGAGGTCGCCATTCCCGTGACCGGCTCGGGCGAGCAGCTCGGCGCCATGGTGAACGTCTGGTACGACATCGAGACCGACGACGCCTGGACCCCCTTCATCGGCGGCGGGCTGGGCTTGATCCGGATCGACCAGAGCGACCTGAAGTACGACACCGGCGCGGTGGCCGGAGCGGTGGCGACGCACCTGAAGCTGCTCGGGGCCCAGCAGGCGGCCCTGGCGATGGGCCTGCCGCCGCCACAAGAGGTGGACCCGGTCCAGCTTCCGCCGGGGCTCGTGCCGTCGATCTCCTCGGCCGACACGGCGCTCGCCTGGCAGATCGGCATGGGCGTCGGCTATGCGCTGTCGGAGACCGCGACGCTCCAGTTCGGCTACCGCCTGCAGGCGCTCAATGGCCTGAACTTCAGGGGCAGCAACGCCATGGCGTCGGTGAACGCCGAGACCGACCTGCGGATCCACTTCCTCGAGATCGGCATCCGCCAGCGCTTCTGAGGTGCCGGCGCGCGCCGCCCGGGCCACCCCGTCACGGCCCGGGACTACGGCTCGGGGTAGGCGTCGAAGGCGATGCCGATGCGCTCGCCCGGCCCCTCGAAGGGCAGGGTGCCGTGGAAGACGTATGACGGGAAGAGCAGCGCCGTGCCGGCACGCGGCGGGTGGCTGACGCAGCGAACCTCGCTGCCCTCGGGCAGGTCGTGGTCGGGCCGGCCGAACTCGAGCCAGCCGCCCCGGTCGCTGCCGTCGTTGGCGTCGTCGCTGCCGTCTCCGGCGACCTGTGCCGGCACCGCCACGTAGCAGACCCCGCTCAGCCACGCGCCCTCGTGGATATGCGGCGGGTGCCGGCCGCCTTCCTTCAGGATCGAGGCGATGAGCGTGAGCCGGTAGCGGCGGGGGATGCGGGCGAGGAAGGGGCTCTCTGGCTCGGGCCGGAGCGTCTCCCGCCAGGCGTCGATGGCGGCACGCAGCGCGCGTTCCAGGTCGCGGACGGGCGGGCTCGGCGCGGCCAGCAGGTCCTGGGTCACCGCCCCGTTGCGGGTGACGCGGTTGGGCGGCTCCCAGACGAGGGAGGGTGCCTCGCGCACCGCCCGCGCCAGCGCCTCGTTGAAGGCCGCGCCGTCGCTATAGCCGGGCGGCGGGGCGAGCGAGACCCGGGTGACGAAGCGCTCGAAGTCGTAGAGGCGGAGCCCTGCCTCCCGATCGCCGCCGATCTGCTCGGCGAGCGCCCGGGTCGCCAGCGCGTTCTGGCAGAAGGGATCGAGGGCGAGCGCCGCGGCGCAGGCCTCCAGCGCGCCCGCCACCGCGCCGAGGGCGAGACGGGTCCGCGCCAGCCGGTAATGCGCCTGCAGGGCGCCTGCATCGAGGGCGATGGCGCGCAGATAGGCCGCCTCCGCCTCCGCCCAGGCCCCCGCCGCGCTCATGGCGTTGCCGAGATTGGTGTGGGCGTTGGCATAGTCGGGCCGGAGCGAGACGGCGCGTTCCAGCGCGCCGCGGGCCTCGGCGGTGCGCCCGGTCTCGAGCAGGAGGAGGCCCAGGCTGTTGTGCGCCTCGGCGTATTCTGGCGCCGCCTCGGTCGCCTGGCGTAGCAGCACCGCCGCGTCCTCGAAGCGGCTGCAGCGATAGCGGGCGACGCCGGCATAGTGCAGCACGCTCGGATCGCCCGCACCCTCGCCCGCCAGCAGCCGGGAGAGGAGCTGGTCCGCCCGCTGCGGCCTTCCCTCCTGCATGTGCCGCACCGCGCGGGCGAGCACGTCGGCCCGCCCGTCCTCCCGGCCCTTGCGCTTCGCGGTGCCGGCGCTGGCGGCCGAGTGCCGTCGTCTCGCTTGCCGGTTCATCCTGCCCGCCGCCGGCCCGTCCGGGCGACTGTGCGCCTCTCCGTCCGGCGCGGCGTCGCGGCCGCTGCCGGCCCCTGGGTCCTGCCCGTTTCGCCCGGCGGCGCTCAGCGGGCCGTCAGGCCCACGTTGATGAGCGGCGTTTCCAGGGCGGAGCCGAGAATGATCATCAGGGCCAGGAAGACCCAGAACACGTTGTCGGCGCAGAGCCGGAGGATGCGCTTCATCTGTGGGTTCATCGCCGCCGCTCCCCTGTCGCCGCCGGTGCCGGCAGGAGCCATGATTCCAAGTGCAGGGGCGGAACGCAACCGCCCGTCGCGATACTCCCGGGCAGGCCCAACCTAACAAATGACCGACAGTTGACACCGCTGCCGCGCGCGGGGAATATCGCCGGCACGAATGCATAGGTTTGCCTTATCGTCGTGACGGCGGCGGCTTCCGCGTCGCCCGTCGCGGGTGAGGGCATCGGGAGAAACCAACGGAGGTCACTAACATGCGTGTCAACCGGCGTACCATCCTCAAGGGCGCTCTCGCGGGGACGGCCGGCATCGCCGCCACGTTCCCCCACATCTACGTCAAGGACTTCGGCCAGGCCTGGGGCGCGAAGCCCTGGATCTACAACGACGAGCCGATCAAGGTCGGCATGCTGTGGTCGCAGACCGGCAACCTCTCGGTCGTCGAGAACGATTCCACCCAGGTCTCGCTCTACGCGGTCGACGAGATCAACGCGGCGGGCGGCATCGCCGGCAAGATGGTCGAGCCGGTGGTGGTCGACGCCAAGTCCGACATCAAGGTCTACTCGGAGAAGATCACGCAGCTCATTCTCCGCGACCGCGTGGTCTCGGTGCACGGCAGCTACACCTCGGCGAGCCGGCGTGCGGTCATGCCGATCGTGATGAAGTGGGACCACCTCTACTACTACCCGACCTGCTACGAGGGCCGGGAGTGCATGCAGAACATCATCAACACCGGGCCGCTGGCCAACCAGCATTCCTTCGACCTGGTGCCGTTCATGGTGCAGAATTTCGGCCCCAAGACCTACCTGGTCGGCTCCAACTACATCTGGCCGAAAGAGTCCAACAAGAACGTCAAGGTCTGGCTGGAGCGGGCCGGCGGCGAGGTGCTGGGCGAGGACTACATCCCCCTCGGCGGTTCCGAGTTCGCGCCGGTCTTCAACAAGATCCGCCAGCAGCAGCCGGACTGGATCATGTCGACCGTGGTTGGCGATTCCGACATCGCCCTGCACCGGCAGTTCCTGCAGGAAGGCTTCAAGTCCGACAAGACGCCGATCGCATCGCTTACCACCGGTGAGATCGAGACCCGCGCCATGGGCAACGAGGCCGGCGCCGGTCACTTCCTGTCCGCGCCCTACTTCCAGACGCTGCAGAACCCGACCAACGAGAAGTTCGTTGAGGGCTATCTCTCGAGCCAGTATGGCGGCGGCGGCGTCACCCACTACAACATGGAAGAGACCTACCTCGGCATCTACGTGTGGAAGAAGGGTGTCGAGCGCGCTCTCGAGGAGACCGGCGGCGACTGGGAAGCCATCACGCCGCGCATGATCCGCGACGTCAGCGGCAACTGGCGCGACCAGGGCCCGGTGGGGCTCACCGACGAGGAGAGCCCGGAGGGCAAGGTCTGGATCGATCCGGACAACTTCAACATCTGGCTCAAGCCCAAGATCGGCCAGTGCGGTGCGGACGGGCAGTTCACCATCGTGCGCCAGGCCGACGACCACGTCGGGCCAGATCCCTTCGCGATCTATCCCGAGCGCGGCGTCTGCAAGGCCGACGGGCTGCACCGGCCCGACGGCTCGATCCAGAAGGACGTTCTGTAAGGGGCCTGTTCGATCTGGTAGTGTCGGGGCGGAGGGCACATCCTCCGCCCCGCCGCTCCCCGGCGGGGGCGGCGGCCGGCTGACCTTTCGGGCACGCACCCGCAGGGCACCGCCGGCAGGGCCGTAAGAGGGAGAGAGGCGGGACTCAGTTCATGAGCGTCCACGATTTCTGGACACCCTTCGCCGCTGAACCGTTCATTAATGCGCTGATCATCGGCCTCAGCCTGGCCAGCATCTGGCTGGTCGCGGCGCTGGGGCTCACCATCATCTACGGCACCATGGGCGTCATCAACATGGCCCATGGCGAGTTCATCATGCTGGGCGCCTACTTCACGTGGATCCTGCAGTATTTCGGCGGGTTCCCCTGGCTGCTCTGCCTGCCCATCTCCTTCATTGTCGTCGGCTTCATCGGCTGGCTGGTCGAACGCGGGCTCATACGACATTTGTACGACCGACCATTGGACACGCTCCTCGCGACATGGGGCGTCTCCTTGGTCTTCATCCAGAGCATCCGGCTGATCTTCGGCGGCGAGCCGCAATACGTCGAGGTGCCCGACTGGCTGACCAGCGTGATGACGATCGACTTCGTCCACGTGCCGTGGCTGAGGATCTTCATCTTCTTCGCGGCGCTGGCGCTGGTGGCCATGACCTGGGCGATCCTGTTCAAGACCAATATCGGCATCCAGGTTCGCGCGGTGATGCAGAACCCGCAGATGGCGGCGTCCTTCGGCATCAATTCGAGCCGGGTCTACGGCCTCACCTTCGCCTACGGGGCGGGCCTCGCGGGCATCTCCGGCTCCATGTTCGCGGGCCTCAAGACGATCTTCCCGGACATGGGGCTCGGCTACGTGGTCGAGGCCTTCCTCGTGGTGGTGACGGGCGGCGGCGAGCTCTTCGGCAGCCTGGCGACCGCCGGCATCATGGGCGAGATGTTCTCGATCTTCTCCTACTTCACCAACGACACGTTCGCCCGCTTCGTGCTGTTCATCCTGATCGTGATCTTCCTCAGGTTCCGGCCGCAGGGCATCTTCGCGCCCAGCATGGCGCGGCGCTAGGAGCGGGGCGCACGTCATGCTGTTGGAACGGTTGAGGCTGGAGCCGACGGCGCAGCGGCAGAACCTCTACCACGACAAGCGCGCACAGTGGGCGATGTACGTCGTCGCCTTCGGCGCGCTCGCCACCATCCCGCTGTTCATGGGCGACGACCCCTTCGCCCTCAACCAGTTCGCGCGCTACGGCGTCTTCGGCATGCTGGCGCTCTCGGTCAGCCTGGTGTGGGGCTTCGGCGGCATCCTCAGCCTCGGCCAGGGGATCGCATTCGGCATGGCGGCCTACGGCATGGGCGCCACCATGCAGATGCAGTACCAGGATCCGGAATACGACCCGATCCCGAGCTTCATGCTGACCAACGAGCTCGAGAAGCTGCCGACGGTCTGGGAGCCGTTCTGGCATACCGAGGTCGGGCTGATCCTGGCGCTCGGAATCCCGACGCTCTTCTTCGTCATCTTCGGCATCCTGATGTTCCAGGCGCGGCTCGCCGGCGCGTTCGTCGCCATCATGACGCTCGCCATGCTCGGCGCCTGGTACAACATGGCCTACGACATGCAGCCGTTTACGGCGGGCTTCAACGGCATCTCGCCGCCCAACTCGTTCCAGGCGTTCGGCGTCGACGTCGACCCCTACAGCAGCATGATCTACTGGGTGGCGCTCGGCGTGCTCGCCGCACTCACCCTCGGAACCAAGGCGCTGCTCGCCAGCAAGTTCGGCACCATCATCCAGGCGATACGGGACGACCCCGAACGAGCGCGCTTCCTCGGCTACAACGTCGCCTTCTACCAGGTGACGGTGTTCACGATCTCCGGCCTGATCGCGGCGATCGCGGGCATCGTCTGGGTGATGATCGTCCAGTACGTCTCGCCGACGTCGCTGGAGATCTTCTTCAGCATCACCATGGTGATCTGGGCCGCCGTCGGCGGCAGGCTATCGCTCTTCGGCGCGATCTTCGGCGCCATCTTCATCAACACGATCCAGAGCTACGTGGGCGACGAGTTCCAGGCCGCCTGGTTCGTGATCCTCGGCACGATCTTCATCGTCGTCGTGCGATTCCTGCCGAAGGGGATCGCCGGCCTGTTCGAGATGATCGTCGGCCTCGTCCCCTATCGCGGCCGCGCGCCGGTCCAGCCGTCGCTCGGCCCGCGGCGGGCGTCGGACTAGGAGGGCGTGGAGGTGGCTGCCATCCTGGAGGTCACGGACCTGACCAAGGCCTATGACGAGTACAAGGTCGTCGACGGCTTCAGCTTCCAGGTCGAGGAGGGCGAGCTGCGCTGCCTGCTCGGGCCCAACGGTGCCGGAAAGACCACGACGATGGACCTGATCACCGGTCGCCAGAAGGTGACGGGTGGCAAGATCATGTTCCAGGGCCGCGACATCACGGGCCTGACGGAGCACCGGATCGTCAAGCACGGGATCGGCCGCAAGTTCCAGGTGCCGGCGGTGTTCAGGGACCTCACCGTGCGCGAGAACCTGCAGGTCGCCAACACGCAAAACACCAACCCCTTCATCAACATGATCACCTACCGCCAGCGGGCGGGGCGCGAGAGGCTCGGCGAGATCGCCGAGCTGGTCGGGCTGGAGGAGCGGCTGGACGAGCTCGGCGGCAACCTGAGCCACGGCGAGACCCAGTGGCTCGAGATCGGCATGGTGCTTACCCAGGATCCGCGGCTCCTGCTCATGGACGAGCCCACCGCCGGCATGACCGAGCAGGAGACCCACCGCACCTCCGAGATCTTCAACCGCCTCAAGGGAACGCACACGCTGGTGGTGGTCGAGCACGACATGGCCTTCGTGCGCGAGATCGCCGACATCATCACGCTCATGCACCTGGGCAAGACCCTGGCGGAGGGCCCCATGCACGAGGTGGAAAACGATCCGAAGGTGCGCGAGGTCTATCTCGGCGCCGAGGGCATCAGCGATGCTGCTTGAGCTCGAAGGCGTCACTTCCTACTACGGGAAGACGCCGATCCTGCAGAACGTGAGCCTGGGCGTGCAGCACGGCCACTGCATGGCGGTGCTCGGGCGGAACGGAGTCGGCAAGACGACGCTGGTGCGCACCATCATGGGGCTGACCACGCGCATGACCGGCACGCTCAGGATCGCCGGCGAGGACGCGAGCAACATGCCCACGCATCAGCGCTCCGAGATCGGCATGGGATACATCCCGCAGGGGCGCGGCATCCTGCCCAAGTTCTCGGTGCGCGAGAACATCCTGCTCGGGACCTTCGCCCGCAACGACAAGCGCCGCAAGATCCCCGACATGTGCCTCGACCTCTTTCCCTATCTCGCCGAGAACCTGGACAAGCGGGCGGGGCAGCTCTCGGGCGGTCAGCAGCAGCAGCTCGCGATCTCGCGGGCGCTCGCGACCGACCCGAAGATCCTGCTGCTGGACGAGCCGACGGAGGGCATCCAGCCCAACATCGTGCAGGAGCTCGAGGCCACGATCATGCGGCTCAACACCGAGGTCGGGCTCACGCTCGTGCTCACCGAGCAGCACATCAAGGTCGCGCGCGAGCTCTCGCACGAGTTCGTCATCATGGACAACGGTCTGGTCGTGGAGGGTGGCCCCATCGACCAGTTGACCGACGAGGTCGTCGACAAGTACCTGACGATCTAGGCATTCGAGGGCCGAGAGTGAACACGCGAGGGGGAGACCCAGAATGATCCGCATCCCGCCGAAAGGTAGTCCCGAACGGGACCGTCTCATCGAAGAGCACCAGGCATGTATCGAGTCCATGAAGGGCGTCGCCGGATGCTCGATCCTGCGTTGCGCGACGCAGGGCGACACCACCGAGATCAGCGGCGGCATCCACGAGGACTTCCAGCTCAACCGCGTGCTGCTGCGGATGCGGGCACAGCCGGCGAAGGGCAAGCTCGTGGTGGTCTGCACCAAGATCGAGAAGGAATGGCGCATCGCCCGCTGTTCCGGCATCCGCGGCGTGCCGCCGGAGTTCGTCTCCGACAAGGTGTACGACAACGAGCAGGATCCGCAGCACGACATCTTCCTGATGCGGCTGGACGAGTTCCCGGAGACCGACGGTTTCCCCGAGCACTTCCACCAGGGCTGGAAGCGTCGCGACGACAACTGGGCCGCATCCTAGGACGCGCCCCGACGCGAGGACCCCACGCGGTAACCGAACACGGCGCGCGAGCGGTCGATCAAGCCCGCGCGATAAGGAGACACAGTCGATGGCTTGGATGAGACTGACGGGATATGCGGACAAGTTCGGCGTCCATCCCGGCGATACGATCCGCTTCTACGTGAATTGCGATGGGCCGAAGAAGTACGACGCCCAGCTCGTGAAGATGATCAACGGCGACACCAACCCGCGCGGGCCGGGCCTGATCGAGCGCAGGCGGCGGGCGGCGCTCAACGGCACCTACAAGGGCCGCCGTCAGGTCATCCACAGCGGCTCCTACGGCTTCGTGGAGGACTGCTCCCAGCTCCGCGCGCAGAGCTTCACGCTCCAGTGCTGGGTGTGGCCGACGACGCCGAAGACTCATCCGAAGTACTGGAAGCACGGCGCCCAGGGCCTGGTCACCAAGTGGCACAGGAACAAGGGCTACGGCCTCTTCATCAACGAGGACGGCTGCGCCGAGCTCCGCATCAACGGGAAGAAGGTCACGACCGGCGCGCCGCTCCGCGACCATGCCTGGCACTTCCTCGCCGCGACCTACGACGCCGAGTCCGGGCAGGCGATCCTCTATCACGAGCCGCAGGTGGTCTACGCCCTCGACCCGGTGATCAGACCCGCGAAGGAGAAGATCGCAGGGCCGGTCCGGCACGACGCGAGCCCCGCGGTCATCGCAGGCTATACCGGCGCGCACAGCGACGATCCCACCGCGCGGTCGTCGGTGCCGGCGGGCATCGTCATCAACGGCCACTACAACGGGAAGATCGACGGCCCGCGCATCTGCAACCGCGCGCTCAGCCGCGAAGAGATCGAGACCATGAAGCTCGGCGCCCAGCGCGGCATGACCGAGCGGCGCAACTCCGGCCCCACCGGCGCGCTCTCCGAGACGATCGTCGCCGCCTGGGACTTCTCCGACGGCATCGACACCATCGTCGGCAAGGACCACGGGCCCTATCTGCTGGATGCGCAGATCGTCAACTGCCCGACCCGGGCCATGACCGGCCACAACCACTCGGGCGACAACTTCGACTGGAAGCACGCGCAGAGCGAGTACGGCGCCATCCACTTCCACGACGACGACGTGGACGATGCGCGCTGGGAAGTCGACTTCGAGTGGACCGTCCCGGCGAACTACGAGAGCGATTCCTACTGCGTGAAGCTCACCACGGACGAAGGCGACGAGGACTACATCCCCTTCTTCGTGGTGCCGCGCCCCGGCGAGGAGCAGGCCAAGATCGCGGTGATGATGCCGACGATCAGCTACATGGCCTACGCCAACGAGCATCTCGCCAACAACGCCGGCGGGGCGGAGCTGCTGGTCTACCGCGTGCCGATCATGCAGCACCAGAACATGTTCCTGGCCGAGCACCGCGAGTATGGCGGCTCGATCTACGACACCCATACCGACGGCAGCGGCCTCTGCCTCTCGTCCCGGCTCAGGCCGATCCTCAGCATCCGGCCGCAGTACGACCACTTCCTGATGCAGGCGCCGTGGCAGTATCCCGCCGACCTGCACCTGATCTACTGGCTCAATCAGCTTGGCTACAAGTACGACGTCATCACCGACGAGGACGTGAACTATGACGGCCTCGCGCGGCTGGAGAACTACAACGTCGTGATCACGGGCTCGCATCCGGAGCACAACTCCGGCCCGCAGCTCGACGCGATCCACGACTACACCCAGCGCGGCGGCCGCTTCATGTACATGGGCGCGGACGGCTTCTACTGGATCCACTCCTACCATCCGGCCTACGACCATCTCGGCCGCGGCATCATCACCGAGATGCGCCGATGCGAATCCGGCATCAGGACCTGGCGTGCCGATCCCGGCGAGTACTACCACCAGTCGACCGGCGAGCTCGGCGGCATGTGGCGCTATCGTGGGCGCTACCTGCACTCGGTCGCCGGCACCGGCATGTCGTCGGAAGGCTTCGACATCTCCAGCTACTACTCGCGCACGCCGGAGAGCAACGATCCGCGCGTCTCGTGGGCCTACGAGGGCATCGGCTACGACGAGAAGATCGGCAACTTCGGCCTGGTCGGCGGCGGTGCCGCCGGCACCGAGCTCGACATCGTCGACACCCTGCTCGGCTCGCCGCCGCACACGCTGATCACCGCGACCTCGGCGGGCCGCCACACCGAGGGCTACCTGCTGGTGATGGAGGACTTCGGCTTCAACCAGCAGGGCCTCGACGGCACCCAGCACCCGCGCGTGCGCTCGGACATCGCCTATCACGAGACGCCCAACGGCGGCGCCTGCTTCGCCTTCAGCTCGATCGCCTTCTGCGGCTCGCTGCCGTGGAACAACGGCGATCCCGAGAAGAACAACATCTCGCGGCTGGTGAAGAACGTGCTCGACCGCTTCTCGCAGGACGGCCCGCTGCCGCCGCCGCCGCGCAGCGCCATCCAGCATCGCGGTCGCGCCGATTACGATCCGCCGCTCAACAAGAAGCGGAAATAGCGGCTCGCTTCGGGCGCGGACGGGGCGGGTGGCGCACCCGCCCCGGCGCGGCGCGGCCGAGGGTCTGGCCCGATGACGATGCGGCCCGATCTCGACTACATGGACGAGGGCGTCGATCTCCAGGATCCTGCCCTCTACAAGCCGTCGCGCGGGCCCTTCGGCAGGGCCCGCATCCTCACGCCCATCGCCTATCGCTCCAAGGTCTTCGCCGACCTTGAGGACGAGAAGATCTGGACGCGGAGCTGGATCTGCATCGGCTCCCATCGCGACATTCCGAACGTCGGCGACCTCCTGCCCTACACCGTCGGCAATCACGGCGTTCATGTGCAGCGCGGCAGCGACGGGCTGATCGGGCGCTACAATCTCGCCCAGCACGGCGGCTGCCGCTTCGTGCCGGCCCAGTGCCAGACCGGCTCCAAGACGAAGTGCTCGTTCACCTCGTGCGGCTACAGCCGCGATCGCGGGGTGATCGCCGCCGACGAGCTCGGCGACGACACGCCGACCATGCGCCAGTATCTCGGCTTTCGGCCCGAGCGCCTGCTGCCGGTCACGGTGGAAAGCGAGGGGCCGCTCCTCTTCGTCAATCTCGACCCGGAGGCCGCCCCGCTCGCCGACCGGCTGGGCGACGTGGCCGATACTCTCGCCCTCGAGGACGCAGAGGCCGGGGACGACGCCGAGAGCTTCCGGGTGGAGTACGACGCCAACTGGAAGCTCCTCGGCCGCGCGCTGCTGCGCTCCCTCGCGCCCGAGGCCAGGCCTGCGAAGAAGGGAAATGCCGACGCGATTGTTCTCGACACGGCCTCCGATTTTTCCGGCGCGCCCGCGACCGTCCACTGGCTCCTGCCTAACCTGATCCTGCTGCGGGGCGAGGGCCATCTGTTGAGCATCGTGCTGCAGCCCACCGCGCTCGAGGAGACGCTGGCCCGGGTCAGGCTCGCCGCCGCAGGGCCCGTCGATTCCGGCACGCTCGCGGCCTTGCGCGCCGCCCTCGACGAGGCCGGCGCCACGGCGGCGGCGCTGCAGGAGGAGCTGGGGCGCTTCGGCACGCCGTCGCGGCCCCGCACCAGCCTGAAGAAGCTCCCCCTCGAGCGGGACCGCGCCGCCCTTCTGCTGCAGGCCTACGTGATCGGGCGCGTGCTGAAGCGTCACGAGCTCCACTGGTCGGCCCCGCTCTACGCGGCCGCCGCGCGCTGATGGTCTACAGCGTTCAGCAGATCAAGTACGAGATCCTCGCCTACATCAGGGAGTTCGGCGGGGACTTCGGCGACTACTACGTGGGAATAGCGGCCGACCCGAAGAAGACCCTGCGCGACGTCCACAAGGTGGACGAGGCCGCCGATCCCTGGCTCTACAAGCAGGCGCTCACCTTCTACGCCGCGCAGACGGTCCAGGACTACTTCCTGCGCCGGCTCAAGGCCGACGGCGAGCCGGTGCGCGACGGCGACGAGGACATGGACTGCGTCTATGTCTACAAGAAGAGCGAGCGGACCGTCCCGTAGCGGGCGGCGCCGGGCGAAGGCCGGCGAGGCCGGCGCGAGGGCTGCGCGCGCGGAGCGCGAGGCCGAAGCGATCGAGGAGGGGCGCCGCGCCTACATGGCCCGCGACTTCGAGCGGGCGCGGGCTCTCTGGCTGCCGCTCGCCGAGGCGGGCAACGCCGAGGCCCAGGCCTGGGTCGGCTCGCTCCATGCCAACGGGGACGGCGTCGAGGCCGACGCGGCGGCGGCCTTCGCTTGGTATCTCAAGTCGGCCGAGGGCCGGAACGTGCTGGCCCAGAGCAACGTCGGCGCGATGTACGCCATGGGCAGCGGCGTCGCCCAGGACATGGCGGAGGCGGTACGCTGGCTGCGGCGCGCGGCCCGCGGCGGCGACGCCAACGCCCGCTTCAACCTCGGCGTGCTCTACGGCCAGGGCAACGGCGTGCCCCGGAACAACGCCCGCGCCGCCGAGTGGTACCGCAAGGCGGCGGAAACGGGGCACTACCAGTCCCAGGCCCGTCTCGGCCACATGTACCTGGCAGGCGAGGGCGTGAAGAGGGACCGCGTGCAGGCCTTCCTGTGGCTCTCGCTCGCCGCCCGGCACGGCATCGGCAGCGCGCTCACCGCCCTCGAAGCGGTGGTCAAGGAGATGTCATCGGACGAGAAGGCCGCGGGCATGCGCCTCGTCGCCCAGTGGCGCGGCAGGGCGGACAGCGAGGCCGACGTGCTCATCGATCCAGTGCCCGTCTGAGGCGGCGGCGGCCCGTATCCTCAGCCGGCCGGCGCCGGCGCGGCGCAGGCGAAGCGGTCGATCACCCCGGTCTTGTCGTTCACCTCGATCTCGAAGGTCCGCTCGGCGAGCTCGCCCCAGAGGCCCGATTCCCCGGTCGGGCAGGCATTGTGCGGCCCGATCTCGCGGGGCCGTGCCGCCTCGCCGTGGCGGCGGGAGCGGATGCCGGGGGAGAAGTGGAGCGTCACCTCCGCCGCGCCCGTCTCGCCGCGGATGATGTCGCCGGTCTCCCAGCCGCCCGGCAGGTCGTGGCTCCGGTAATAGCGCCTGAGCCGGCGCAGGGTGTCCTCGGGATCGGCTGCCTCTTCGGCGCCGGTCTCCGTCGTCTGCCCCTCGGTGCCTGCGCCGCCGCGGCGGAGCTGCTGTCCGGTCTCGTAGACGATCACGAACAGCAGAAGAATCCCGACGATGATGCCGTAGCGAAGCCACCGCCGCTTCGATGGCGCCTTGGCTGCGCCGCGTCCGCCGCGTCGTCCCACGATGTTTCCGTCGCTTTCGAGTAAGATCGCCGTCTCTCGGGCGCAGGATAGCGGTCGCGGTCAGGGGAGTGAAACGATGCCGATCCCGCGGAACATTCAGGAGGAGCTCGACAAAAGGGACGAGCTGATCCTGGCTCTGGAACTGCTGGTCGTCGATCAGGCCTGCCGCCTGCTCGCTGCGGAGGCGGTGCTGCGCGAGCTCGTCCCGGCCAAGCGGAAGCCCTCGCAGGAAAAGATCGAGGCCCACATCGCCGAAGCCGCCGAGCGCTTTCGCCAGCGCTTCGAGGGCGAGAGCGTGGCGGGCTTCACCGACCGCGCGAAGCGCATCGCGGCCGATCTGGTCGGGCGATAGCGCGCTCCGCCCCCTCGCCCCCGCCGCCCTGCCTCAGGGCGCGCGGCGCGCGGCGATCAGAAACTCGGTGTTGCCGTCGCGTCCCGTGATCGGGCTTTCGACGAGGCCCGTGACCGGCCAGCGCGCGGCCTCCAGCCAGTCGCGGATGGTGGCACAGACCTCTTCGTGAACCGCCACGTCGCGAACGATGCCGCCCTTGCCCACGCGGCCCCGGCCCGCCTCGAACTGCGGCTTGATGAGGACGACGAGGCGCGCGCCCGGCGCGGCCAGCGCGAGCGCGGCCGGCAGCACCGTGCGCAGGCCGATGAAGCTCGCGTCGCAGACGATGAGGTCCACCGGCTCCGGCACGTGGGCGGCGGTGAGGTGGCGGGCGTTGGTCCGCTCCAGCACCGTGACGCGCGAATCGTTCCGCAGGCTGTCCGCGAGCTGGCCGTAGCCGACATCGACCGCGTAGACCCGCCGCGCCCCGCGCTTACACAGCACGTCAGTGAAGCCCCCGGTCGACGCGCCGATATCGAGGGCCGTGAGCCCCTGCGGATCGATGCGGAAGCAGGTGAGCGCGTGATCCAGCTTCACCCCACCGCGCGAGACCCAGGGATGCGCCGCGCCCTGCACCGTAAGCGCGAGGTCGGACTCGACGCGGAGGCCGGGCTTGTCGAGGCGCCGCTCGCCCGAGAACACGCGGCCTGCCAGCAGAAGCGCCTGCGCCTTGGTCCTGGTCTCGGCCAGGCCGCGCGCAACCATCAGGGTGTCGAGCCGCTCCTTGACCTGCGTCTGGCGGCTCAGTGGCGCCGCTCCACGATGTAGCGGGCGACGGCGCGGAGCGGCTCGGCCCTGTCGTCGAAGCGGCCGAGCGCGGCGATGGCGTCGTCCGCCAGAGCGCCCGCCCGCCGGCGTGCCTCCTCGGCGCCGAGCAGGCCGACGAAGGTCGCCTTGCCGGCGGCGGCATCCTTGCCCACGGCCTTGCCGAGATCCGCCTCCGAGCCCTCGTGATCGAGCAGGTCGTCGGCGATCTGGAAGGCGAGACCGATGCGGGCGGCGTAGTCGCGAAGCGCCACGCGGGCCGCGCCGTCCTCGCGGGCGAGAATGGCGCCGGCCTCGCAGGAGAAGCCGAACAGCGCCCCGGTCTTGAGCTGCTGCAGGCGGACGATCTCGTCGAGACCGAGCTCGCGGGTCTCCGCCGCCAGGTCGATCGCCTGGCCGCCGGCCATCCCGTCGGCGCCGGCGGCGCGTGCGAGCGCGCAGGCGAGCGCTGCGCGCACGCCTGCGTCCGGATGGCCCGAGGGCGCCGTGACCGCCTCGAAAGCGAGCGTCAGCAGCGAATCGCCGACCAGGATCGCCGTCGCCTCGTCGAAGGCGACGTGGCAGGTGGGCTTGCCGCGCCTGAGGTCGTCGTCGTCCATTGCCGGCAGGTCGTCGTGGACGAGTGAGTAGGTGTGCACCATCTCGATGGCGGCGGCGGTGTTGACCGACCAGGCGCGCGGCACGTCGAAGAGGTCGGCGCCCGAGAGGACCAGGAAGGGGCGCAGCCGCTTGCCGCCGGCAAAGAGCGAATAGCGCATCGCCTCGTAGAGGCGTCCGTTCTCGCCGTTGGTCAGGGGAACCAGTGAATCGAGCGCCGTGTCCACGGCCTCCGCTGCCTCGCGGAGCGCTTCTTCCAGCGTCGTCACCCGGGCGCCTCTCAGCCGGTCTCGAACGGCTCGGTCCGGACGGCGCCGGCCGCATCGCCGTCGATCTTCTCGACGCGGAGCTCGGCCTGCCGGAGCTTCTCCTCGCAGAACTTCTTCAGCCGGACGCCGCGTTCGTAGGCGGCAATCGCCGCTTCGAGGCCGGTATCGCCCGCCTCCAGCTCATGCACGATCCCCTCAAGCTCGCTCATCGCGCTCTCGAAGGTCTGTGCCTCGCCGTCCTTCTCGTCGCCCTCGCCCATGGGCCGAGTCTAGGGTGTGCCCGCACCCGCGGCAAGCAGGGCGCCCGGCCGCCGGGGCGCGGCTAGCCCGCGATGCTGGGGCGGGCGGAGACCTCCGCGTGCCAGCGCATCGCGTTGGCGCAGTCCTCCGGCAGCCCGGCCTTGGCGGCCTTGGTCGCGAAGTCGACGACGCAGAGCGCGGTAATATCGGCGACGCTGAAGCGCGGCCCGGCGATGAAGCGGTTGTCCGCAAGCTGTCGGTCGATGCGTCGATAGAAGCGGGCGAGGCGTTGCCTGCCGCGCTCGACCAGGGCCGGGATCTGCTCGATCGGCTCTTCGAAGGCCGGCAGGCCCCGGCCGGCGAAGGCGGGAGTGGCATTGCGGAACACCTCGGCCGCGCCGGCGAAGCCCTCGGTCTCCGCGCGCCGCTCCCACATGTCGACGCGGGCGCGGTCGACGCGGTTCACGCCGAAGAGCGGCGGCGCCGGGTACGCCTCCTCCAGATAGCGGCAGATCGCCATCGCCTCGCCGATCTGCGTGCCGTCGTCGAGCTCCAGCATCGGCACCATCCGCCCCTCGTAGCGGGCGAGATAGTCGTCGTTCAGGTGTGCGCCCTCGCCGGCTTCCACCACCTCGAGCTCGATGTCCTTCTCGGCGACGTAGATCAGGACCCGGCGCGGATTGGGCGCGCGCCCCCACGTGTAGAGCTTCATCGGAACTCCCCTGCGGGCTAGATCGCGGGCCGCCTGCCCTGCCAGGGCTGCGTCGCGCCCTCGAAGGCGGCGGCGGCGCGGAACACGGCGTGATCGTCGTAGGGCCGGCCCACAATCTGCATGCCGGTGGGCACGCCATAGGAGGAGAAGCCGGTCGGCACGCTCATCGCCGGACACTGGCTCATCAGGTTGAAGGGGTTGGTGCAGACCCAGCCGACATAGGCCGGCAGGCGGACGCCGTTGATCTCGAAATCGGGGTCCGCGTCGTCATGGTCGGCCTTGACCGCTGGCACCGCGAGGGTCGGGCAGATCAGGATGTCGTAGGACTTGAGGATCGGCTGCAGCTGCTGCCACATCCAGCCGCGGAACACCTGGCACTGGTAGAGGCGCGCGGCGCTGTGGCCCAGCCCGCTCTCGAGCAGCCTGACGACGAACGGGTCCATCTCGTAGCGCCAGCGGGGCAGCAGATGGCCGGCGATCCCGGCGAAGAGGCCCTCCCACCAGGTCATCCAGCAATCGAGGACACCGAAGTTCCAGCCGATGTCGACCTCCTCCACGGTGCACCCGAGCGAGCGCAGCGTCTCGGCCGCGCGCCGCGTGTTCGCCTGCACCTCCGGGTCGATCTGCAGGTAGCCGAGGTCCATGGAGAAGGCGACCTTCCAGCCGCGGATGTCGTCGTAGGTGGTCGGCAGCCGCACCTTGTTGGGGAGGCTACTGAGATCGTCCGGATGCGGCCCCGACATGACGTTCTGCATGAGCGCGGCGTCGGCGACGCTGCGGACCATGGGGCCGTAGTGCAGGATCGTCTCCAGCGGATGGTCCCGGTCGAGCGGATTGCGGCCGAAGGGGGGCTTGTAGCCGAAGAGACCGCAGGCGGACGAGGGGATGCGGATCGAGCCGCCGCCGTCGGTGCCGTCGGCGAGCGTGGTCATGCCGCCGGCGACCGCCGCGCCCGCGCCGCCCGATGAGCCGCCCGAGGTGTACTCCAGGTTCCACGGATTGGGCGTGATCCCCCAGAGCGGGCTGTGGGTGGCGCCGGAATAGGCGAACTCCGGCGACGTCGTGCGCATGTGCATGATGGCGCCGGCGCGCAGCAGCCGGTCCACCGTCGCAGCGGTGTAGTCGGGGCGGAAGTCCTCGAAGATCTTCGAGCCGAAGGTGGTGATCTCGCCCTTGACCGGGTGGAAGTCCTTGATCGCCACCGGCACGCCCTCGAGCGCGCGCAGCCGGCCGTCGGTCTTTCCGTACTTGGCCTCGGCCTTCTTCGCCTGCTCGCGCGCCCGGTCGAAGAAGTCGTAGGTGATGGCGTTGACCTTGGGATTGATCGCCTGCGCGCGCGCGATCTGCGCGTCCAGCAGCTCCACCGGCGATAGCGTGCGCGCCTTGAAGCGTGCTAGCGCCTCGCTCGCCGTCAGGTAGCAAAGCTCGAGATCGGCCGATGCCATGATGTGTCTCCCCTTGGGCTCCCTTGGCCTTCCCATGAACGTCCCGTCGAATCGCTGCGCCCGTCAGGCGTTAGGCGAGATGCACGACCTCCCGCCGCTTGATGCTCTCGTCGGCCGCGATGACGATGCGCAGGCTGTTGACCGCGCTATCCATGTGCTCCGAGAGGTCGATGTCCTCGCGGATCGCCTTGAGCAGGAACGCCTGCTCCCGGTCGCACAGCTCCTGATGGCTCGGCTCGTCGGCCATGTCGACCCACTCGTCCTCGTGCACGAAATTGTTGGCCTCGTCGATCTCGCTCGAATGGCAGAGCAGCGCGTTGGTCTTGGTGTGGGAATCGATGTCGTCGGAAGCGGCGTGGTCCTGCCCTTCCTGCGGCATGACGATGCTGACGCAGCCCTTGGGCCCGACCACGTCCTTCACGA
>WTGU01000158.1 GCA_011523425.1 Alphaproteobacteria bacterium
CGGGCTTACGACTTCTCGCGCCGCGCCGCCGTGTAGATGTCGTAGAGCCGGTTGTAGTCCGGCACCACGTCGTACTCGACGGAGTGCGAAATACGGTAGTCGAACTCGTCCCACTGGAAGGAGTCGAGCTCCTCCGCCGTGAACTTGGCGAGCAGCTCCGGCTGCGACATCTGCCCCACGGGGAGCAGGAAGCCGCCGGCGGTTGCCACCGCGTAGGAGGTGTCGGGCTGGAGGATGTACTCCATCCAGTCCATGGCCTTCGGGTGCAGGTCTGGATTGTTGACCACCGAGCTGAGCTCGATCCAGTTGATCCCGCCCTTGCCGTCGGCAGGCCCGCTCTTCGGCACCACGTGATAGAGGTTGGTGAGACCGTCGAGCCGGGCCGCGGAGATCGAGTAGGTGCCGCCGCCGAAGTACATGTCGATCTCGCCGTTGACCACGGCGAGGTTCACCGCCACGAAGTCGTCCGAGACCATCTTCGCGCCGTTGATGAGCCGCCTGGCGGCTTCCTCGAAGATCGCGACCTGGTCGTCGGTCTTCTCCTTGAACGGGTGCAGGCCGGCGGCCATGCAGATGTGCATGATGTTCCAGTTGTCGTAGGCGAGGATGCCGTAGCGGCCGGCCATGTCGGGATTGTTGAAGAGATCCCAGCCCTCGTCCTTCGCCATGTCGGCCGAAATCACGTCGGTGTTGACGACGAAGTCGAAGGTATCCACCCGCTGACAGACCCCGAGCAGATGCTCGTTGTCGAGGCTCATCGCCCACTTGTAGGGCGGATGGAACATCGGCAGCATCGCCTCGAAGTAGGGCTCGAAGCGGGCACGGTCGAGCTCGACGATCAGCCCCTCCGGCCACATCATCTCGCGCGCCCACGGGTTGTTCAGGTTGATGATGTCCCAGATGGCGGTCTCGCCGGCGCGGAGCTTGTTGACCGAATCCGGGTCGGAGGTGTGAAGCTCGTACTTGATCCCGGTGTCGTACTGTTCGGTGAAGCCGTCGAGCACGCGCGGGTCGACATAGCCGTCCCACGTCAGCATCGTCAGCTCGTCGGCGGCCCGGGCCCCGCCCGCGAAGGCGCCGCCCGCGCCGAGCGCGAGCGCGCCTGCACCGATGCCCTGCAGCACCTGCCGCCTGGTTGCGGCGGCGCCCCGCACCGGATCGCGCTTCACCATCTGCTTGAGAATTCGTTCCTCGTTCATGGCTGTCTCCCCTGTGGCGCCGCGCTGCGGGGCCCGCGTCCAGCCCGTATCCAGCGGCAGCAATAGATCGTGACGCGCCGTGCGACCTCCGCGTCGGGGCGGAGGCGATCGTCGGCCCAATCTAAACACAATCGCCGCGGCGTCTCACCCCGAAATCGTCTGCCGGCGCAGGCGTCGGCAGCAGGGAGGGGCGGTGGGGCGGAAGATTCAGCCGGCGCTGGCCATCAGGTCGGCGCGCGCGCGCTCCATGTGGGCCGTGACCACCTCTACGGCGCGCTCGGCATCGCGTAGCGAGAGCGCCACCAGCAGCGCCCGATGCTCGCCGTTGTAGGCGGAGATCTGGGATGGCGTGAGGATCTTGTTCTTGATCGAATCCCACTGCTGGTGGGTGCGGACGTGGTTGATTCGGTGATAGATGTCCACGAGCAGCGGGTTGTGGGTGGCCTCCGCCAGCCGGAGGTGGAACATCTCGTCGGTCAGCGAGAACCGCTCGGGGTCCTCCTGCCCTTCCATCTCGGCAAGCGCCCGCTCCAGAGCGGCCATGTCGCGCGCGGTGGCGTTGCGAACCGCCAGCCGCGCCATCTGCGGCTCGATGGCAGCACGGACCTCGACCAGTTCGAGTGGCGAGGTGATCTCGGACACGTCGGTATCGCCGAGCTGGGGCTCGTAGATGACGAAGGTGCCGCTGCCTACCCGGCGCGCCACCAGTCCTCGCGCCGACAGCGAGCGCAGCGCCTCGCGCACCGTGCCGCGCGACGCGGAGAAGGACTCGGCGAGGCTCCGCTCGGGGGGCAGGCGGTCACCCATCGTCAGAGAGCCGTCGAGGATCTGCTGCGCAAGCCGGGCCGCGATCGAGTCGGCAGCCGAATCGGCCGTCCTCGGTGCGCCGCCGTTCCCGTCTCCGGACCGTGTGCCTTCTGCCTCCATCGCACCAGCCCATCAGTCGTCGCGTATCGCCCGACGGTTGTCCCACGGCACTGCAGGCAGCGGGTGGACCGCGCGCGTCCCATTGCTTTAATCAATTTCTGAGAATCGTTCAACCATTTATTACAATTGGTACACAATTGGTCACATCAGCTATGCCATTGGTTTGGCGATTGGCGCACAATTGGCTTGACAAATGTCGGCCCCCCGGCTTGAGTCCGCCCCCGAAATTCGGTCCCGCAATGCCGAGGAGGCGGATGGATGGCGCTCCCGGGCCACGTCAAGTATCTGGTCATCGGTGCCGGAATTCACGGCCTGAGCACGGCCTATCACCTGGCCCTCGGGCTGGAGGCGGAGGGGCGCGGCAGCGGCGCCGACATCGCGGTAGTGGACAAGACTGCGATCGCCGCCGGCGCCTCCGGCATCGCCTGCGGCGTGGTCCGCAACAATTACTACCAGCCCGCGATGCGCGAGCTGATGGCCGCCTGTGTCGAGGTGTGGGAAAGCGACCCCGAGGCCTACCACTACCACCCCGTGGGCTACATGCAGATCAGCCCCGAGAGCATGCACGGGCAGGTTGCCGAAATCGCCGAGCAGCAGCGGGCGATCGGCTACGAATCCGAGTTCGTCGAGGGCGAGGCCGACTGCGCGCGCTACATGCAGCGGCTGTTCGGCGACTGGCGGGCGCCGGGCGTGACCTCCATCCTGCACGAGAAGAAGGGCGGCTACGCCAACAACCGCGCCTCCATGCTGGGGCTCGCGGCCAAGGCGGAGGGCACGGGCGTGCGCATCCTCACCGGTGTCGAGGTCACGGGCTTCGGCTTCGGCGCCAACTCGAAGGCCGTGACCTCGGTCGAGACCAGCGAAGGCAGCATCGGTATCGATCAGGTCGTCGTCGGCGCGGGCCCCTGGGTGCCCCGCATCTGGGACATGCTGGATCTGCCGGATCGCATCGACCTGAAGGACCTCGAGGGCACGGTGCACCGCGATGTCGCGATGTGGCGCTTCTGGTGCCTCGAGGAGGGTACCCTCGGCGTCGAGCCCTCGTTCGGCATGACGGATGCCGGGTCGATGCCGCCGGTCATCCACGTCGATTCCGACGAGCCCCTCTATTCCGACGTGGACGGCAGGCTGATCACCGACGAGATGTGGGGCATCTACTACAAGCCCGACTTCAATTTCGGCGGCGTCCAGGGCGGCGCCGCGCCCTACAAGGTGGAGACGCCGGCTGCCGACGTAGCGATCGACCCCTACGGGCCGGAATCGCCGGAGTTCATCGTCGATGACGAGTTCAAGGAGATGTGGTGCTCGGCGCTCGCCTTCTGCCAGGGCCGCTACAGAGGCCAGATCGCGCGCTGGCGCGACGAGCCCTCGGGCGGGATCGGCGCGTTCACCGCGGACAGCTTCCCCGTCTTCGACCGCTTCCGCGAGAACTGCTACGTGATCGCCGATTCGAACCACGGCTACAAGATGCTCGCCGTCGGCAAGCTGGTCGCCGAAGAGCTGCTGGGCCGCGAGAGCGCCCTGCTGCAGCCCTTCCGCTTCTCGCGCTTTGCCGAGGGCCGCCTTCACCCGACCTCCAACAGCCCCTTCCCGTGGAGCTGACGAGGCCACGCGACCGCCAGGGAGGAAGCGCAGATGACCGATCTCGAGGCCCACGTGAACCGGGAGGGCCGCGCCGAGCTGGTGCGGCAGGTGCGCGCCAAGATCGACGAGCTGGGCGTCACCTATATCTACTACCAGTTCGTCTCGGTCACCGGGCGGATCGTCGGCAAGGGCATCCCCGCCGATCATTGGGAGCAGATCGCCGAGCGCGGCTTTCAGCTCGTCTACGGCTCCACGGCCAATCTCTTCACCGACCGCCACTCCAATTACATCGGCTACGGGCCGGAGGCGTCCGAACTGGTCGGCATTCCCGATCCCGAGACCTTCGTCCAGCTTCCTTGGGACAAGCGCGTCGCGCGCGTCTTCTGCACCTGCTTCCGCAACCGCGAGGAGCGGGAGAACCCCGGCGGCCACCTGACCTCGGACTGTCGCGGCAACCTGCGGATCATCCACGACGAGTTCCAGGCCAAGCACGGCATGCAGATGCGCCACGGCACCGAGCCCGAGATGATGTGGCTGAAGCGCGGCGCAGACGGCGGCACCGACGGCGGCGTGACCAAGCCCAACTGCTACCACATCGACCAGTTCGAGGAGCTCAGGCCGATCTTCATGCAGGTGGTCGAGTACTCCCAGGCCATGGGGCTCGACATGATCCAGGGCGATCACGAGGACGCGCCCGGCCAGCTCGAGCTCAACTTCACCTTCGACGACGCGCTGAGGACCGCCGACCGGCTCACCACCTACCGCCAGATCTGCGCCCAGGTCGCGCGCGAGCACGGCGTCATCGCCTGCTTCATGTCGAAGCCCTTCATGGGGGTCTCGGCCAGCGGCTGCCACCACAACGTCTCGCTCTGGTCGGGCGGGGCGCAGCAGGTCAACGCGCTCCATCAGGACCCGATCGCCGGCATGGACGACACCTTCAGCTACTGGAAGGGCGGCGAGAACCTGTTCATGCCGGATCCCAAGCTGGATGCCCACAAGCCCGGGCCGGTCGGCCTGCAATGCATCGGGGGCGTGATGGAGCACCTTGCCGCGCTCACCGCGCTGGGCTCCTCCACGGTCAACTCGTATCGGCGGCTGTGGGATACGGGCTTCTGGGCGCCAGTCTTCGCCGACTGGGGCTACCAGAACCGGACCTGCGGCCTGCGCGTCTCGGCACCGGGCCGATTCGAGTACCGCTCGGTCGATTCGATGGTCAATCCGTACCTGATGGCTGGCGCCATTCTCAAGGCCTTCGACGACGGCATCAGCCGCGACCTCGACCCGGGCGAGCCAGAGGAGCGCAACATCTACCAGGCCATGGAGGCCGGCAAGCTGGTGAAGAAGCTGCCGATGTCGCTCGGCGATGCGCTCGATGCGCTGGAGAGCGACGAGGTCATCAAGGCGGCGCTGCCGGACGAGATGTTCAAGGTCTTCATGCACTACAAGCGCGACGAGTGGGAGCGCTTCATGTCCACCGTCACCGAATGGGACGTCGAGACCTATCTCGACTGCCTGCCCTGACCAACCCGAGAGACGAGGCGCCCATGTGCGGCATAGCAGGACTGATCCACCGGGGATCGAGCGGAGACATCGGCACGGAGATGACAGCGATGCTTCAGGCGCTGAAGCACCGCGGGCCGGATTCCACCGGCTTCGCCATCTACGGCATTCCGGCAGGCTCCGACCACGTGATGCGCTTCAAGGTGGCGGAGCAGGAGGACATCGGCAAGGGCTTCGAGATCCACCAGCAGATCAAGGATCGCAAGGCGGAGGTCGATGCGCGCATCCGCAGCATGGAGGCCGAGATCCTCGCCGAGGAAGCGGCGACCGAGTATGCGTTCCGCTACCACCTGCGCTTCCCCGGTGACGACGATGGCGACCAGCAGCGGCTTAAGCGCTTCGCCGACTACATCGAGGACGTCGAGGGGGCGGAGATACTCTCCCTCGGCCGCGCGCTGGAGCTGATCAAGGACCTGGGCGACGCCGGCATCGTGAGCGAGCAGTACAGCCTCGCCGGCTTCCAGGGCACCCACGCCATCGGCCACACGCGGATGGCCACGGAATCCGATGTCGACATCCGCTCGGCCCATCCCTACTGGGCCTATCCCTTCACCGATATCTCCGTGGTCCACAACGGCCAGCTCACCAACTACTGGAAGTTCCGCCGGGCGCTGGAGCACCGGGGCCATCGTTTCATGTCGAATTGCGATTCCGAGCTGATCGCCGTCTACCTCGCCGACCGGATCGAGCGGGGCGATTCGCTCAAGGACGCGATGGACCGCTCGGTGAGCGAACTCGACGGCGTCTTCACCTACCTGGTGGCGACCGCCGACAGCCTGGGCATGGCGAAGGACACGATGGCGGCCAAGCCCATGGTGCTCTACGAGAGCGACGACTTCGTCGGCCTCGCCTCCGAGGAGGTCGCCATCCGCAGCATCATGCCCGACGAGATCGACACCTGGGATCCCTACGAGGGGGAGGTCAAGGTATGGCAGAACTGAGCCCCGCCGACCGGCACAAGTCCCATGACATGGGGCTGCACGCCGAGCAGCTCGCCGGCCGCACCCAGCAGGTCTTCTTCTCGCCCGAGGAAGGCGACAACTACACCTATCCCGAGGGCTTCGACGTAGACTTCTCCAAGAAGGCGACGATCGACGCGGCGGAGCTGGAGGCGACCGAGGTCAACCTCCGCATCCGCGAGCTGATGGGCGAGGGCTACGGCCACATCGTGGTTCAGAACCCGCTGGCCAAGCATTCGCTCGGCGTCGGCATCCTCAACCGCCTCAAGCTCGATTTCGAGGGCAGCCTCGGCTACTTCGGCTGCGGCCTGATCGACGGCCCCAACGTCCACATCAAGGGCCGCGTCGGCTGGTCCTGCGCCGAGAACATGATGGCCGGCGTCGTGGTGGTGGAGAAGAACGCGGGCTCGACCTTCGGCGCGGCGCTTCGCGGCGGCGACCTCGTCTGCAAGGGCGACGTGGGCTCGCGCACCGGCATCGACATGAAGGGCGGCACCATCCTCATCGGCGGCCGTGCCGGCGCGTTCACCGGCTTCATGATGCAGCGCGGCCGCATCGTCATCCTCGGCGACGCCGGCCCCAACCTCGGCGATTCGCTCTACGACGGCACGATCTTCGTCGGTGGCACCATCGCCTCGCTCGGCGTCGACGCCGTTCCCGGCGAGATCACCGATGTCGAGGCGCGCTGGCTCGAGCGCAAGCTCGCGACCTACGGGCTGGAGGCGCCGAACGGCGTCGCCGGGCTCACCAAGATCGTCGCCGGCAAGCAGCTCTGGAACTACGACAACCTCGAGCCGACCGAGAAGAAGATCGCGCTCTGAGCGCGCCTTCTCGCCGATCGCTACCCTGCAAGGAGCCCGCAATGGCAAGCGACAGACGCGAGGCCGCCGCCAACCGGCCCAGCCGCAACCGTCACATCCTGGGGCGGAGCAGCATCTTCTCGCCGGAGGTGATCGACGACATCCACATCAAGGCGGAGCTCGGCCGCTACCGGATGCGGGGCTTCTCGCTCTTCAAGAACATCCCCACCTTCGACGACCTGACCTTCCTGCCGGGCACGCTCACGCGTTTCGTCATCGAGGGCTACCGCGAGAAGTGCACCACGACCACGGTGATCGGGCCCAAGGCCAAGCGCCCGCTCGTGCTCGACATCCCGGTCTACGTCACCGGCATGAGCTTCGGCGCGCTCTCCTACGAGGCCAAGACCGCGCTCGCCCGCGGCGCCACCATGGCCGGGACGGCAACCTGCTCCGGCGAGGGCGGCATGATCCCCGACGAACGCCGCTATTCCGAGAAGTGGCTCTACCAGTGCATCCAGTCGCGCTACGGCTTCAACCCCCACCATCTGAGGCTGGCGGACGCCTGCGAGTTCTTCATCGGCCAGGGCTGCAAGGTCGGGCTCGGCGGCCATCTCATGGGGCAGAAGGTCACCGACCAGGTGGCCGAGATGCGCTCGCTGCCCGCCGGCATCGACCAGCGCTCGCCGGCGCGCCATCCCGACTGGCTGGGGCCTGACGATCTCGCCCTCAAGATCAACGAGATCAGGGAAGCCACCAACGCCGAGATCCCGATCCAGCTCAAGCTCGGCGCCGCCCGCGTCTACGACGACGTGCGCATGGCGATCAAGACGGGGCCTGACAGCATCTACATCGACGGCATGGAGGGCTCGACCGGCGCCGGGCCGCACCTGGCGACCGAGGAGACCGGCGTGCCCGGCATCGCCGCGATCCGCCAGGCACGCAAGGCGCTCGACGACCTCGGCGCCAGCGGAAGCATCAGCCTCGTCTACGCCGGCGGCGTGCGTAACGGCGGCGACATCGCCAAGGCGCTGGCCCTGGGTGCCGACGCGGTCGCCATCGGCCACTCGGTGATGATGGCGCTCAACTGCAACAAGGACATCCCGGAGGCCGACT
>WTGU01000153.1 GCA_011523425.1 Alphaproteobacteria bacterium
AGCCTGAGCGCGATCGGCTCCAGATAGACCACGGTCTTGCCGCCGAAGCCGCCGCCGATCTCCGATGGGGTCACGTTGATGTTGCCGATGTCGATGCCGAGCAGGTTGGCGCAGTAGGCGCGCACGGTGAATTGCCCCTGGGTGCAGCACCAGACCTCGCACTGCCCGTCCTCGCCGGCGCTCGCGACCACCGCGTGGGGCTCGATGTAACCCTGGTGGACCGGCTTAGTGGTGAAAGTGCGCTCGACGATCACGTCGGCCTCGGCGAATCCCTTCTCCAGGTCGCCCGTCGAGAAGTAGACCTTCTTGAAGACGTTGGACGGCGTCTCCGGCGTCGGCTCCACGCCCTGGGTGAACATGTCGTCGTGCAGCACGGGCGCGTCCGGCTTCATCGCCTCGCGCACGTCGATCACATGCGGCAGCACCTCGTAGTCCACCTCGATCAGGTCGAGCGCCTGCTTGGCGATGGCGGCGGACGTCGCGGCGACGGCGGCGACGGCGTGGCCGTCGTAGAGCGCCTTCTCCCGCGCCATCACGTTCTGCGACATGTCGCGGTAGTTGACCTGCACCTCGCCGGCCGGCACCCACTGGGAGGGAACCTCCGGCATCTCGTCACGCGTGACGACCGCCTTCACGCCCGGCAGCGCCCGGGCCTTCGAGGTATCGATGGAGAGGATGCGCGCATGCGCGTGCGGGCTGCGGAGCACCCGGCCCACCAGCATCCCCGGCAGCGATATGTCGGCACCGAACCTGGCCCTGCCGGTCACCTTGTCGACTCCGTCCGGGCGGACCGGCCGCGTGCCGACATACTTGAGCGAGCCGTTGCCGTTTCCGATCTCCTGCTTGGCGGTTGCCATCGACTATTCTCCTCTCAGCTCGGCCGCCGTCGTCATCACGGCGCGGATGATCTTGTCGTAGCCGGTGCAGCGGCAGAGGTTGCCGGCCAGCCAGTAGCGCGCTTCCGTCTCGGTCGGGTCCGGATTCTCGTCCAGGAGCGCCTTGGCGGCGACCAGGAAGCCCGGCGTGCAGATGCCGCACTGCAGCGCCGCGTCCTCGAGGAACTGCTGCTGTAGCGGGTGCAGCGTGTCCCCCTGGGCCAGGCCCTCGATGGTGCCGATCTCGCGGCCCTCGGCCTCGGTGCCGAGCATCAGGCAGGCGCAGACGAGGGTGCCGTCCACGGTCACGCTGCAGGCGCCGCAGTCGCCGGTGGCGCAGCCCTCCTTGGTGCCGGTGAGCTCCAGCTCGTCGCGGAGCACGTCGAGGAGCGTCTGCTCGGCCGAGCAGAGGAACTCCGTCGGCTCGCCGTTGATGCTGGTGGTTACATGATACTTCGCCATCAGCCGTTGCTCCTCGCACGCTCCAGGGCGATGAGCGCGGCCCGCCTGGCCAGCACCCCCGCCACCTTGACCCGGTATTCGATGGTCCCGCGCTTGTCGTCGATGGGATCGCAGGCAGCGCTCGCGGCCGCCGCAAGGTTGGCGAGCGCGTCGTCGTCCACCCGCGTGCCGATCAGTGCCTCGGCGCCTGCCTCCACCAGCAGCGGCCGGGGCGCGACCGCACCGAGGCTCAGCCTCGCATGGGTACAGATCCCTGCTTCGTCGAGCGTGAGCGCGACGCCGGCGCCGACCACGGCGATGTCCATCTCGGTGCGCGGGATGAAGCGCAGGTAGGCATCGCCCGAGCGGGCCGGCGGCTTCGGCATGACGAACGAGACCACGATCTCGCCGGGGCCGAGGGAGAGCTGGCCCGGGCCCGTCACCACGTCCTCCACCGGCAGCGAGCGGGTGCCGCCGGGGCCCGCGATCTTGCACACGGCCCCTGCGGCGATCAGCGCGGGTACGCTGTCGGCGGCGGGCGAGCCGTTGCAGAGATTGCCGCCGAGCGAGGCGCGCCCCTGGATCTGGGTCGAGCCGATCAGCTCGAGCGCTTCCACCACGCCCGGCCATGCCGCCTTGACGGCCTCGCTCTTGCCGAGTGCAGCGCCCGAGACCGCCGCGCCGACACGGATCTCTGCCCCGTTCGCCGCGACTTCCATGAGCGCCGGGATTCGCTTCAGGTCGACGATCAGGCCCGGCCGCACCATGTCCGTGCGCAACTGGACGAGAAGGTCCGTGCCGCCGGCGAGCGGCCTGGCCTCGCCGTCAGCATCGGCCAGCAGGCGCACCGCGTCTTCCACCGTCTCGGGCGCCTCGTATCGTAGGCTGGTCATCTGCGAGGGGTTCCTCCTGTTGGCGGGGCAGCGACGTGGGGGCCTTCTTTTACCCGAAAAGGTTGAGCGGGTCACAGGGCTAATCTGCCGCGCCGCCGCGGGCGGCGCGCAGACCGTGAGACCGGCGGGAACTCCGGGTTAAACGCCCATGAAGCTGATCCAGCCGGTGATGATGTACTTCTCCTCGCGCGGCGCGACCTCGCCCTTGTGCGTGTGGGTAAAGCCCGCCGGCCAGATCACCGTCTTGCCCTTGGCCGGGGCGACGAGGTGGTCCTGGAACGTGAAGTAGGTGCCGCCGCCTTCCGCGATGTTATTGAGGAAGGTCTGGAAGGCGAGCACGCGATGGGCGAGGTCGAGGCCGCTGCTCTCGTAGTGGGCGCCGTGGAAGGCGCCGCCGGGCTTGTAGTACTGCATCTGCGGCGGTTCCAGGAAGCCGAGCTTGTCCGAAGCCTCGCCAAGCACCGGGAACGCCTTGAGATAGTCGCCAAGGCAGGCCATGACATGGCCGCGATAGGCGCGCACGGACTTGGCATAGACCTCGTAGGGGAAGCAGGTGAGGCTCGCGTCCTCGGAATCCTTCCACGCCTTGTCGACACCCTTGGCGCTCGTTCCCGCGCGGGTGAGGCCGAGCCGGCGCGTCCGCTTGAAGCCCTTGATCAGCTCGTCGCAGAGCGCGGGCTTCTCCAAACTGTATTCCCTGATCCAGCGCATCGCCTGCCCTAGCCTCCGCTTCGTGCCATCTCGGCCCCCGATTCCGCGGCCATGCCGCGGGTGGGTGAGGCCATTCTAATTCCATTTGCATGACAGGCGCGCCATGGTTATGGTGCGCGCCGCAAAGGGAGTGTCATGAAGCGCCGCGCCCGCGCGGCGTATCAACCTTGGACAAACGACTGAGAACCGGCCCGGCTGTCGCGGCCCGGTGCGAGAGGGAGGTTGCGCATGTCGCATACCGACAAGAAGCAGCAGTTTACGAAGGAGCTGTATCGGCTCTGGTCGATGCACGCGGACCGCAAGAACTACAAGATCTCGCGGCGTGACCTGATCAAGGGCATGGCGGGCCTCGGGCTCGGTGCCGGCGCCATCAAGATGCTCATGAACCAGGCGCCCTTCAGTGTCAGGCAGGCCTGGGCCGCCGAAGGCGCGACGCCGGAAGAGCGGGCCATCAACGGCGCCAAGGCGCTCTATGACAGCGCCGAGAAGAAGACCATCAGCATCATGTATCCGTCCGGTTCGGGCGGTAACCTGTCGCCCTTCGTCGAGGAGTGGAAGGGGCTCACCGGCTTCGATCTCGAGCTGATCGAAGTGCCGGTCACCGAGACCCACCAGAAGGCGATGCAGGAAGCGGTGGCCAAGACCGGCCGCTACGACATCATGATCCCGGCGCCGCTGAGCCTCGCGGACCTCGCCGAATCGGGCGTGGCGCGGCCGCTCGACGACCTCATGGACAAGTACGATCCCGAGGTCTACTCGGGTCCCAACCAGCTTCAGTTCCCGGTGTCCGACTTCGGGCAGAAGTACAAGGGCAAGACCTACGGCCTCTACTGCGACGGCGACTGGTGGCACCTCAGCTACCGCATGGACAAGCTCGCAGAGAAGGGCCTGGCGCGGAAGTCGAAGCGCGAGATGGTCCATACCTGGACCGAGTACGACGAACTGTGCGCCACGATGCACGATCCGGACAACAACTTCTACGGCGCCCTCGAGTATCGCTCGCCGTTCTGGAACAAGTTCCACTGGATGACGCGGGTGCAGTCGAAGGGTCACTTCTACTTCGACGAGGATATGAACTCGCTGGCGGGCACGCCGGAGAGCGTCGAGACGTTGAAGGAGTTGATCGCGCTGCAGGACTACATGCCGGCCGAGCAGTTCACCTACGGCTTCACCGAGAACTACGCGCAGTACTACGCGCAGGGCCGTGGCTTCTGCGAGTTCGGCTGGCCGTCGCTCTGGCGCTACAGCAACGACGCTGCGGGCTCGCAGTCGGTCATCGCCGGCAAGGACGAGAATGGCGAGCCCAACCAGACTGCCGTCTCCAAGGTGCCGGGCACCATGCACAACGGCGAGCTCATCCGTTCGTGCATCCACGCCTTCGCCTGGGACTTCGTGGTGAGCAACTACTCGCCGATCCAGGAAGCCGCTTACTGCTTCTCGCAGTGGATCACGGGGCCGACCATGTCGATGCGTTCGATCCCGAACGAGGGCGGCTACTTCGACCCGTGGCGCGACAACCACTTCTTCGCCCCGTCGGCGGAGTTCTTCGCGTCCTATCCGGGCGATTTCCTGGCGACCCACGCCGAGGCGATCGTCGACGCCGTGCCGGAGATTCAGCTGCGCGGCGCCGCCGAGTACCTCAACGCGCTCGACGTCAACCTGACCGCCGCCTACAACGGCAACAAGTCGCCGGAAGAGGCGATGGAGGACGCGGCCAAGGAGCAGGACCGCATCACGCGGCGCCTGGGCAAGGCCGAGCAGAAGGAGAGCTGGCACGGCCTCGCCAGGATGTATCCGGAGCCGCTGCAGAAGCTCGTCGGCGTCGAGAATTGGACCCTGTAGTCCGGCGGTAGCTGCACAACTGGACTACCAGTACCGTGGTTACGAAGACCGCGAACGGGGGCGTGCCCGCACCTGCCATGCAGATGCGGGCACGCTTCTTCGAGCCCAACGACAAGCGCTACATCGGCGCGCTCTTCATCACGCCCGTTCAGCTTCTTCTCATCATGATGTTGATCTTCCCCTTCGGCCTGGAGTTCTTCGTCGCGCTGACCGAATGGCAGCCGACCTACGGAACCTCCATCTGGGACGCTGTGGGGACGGTGTTCTCTGGCGATACCGAACTCGGCCTCAACTACTATTACCTGGTGACGGACGAGCCGCGCTTCCTTGAGGCGCTGGGCCGGACGCTCGCCATTTCGGTGCTGAGCCTCTGCCTCGAATTCGTCATCGGGCTCGGGCTCGCGACGATTTTCCTCAAGACATTCTGGGGCAAGCGCATCTGGTTCACCGCGCTGCTGACCCCGATGATGATCATGCCGGTCGTCGTCGGCTACACTTGGTTCATGCTGTTCCAGTACACCGGGCCGATCAATCAGGTGCTCGGCTGGTTCAGCGGCAGCGCCACCGGAGCCGACCTGCAGTGGCTCAACAACGGCGTGCTGGCCTTCTTCGCCGTGGTCATCACCGAGGTCTGGCACTGGACGCCGCTCTTCTTCCTGATCCTCCTCTCGGGGCTGAATGCGGTGCCGGAGAACCCGGTGCGGGCGGCGACGGTGCTCGGCGCCAGCAACTGGCGGATCTTCTGGACCGTCATCATGCCCAACATGCGGGGCGTCATCATCATCGCCTTCGTGATCCGCGGGATGGAGGTCATCAAGCTCTTCGACGAGATCTACATCCTGACGCGCGGCGGCCCCGGCACGGCGACCGAGACCATGAGCCTCTACCTCTACAAGCTCGGCTTCCAGGATTTCCGCCTGGCCTATGCGGGGTCGGCGGGCTTCATCGTGCTGGTGATCACGGTGGTGATGATCAACATGATGCTGCGGCCGATCCGCTACCAGTTGCTGGAGAAGCGCTAGATGAACGGGCGGAAGTTCGGTCCCGGCAGCGCGGTGGGGCTCGCATTCGGGCTCCTCTTCGCGGTGTTCCCGCTGTTCTGGATGGTGTCCACCTCCTTCAAGCCGTCCAACGAGTGGGTCACCACGCCGCCGGTCTGGGTTTCGGAGAACGGCACCGTCACCAACTATCTCGTGATTCTCTGGCCGTCCGTCCTGCTGGAGAAGCGCGGCGGCCTTGGCCAGTACACGGAGGAAGGCGAGGTCACCGAGCAGCGTGCGACCCAATCCGACGCGGTGAGCGGCGCCGTCGCCGACTTCCTGACCAAGTCGGCGTGGCAGTCCATCTGGGGCTCGGTCATCGTCTCGGTGTTCTCGACCATACTGTCCATTGTGGTGGGCTTCATGGCCGCGGTCGCCATCGCGCGATACCGATTCGGCGGCAACGTCACGCCCTTCTTCATATTATCGGGGCGAATGTTCCCGCCCATTGCGATCGCCATCCCGTTCGTCGTGATGTTCAGCGCGCCCGGGATCGAGGCGAGCGACACCTACTGGGGCCTGATCCTGGCCTACGCGGCGGTCACCGTTCCCTTCTCCACCTGGATGCTGAAGAGCTTCATCGACGAGCTGCCTCAGGAGATCGAGGAGGCGGCGATGATGGACGGCATGTCGCGATGGGGGGCGCACCTCAGGGTCACCGTGCCGCTCATCAAGGGCGGGCTGATCGCGACCGCGCTCTTCATCTTCATCCTCAACTGGAGCGAGTTCCTGTTCGCGCTGGTGCTGACCTACACCAACGTCGAGACCATTCCGGTCAAGCTGTCGAAGTACTTCAGCGCCACCTCCGGCCAGCAGTACGGCATTCAGGCGGCGCTCGCCTGCGTCTCCATCGTTCCGCTGGTGATCGTCGGCTTCTTCATCCAGCGGCACCTGGTGCGCGGCCTCACCCTCGGCGCGATCAAGCGTTAGCGCGGCACGATGGCAAACATCAAGCTGGAGCTGGTGGAGCTCCGCAAGGAGTTCGGCGAACTCATCGCCGTCGACGACATGTCCCTCGCCTGCGAGGAAGGCGAGACCATGGCGCTGCTGGGGCCGTCCGGCTGCGGCAAGTCGACCACGCTGAACATGATCGTGGGCCTGGAGCAGCCCACCTCCGGCGACATCCTGATCGACGGGCAATCCGTGCTGGACGTGCCGCCCGGCCAGCGCAACGTCGGCCTGGTGTTCCAGGACTACGCCGTCTTCACCCACATGAACGTCCGGCGCAACCTGGAGTACGGGCTGCGCGTGCGCGGCATGGATCGTGCGGAAATCGACCGGGAGGTCGCGAAGGTCTCTGCCTTTCTCCATCTCGAGCACCAGCTCGAGAGCAGACCGCTCGAGCTCGGCGCATCCGAGCTGCAGCGGGTTGCGATCGGGCGGACGCTGGTGACCAATCCCGAGATCCTGCTGCTCGACGAGCCGCTCAGCAATCTCGAAGCCGAGATGCGCAACCAGATGCGCCGCGAGCTCCGGCGCATCCAGGCCGAGACCGGCCAGACCATCATCTACGTGACCCATGACCAGATCGAGGCGCTCTCGCTGGCGCACCGGATCGCGGTCATGGATTTTGGCCAGCTCAAGCAGTACGACACCGCGCACAACGTCTACCACTATCCGGACAACACCTTCGTCGGCAGCTTCCTCGGCAACCCGCCGATGAACTTCGTGCAGGGCAGGTTCGGTCGCGCCGACGGCCGTCCGGTCGTGGCCCAGAACGGCTCGGCCATTCCCGTGCCGGAGGCGAGCGCGGCCGGGCTCAGCGATGGTGCCGAGGTGATCGTCGGCATGCGGCCCGAGACCATGGTCGTCGCCGAGGCGGGCGATCCGGCCGCCTTCACCGCCTCGGTCATCGCGGTCGAGCCGCAGGGCCCCGAGACCGTGCTCACGGCACGGATCGGCGAGACCAATATGAAGCTGATCGTGGAAACCGGCACGCAGGCGCAGGAGGGCGGCGAGATCACCATCCGGCCCGATGCGGAATTGCTTGCCCTGTTCGACGCCGCCTCGGGCGTCCGACTGAAGGCGTGAGCCGGACCATGGCCGACCCCCTCCTGGAGCTCCGCTCCATCTCGAAGAACTTCGGCTCTGTCCAGGCGCTGAAGGAGTTGAGTCTGGACGTCCCGCGCGGCTCGCTGATCGTGCTGCTCGGCCCCGCTGGGGCGGGCAAGACGACCACGCTGAGAATCATCGCCGGGCTCGAGGCGCCGACCTCGGGCGAGGTCTGGGTCGAGGGCCAGGATTTCACCAAGCTGCAGCCCAACCGCCGCGACATCGCGATGATCTTCGACAATCTCGCGCTCTACCCCAACAAGACGGGGT
>WTGU01000017.1 GCA_011523425.1 Alphaproteobacteria bacterium
GGCGGGGCCGCGATCTTGGGCATGCGGCCGACGCCGGTGATGCGGATGTTCACGATCTCGATGGGGCTCTCGGTGAAGCAGTGGCCGTATTCCCGCTCGTGCAGCGCGTGGAAGGCCTGCCAGACCTCCTCCAGCCCCGCCTCGTCCAGCGCGTCCGCCGGGAAGGGCACGCGCAGCTCGTAGCCCTGGCCGACATAGCGCAGGTCCCCGGCGCGGCGCTCCTCCACCCGGTCGGGCCCGAGGCCCGCGGCCTCGTACTGCGCCATGAGGTCGCGGCTGAGCCGGGCGAAGTCGCGGTTGATGCGCGCGACGTCGACCGCGCCCTTGACCTGGAAGGCGGTCATGATCTGGTCGTACTTGAGGTCGGTGGTGAGCAGCCCCGCCGCTGACGTGATGCCGGGATGGGGCGGCACCACCACCTCCGGCACGTCGAGCATGGCCGCGACCTCGGCGCCGTGCAGCGGGCCGGCGCCGCCGAAGGCGACGAGCGAGAAGTCGCGCGGATCGAGCCCCTTCTGCACCGTCTTGGAGCGGATGGCGTTCGCCATGTTGGCGTTGACGATGGTGAGCACGCCTTCCGCCGCCTCGTGCCTGTCGACGCCGAGCGCGTCCGCAAGCGCGCCGATCGCGGCATCCGCCCGCTCCGGCGCCAGCGTCATCTCGCCGCCGAGGAAGTTGTCCGCATCCAGCCGGCCGAGCACGAGGTTGGCGTCGGTCACCGTGGGCGCGCCGCCGCCCCGGCCGTAGCAGGCGGGACCCGGCTGCGAGCCCGCGCTCTCCGGCCCCACCTTGAAGGCACCGCCCGCGTCGACCCGGGCGATGCTGCCGCCGCCGGCGCCGATGGTGGTGATGTCGATCATCGGCACCAGCACAGGGTAGCCGCCGATCCAGGTATCGCGCGCGGTCGCCTCGTTGTAGCGGCCGTCGATGACGATGCCGATGTCGGCACTGGTGCCGCCCACGTCGAAGGTGATGAGCCGCCGGCGGGCGGAGTGCTCCGCTGCCCAGGCGCCGCCGAGCACGCCGGCGGCCGGCCCCGACATGAGGGTGATGACCGGCACGTCCGCCACCATCGCCGCGGTCGCTACGCCGCCGTTCGATCCCATGATGTGGAGGTCGCCGGCGATGCCGGCCTGCTTCAGCCGGTCCTCGAAGCGGCGCACGTAGGTGCGCACCTTGGGGCCGATGAAGGCGTTCATGGCCGCGGTGGTGAAGCGCTCGAACTCGCGGAACTGCGGCGCCACGCGGGCCGAGGTGGTGACGAAGGCCTCGGGCCACTCCTCCAGCACGATGGCGCGCGCGCGCTCCTCGTGCGCGGGGTCGATGTAGGCGAAGAGGAAGCAGATCGCGACCGCCTCCACGCCCTTCTCGCGCAGGCTGCGTGCAGCCTCGCGCACGCCCTCCTCGTCCAGCGGCTCCAGCACCTCGCCCTGCGGCGGCGCGCGGCGCTCGCTCACCGTCAGCCGATGGCGGCGGCGCACCAGCGGGCGCGCCTGCCAGGGGATGTCCTGCATGATCGAGTAGTTCTGCGGCCGCTGGTGGCGGCCGATATGGATGATGTCGCGGTAGCCGGCGGACGTGATCATCCCGGTCTCGGCGCCGTCGTACTGGAGCACCGCGTTGGTCGAGATCGTGGTGCCGTGGAAGACGTGGGCGATGGCTCCCGGCGCCGTGCCGCTGCGCTCGCAGAGCTGGGCGATGCCCGCCGCGGCGCCCTCGGAAGGGTCCTCCGGGGTCGTGGGCACCTTGTGGATCGCGCTCTCGCGCGTCTCGCTGTCGGTGATGATGAGGTCGGTGAAGGTGCCGCCGACGTCGACGCCGATCAGCTTCATGGGCCGCACCGCGTGATTGTCCGTCCGCCGCTGCTGGTTGCCGGCGGCGGGGCAGTGTCTTACCGGCACCGGCACGGGTCAAGCGAGCCCGGGCGAGAATGCGCGCAGAGGCCCGGCCGCCTATACTGGCGCGCCTCCCTACTGGGGATGACGATGGCGAGCGAGCCCATGCCCCGCTGGAAGCGGCGGGCCTACAACATCGAGGCGCTCCGGGCCGAGGCCCGGCGGGTGCTGCCGCGCGCGGTGTTCGATTTCGTGGACGGCGGCGCGGGCGACGAGCACACGTTGCGGCGGAACGTCTCCGCCTTCGAGTCGGTGGACCTCTACCCGCGCCCCATCGGCGGCTCGGCGAGCCGCGACCTCTCGACCACGCTCTTCGGCCGGCGGATCTCCATGCCGCTCATCGTTCCGCCGACGGGGCTGGCCGGTCTGCTCTGGCCCGACGGCGAAGCCGCCTCGGCACGGGCGGCGACCAAGGCGGGCTCGATCTACTGCCTCAGCCACGGCTCGGTCTGCACCCTCGAAGAGCTGGCCGAGACCGGCCTCTCGCCGCGCTGGTTCCAGACCTACATCTACACGGACCGCGGGCTCACCCACGAGATGGCGGCGCGGGCCGCGGACGCCGGCTATGAGGCGCTGGTGGTCACCATCGACACCCAGATGCTCGGCAACCGCGAGCGTGACATCCGCAACGGATTCGTCATCCCGCCCCGGTTTTCCGCCGGCGAGATCGCCAACATGGCGCTCAAGACGGGCTGGCTGTTCAGGATGCGGAACGCGATCCCGAAGATCACCTTCGGCAACTACCGCAGGCCCGGCGGCGCCAACGACCTCACCACCCTCCACCACCGCATGCTGGCGCTGCCCGATCAGGGCATGCAGTGGGACGACGTCGCGGCGTTGCGGGCCGTCTGGAAGGGGCCGCTGCTGCTCAAGGGCGTGCTTCACCCCGCCGACGCCGCAGAGGCGGTGGCGAACGGGGTCGACGGGGTGATGGTCTCCAATCACGGCGGCCGCCAGCTCGATGGCGCTGCGAGCGCGCTCGACGCGCTGCCGCGCGTGGCAGACGCGGTGGCGGGCCGCGCTGCCGTGCTGCTCGACGGCGGGATCAGGCGTGGCACCCACATGGTGAAGGCGCTGGCGCTCGGCGCGGACTGCTGCACCATCGGCAGGCCTCAGCTCTGGGGGCTGGCGGTCGCGGGCGAGGCCGGCGTCGCCCACGCCTTCGACATCCTCCGCCGCGAGCTCGACCTCGCCATGGGCCTCTGCGGCCTCGCCGACATCGACTCGATCGGCCCGGACGTGCTGGCGCGGCCCCCCGCCGCCCGCGAGGCATCGGCGCCGGCCGAGACGCCGGCGGCGATACCCACGCAAGGAAACGGCGCCGACGACGACGCCCGGGAGGATGCGGCGCCGGAGCCCGCGCCGGTCGCCGAGACGGGCGGGCCGGCGGGGCCGGAGCCGACGCGCTACGGCGACTGGGAGCGCAAGGGCCGCGCCATCGATTTTTGAGACGGACGGACTCGCTCTAGGAATCGTGGGCGGCGGACCAGCCCTCGGGATCGGCGAGGAAGGCCCGAACCTCGCCGAGCGCCGCCTCGTCGATGCGCCCTTCGACGAGCGCCACCTGAAGCAGCGTATCGAGATCGCAGACGGCGGTGAACGCGAGGCCCGCCTCCTCGAGCGCGACTTGCGCCGACTCGCTCGCTCGCGAGAACAGCACGCTGACGCCGTCCACCGCCGCGCCCGCCTCGCGCAGGGTGCGGGTGAAGGCGAGGATGCTGCCGGCGGTCGAGATCAGGTCCTCGATCAGATGGACGCGCTCGCCGGCGACCGCGCCGCCCTCGATGCGGCCGGCGGTGCCGTGTGCCTTGGCCTCGGCCCGGACGTAGACCAGCGGCAGCCCGAGGCGCTCGGCGACGAGGGTGGCGAAGGGCACGCCTGCGGTGACCCCGCCCGCGATGACCGTGGTCGCCGGCATCGGCACCGTCGCCGCCAGCGCCGCCGCCGCCAGCGCCCTGGCGCGAGGCCGCGACAGGATCAGCCGGCAGTTGATGTAGAACGGCGCGCGGAGCCCCGAGGTCAGCCGGAACGGCGCTTCGGGACGCACCAGCAGCGCGTCCGCGTCGAGCAGGGCCGCCGCGATCTCCTCCGCCGTCCCGCTCATCGCCGCCCTCCGCACCTCGGCCGCCCGGTCGTCCCGCGCTGCGCCCGAGGGTAGACTAACCCGGCCCGGATGGAACGCTGATGCCGAACGTCTCCCTCTACTGCGCCCTCGATGCGCGCGACCGGCCCGAGGTCGAGCGGCTGGCGAGCCTGCTCGCGCCGGCGGTGGACGGCCTCAAGCTCGGCCTCGAGTACTTCTGCGCTCACGGGCCCGCGGGGATCGCCGCCGTGGGCGCGGCGGGCAAGCCCCTCTTCCTCGACCTCAAGCTCCACGACATCCCGAACACCGTCGCCGGCGCGGTGCGGAGCGTGGTGGCGCTCGCGCCGCACTACCTCACCATCCACGCCGGCGGCGGGCTCGCCATGATGCGGGCGGCGCGCGAGGCAGGCGAGGAGGAAGCCGCGCGTCTGGGAGTGGCACCGCCCGGCCTGCTCGGCGTCACCGTGCTCACCAGCCTCGACGATGCCGCGCTGGCGCACCAGGGCATCGCCGGCCCGGCCGGCGCACAGGTGCTGCGCCTCGCCGCGCTCGCGCACGAGGCGGGGCTCGCCGGCGTGATCGCGAGTCCGCAGGAGGTGGCCGCGCTCCGCGCCGAGCATGGCCAGAACTTCGCCATCGTCGTGCCCGGTATCCGCCCCGCAGGCGGGAGCGGCAGCGACAGGGCCGATCAGGCGCGGGTGGCGACGCCCGCCGATGCCGCGCGTGCCGGCGCGACGGCGCTGGTCGTCGGCCGCCCCATCACGCAGGCGCCCGATCCGCTCGCCGCGGCGCGTGCCATCGCCGGAGAGATCGCCGCCGCGTGCTGAGCGCCCGACGGCCGGGGGCGGTGGTCGGCGCCGACGGCGTCAGCCACGGAAGCGAAGCCGTCCGCCGCCAGCAGCCTGGCAAGCCCCCGCGTGATCTCGGCGACCAGGCCCGGCCCGCGATAGGCGAGCGCGGTGTAGAGCTGCACCAGGCTCGCGCCGGCGCGGATGCGGGCGTAGGCGGACTCGGCCGAATCGATCCCGCCGACCCCGATCAGCGGCAGGCGGCCGTCGCTCAGCGCCCAGGCGCAGCGCAGAACCTCGAGCGCCCGCGGTGCGAGCGGCGGGCCGCTGAGGCCGCCCGCCTCTCCCCGCCGGGGCGAGACGAGGCCGGGCGGGCGCGCCGTCGTCGTGTTGGTGAGGATCAGGCCGGCAACGGGCACGTCGCGGGCGGCGTCGAGCAGCGCGGCCAGCGCCGCATCGTCGATCTCCGGCGCGAGCTTGAGCAGAACGGGCGGCGCGGGGTCGAGCCGGGCGCAGGCGTCGGCCAGCGCAGCCAGCAGGCGGCGAAGCGCATCGCCCTCCTGCCAGGCGCGCAAGCCCGGCGTGTTGGGCGAGGAGACGTTTACCGCCACGTAGTCGGCGAGCGCGGCCACGCGCGCGAGGCCGGCGGCATAGTCGCGCGCGGGCTCGGCGCTGTCGCGGTTGACGCCGATGTTGACCCCGAGCGGGCAGGCGACCGCCCGGCCCTCCACCCGCCAGCGCTCCAGCCGACGCGCGACCACCTCGAGGCCGGCGCTGTTGAAGCCCATCCGGTTGATCAGCGCGCGCTCGCGCCTGAGCCGGAAGAGGCGCGGCTGGGGATTGCCCGGCTGCGGCCGGGGCGTCACCGTGCCGAGCTCGCCGAAGCCGAAACCCAGGGAAGCCGCGCCGTCGGGGCAGCGCGCGTCCTTGTCGAAGCCGGCGGCGAGCCCCACCGGCGTCGAGAAGCGCAGCCCCCAGACGTTCGTCGACAGGGCCGGCGCGGGCGGCTCCGGCGGCGGCAGCCAACCGCGCCCTAGCAGGGCGAGCGCCGTGCCGTGTGCCGTCTCCGGCGGCAGGCGCCGGAGGCAGGCGGTGGCGATGTCGGCTATGGCGGCGGTGGCGATGGCGGCCCCCTCCCCCGGCTAGGCGCCGTTCGCCGCGGCGAAGAGGGTGCGGCCGTCCACCACCGTCCTCAGCACGCGGCCCTGCACCGGGCGGCCGTCGAAGGGCGTGTTGTCCGACTTGCTGCGGAAGACATCGCGATCGACGCGCCAGGGGGCGTCGAGGTCGAAGAGCACGAGATCGGCGGGCGCGCCCTGCCTGAGCCTGCCCGCATCGATGCCAAGCAGGTCCGCAGGCGCGCACGTCAGCCGGCGCAGCACCTCGCGGAGAGGCACATGGCCGGCGTGGTAGAGCTCCAGCGAGAGCGGCAGCATCGTCTCCAGCCCCACCACCCCGTTGGCCGCCCGCTCCATCGGCAGGCGCTTGCTCTCCTGATCGTGGGGCGCGTGGTCGCTGGCGATGGCGTCGATGGTGCCGTCCTTCAGCCCGTCGACCATCGCCCGGCGGTTGGCCTCGCTCCTGAGCGGCGGCGCCATCTTGGCGAAGGTGCGGTAGTCGCCGACATCGTGCTCGGTCAGCGCGAAATGGTGGGGCGCGACCTCGCAGGTCACCGGCAGGCCCGCCCGCTTGGCCCGGCGCACCGCCTCCAGCGCGCCGGCGGTGGAGATGTGGGCGACGTGGTAGCGGCCGCCGGTGAGCTCCACCAGCCGGATGTCGCGCTCCACCACCACGATCTCCGATTCGTCGGGGATGCCCGGCAGGCCGAGCCGGGTCGAGACCTCGCCCTCGGCCATGCAGCCGCAGCCGGTGAGCGAGAGGTCCTCGGCGTGCTGGCTCACGATCAGGCCGAAGGTCCGCGCGTAGCTCAGCGCGCGCCGCATGACCTGGCTGTCGGCGACCGGCAGGCCGTCGTCGGAGAAGGCCACGGCGCCGGCCTCGGCCAGCATGCCCATCTCGGTGAGCTGCGTCCCCTCCAGCCCCTTGGTCACCGCGCCGAAGGGATAGACCTTCACCCCCTTGGCCTCGCGCGCGCGGCGCTGCACGAACTCGATCAGCGCGGCATCGTCGATCACCGGCCTCGTGTTGGGCATGCAGGCGACGCTGGTCACCCCGCCGGCCGCCGCCGCGAGGCCGCCGGTGGCGATGGTCTCCTTGTGCTCGTGCCCCGGCTCGCGAAAGTGGACGTGCATGTCGACGAGGCCGGGCGCGAGGCAGTGGCCACCGCAATCGACCGCCTCGATCCCGTCCGGCACCCCGCCGGCGAAGAGCGCAGGCCCGAGATCGGCGATCGCGCCATCCTTCACGAACAGCGCGCCCGCGGTATCGAGGCCGCTATCCGGGTCCAGCAGCCGGGCGTTGAGGTAGGCGGTGGGCTGTTCGGGCGTCACGGGCAGGGCTCCGCGTCAGGTTACAGGATCAGAAGACCGGCGCAGGGCCGAGGTTGCTGTTGAGCGCATCGAGGCAGCCCTGGCGCACCGCGACGCCGAGCTCCACCTGGTCGAGGATGGCGCTCCGCGTGATGTCGTCGGCGACGGCGCTGTCGATCTCGACGCCCCGGTTCATCGGCCCCGGATGGAGGATCAGCGCCTCCTCCCTCGCCTCGGCGAGCTTGCTCTGGTCGAGGCCGAAGAAGCGGAAGTACTCGCGCGTGGACGGCACGAAGGTCCCCTGCATGCGCTCTTGCTGCAGGCGCAGCATCATGATGACGTCGCAGCCGGCGAGGCCGGCGCGCATGTCGTGGAAGACCTCGACGCCGAGCCGCTCGACAGCCGCCGGCAGCAGCGTCGGCGGCGCGATGACGCGGACGCCCGCGCCCATCGCGTTGAGCAGCAGGATGTTGGAGCGCGCCACCCGGCTGTGCAGCACGTCGCCGCAGATCGCGACCCGCAGCCCCTGGATGCGGCCGAAGCGGCGGCGGATGGTCAGCGCATCCAGCAACGCCTGGGTGGGATGCTCGTGGCTGCCGTCGCCGGCGTTGATGACGCCGCACTCGACGTGGTTGGCGAGCAGCCGGGCGGCGCCGGCATCGGGATGGCGGACCACCAGCATGTCCGGGTGCATGGCGTTCAGCGTCATCGCCGTGTCGATCAGCGTCTCGCCCTTCTTGATCGCCGAGACCGCCACCGCGATGTTGATCACGTCGGCGCCGAGCCGCTTGCCCGCGAGCTCGAAGGAGGTGCGGGTGCGGGTGGAGGTCTCGAAGAAGAGCAGCAGCACGGTGCGCCCGCCGAGCAGGCTCTTGCGCTT
>WTGU01000135.1 GCA_011523425.1 Alphaproteobacteria bacterium
GCCGGCGCTCAGGGGGTCAGAATGGTCGAGCCCGTGGTCTTGCGGCCCTCGAGGTCGCGATGGGCCTGGGCTGCCTCCGCCAGCGGGTAGGTCTGGTGGATCTCGATCTTGACCGCGCCCGCGCGCACCACGTCGAAGAGCGCGCCCGCCGATTCCTCGAGCTCCGCCCGCGTCGCATTGTAGCCGAAGAGGGTGGGTCTGGTGATGAAGGCGGATTTGGGCGCGAGCCGGGCCAGGTTGAAGTCGGTGATCGGGCCCGACGCGTTGCCGAAGCTCGCCAGCGTACCCAGCCGCGCCAGGCTGTTGAGCGAGCCCTCCAGCGTGTCGGCGCCGATGGAATCGTAGACCACGGGCACGCCCTGGCCGTCCGTGATTTCCATTACGCGCGCGGCGAAGTCCTCGGTCCGATAGTTGATCGGGTGGTCGCAGCCGTGGGCGCGGGCGAGCGCGGCCTTCTCCTCCGAGCCCACGGTGCCGATCACCGTCACGCCCAGATGCCTGAGCCACTGGCACTGGATCAGCCCGACCCCGCCGGCGGCCGCGTGCACCAGCGCGGTCTCGCCCGCCTTCACCGGGTAGGTGCGGCGGATGAGGTACTCGACCGTCATGCCCTGGAGCATCATCGCCGCGCCCTGCTCGAAGCTGATGTCGGCAGGCAGCTCCACCAGCGATCCCGCCGGCATCACGCGGGCTTCCGAATAGCCGCCGGGGGGCGGCGGGCTCGCATAGGCGACGCGCGCGCCGGGGGCGACCTCGGAGACGCCGTCTCCCACCGCCTCGACCACGCCCGCGCCCTCCATGCCGATGGTCCAGGGCAGCGAGGGCACCGGGTAGAGCCCGATGCGATGGTAGACGTCGATGTAGTTGAGGCCGATCGCCTCGTGGCGCACCAGCGCCTCGCCGGGGCCGGGATCGGGCAGCGCCACGTCCTCGTAGTGCAGCACCTCGGGTCCGCCGGCCTCGTGCATCCGCACCGCCTTGACCATGTCTCTCCCTCTCTTGTCGGCTGGGCTCGCCCGGTTGCGCCGCGTTTAGCCGGAAAGCGTCAGCGGCCGCGCGCCTTCCAGGGCGAGCAGTCGGCGCTTGGTATCACAGCCCGCGCCGCCGGAGAAGCCGCCGAGCGCGCCGTTCGCGCCCGTGACGCGGTGACACGGGATGACGAGCGGGATCGGGTTGGCTCCGCAGGCGCCGCCGACGGCGCGGGGTGCGGTGCCGAGCGCGCGGGCGATGTCGCCGTAGCTCCGGGTCTCGCCGTAGGGGATCGCCTGCATCGCCGCCCAGACCCGCAGGCGGAAGGGGGTGCCGGCGGGCGCGAGCGGGAGCGCGAAGGCGCGGCGCGTGCCGGCAAAGTAGTCGCCGAGCTGGCAGGCGGCGTCCGCCAGCAGACCGGAATTGGGCCGCGGGCCGCCGCCGGCGCCGAACGCGACCGCGGTGATCGCCCCATCCTCTGCCGTGACGGTGAGCGGGCCGACGGGGCTCTCGATGGTGCAGCGCGCGGCGGCCATCGGCCTCACCCTCCCGGCGGCGCGGCCGCGGCGTCCTCGAGCGCCTCCCGCAGCGCGTCCGCCTCGGTCACCGGCAGCGAGCAGACCGGACCGACGCAGACATAAGCCGTGGCCTTGCCCTCCTGCTGCCCCTTGCCGAAGGCGGGATGGCCCAGCGGCAGCGCATCCCCCGGCGCCAGCAGCGTCAGCACCCGGTTGGGCAGGCTGGTGGCGTAGACGGCCTCGCGCAGCGCCCGGGTCCCCTCGTCCTCGCGCGCGCCGCACACCACCACCTGCACGGCGCGGCGCAGCAGCTCGCTGTTGTTGGCGAGCGTGGCGAGCGGCGAGAAGTTCCGCTCCAGCTCGCCGGAGAACGCCTTCACCAGCGCCTCGGCGCGGTCGCGATAGGCGGCCTCGCCGGTGAGGTGGTGGAGGCGCGCGAGCACGCCGACCATGGTGCCGTTGCCGGCGGGCGTTGCCGAATCGTGGGCCGTCTTGGTGCGGCTGATACCCGCCTCCGCGTCGTCCGGCACGAAGAAGTAGCCGCCGTCGGTCTCATCCCAGTAGTGGGCGTCGAGCACCGCGACCCAGGCGCGCGCCTTCTCCACATAGGCATCCTCGCCGCTGGCCTCTGCCAGCAGCAGCGCCGCCCGCGCCATCTCGGCATAGTCGTCAAGGAACTCGACCTCCTTCGCGCGGCCGTGGCGGGCCGCGTGGCGCAAGCGCTCGCCGGCGGCCATGGGGCCTGCGACATGGTCGAAGGCCGCGACCGCCGCGTCGAGCCAGGCCGGCGCGTCGAAGACCATGGCGGCGTTCGCAAGTGCGGCGATCATCAGGCCGTTCCAGTCCGCGAGCACCTTGTCATCCCAGCCGGGGCGCTCCCGGCTCGCGCGGCGCTCCAGCAGCAGCGTGCGCAGCCGGGCGAGGCGGGCTTCGTCGGGCGCCTCGTCGGTTTCCGGCGGGGACAGCCGGTTGAGGATGGTCTTGCCTTCCCAGTTGCCGCCCCGCGTAACGTCGTAGACGGCCTTGAAGTAGGCGGCGTCGGGGCCGAGAGCCTCGTCGACCTCGCTCTCGTCCCAGACGTAGAACCTGCCCTCCTCGCCCTCGGAATCGGCGTCGAGCGCGCTCGCGAAGGCGCCCTCGCCGGTACGCATCTCGCGCTGCACCCAAGCCACGGTCTCGGCGGCGCGCGCGGCGAAGAGCGGCTCGCCCGTGTCCTGCCAGACATGGCAGAGCAGGTCGAGCAGCTGGGCGTTGTCGTAGAGCATCTTCTCGAAGTGGGGCGCGAGCCAGCGCTCGTCGGTGGAGTAACGCGCGAAGCCGCCGCCCAGATGGTCGTAGATGCCACCCTGGCACATCCGCTCCATGGAGAGCACGACGGCGGTCTTCATCAGCACGGAGCCGGTATTGCGGTAGCTGCGCCAGAGCAGCTCCAGCATGGAACATTGCGGGAACTTCGGCGCGCCGCCGATGCCACCGTGGCGGCCGTCGACCTCGCGCAGCAGACTCCGCGCCATGTTCTCTGTTTGTGCGTCCGTGACGGCCTCGCCGGGCTTGCTGCGGGCAAGGCCCTGCAGGGCTTCGACCAGCGCTGTTCTATTTTTGTTCACCTTGTCGCGGTCGGTACGATAGGTCTGCTCGATCAGTTGCAGCACCTCCTTGAAGCCGGGGCGGCCGAAGCGCGGCTCGAGCGGGAAGTAGGTGCCGCCCCAGAAAGGCTCGGCGTCGGGCGTCAGGAACATGGTGAGCGGCCAGCCCCCCTGCTGGCCCATCAGCGCGAGCGCTCGCTGGTAGATGGTGTCGAGGTCGGGGCGCTCCTCGCGATCCACCTTGATGTTGACGAAGAGCCGGTTCATCAGGGCCGCGGTCTCGTCGTCCTCGAAGCTCTCGTGGGCCATGACGTGGCACCAGTGGCAGGCGGAATAGCCCACCGAGAGCAGGATCGGCTTGTCCTCTCCCTTCGCCTCGGCCAGGGACTCCGGCCCCCAGGGGCGCCAGTGGACGGGGTTCTCGGCGTGCTGCAGCAGATAGGGGCTGGTCTCGGCGCCCAACAGGTTCTCGCTCATGGCCCTTCCCGTCTGGTTCGGGCCGCGCACGGCGGTGAGCGGGGCGGCCTCGGGCGCGAGCATAGGGTGGTGCGGCCGGCGCCGCCAGCCCGGCGCACGGCTCGGCTGGGCGACGGAGTCTGTTCATGGGGGGTATCGCGGGGTATGGTCGCGGCCGCCGCGCCGGCATCTGCGCGGCAGCGCGAGAGAGGCCGCCCATGAAGGTCACCATCGAGATCGACTGCACGCCGGAGGAGGCCCGCGCCTTCTGCGGGATGCCGGACCTGACGGCGGCCCATGAGGCCATGGCCAAGGGCATGGAGGCGCGGATCGCGGACGCGGTCGGCGCGATCGACCCGGAGACGCTGCTCAAGGCCTGGCTCCCCGGCGGTCTCAAGGGCTTCGAGGCCATGCAGAAGGCCTTCTGGGAAGGCTTCGGCGAGGCGGGCGGAGGCGCACCCAGGGGGAGCGGCGGAGGCGGCACCGGATGAGCCGCGAGGACCCGCCCCTCTACTACCGGGCCCACGTCTTCTGCTGCGTCAACACCCGCGAGCCCGGCCATCCCCGCGGCTGCTGCAGCGCCAAGGGCTCGGTCAAGCTCCGCGCCCACATGAAGGCACGTGCCAAGCAGCGCGGCCTGGCGGACGTGCGCATCAACGCGAGCCAGTGCCTCGACCGCTGCGAGCTCGGCCCGACCATGGTGATCTATCCGGAGGGCGTCTGGTACGCGGTCAGGACCGTGGACGACGTGGACGAGATCATCGAGACCCATCTCGTGCAGGGCGGCCGGGTCGCGCGGCTCATGCTGATGCCGGACGAGCCGCTTCCCGACGAGGGGCAAGAGGCAGGCGAGCGCGGGCAGGCGGCGGCGCCGGCTGCCACCTGAGCCGCCGCCCGAGCCGACGACTGCCGACGGCCGGACGCAGGCGGGCGCTACCTCGACCGGGCCCGTGAGCGGCGACACCATCTTCGCGCTCTCCTCCGGCGGCGCGCGCGCCGCGGTTGCGGTGATCCGCGTCTCGGGCCCAGGGGCGGAGAACGCGCTTGCGCAGATCGGCGGCAGGCCGCCGCCCGCGCCGCGCCAGGCCGCGCTGCGGCGCTTCTGCGCGCCCGCCACGGGCGAGCCGATCGACCGGGGGCTCGCGCTCTGGTTCCCCGGTCCCGCGAGCGCCACCGGCGAGGACATGGCGGAGTTCCACGTCCACGGCGGGCCTGCCGTCATCGCGGCGCTGGCCGAGGCGCTCGCGGCGCTGCCGGGGCTGCGCCCGGCCGAGCCCGGCGAGTTCACCCGCCGCGCGTTCGAGGCAGGCCGCCTCGACCTCACGGAAGCCGAGGGCATCGCCGACCTGGTGGCGGCCGAGACCGAGGCCCAGCGCCGCCAGGCGCTCGGCCAGATGGAAGGGGGGCTGTATCGCCTCTACGAGGGCTGGCGCGGGCGCCTCATGGAGGCGACGGCCCATGTCGAGGCCGCCATCGACTTCTCGGACCAGGAGCTGGGCGGCGACCCGATGGCGGGCGCCCTCCCCGGCCTCGCGGCGCTGGAAGCCGAGATCGCGGCCCACCTCGCGGATTCGCGGCGCGGCGAGCGCCTGCGCGAGGGCTTCACCATCGCCATCGTGGGCGCGCCCAACGCCGGCAAGTCGAGCCTTCTCAACCGCCTCGCCGGCCGCGAGGCGGCGATCGTCTCGACCCGCGCCGGCACCACCCGCGACGTGGTGGAGGTGCGCCTCGACGTCGCCGGCTGGCCGGTCACCCTCGCCGATACCGCAGGCCTGCGCGAGAGCCGCGACGAGATCGAGAGCGAAGGCGTGCGGCGGGCGCTGGAGCGGGCGGCGAGCGCCGACCTCTCGCTCGTCGTCTTCGACGGCGCGCTCTGGCCCGAGATCGACCCGCAGAGCGCGGCCCTGCTGGGCGAGGACGCGCTCGCGGTACTCAACAAGGCCGACCTCCTGGCGGATGCCCCGCCCGCCGCGATCGCGGGCCACGCGGCGCGCGCGCTCTCCTGTCTCACCGGTATCGGCATCGACGGGCTGCTGGAGCGGCTCGCGGACGAGATCACCCGGCGCTACCCGGCCGGCGGCGCGCCCGCGCTGACCCGCATCCGTCACCGCACGGCGGTCGTCGAGTGCCGCGAGGCGCTCGCCCGCGCCGTCGCCGGACCGGCGGACGAGCGGCTGGCCGAGGAGCTCCGGCTGGCGGCACGGGCGCTGGGCCGCATCACCGGCCGGGTGGACGTCGAGGCCGTCCTCGACCTCGTCTTCCGCGACTTCTGCATTGGCAAGTAGGGGGCAAGTAGGGATACCCGAAGGCGCTTCGCGCTTTACGGGCCGAGGAGTCCGCTCTATAGGGGGCGCCGTCGGCATGAGACGGGCCGCGCACGGCGCGGCCGGGAGGGCCGCCATGGGCCGCGGGCGTTACGACGTGATCGTGATCGGCGGCGGGCACGCGGGCTGCGAGGCGGCCGCGGCCGCGGCGCGCCTGGGCGCAGCCACCCTGCTCGTCACCCAGAAGCGCGCGACCATCGGCGCGATGTCGTGCAACCCGGCGATCGGCGGGCTGGCCAAGGGCACGCTGGTGCGCGAGGTGGACGCTCTCGACGGGCTCATGGGCCGCGTCGCCGACGAGGCCGGCATCCAGTTCCGGGTGCTGAACCGCAGCAAGGGGCCGGCGGTCCGGGGGCCCCGCGCACAGCAGGACCGCGCCCTCTACCGCGCCGCCATGCAGGCGGCGCTGGCGGCAGAGCCCACTCTCACGATCCGCGAAGGGACGGTGGAGGATCTCGTGCTCGATGCGGGCGCGGATGTCCGCGCCCGTGTGCGTGGCGTGGCTCTGGGCGACGGCGCGCGCATCCCGGCGCCCCGCGTGGTGCTCACCACCGGCACCTTCCTGCGGGGCCTCATCCATATCGGCGAGCGGCAGATCCCGGCGGGCCGCGTGGGCGATGCTCCGGCGACCGGCCTGGCGCTCACCCTCGAGCGGCTCGGCTTCCGCCTCGGCCGGCTGAAGACCGGCACGCCGCCCCGGCTCGACGGGCGCACCATCGACTGGGACGGGCTGGCGGCGCAGGAGGGCGACGAGCCGCCCGAGCCCTTCTCCTTCCTCACGCCCCGGATCATGCGGGCGCAGGTGCGCTGCCACATCACCGCCACCACCGCGGCCAGCCACGACGTGATCCGCCGCAACCTCGCGCGCTCTCCCATCTATTCGGGCGCGATCGAGAGCCGCGGTCCCCGCTACTGTCCCTCGATCGAGGACAAGGTCGTGCGCTTCGCGGACCGCGCCTCCCACCAGATCTTCCTGGAGCCGGAAGGGCTCGACGACCATAACGTCTACCCCAACGGCATCTCGACCGCGCTGCCGGAAGAGGTGCAGCGGGCGCTGGTGGCGACGATTCCGGGGCTGGAGCGGGCGGCCCTGCTCGGGCCGGGCTACGCCATCGAGTACGACCATGTGGACCCGCGCGAGCTGACGCCCGCGCTGGAGACCGCGCGCATCGCCGGGCTCTACCTGGCGGGGCAGATCAACGGCACCACCGGCTACGAGGAGGCCGCCGCCCAGGGCATCGTCGCCGGCATCAACGCCGCCCGCGCGGCCGGAGGCGGCGCGCCGTTCCCTCTCGACCGCGCCGACGGCTATATCGGCGTGCTGATCGACGACCTGGTGACCCAGGGCGTGAGCGAGCCCTACCGCATGTTCTCGTCGCGGGCCGAGTACCGGCTCAGGCTCCGGCCCGACAATGCGGACCGGCGGCTGACGCAGCGCGGCATCGACGCGGGCTGCGTCGGCCGAGAGCGGGCGCGCCACTTCGCTGCCAGGAGCGCGGCGCTGGCCGAGGCGGAGCGCCTGCTCGATACCCTCGACGCCACGCCCGATGCGCTGCGACGCCACGGCATCGCGGTGAACCGGGACGGGCGCAGGCGGACGGCGCGCGCGCTCGTCGGCTACCCCGCCGTGAGCCGGGCGCAGCTCGCCGCGCTCTGGGTGGAACTCGCGGCGCTCGAGCCCGCGGTCCTCACCGCGCTGGAGAACGACGCCCACTACCGTGGCTATGTCGAGCGGCAGGAGGCCGATATCGCCGCCTTCCGCCGGGACGAGGCGCTGCGGCTGCCGGGCGACCTACGCTTCGACCGCGTCGGCGGCCTCTCGCACGAGATGCGCCAGCGCCTCGCCGCCGCGCGGCCTGCGACGCTCGGCGCGGCAGGGCGGGTGCCGGGGGTGACGCCGGCGGCGCTGACGGCGCTGCTGGCGCATGTGCGCAAGACCGAGCGGCACGCGCCCGCTCTCCGCGCGGCCACGGCGGAGGCCGGACGCGGATAGCGTCGATGGAGCCGGGCGAGGCCTTCCGGCGCGATGTTTCACGTGAAACACGCGAGCGGCT
>WTGU01000050.1:0-103964 GCA_011523425.1 Alphaproteobacteria bacterium
CGGCGACCACGCCGAGGTCGTGGGTGATCCAGACGATCGCCATGCCGCGCTCGCGACGCAGCCGCTGCAGCAGGTCGAGGATTTGGGCCTGGATGGTCGCGTCGAGCGCGGTCGTCGGCTCGTCGGCGATCAGCACCTTGGGATCGCAGGCGAGCGCCATGGCGATCATCACGCGCTGGCGCATCCCGCCCGAGAACTGGTGGGGGAAGTCGCCGAGGCGGCTCTCCGCCGCCGGTATGCCCACCCGCTCCAGCAGTGTCACCGCCCGCCGCCGGGCCGCGCGCCGGCCGAGGCCGAGATGCGTCCTGAGCGGCTCCGCGAGCTGGTAGCCGATGCTGAGCACCGGATTGAGCGACGCCATCGGGTCCTGGAAGATGAAGCCCACCTTGGCGCCGCGCACGCGCCGCAGCTGCGCCGGGCCGAGGGCCAGTAGGTCCTCGCCCTCCAGCAGCGCCCGACCGGAGACGATCTCCGCCGGCGGCGTGGGCAGGAGCCGCAGCAGCGAGAGCATGGTCACGCTCTTGCCGGAGCCGCTCTCCCCCACCACGCCGAGCAGCTCGCCCGCGTGCAGGTCGAAGTCGATGCCGTTGACCGCATGCACCGCACCGCCGTCCGGGGTGCGGAAGCGCGTGCGCACGTCGCGGACCGAGAGCACGAGGCTGTCGCCGGAAGGGCGCGGCATCGAATGGCTCCCTCCTGCTCCGGCCTGCTGCGGGCCGGGCGCCGTTCTAGGCGGCGCTCCCGCCAGGCGACCTGAGCGCCTCCGTGGCCGCCTCGTCGGGGCTGCCGTCGGCCGCGACGGCGACGGCATAGTCGCGCCGCGCGGCCTCGGGCGAGACCAGGTCGTTCTCCACGTCGGCGGCCACGTCGTCCGCTGCGCGGCTGCGCGGGTCGCCGTGGCCGGCGCCGCCGGGGAGCACCAGCCTGAGACGCTGGCCGGGCGGAATCGTCTGTTGCCCCTTGCCGCGCAGCCTCGTGCCGTCGTCGAGCCCGATGGCGCCGGCCGCGCCGTCGAGCCCGCCGCCCCGGCCGCGCGCGGGATTGTCGATGCGCTCGAACTGCGCGAGCACGCTGAAGGGCGCGCCGTCGGTGCCGCCGATCTCGATCACCTGGCCGAGGCCGCCCCGGAGCGCGCCTGCGCCGCCGGTATCCTGCGCCAGCTCCTTCCGCCAGATGACGATGGGCGCCACCGTCTCGGTGGCTTCCGCCGGCATGGTGCGCACGCCGCTCGGGAAGGCCGTGGCGGAGAGGCCGTCCTTCGTCGGCCGCGCACCGGCGCCGCCAGAGTTGAAGAGCGCGACCTCGAACTCCGGCGGCTCGAAGGCAGCGTTGCGCCTGGCCTCGCTGTCGATCGCCGTCGCGCCGCCCCTGAGCTGCACGATCCAGAGCGAGGCCGCGCCCTCAGCCGGCACCCGCTCGGGAATCGCCTGGTGCAGGCAGCCGAACACGAGGTCGGGCAGCATGTGGCCGACGACGTGGCGGGCGGCGACCGGCCAGGGCCGAGGCGCGTTGAGGATCGAGCCTTCCGGCGCCGAGACCGTGAGCGGCGCCAGCGAGCCGGCGTTGTTGGGGATGTCCTTCGCCACGATGCACTTGAGGCCGAAGCTCGTGTAGGCGGTGGTGTAGTTGAGCACCACGTTGATGCCGTGACCGCTGGCGGGCGAGGTGCCGGTGAAGTCCACATGGATGCCCTCGCCGGAGATGGTGAGCGCGGCAGCCAGCATGATCGGCTCGTCGTAGCCGTCCATGGTGAGCGTGTTGCGGTAGGTGCCCTTGGGCAGGGCGGCGATGGCGGCCAGCGTGGCGCTGCGCGAGCGCTCGACGATAGCCTCGCCGAGCGTGTCGAGGTCGTCGAGCCCGAACTCGTCCATCATGGCGAGCAGCCGCTCCGCGCCGGCGTTGTTGCAGGCGATGAGCGAGTGGACGTCGCCTTCGAGCTGGAGCGGCTCGCGCACGTTCCAGCGCACCATGTCCAGCAGGTCCTCGTTGATCCGCCCCTCGCGGCAGAGCGGCATGATGGGGATGTAGAGGCCCTCCTCGAACACCGAGCGCGCGTCGGGGCCGAAGCCGCGCCCGCCGATGTCGACCACATGCGCCGTGCAGGCGAAGGAGCCGATGATCCGGCCCGCGCGGAACACCGGCGTCACCACCGTGAGGTCGTGCAGGTGCCCGCAGGTGAGCCACGGGTCATTGGTGATGTAGACGTCGCCCTCGCGCATGGCCTCGTTGGGGTAGCGCTCGAGGAAGTGTTGCACCGCAATCGCCATCGAGTTGACGTGGCCGGGCGTGCCGGTGACCGCCTGGGCCAGCATCCGCCCCTTGGTGTCGAAGACGCCGGCGGAGAGGTCGCCCGCCTCGCGCACGGTGGTGCTGAAGGCGGTCCTGAGCAGGGTCTGCGCCTGCTCCTCGACCACCGAGATCAGGCGGTTCCACATGATCTGGGTCCGGATTTGCGCGAGCCCGGAATCGGTCGTGCCGTTCATCAGGCGTCCTCCCCCTTGGGCGTCGAATGCGGTGGCCGGCGCTCCATGACGATGGTGCCGAGCGTATCGACCGAAGCGCTGAAGGCGGCGCTCACCACCGCGGTCGTATCGCTCTCGACGATGAGCGCGGGCCCGTCGATGCGGGCGCCGGCGGCGAAATCCCCGCGCCGGTAGAGCGCCGACTCGACCACGCGGCCGCTCCCGGGATCGAGGACCGGGCGCACGCCCCGCGCCGGCGGCGGCGGCGGCGCCGCCGCCGCCGCCGGGTCGATCGCGGCGACGGGCTCCGGCACGACGCTCACGCCCACGGACCAGCTGACGATCTCGAGGTCGAGCTTCGGGATGATGCGGCCGTAGAGCGCTTCGTAGGCGGCCTCGAAGGCCTTGCGGATGATGTCCGTGTCCCCTGCCGTCCAGATGCGGTTGGGGAGCGGCACCACCACCTCGTGCCCCTGGCCAAGATAGCGCATGTAGGCGGCGCGGCTCTCCTCCGTGGCGGCACCCGGCGCCCCCTGCGCCACGATGGCGGCTGCCTCGTCGCGCATCTCGGCGAGCACGCGGTTGGCGGCTTCTGCATTGAAGGCGCTCACCACCTGATAGGCGCTGCGCACCACTTCGTAGGCGACCGGCGCGCGCAGGAAGCCGACGGCGGAGCCGACCGCCGCGGCGGTGGGAATCAGGATGCGGTCCATGTCCAGCTTTTCCGCAAGCCGGGCCGCGTGCAGCGGGGCGGCACCGCCGAAGGCGATCATGGTGCGCTCGCCGAGCGTGGCGCCGATCTCGATGGCATGGACGCGGGCGGCGCTCGCCATGTTCTCGCCCACCATCTCGCTGACCCCGAGAGCCGCCATCTGCCCGTCCAGCTCTAGCGGCGCGCCGATCGCGCCCGCCAGCGCGTCCGCAGCGGCCTCTTCGTCGAGCGCGATGCGCCCGCCGGAGAACGCGGCCGGGTCGATGCGGCCCATGACCAGGTCTGCGTCGGTCACCGTGGGCGCCGCGCCCCCCTGGCCGTAGCAGGCGGGACCCGGCTGCGCGCCGGCGCTCTCCGGCCCCACCGCGATGCGGCCGAGCCGGTCGACGACGGCGATGGAGCCGCCGCCCGCGCCGATCTCCACCATCTCGATCACCGGAATGCGGAGCGGCAGCCCGCTGCCCTTGAGGAAGCGGTGGGCGCGGGCGACCTCGAAGGCCCGCGTCGTCTGCGGCTGGGCGTCGTCGATCAGGCAGATCTTGGCGGTGGTGCCGCCCATGTCGAAGGAGAGCACGCGGTCGAGCCCGCACTGGCGGGCGACGTGGCTGGCGAAGACGGCACCTCCCACCGGCCCCGACTCGACGAGACGGATGGGAAAGCGGATCGCCGTCCCGATATCGGCCACGCCGCCGCCCGAGAGCATGACGAAGAGCGGGCAGCGGAAGCCGGCGCCGCGCAGGCCATCCTCCAGATTGCGCAGGTAACGCGCCATGATCGGCTGGACGTAGGCGTTCGCGCACGCCGTGGAGAAGCGCTCGTACTCGCGCATCTCCGGCGCCACCTCGGCCGAGAGCGTGATCGCTAGGTCGGGCATGGCCTCCTGCAGGATCGCGCGCACGCGCCGCTCGTGCGCCGGGTTGACGTAGGAATGCAGGAGTCCGATCGCGACGCTCTCGATGCCCTCGGCGGCGAGTTGCCGAGCCGTGGCGGCGACCGCCGCCTCATCGAGGGGCAGGATCGGCTCGCCCGCGGCGTCGAGCCGTTCCGGGACCGGGAAGCGCCAGCGCCGGGGCACCAGCGGCATCGGCTTCTCCATGTCGATGTCGTACTGCTCGAAGCGGCTCTCCGTTCCCATCTCGATGGAGTCGCGGAAGCCCTCGGTCGTCACCAGCGCCGTCCGCGCGCCCTTGCGCTCGATCATCGCGTTGGTGGCGAGCGTGGTGCCGTGGATGACGAGCGCGACCTCAGCAGGCGCCGTGCCGCAGGCCTCCATCGCCTGGGCGAGGCCCTGGCGCACGCCGTCCTCGGGCGCTTCGGGCGTTGTGAGCACCTTCGCGGTGAAGCGCTCCGGCCCGCGTTCCAGCACGATATCGGTGAACGTTCCGCCGATATCGACGCCGATCCGAACCTCTGAGTCCGCTCCCGCCATCCATGCGCTCCCGCGCGCCGCTAGACGGCGATCTCGTCCACCTTCACCCAGCGCCGCTCGGCGTCCGAGAGGATGCAGGCGTCGATCACGCGCTGGATTTCCGCCGCGAACCTGAAGTCGGGATAGGCCGGCCTTCCGGCCGCGACCGCCTCGATCAGGTCCTGAACCTCCATCACCTTGTAGTCGTTGTAGCCGGCGCCGAGGCCCGGCACCGGATAGAACGCCGCGTAGCGCGGGTCGGTGGGCCCCATCGCTATATGCGTGAAGCCCCGCGTGCTCGGATCGCCGTCTTCCTTGTAGAGCTGGAGGTCGTTGATGCGGTCGTAGAAGTAGCGGACCGCGTCCTTCGTGCCGGTCAGCTCGTAGCCGATATCCATGCGCTTGCCGAGCGAGACCCGGCTCATCTCCATGTGCCCGTCCAGGCCGCCCGCGGTCTTGAACATGACGGTCGCGAGGTCGTCGGTCTCCACCTGCACCATCTGGCCGCTGCCGGCGGCGTGCAGGTCGAAGCCCCCGAGCGCTGCCGGCGCGGGGCGCTCCGGGATCACGATCTCCAGGTTGCACACCACCTCGTCCACCGGCTGGCCGACGAGGTGGCTCAGGTAGGCGAAGCAATGGGCGCCGATATCGCCGATCACGCCGGAGCCCGCCTTCGCCGTCTCGCAGCGCCAGGAGAAGGGGATTTCCGGGCGGCCCAGGAAGTCGGCGCTGAAGGAGCCGCGGTAGTAGCTCGGCGCGCCGATCTCGCCGCCGGCCACCAGCTTCCGGGCCAGCGTCTGCGCCGGATTCTTGATGTAGTTGAAGCCCACCATGGTGATGACGCCGGCCTTCTCGGCGGCTTCCGCCATCGCGAACGCGGTCTTCGCGTCGTTGGCCAGCGGCTTCTCGCAGTAGACGTGCTTGCCGTTGGCGATCGCGGCCATGGCGATGTCGAGGTGGAGATCGTTGGGCGTGCAGATGTCGACGATGTCGACGGCCGGATCGTCGACGACCGCGTGCCAGTCCCCCGTATGGCGCTGGAAGCCGAACTCGCGGACCGCGCGCCCCGCCATCTCCTCGTTCACCTCCGCGAGAACCTCGAGCACGGGCACGGCCGGCTTTCCGCCGAAGGCGAGCGGCTGGGCGCGGTAGCACATGGCGTGGGCCTTGCCCATCCAGCCGGCGCCCACGAGTCCGATCTTCAGCTCCGGCATCGGTCCCCCATGCTCACGACACGCGTTCTTCCGGCGGCCCGGCCGCCCGACCCGCCCCCGCAAAAAAGGACGCCGCGCAACAGGCGCTACGCGACGTCCGCATGCCGCTCGCATCCTATCAAGCGCCGCGACCCCGTGCCACACTCGCCCGCCGGTCGCGGGGCGGGAAGGCGGTCAGACCTTGCCCTCGACCGCGACCTCGATCAGCCGGGGCACGTCCAAATCGAGCGCCTCTCGCACCGCCGCAGCCAGCTCGTCGGGCTCCGTCACGCGCACACCCGCGACCCCCATTCCGGCGGCCATCTCGACGAACCCCAGCGGCGGATCGACCAGGTCCATCTGCACGTAGGGGTGGTTCGTCGCCACCTCGAAGCGCCGCCGGTAGATGTCGAGATTGTGCTTGAGGATGCGGTACTCGGCGTTGGCGAGGATGATAAAGACGATCGGCAGCCGGTGATGCGCCGCCGTCCACAGCGCCTGGATGCTGTACATCGCCGAGCCGTCGCCCGAGAGGCACACCAGGGGACGCTCTGGGCTCGCCAGCTTGACGCCGAGCGCGCCGGCGATCCCCTGGCCGATGCCACCGCCGCGGCCGCAGAAGTAGTCGCCCGCGCCGGCGAAGCTGAAGGCGCGGGGGATCTCGGGACTGCCTGTAATGGCCTCTTCCACGATCACCACGTCCTCCGGCACCGCGCCGGCCAGCGTCTCCAACATCACGGGCACCGGCATCGGCCGCCGCTCGGCGATGGCCTCGAGTCGCGCGCTGCGGGCCTCTCGCTCCCTGGCGCAGCGTGCCGCGAAGGTTTGGTTCCGCTCGGTGGCGGCGGCGGCATGGGCGGCGGACTGCCCCTCCCGCACCTCGGCCGAGACCGCCTCCAGCGCCGGCAGGAGACCGGCGATCAGGCCGGCGTCGAGGCGGTGGTTGCGGCCGAGGCGGGCGGTCGACTCCTCGATCTGCAGCACCGAGGCGCCGGGCGGGAACGGTCCTGCGGGCGCGTACCAGACCTCCTCGAAGAAGGGGCCGCCCACCATGAGCACCGCGTCGGCGGCGCCGAAGGCCTCCGCGATGCTCGCGGGATCGGACGGGAGCCGGCCGCGATAGTTCGGGTGCAGGTTGGGCACCGGCTGGTGCTGGTGGATCAGTTCCGTCCATATGCCGGCGCCCACGACCTCGGCGAGCGCGACCAGGGCTTCGCCCGCACCCGCGCGGGCGACGTCGTCGCCGATCACGATCGCGGGCTCGGCCGCGGCGAGCAGGTGCCGGGCGAGCGCCGCCACGCCGTCGGCGTCCGGCGGCGGCGCCCGGTAGAGCGCGCCGGCCGAGGCGGCCTCGATCTCGGTCTGCTGCTCCATCACGTTGATGGGGAGCGCGACGAAGACCGGGCCGGCGGGCGGGTCGTGGGCGACCTTGAAGGCGCGCCGCATGATGGGCGCGATCTCGTCGGCGCTCTCGGCCTGGACGCTCCACTTCACGACCGGCGCCGCCATGGCCACCAGGTCGTGGCCGAGGATCGGGTCGCGGAGCCTGAGCCGCGTGTCCTGCTGTCCGGCCGTCACCACCATCGGCGAGCTGGTCCTGAGCGCGCCGAAGATCATGCCGATGGCGTTGCCGAGGCCGGGAGCGACGTGGAGGTTCACCACCCCCGCGCGGCCGCAGGCCTGGGCGTAGTAGCTGGCGGCCCCGATGGCGACGCCCTCGTGCAGGATCAGCACGTAGTCGATCGCCGGGTAGCGAGCCAGGCTGTCGATCAGGGGGCTCTCGGTCGTGCCGGGATTGCCGAACAGGTGCCGGACCCCGTGCGCCACCAGGCTCTCCATGAAGACGTCGCGCCCGTACATGTCTCTCATCCGTTGCTGGGAAGCCGCACGCTGCGGCCTGAGCCGCCTGGCCGCGCATCTTGGCAGAAAGCGCCGCCGCCGGCACCCCGCGCGGCCGTCTTCAGGGGCACGCGCGGAGGAGCCGCGTCCTCTCCTCGTCGACCACGATGTCGATGCCGTTCGTGGCGCGGACCAGCGCCACCCCGTAGACGCCGAGCGCGCGTTCGATGCTGAGCCAGCCGCGCGCGACATCCTCGGCGACCGCTGCCGGATCCCTGTCGCGGGGGTCGCCGTAGCCGCCGCCGGCCACGGTGCGGTAGTGGATCGCCTCGCCGGGTGCCAGCCTCTCCTCGTGGAAGGAGGGGAGCGTCCGGAAGGCCCCGTCGGCCGCGCGCTTGCGGTTCAGCGAGGGCGCGCCGGGCTCGCCGCCCAGCACGCCCTGCGCCGGGTTCAGGTCGCCGTCGCTGCAATAGAAGACCGAGACCGGGCCTGCGAGCGAGCGGTAGGCGCCCGCCGTCGCAGGTGCGCCGTTCCAGCGGCCGGCGCCCATGGTGTCGCGGGCGATGCGGCGCTCCTCCATCAGGATCGGGTACTGCGCCTCGTCGATCTCGATCGAATCGATCACCAGCACGCCGCCCCCGTCGGGCGCCTCGTAGGTGAGCCAGCCATCGTGGCCGTGGGTGCCGGGTCCGCCGGAAAGGCCGACGCAGAACTGGTTGACGTAAGGCACAGGCCGGCCGTCGCGGTCGTCGATGCCCGAGACCACGCCGAGGCCGGCGGAGAAGTTGCCGCCGCCTTCGGCGAGCCCGTGGGGCGGGCCGATCTGCGCGAAGCAGCACTGCACGGCGTTGATGAGACGGTCGTTGACGTTGGTGGTCGCCACCGAGGTGCCGGCCGGGAAGGTGGGCCGGCCGACCACGCAGCCGTCGCGCAGCAGCACGTGGATGCGGCTTGCGCTGCCTTCGTTGTGCGGGATGGTGGGGTCAAGGTTGTAGAAGACCCCGATCCTGCACGAGCCCGCGGCGCAGGCCTCGGAGAGGTTGACCCCGCCGGGCACGCAGTCGGGATTGTCGCGCAGGTCGACGGTGACGAGCCCGTCCTCCGGCTCGATGGTGACTTCGGCGGTGATCGGGATGCCCTCTTCGGCCACGCCGGGAATCGGATCGTGGGTGCAGGTGTAGCGCCAGGTGCCGGCGGGCAGTGCGCGGATCGCGGCTTTCGCCCGGCGAGCGCCATAGTCCATCCAGGCTTCGACGAAGGCGCGGACGGTCTCGATGCCGTACTGCGCGACCAGCGCCTTCAGCCGCCGCTCGCCGATCCGGCAGGCGCCGACCTGTGCGCGGTAGTCGCCGTACCAGACGTGCGGCGCGCGGATCTTCTGCAGGCCGATGCGCACGATGTCCGCCTTGTCCTCGTGCCTCTCCTGAATGCGCACGCAGGGGAAGTGCAGGCCCTCCTGGTAGAGCGTCGCGGCGTAGGGCAGGTAGGTGGTGGGCTCGGGCGCGCCGACATCGGCGTGGTGGGAGCGGGACAGCACCCAGAAGAGCGGCTCGCCGTCGGCGAAGACGGGCACGCAGAGGGTCATGTCCGCATGGTGGGTGACCCCGTGATAGGGGCTGTTGTTGAAGAAGGCGTCGCCCTCCTTTACGTCGTCGAACAGCTCGGTGATCGGCCGGGTGGTCAGCTCCAGCGCGCTGACGTGGATGGGCATCGCCTCCTCGACGCAGATCAGCCGGTGGTCGTAGGTGAGGATCCCGCAGGACATGTCGCGGGCATTGGTGATGACGGCCGAGCGCGACGCGCGCATGACCGTGTTGCTCATCTCGCGGATGATCGCCTCGAGCCGGCGCGAGAGCACCGCCATCAGCAGCGGATCGAAGCGTTCGGCAGTCTCGCTCATGCCATTGTCCCTGGCCGCCGTCCTCAGTCGCCGTCGCCGACGGAGACGTGGAAGTTGCCGTGCGCGTCCGCCTGCGCCCGCTGGCCCGCGAGCAGCAGGATCGTCGTCGTGTCGCTGTCGATGAGCGCAGGGCCCGTCACCCCGGCGCCGGCCGGGGGCGCGTTGCCGTCGTGCACCGGGAGCGGCCGGAACGCCCGCGCCTCGCCGAGCCAGACGCGGCGCGTGTCCCGCTCCGGCAGGCGCTCGCCCGCGGGCGTCGCGGCCAGTTCTGCGGTGCCGCCACCGGCGCCGATGGCGCGGACGGTCCAGGTGGTGAATTCCACCTCGCCGTCGTCCTCCCGGATGGTATGGATGCGCTCGTGCATGTCGTGAAAGGCGGCGGAGAGCAGGGGCACGTCGGCCTCGCGCAAGGCGCCGACCGCCGGCTCGAAGGGCGCCTCGATCTCCCAGGACTGGTACCTGTAGCGGGCCTGGAAGGCGTACTCGTAGCGCCTCTCGGCCTCCGGCACGCCGGCGCGCTCGAGGAAACGCCGTGCCCGCCCCAGCAGCGCCGCCAGCGTGCGGTTGACCGCGTCGAGCGCGAAGTGGCTGCTGCTGGTGTGGAGCGTCGCGGTCTCCTCGCCGCGGATGTCGGTGACGAGGCCGCCGAAAGCGCTCAGGCCCGCGGCGACGCCCGGCACCATGAAGCGGCCGATGCCGAGCGCCCGGGCCATCTCGCCGATATGGCAGGCGGTGGCGCCCCCGCCCGCCACCAAAAAACTCTCGCGCGGGTCGATGCCCTCGTTGACGGTGATGTCCTCGATCGCGGCGATCATGTTCTCGTTGCCGGTGACGTGGATCGCATAGGCTGCCTCCGCCACCTCCAGATCGAGCGCGTCGGCCACCGTGGCGACGGCCCGGTGCGCGGCGCCCGCGTCCAGCGGCAGGCGGCCGCCGAGGAAGTAGGCGGGGTCGAGCAGGCCGAGAACCAGGTTGGCGTCGGTGACGGTGGGGCGCGTGGCACCCCGCCCGTAAGCCGCGGGGCCGGGATCGGCGCCGGCGCTCACCGGGCCGACCCGGAGAAGCCCGCCGGAATCCACCCAGGCGATGCTGCCGCCGCCCGCTCCCACCGAGCGCACGTCGATCTTCGGCAGCCCGAGCAGGTCGTTCCCGATCGGCGCCTCGGTGGTGCGGATGAGCGCGCGGGCGCGGATCGCCGAGACGTCGAAGGTGGTGCCGCCCATGTCGATGACGACGATGTCGGGCTCGCCCGAGAGGTCGAGCGCGGCGACGGGCGCGAGAGTCGGCCCGCTCATCACCGCGTGGATCGGGCGGGCGGCGATCTGGCCCACCGTCATCATCCCGCCCTGGCAGTTGGCGACGAGCAGGGTGCCGGCGAAGCCGGCCTCGCGCACCGCCCCCTCCAGCCGGCCCAGATAGGCGGGCACGATGGCGTGCAGCGAGGCGTCTATGGCGGTGGCGATGGTGCGGCGGTATTCGCGCGGGATCGGGTTGAGCGCATGGCTGAGGGTGACGGGTACTTCCGGCCAGAGCGCGTTCACGATCTCGCCGACGCGGCGCTCGTGCGCGGGCTCCACCACCGACCAGAGCAGGCTGACGGCGATGGCGTCCACCGGGCAGCGCCTGAAATGATCGACCGCCGCGTGCACGTCGTCTTCGGCGAGAGGCGCGATCTCGTTGCCGCGCGCGTCGATCCGGCCGCGCACCTCGAAGGTGCGGGTGCGGGGAACGAAGGGCTTCGGATAGTCTAGCCGCCAGTCGAACGCGCGCTTGCGCGGCGCCTCCCGCAGGGTCAGCACGTCCGGGTGGCCGGCGGTGCAGATCAGCCCGACGGCGCCGGTGCGGCCCTCCACCAGCGCGTTCGTGGCGACGGTGGTGCCGTGCACGATGCGGCCGGTCGCGCCGAGGAAGGCGGCGAGGTCGGCATCGAAGGCGCGGGCGGCGAGCGCCAGCGCGTCCATGAAGCCCCGCTCGAACGCGGGCGGCGTGGACGGCGCCTTGACCACCGCGAGCCTGGTCCCGTCCGAGACCACGCAGTCCGTGAAGGTCCCGCCGATGTCGATCGAGACCTGGTACCGGCTCACCCGCCCCCCGACGCCCGTTCTCCGAAGGCGCGCATCCTCGCAACGGGGCCCCCGCCGGCGCAAGAGCCAGGCACGCGTGCCCCGCCGCGCCGCACGCTTCGCTGCGGGCGTGCGGGCTGTACACAATCTGTCATATGCTTGTGCCAGCACAGCGGCCCAGGGCGTCTGCACGTCACGAGTGAGACAAGCGCTGGATCAACAAGGCGCGTACGGGGAGAGACTCATGAAGTTGCTGGCGATGTGGGCTGCGGCCCTGGTCGTGGCCATGCTCTGGGTCGTGGACGAGGCCGCGGCGGACGCCTACACGATCGAGCCCGTCGACCGGGTGATGAGGGTGGTCAAGGGGGCGAACGTGCGCGCCGGCCCCGGCATGGACCATCCCGTGCGCGTTGCCCTGGGCGCCGGCACCCTCGTGCGCGTGACCGGCGACGTCGTCGGACGCAACTGGTTGCAGGTCGATCTGCGCGGGGACGGTACCGCCTCCTTCATGCACCAGTCGCTGCTGGAGGCGATGTCGGCCGCGGACTCGGCCACGCGCTCCGGTTCCGGCTGGTCCGTTACCCAGAACCAGCCGTGCCGGGTCTGGAACGGCGGCAAGGGCGACAAGCATGACGGGTACACCTGGTCGGGGGCGTGCGTGGACGGCAAGGCCTCGGGCGAGGGGCGGCTGATCTGGCGCAGCCGCTACGGCCGGAACGTGTACGAAGGCAGCATGGAGGCCGGCAGGCAGCACGGCACGGGAACCCTGCGGCGGAGTGACGGCAGTCGCTATGTCGGCGAATGGAGCGCCGGAGAGCAGCACGGGCACGGCGTCTATACCTGGGCCATCGGCCACCGCTACGCGGGCGAGTGGCGCCGCAACAGGCCGCATGGACACGGCATCGCCACCTTCGCCGACGGTGACGTTCTCGAGGGCGAGTGGCGCGACGGGTGCTACGGCGAGCGAGGCGGCCTCTGGGCCGCCCTGATCGCCAGTGTCGAGGACTGCGGCTTCGAGTAGCCGCCCGGCGTTTCCCGACACCGGGCCGGGAGGGGAGAGGCCGAACCGCTCACCCGCCCCGACGAAAGCTGCTATGAGTGGGCCTCGTCGGTACGCGTGCGGGCATCGGGATGCCGAAGCGGTTGAGCGAGGCGGAGCGGCGGGACTTCCGCGAGCGGGGCTATTGCCGGCCCCTCCGCGCGCTCGACGCGGGCGAGGCGGCGCGCTACCGGGCGGCGCTGGAGCGCTTCGAGAGGCGCTGGCCGGGAGAGCGGCACATGCTCGACCAGGGCGCCTCGCTGCTGTGCCCCTGGATCGACGAGTTCATCCGCCACCCCGGCCTTCTCGACCCGATGGAGGAGCTGCTCGGCTCCGACCTGCTGGTCTGGGGCGTCTCGCTCCGGCTCAAGGAGCCGGACGGCAGGACCTTCGCCGGCTGGCATCAGGACACCGCCTACTGCGACATCAGGCCGATCGTGGTGATCGCCGCGCTCGCGCTCTCCGACTGCGGCGGCGACGCCGGCTGCCTACGCGTGATCCCCGGCTCCCACCGGGGCGCGCTGCTGCCGCATCGCGAGCACTTCGGGACCGACAGCCTGCTGACCCGCGAGCAGCAGATCGACGCGCCCGTCGACGAGAGCGCGGCGGTCCGGCTGCCCATGGCGGCGGGCGAGGTGGTCTTCTTCAACAACGCGATCTGCCATTCGTCCGGCCCCAACAGGAGCCGCGACAGGCGCATCGTCTTCCTCATCGAGTACGTGCCGACGCACGCCTACCAGCACGAGCCGCGCGAATCCGCGATGCTGGTGCGCGGGGTCGACCGCTTCCACAATTTCGACGCGGACCCGCGCCCGGCCGAGGAAATGAGCGAGGCGGCGCGGGCGGCGTGGCGGCGCAAGGTCGAGGTGCAGGCCGACGTGCTCTACCGCGGGGCCGCGCATCCGCGGCGCGCGCTCGTAACCGGAGGATAGACGGCGATGGCCGAGGCGCGGCGCAAGTTCTGGGGCTGGGGCCTCGAATCGGAAACGCTCGACGAGGCCGGCGCGGCGCGGATCGCCCGGCGCGTGGCCTCTCTCACCGGGCTCGATCCCGGCCCCTACCGGGCGCCGCCCGCCATCGACGAGGTGAGCCTTCCAACACCGCGGGTCTCGCCGCCGGCCGCGCTCGCCGCGCTCTGCCGCAGCGACGACTACAGCCGCGCGAGCCACACCTACGGCAAGTCCTACCCGGACTATGTTCGCGCCTGGGCGCGCGACTTCGCGGCGGCGCCCGACATGGTGGCTTGGCCGGAGGACGAGGCGGACGTCGTCGCGTTGCTGGACTGGGCGGGCGCTGCGGGGCTCGCGGTCATTCCCTACGGCGCAGGCTCCACCGTGGTCGGCGGTGTCGAGGCCGAGGTGGGGGCTGGCTACGCTGGTACGCTGACCATCGACCTCACGCGGCTGGACAGGGTGCTGGAGATCGACCGGTCCTCCCGCGCCGCCCGCATCCAGGGCGGCGTGCTCGGGCCCGCGCTCGAGGCCCAGCTCAGGCCGGCGGGGCTCACGCTCCGGCACTTCCCGCAGTCGTTCGCCTTCTCGACCCTCGGCGGCTGGATCGCCACCCGCTCCGGCGGTCACTACGCCACCCTCTACACCCACATCGACGAGTTCGTGGAGAGCCTGCGCACGGTGACGCCGGCGGGCGTGCTGGAGAGCCGCCGCCTGCCGGGCTCCGGGGCGGGCCCCAGCCCCGACCGCCTGATGATCGGCTCGGAAGGCTCGCTCGGCATCATCACCGAGGCCTGGATGCGGCTGCAGGACCGCCCCACTCACCGCGCCTCGGCCGCGCTCCGCTTCGCCGATTTCGGCGGGGCCGCGGCGGCGCTCCGCGCCGTGGGCCAGGCCGGCCTCTATCCCACCAACCTGCGCCTGGTCGATTCCGAGGAGGCCCGGCTCGCGGGCGCCGGCGACGGCAGCTTCCACCTCGCCGTCCTGGCTTTCGAGAGCGCGGACCACCCCGTCGATGCATGGATGGCGCATGCGCTGGAATGCATGGCCGATCACGGCGCAGGCTTCGACAGCGACGCGGCGCTGCGGGCCCGCGATCCGCTCGCCGATGCCTGGCGCGAGGCCTTCATCCGGGCGCCCTACGACCGCGAGGGGCTGATCGCTCACGGCCTGCTGCACGACACCTTCGAGACCGCGATCACCTGGGATCGCTTCGAGGAGTTCCACGCCGGCGTCAAGGCGGCGACGGAAGCGGCGATCGTCGAGGCGACCGGCCGGCCGGGGCACGTCACCTGCCGCTTCACCCACGTCTACCCGGACGGGCCGGCGCCCTATTTCACCTATCACGCCAAGCCCACGCCCGGTGCCGAGATCGAGCAGTGGCGGGCGATAAAGTCTGCCGCCTCCGACGCGCTGATCCGGGCAGGCGGGACGATCACCCACCACCACGCCGTCGGCCGCGACCACATGCCCTGGTACGAGGCGCAGCGACCCGCCCTCTTCGGCGAGGCGCTGGCGGCTGCCAAGCGCGCCCTCGACCCCGACGAGATCCTCAATCCCGGCGTCCTCCTCCCACCCCGGCGGGCGGCAGCAGCGGGCTAGCTCTCGCTCTGCGCCCCCGGCAGAGCCGAGTCGGGCAGGGCTTTGGTCTCGGGCTCGGCCGGCGGCGGCCGTCCGGCGATCACGGCTTCTGCGGCGATGGCGCGGGCGGCGGCGGGCACGGCCGTGCGCAGCGCCGTGCGGACCACCCTCGTCGGATCGACGATGCCTGCCCGCGCGAGGTCGCGGAAGCGCCGCGTCGCCGCGTCGTAGCCCCAGCACGGATTGTCCTGCGCCAGCACGCGCGCGATGGCGTAGGAGCCTTCGCCGCCGGCGTTCTCCGCGATCCGCCGTGCCGGCGCCTTCAGCGCGGCGTCGAGGGCCGCCACGCCCATCGCTTCGTCGTCACCGGCCGGGCGGAGTGCGCCGAGTGCGCGGGAGGCCTGCAGCAGGGCGATGCCGCCGCCCGGCACCACGCCCTCTGCGGCAGCCGCGCGGGCCGCGTTGAGCGCGTCCGACGCGCGCTCCTTGCGGGCCCGGAGCTCGGCCTCGGTCGCGCCGCCGAGGCGGAGGTGGGCGATGCCCGCAGCGAGCCGGGCGAGGCGCTCCTGCAGCTTCTCGCGGTCGAAGCTGAGATATTTTTCCGCCTCGGCCTCGCGGCGGAGCATGGCGCAGCGCTGCTCGATCGCCGTCCTGTCACCGGCGCCTTCCACGATGGTGGTGCGGTCGCGGGCGACGTGGACCCGCTTCGCCGCCCCCAGCATGTCAGGCTTCAGGTTCTCCAGCGCGTTGCCGAGCTCGTCGGTGACGATCTGGCCGCCGGTCGCGAGCGCGATGTCCTCCAGCATCGGCTTGCGCCACTGCCCGAAGCCCGGCGCCTTGACCGCGGCAACGCGGAGCCCGCCCTGCTGCTTGTTGACGATCAGCGTCGCCAGTGCGTCGCCCACCACGTCCTCGGCAACGACGAGGAGCGAGTGGGACGACTTCGCGAAGGCGCGGAGCGCCGGCAGGATCGCGTCCATGCTGGAGATCGTCTTCTCGTGCATGAGCACGTAGGCGTCCTCGAGCGTGACCGTCATGTCGCGCTGATCGGTGACGAAGGCCGGCGAGACGTAGCCCTTGTCGAAGCTCATGCCCTCGTGCACCGAGAGCTCGGTCTCCACGCCCTGCGCCTCCTCGACGGTGACGACGCCGTCGGGGCCGACCCGGCGGATGGCGTCTGCCAGGTGCCGCGCGATCTCCGCATCGCCGCCGGCGGCCAGCCCGGCCACGCGCTCGAGCCCGCCCTCTGCCGGCAGCGGGCGGGACTGCGCGTCGAGCGCCGCCGTGACCGCCGCCAGCCCGCGCTCGATGCCGCGCATCACGCTCATGGGATCGGCGCCCGCGGCAGTGGCACGGTGGCCCTCCGCCATGAGCGCCGCCGCCAGCACCATGGCGGTGGTGGAGCCGTCGCCCACCTCGTCGGTCACCTTGGAGCCCACATGGCGGATCAGCCGGCCGCCCATGTCCTCGAAGCGGTCGGCGAGGTCGATGTGGCGGGCGATGGTGTAGCCGTCGGTGGAGACCCAGGGCTGGGCGTGGCGGCGCTCGATCAGCACCGCGCGCCCGCCAGGGCCGAGGGTGGCGCCGACGATATGGCCCACGGTGGCGGCGCCCTGCAGCAGCCCGTCCCTGGCCTCGGTTCCGATGCCGACGCGCTTCGGCCCCGGAATGCCGCCGATCATCATGCCGCGCGCCGTGCCTGCCGGCTTGTGCCAATCGGGAGTCGTGTCGGCGGCGGCTCAGCCGTCGTAGTCGATCGGGGTCGCCTCGCGGTCGTCCTCGTGGCGCTGCCAGTAGAGGCCGCGAAGCCTCTCGGTCACCGGGCCGGGAGTGCCGTCGGCCACGGGCTCGTGGTCGATCCTGGTCACCGGCAGGATGCCGCCCGCCGTGCTGGTGAGGAAGATCTCGTCGGCGCCGCGCAGATCGCCCGGCGAGACGGTGCCGACCTCGCCTGTGACGTTGAGCTCCGCCAGGAGGTCGAGGGCGGTGCGCCGGGTGATTCCTTCCAGGCAGGTGCCGCCCGGCGTCGTCGCGGTGCCGCCCTTCACGGCGAAGACGTTGAAGCCCGGCCCCTCGGCGATGTTGCCGTCGAGGTCGACCACCACCGGCATGTCGCAGCCCGCCTCGTAGCTCTCGAACAGCGCGCGGATCATGTCGCCCCAGTGGAAGTTCTTGGCGGTGGGGTCGACCGAGGCCGGCGGGATGCGGACGTAGCCGCTCAGGTGCAGGTTGATGCCGCGGGCGCGCATCTCCTCGTCCGCGATCCAGACGAAGGGGATGGCGAAGGCGATGAAGCGGTTCTCGCAGGCGCGCGGATCGCGGGTCCCTTTCGGCGGCATGCCGCGAGTGCAGAGGACCTCGACATAGGCGTCGCGCAGCCGGCTGAGGCGCATGAGCCGCATCAGGATGGCCACGACCTCGTCGCGCTCGTGGGGGATCGTCATGCGGACGCTGGCCAGGCTCTTCTCGAAGCGGTCGAGGTGGTGATCGAGGCGGAAGAACTTGCCGCCCCAGACGTGGACCACGTCGTAGGTGACGTCCGAGCGGGTGAAGCCCCAGTCCAGGATCGGAATCCGCGCCTCGGCGATCGGCACGTAGGCGCCGTCGATGAAGGCGGCGCCCTCGGCAAAGCGGTTCTCAAGCCTCACGACTCCGTCGGGCGTCGCTTCAGTGACCCGTGCCATCGGCGGTCTCCCAAATATGCGGTGCAGGATGCTTCGAGGCCGACAGTGTGCCGCATCGCGCGCGCCGGCGCGACCCGTGCGCGGTTCCCGGCTCACACCGGCACGGTGCCCTCGATGAGGATGCGCAGCAGGCGGCGGGGGTGGTCGCCCTCGTGGGCAGACGCCCTGTGCATGGTGCAGCGGTTGTCCCAGATCACGATGTCGTCCGGCGCCCAGGCATGGACGTGGACGAAGGCCGGGCGGGTCGCGCGCTCGATCAGCTCGTCGAGCAGGGTATCGCCTTCGTCGAGCGGCATGCCGCGGACATGGTCGATGCGGTTGGGGTTGAGATAGAGCGCCTTGCGGCCGGTTTCCGGGTGGGTGCGCACCAGCGGGTGGGTCACCGGCGGGGTGCGCGCCTTCTCCTCGGCGGAGCGCTCCGGCACCGGCGAGAGGTTGCGCCGCGACTGGTAGGTATGGATGGCGCCGAGCCCGGCGATGCGCGCCTTGAGCGCCGCAGGCAGCGCTTCATAGGCGGCGTGCATGTTGGTGAACGAGGTATCGCCACCGCTCGGCGGCACCACCTCGCCGTAGAGCAGCGTCACCGCGCACGGCACCGCCATGTAGGAATCGTCGGTATGCCAGTGGCCGCCGAAGGTAGCCCGCTTGCCGGTGGCGGTGCTGATCCCCCGCTCGCGTTCCACCAGCGAGATCTCGGGGAAGTCCGGATCGCGCAGGACGCCCATCAGTTCCCGCTGAGGTCTGCCGAAGACGCGGCCGAGGCGCAGGAAAGTCTCGGGCGTCGCGCGGCAACCGCGGATGCAGAGCATCGGGCTCGCCAGCAAGGCGCGGCGGAGCGCGTCTGCATCCGCCGGCGACGGTGCCTCCAGGTCGAGCCCCGTTACCACCGCGCCGAGCCCGGTCGCGCCTGGTTCCGTGACGGCTATGCCTGTGGTGCTCACGATGCCCGCCTTCCCCACTTCACGCTGGCATGTCGCCCGGCGCGGGGCAATCGGCGGCAGGGTCCGCCCGGCTCGCCTGCTTTGCCCCCTCCCCCTGCCCGACGAACGCGCGCGTGATCTCTACGGCCTCCGCAAGGCCGACGCGCTCCACCTCGACGCCGGGCGGGAAGGCGCCGGCGAGCCGGCTCGGCAGCGCCGGGTCGAGCAGGACGAAGACGCCGCGGTCGTCGGCCCGGCGTACCAGCCGGCCGTAGGCCTGGCGCAGGCGGCCGCGCGTGAGCCGGTCGTCGTAGCGGCTGCCGCCGAAGACCCGGCGTCGGGCCTTGTGCAGGATATCCGGGCGCGGCCACGGCACCCGGTCGAAGACGATCAGCCTGAGGCTCCGCCCGGGCACGTCGACGCCGTCGCGCACCGCATCGGTGCCGAGCAGGCAGGCGTCGGCCTCGGCGCGGAAGATGTCGACCAGCGTCGTCGTGTCCAGCGGGTCCACATGCTGGGCCCAGAGCATGATGCCCGCGTCGTCCAGGGCCTCGGCGATCCGTCCGTGGATCGCGCGCAGCCTGGCGATGGCGGTGAAGAGGCCGAGCGCGCCGCCGCCGGAAGCGAGAAAGAGCGCACGGTAGGCCGCCGCGACGCGGTCCGGCTGGTTCCGCCGCACGTCCGTGACCACGAGCACGCGGGTCTGCGCGCCATAGTCGAAGGGGGAGGGGAGGGCGGCGCGCACCGCCGGCGCCTTGAGGTGGCGGCCGCCGGTCGTGGCCTCTGCCGCGGCCCAGTCCCGCTCCGCCTCGCCGCTGCCGTCGCGCAGCGTCGCCGAGGTGATGAGCGCGCCGTGGGCGCGGCCCATGACGAACTCGGCGAAGGGGATGGTCGGGTCCACGTGGTGACAGTGCATGCCGACGTCGATGTCGCGCCCCTCCGCGCGGCTGATCGCGAACCAGAGGACGAAGCCCTCCGGGTCGAGGGCGGGGGCGCCGCCGTCTTCCGCTGCCGGCTCGTCGCCGTCCTCTGACGGGTCCTTCACCGACGCCAGCATGGCACGCCAGGCGCCGAGCTGCTCGTTCACCCGGCGCTCGATGCCGCGTGCCGCGGCCTCGATACGCTGGCGCTCAGCGCTCTCCAGGCTGTCCGCCTCCTGGTCGAGGAGCGCGGCGAGGGCGGCGGCGAGCTGCTGGAGCGGCTGCGCGATGTCGGCCAGCGCCGCGCCGAGCGCGGCAGCGGCGGCGGCCAGTCCCGGAACCGGCGGGTCCACCGGCGCCTCGATGCCGTAGCCGCTCTCGGGATGGGGCGCGCGCGCGAGCACCTGGGTGCGCACCAGCGCGAGGAAGCGCTCGCACGGCCCCTGCGGCGCGCCGGCCGCGAGCCGCTGGTGCCAGTCGTTGCCCGGCAGCGCGCGGGCCGCCCTGAGCGCCGCCTCGAGGAGCTCGTGCGCCGCCTCCCGCCCCTCGAGCAGGTCGCCGATGCGGCTGCTGAGCCCCCGCGCCCGGCCGCCGTCGCCCCGGCCGCGCGATTCGGGCCCGAGCAGCCAGCGCCTGAGCTCCCGCGTCTCCGCGCCGCTGAGACGCGCGGCGAAGGCGCTGTCCGCCGCGTCGAAGAGATGGTGCCCCTCGTCGAGCACGTAGCGGGTGGGCGCGCCGCGCTCGTCGCCGGTGCCGAAGGCCGCGCGCGCCGCCTGCACCATGAGCAGCGCGTGGTTGGCGATCACCATGTCCGCGCGCCGGGCTGCGCGCTGGCTCTTCTCGATGAAGCAGCGGCGGTAGTGCGTGCACGCGCTGTGGATGCATTCGCCGCGCCGGTCCGCGAGACCGCGCGTGCGGCCGTAGCCGAGCAGGTCGGCGAGCCAGGCCGGCAGGTCGCCGCCGGTCAGGTCGCCGTCGCGCGTGGCCGCCGCCCAGCGCGCCATCAGGCCGAGCGCGATCCGCTCCGCCGGCACCAGCGCGCTGCGCCCCAGCGCCTCCTCCATGTTGAGCAGGCAGAGATAGTTCTCGCGCCCCTTGCGCAGCACCACCTTCTCCGCCTTCGCCTGCGGCTCGGGGTAGAGCCTGTCGAGCTCCCCGTCGATCTGACGCTGCAGGTTGCGGGTGAAGGTGGAGAGCCAGACCGTGCCCTCGTTGCGCTCCGCCCAGAGGCTCGCCGGCGCGATGTAGCCGAGGGTCTTGCCGACGCCGGTGCCGGCCTCCGCCAGCACCACGCGGGGATGCTCCTCCTCGTCCACGGGGTCGAAGGCAGCGCACGCAGCGGACGCGTAGTCGGCCTGCTCGGGCCGGGGCTCGGCGTCGTCGCCGAGCAGCAGCGCGAGCCGCTTCCGCGCCGCGGCGGGGGGCACCGGGTCGTGCCCCGGCGGTGGTGGCGGCGCGCTCTCCTGCCAGTCCTTGAGCCGGGTCCAGACGGCGAGCGCGCTCGCCTCGCTCACGGGTCCCGCGCCCGCTGCCACCCGCCCGCCCGCCGCGAGTGCGGAGAGCACCGCATCGCCCCAGGGCCAGCCGGCGCGATCCATGGCGCGGGCGATGGCGGGCGCCGCCTCAGCGCCTGCGAGGTTCGGCCCCGCGAGGGCCGCGAGGAGCTGACGGGCGGCGGCGAGCAGGGTCTCCGCCTCGTCCTCGCCGGTCTCGGGCAGGGCGAGGCCGAGCGTGCGGGCGAGGCCACGCACCGTCGGCACGGCAAGCCGCGCCGGGTGGACGAAGGCGAAGAGCTCCAGCAGGTCGAGCGCCGCGAGGCCGGGCAGGCCAAGCCTGCGGGCGGTGGCCCGTGCGTGACAGACGTAGGGCATCGGTCCGGCGGCAGCGAGACGCTCGCGGGCCGCGTCGTGGGAGAGGCGCGCGACCGTGCCGTCCTCGTCCAGCCAGACCGCGTGGCGCGGCGTAACCACGAGCGCCGGCGCGCGCGGCAGAGGCGGCAGCGCGGCGGTGGACGGGGAGGGCTCGGGAGCCTCGAGGCTGGCCGGCATCGGGCGCGAGTATAGAGCGAGTCCGGCTTTGACGGACTCGCGACAGGCCGCAACCGCGGCCCGCCGCTTATGCGGCGCCCTCGCGGAGGCGCCGGCTGCAGGCCGGCTGCCGTGAGCGACAAAGAGGCTGGAGCGCTTTCGTACTGCACGAATGCGCTCCAGCGGTTGACGGGCGCGGGCGGCCCGGCGCATGTTCGCGCGATTCCCGGACCCCGACGATGACCGAGCCCACAGACGACCTTCGGGCGCTGGCCCAGAATGCCAAGGCCTGGCCCTTCAAGGAGGCCCAGGCGCTGCTGAAGCGGATCGGCGGCAAGGCCCCGGCGAAGGGCCATGCGCTGTTCGAGACCGGCTACGGCCCCTCGGGCCTGCCCCACATCGGCACCTTCGCCGAGGTCGCGCGCACCACCATGGTGCGCCACGCCTTCGCGACGCTGAGCGACATCCCGACGCGCCTGGTCGCCTTCTCCGACGACATGGATGCGCTGCGCAAGGTGCCGGACAACATCCCGGAACGGGCGATGGTGGAGGAGCATCTCGGCAAGCCGCTTACCCAAATCCCCGATCCCTTCGGCACCCACGAGAGCTTCGGGGCCCACAACAACGCGCGTCTGCGCGCCTTCCTCGACGATTTCGGCTTCGAATACACCTTCAAGAGCTCGAGCGAGGCCTATCGCTCGGGCGAGTTCGACGGCGCGCTGCTGGACGTGCTGCGCCGCTACGACGAGATCATGCGGATCATCCTGCCGACGCTCGGGCCCGAGCGGCAGGCGACCTACAGCCCCTTCCTGCCGCTCTGCCCGAAGACCGGCCGCGTGCTGCAGGTGCCGATCACCGCCCGCGACGAGGATGCGGGCACCGTGAGCTACGTCGACGAGGAGGGCGGGACCGTGACCGTCCCGGTCACCGGCGGGGCCTGCAAGCTGCAGTGGAAGGCCGATTGGGCCATGCGCTGGCATGCGCTCGGCGTCGACTACGAGATGGCGGGGAAGGACCTGATCAGCTCGGTCGAGCTCTCCGGCAAGGTCTGCCGCGCGCTGGGGTCCAGGCCGCCCGCCGGCTTCATCTACGAGCTCTTCCTCGATGAGAACGGGGAGAAGATTTCCAAGTCGCGCGGCAACGGCCTCGCCATCGAAGAATGGCTCGCCTACGGCTCGCGCGATTCGCTCTCGCTCTACATGTACAACGCGCCGAAGCGCGCCAAGCGGCTCTATTTCGACGTGATCCCGCGCCACGTGGACGACCACCTCACCAACCTCGCAAAGTACCGGGAGCAGGGGCCGGCCGAGCAGCTCGAGAACCCGGCCTGGCACATCCACGCGGGCCACCCGCCCGCGCCCGAGACGGGGCTGAGCTACGGCGTGCTCCTCAATCTCGCGAGCGTCTGCAATACCGAGGACCCGGCGGTGCTGTGGGGCTTCATCGCCCGCTACGTGCCGGGGGCCGCGCCCGAGACCGCGCCCATCCTCGACGAGCTGGTGGGCCTCGCGCTCACCTACTACCGCGACGTGGTGAAGCCGGCCAAGGCCTACCGCGCGCCGGCGCCTCACGAGCGGGCGGCGCTCGACGACCTGCGCGCCGTGCTGGCTGGGCTGCCGGCGGACGCGGGCGCCGAGGCGATCCAGACGGAGGTCTACGAGGTCGGCAAGCGCCACCCCTTCGAGTCGCTCCGCGACTGGTTCCGCGCGCTCTACGAGATCCTCCTGGGCCAGAGCCAAGGCCCCCGCATGGGCTCCTTCATCGCCCTCTACGGACTGGCGGAGACGGTCGCGCTGATCGACCGCGTGCTGGCCGGCGAGGACCTCGCGGCCTAACTCCTGCCTCTCTCGCGGGCGCCGGGAAGGTTTGCTACTGTCGCTTCCGAATTCGCCAACCGCGACCCATGCGAGAGGAGACCAGCCGATGACCAGCAAGAGTCGCACACCCGGACGTACCGGAAGCACTCGTCGTGCAGTCCTGAAGGCCGGCGCTGCCGGCGCCGCAGGTGCGGCCGCGCTGAGCGCGGGCTTCCCCTCCATCGTCCGCGCGGCGGACACCGTGAGGATCGGCTATGTCAGCCCCAAGACGGGGCCGCTCGCACCCTTCGCCGAGGCCGACGAGTTCAACGTCGCCTCGGTGCTGGAGGCGATCGGCGGCAAGGTGGAGTCCGCCAGCGGGAGCCTCGACGTCGAGATCATCGTCAAGGACAGCCAGTCGAACCCGAACCGTGCCGCCGAGGTCGCGAGCGAGCTGATCCTCTCGGACGAGGTCCACCTGCTCTGCGCCGGCAACACGCCGGAGACCACCAACCCGGTGGCTGACCAGGCGGAGATCAACGAGGTCCCCTGCGTCACCACGCTCTGCCCGTGGCAGCCCTACTTCTTCGGCCGCGGCGGCAATCCGGCGGAGGGCTTCCAGTGGACCTACCACTATTTCTGGGGGCTGGAGGACATCATCGCGGTCTTCCTCAACCTCTGGAACAAGCTGGAGACCAACAAGGTGGTCGGCGGGCTCTACCCCAACGACGGCGACGGCAACGCCTGGGGCGACCCCGAGCTGGGCTTCCCCAAGCCGCTCGCGGGCGCCGGCTACACGCTGATCGATCCGGGCCGCTACCAGAACCTGTCGGACGACTTCTCGGCCCAGATCTCCGAGTTCAAGGATGCGGGCGCCGAGATCGTCACCGGCGTGGTGCTGCCGCCGGACTTCACCACCTTCTGGACCCAGTCCGCACAGCAGGGCTTCCGGCCGAAGGCGGCGACGGTGGGCAAGGCGCTGCTCTTCCCCGTCTCGGTCGAGGCGCTGGGGGACGCCGGTCACAACCTGAGCTCCGAGATCTGGTGGAGCCCGTCGCACCCCTTCACCTCGAGCCTCACCGGCCAGACCTGCGGCGAGCTTGCCGCCGCCTTCACCGCCGCCACCGGCAAGCAGTGGAGCCAGCCGGTGGGCTACGGCCACTCGATCTTCGAGGTCGCGCTCGACATCGTGAGCCGGGCGGACGACATCAACGATCCCGAGTCCATGCTGGCCTCCATCGTCTCCACCAACGTGTCGACGATCGCGGGCCCGGTCTCGTGGGGCTCTGGCCCGGTGAAGAACGTGGCGAAGATGCCGCTGGTCGGCGGCCAATGGCGGCGGACGCCGGACGGCCCCTTCGGCTACGACCTCGTCGTCACCTCCAACGAGACGGCACCGGACGTCCCCGCCGGCGGCGACATGGAAGCCATCGGCTAGGGAGTCAGCCCTGCGGACGGCGCCTCCGGCGCCGCTCCGCAGGCGAGCGCCGGCATGACGGCGTTGATCGCGCTGGAGGAAGTCTCCAAGAGCTTCGGCTCGGTCAGGGCGACCGACAAGTTCAGCATGGAGCTTGCCGAGGGCGAGGCGCTCGGCGTCATCGGCCCCAACGGCGCCGGCAAGAGCACCATGTTCAACATCATCACCGGCGGCGTGCGGCCGAGCGAGGGACGGGTCTACTTCGAGGGCCGCGACATCACCCGCGCCTCGGCGCACGAGCGCTGCCGCATGGGGATCGGGCGCTCCTACCAGATCCCCCATCCCTTCGCCAACATGACCGTGTTCGAGAATCTGCTGGTGGGGGCGGCCTTCGGCGGCAGCCGCTCCGAGGCCGCCTGCTACGACGATTGCGGTGACATCCTCGAGCGTACCGGCCTGCTGGAGAAGGCGAACGCGCTCGCCGGCGCGCTCACCCTGCTGGAGCGCAAGCGGCTGGAGATGGCGCGCGCGCTGGCGACCCGGCCGCGCGTGCTGCTGCTGGACGAGATCGCCGGCGGGCTCACCGAGCACGAGTGCGGTGCCCTGGTGGAGACGATCAAGGCGATCCACCGCACCGGCGTCTCGATCGTCTGGATCGAGCATGTGGTGCACGCGCTGCTCTCGGTGGTGAGCCGGCTCATCGTCATCAACTTCGGCCAGAAGCTTGCCGAGGGCGATCCGCAGCAGGTGATGGCGAGCGCCGAGGTGCAGGAGGTCTACATGGGGATCAGCGCCGAATGAGTGCGGCGCCCGAGCCAGTCCTGGAGACCCGGCAGCTCACCGCCTTCTACGGCGACTTCCAGGCGCTCTTCGGCATCGACCTGCATGTGGGGCGGGGCGAGACCGTCGCCATCATCGGCGCCAACGGCGCCGGCAAGTCGACCTTCCTCAGGAGCGTTGTGGGCCAGCTCGGATCCGCGCGGGAGCAGGTGTCGTTCGAGGGCAGGGACATCGGCGATCAGCCCGCCCACGAGATCGTCCGTCGCGGGATCGCGCTGGTGCCGGAAGGGCGGCTCCTCTTCCCCTCGCTCTCGGTGGACGAGAACCTGCGCCTCGGCGCCTACGGCCGGCGTGCAGGCCCCTGGCGGATCGAGCGCGTGCGCGAGCTTTTTCCGGTGCTGTGGGAGCGGCGCGCGACGCCGGCAACGGCGCTGAGCGGTGGCGAGCAGCAGATGTGCGCCATCGGCCGGGCGCTGATGAGCAACCCGACGCTCCTGCTCTGCGACGAGCTCAGCCTGGGGCTGGCCCCGGTCATCATCCGCCAGCTCTACGCCGTTCTCCCGGTGATCGTCTCGGAGGGCACCACCGTCGTCGTGGTCGAGCAGGACATCAACCAGGCGCTCGCCGTCGCCGACCGTGTCTACTGCTTCCAGGAAGGCCGCGTCTCGCTGCAGGGTCGGCCCGACGAGGTGTCGCGAGCGGATGTCACCAGGGCCTACTTCGGGATCTAGGAGAGCGGTGGTGCCGCCGGCAACGGGCTGACCCGCCATGGAGTGGCTCGACGCCATCATACAGGGCGTTCTCCTCGGCGGGCTCTACGCGCTCTTCGCCACCGGCCTCTCGCTGATCTTCGGCGTGATGCGGCTGGTCAACATCGCGCATGGCGATCTCATCGTGCTCGCAGCCTTCCTCGGGCTCGCCATGGTCAACGGCACCGGCGTGCATCCGCTGGTGAGCCTCGCCGTCACCGTGCCGGTCATGGCCGGCATCGGCTACGCGCTGCAGCGCGGCATCCTCAACTTCACGCTCGGCCGCGACATCCTGCCGCCGCTGCTCGTGACCTTCGGCCTCTCCATCATCATCCAGAACGTGCTGCTCGAGGTGTTCTCCGCCGACACGCAGCGGCTCAAGGCGGGCGCGCTGGAGACGGCGAGCATCGCCATCGGCGAGCAGATCGCCATCGGCTGGTTCCCGCTGATCGTCTTTCTGTCCGCGGTCGGCGTGATCGCGGGCCTGCAGCTCGTGCTCTTCCGCACCCGGCTCGGCGCCGCCTTCCGCGCCACCTCCGACGACCACCGGACCGCGGTGCTGATGGGGATCGACAACCGCCATGTCTTCGCGCTGGCCATGGCGCTGGCGCTCGCCGTGGTGGCGCTCGCCGGCACCTTCATGGCGATCCGCACCAACTTCTCGCCCGCCATCGGGCCGGCGCGGCTGCTCTATGCCTTCGAGGCCGTCATCATCGGCGGGCTGGGGAGCCTCTGGGGCACGCTCGCGGGCGGCGTGATCCTCGGCGTCGCCCAGGCCATCGGCGCGAAGTTCCACCCCGGAGGGCAAATCCTCGCCGGCCACGTGGCGTTCCTGATCGTTCTCGTGCTCCGCCCCAACGGCCTCTTCCCGCGCACGAGGGACCGGTGAGCGAGGGCGCGGCCGGCTATCGCGTCGAGCGCAGCACGCGCGCAAGCCGCTACGGCGCGCTTGCCGCGCTGCTCGGCCTCGCCGTGCTGGTTTCGCTCCCCTTCTGGGGCGGGCGCGCGGACATGCGGACGATCGTGGAGATCGCCTACTACCTCGCGCTCGCGCAGCTCTGGAACCTGCTGGCCGGCTATGCCGGGCTGGTCTCGGTCGGGCAGCAGGCCTTCCTCGGACTCGGCGGCTATGCGCTCTTCGCGTTCGCGATACACGCCGGCGTTCACCCCCTCGCCGCCATTCCCCTCGCCGGCATCGCCGCGGCGCTCTTCGCCGTGCCGACGGCGTTCATCGTCTTTCGCCTGCGGGGCGCCTACTTCGCCATCGGCACCTGGGTCGTGGCCGAGGTCTACATGCTCTCCTTCGCCCAGGTGTCCGCGCTCGGCGGCGGCTCCGGCATGAGCCTGCCGGCGGCGGTGGTGAAGGGCATCGCCCACGGCCGGATGTGGCGGGAAACGGCGATCTACTGGACCGGGCTCGCGATTGCGCTGGGCTCGATCGCGCTCGTCTACCTTCTGCTGCGCTCCCGCCACGGCCTCGCGCTCACCGCGATCAGGGATTCGGAGGCGGCGTCCGGCAGCCTCGGCGTCGACAACTTCCGCACCAAGATCTGGGTCTACATCGTCGCCGCCTTCGGCACCGGCATGGTCGGCGCGCTGGTCTTCCTCACCAAGCTCCGCATCTCGCCCGAGGCCGGCTTCAACGTCGTCGACTGGACCGCCAACGTCATCTTCATCGTCGTGATCGGCGGCATCGGCACCATCGAGGGGCCGATCATCGGCGTCATCGTCTTCTTCGTGCTGCGCGAGCTGCTGGCGGACTTCGGGAGCTGGTACCTGATCGTGCTGGGCGCGATTGCGGTGCTGATGATGCTGCGCGCGCCGCAGGGCGTCTGGGGCCTGATCGCCGAGCGCTTCGATCTCCGCTTCTTCCCGGTGCAGCGGCGACTGGTGTTCGATCCCGCCAGCTTCAGCTTCGTCCCCGGCGACGGTCGGGAAGGAAAGCGCGGGCAGTAGCGTCGCCCGCCGGTGCGGTTTATTCCGAAAGGACCACGCCCCAGGGCAGGACCTGGTTGCCGGAGACGAGGCTCGCGCCGAGGATGCGCGTGGGCTTCAGCAGGTGGGTGGGGTCGTCCTCGCTCGGCTCGAAGCGCACGGTGCCCTCGCCCCAGATCGTCTCGGTGATCTCGGTCTCCGCCGGAAGCTGCACCACCTGGCGCTTCACCGCGTTCGCCCGGTCGGCCTCCGGCAGCGCCTTCACGAAGAGGCGGGGGAAGGTCTTGAGCGGCTCGAATTCCCGGCCGGTCGGGGCCATGTCGATCTCGATCACGTGCCGGCCGAGCCGCTCCGTGAAGCCCCAGATCCGCCCCGTGTCGACGTGCAGCTCCATCGCCGCGAGCTTCATGCGGAAGCCCCAGAGCTCGCGGGTGCCCGCGCACACCTGATCGGTGCTGGTGAAGGCATGCACCCAGTGCCCGCCGATCTCGCCGCGATAGCGCACCTGGGCGATGACGGCGCTGTCGTAGTAGGGCCGCGTCGGCACCGTGCTCTCGAAGTGCATGACGGTGATCTGCACCACGTTGGTGGCGAGCTCCAGCGGCGCCGGCACGCGGGGCACGAGCGCCGCCTCGTCCACCTCGCAGAAGATGCTGAGCGTGCGGAAGCGGTGCCGCCAGGGCGGCAGGGGGTAGGGCAGGAGCGCTGTGTCGAGCTGCTTCTCGTCCATCGGGGTTTCTCGGGGCGGTCTCTTCGCGTGGCGTCGTCCGGGCCGCTCGGGAGTCAGTCGAGGCCCAGGCTCGCCCGGTTCTCGCTCATGCTGGCGGCGATGCGATGGGCGACCTCGAGCGAGCGGATGCCGTCGGCGCCGCTCACCTCCGGCGGCCCGCCCGTCCGCACCGCGCGCACGAAGGCCTCGATCTCGCGCCGGAGCGGGTCTCCCCGGTCGAAGTCCAGCGTCTCCAGCGCCACCCCGTCGGGTCCCGCCGGCGCGCCGTCGCCCTTCTTGCGCGCGATCCTCACGCTGCGCTCGCCGTGGTCGACCTTGATGTAGACGTCGGGCTGGAAGATGCGGAGCGTGCGCTCGGTCTTCAGGCTCACGCGGCTCGCGGTGACGTTGGCGACGCAGCCGTTGGCGAACCTGAGCCGGGCGTTGGCGATGTCCTCGCTCGCCGAGAAGACCGGCGTGCCCACCGCGTCGATCCCGGCCACTGGCGAGTCCACCAGCGCCAGGATGATGTCGATGTCGTGGATCATCAGGTCGAGGACGACGCTCACGTCGGTGCCGCGCTCGGAGAACGGCGCGATTCTGACCGATTCGATGTAGAGCGGGCGGGTGACGCGCGGGGCGACGGTGCGGAAGGCGTCGGAGAAGCGTTCGATCAGGCCGACCTGAAGCACCAGCCCGCGCGCCTCGGCCAGCGCCGTGAGCTCCTCTGCCGTGTCCACCCGCTTGGTGAGCGGCTTCTCGACCAGCACGTGGATGCCAGCGTCGAGCAGGTCCTTCACCACCGGATGGTGCGCGGCCGCCGGCACGGCGACGGAGGCGGCGTCGATGCGGCCGATGAGCGCACGGTGGTCGTCCACGGCATCGGCGCCGAGGGGCGCGGCCACGGCGGTGGCCCTGTCGTGGTCGATGTCCGCGATGCCGACGAGGCGGGCGTCCTCGCGCGCGGCCATCTTCTCGGCGTGATAGCGGCCGAAATGGCCGACGCCCACCACGCCCAGCCTGAGCGCGCCGGCTTCGTCCTCCCGTGCCTCGGCGTCCTCCGCCACCGCCTGCGCCGCCTCAGGCCGCCTCGTCGACGAAGAGCTCCGCCAGCTCGAAGCGGTCCTGCGTCATGTAGGCCAGGCCCTTGGTGCTGATGCGGTAGTAGGGGATGGTGACGAGCGAGACGAATTCCAGGTTCATCTGCGGCGTCTCGAGCTCGCATCCCATGTCACGCCAGGCGGCTATCAGCTTGTACTGGCGCTCGAAAAGCTCGTCGAAGGGGAGGTCCGAGGCGAGGCCGTTGAGCGGCGTCGGCAGCGACGCCTCCACCCTGCCGTTGCGCAGCGCGATGAAGCCGCCGTCCATCCTGATGGTCTCGTTGGCCGCCGCTGCCATGTCCTCGTCCGAGGCGCCGACCAGCACGATGTTCTGGTTGAAGACGTTGGCCGTGGTGCCGATGCAGCCCTCCTTGATCCCGAACCCCTTGACGAAGGCGACGCCGACCTCGCCGGTGCCCATGATCCGGTCGATCATGCAGATCTTGTTGATGCCGTTCTCCGGGTCCGCCAGCACGCAGCCGTCGACGACGGGGAGCGTCTCCACCGAGCCCGGCGTCTCCAGCGAGCCGTCGCGGGTATTGATGCAGCGCACGTTCACGGTCTCGCCGGCGCCGGCCGGCGCCTCGATGCGGAAATCGGCCGGCTCGAGCGTGCGGTCGATGTTCATGGTGCCGTAGAGCCAGTCCGGATAGTGCGGGGTGGCGAGCGGCTCGAGCAGCTTGCCGTCCTCGACCCAGACCTTGCCGTTCGCCATCACGCGGGCGATCTCGAACCCTTCGAGGCTGTCGACGAAGACGATGTCGGCGTAGCGGCCCGCGGCGATCATGCCCATGTCGTGGTTGACCCGGTAGAACTCGGCCGGCTGGATCGTGGACATCTGGATCGCCGTCATCGGGTCGAGGCCGTTCTGCACGGCGACGCGGATCGCGTTGTCCATCTGGCCGCGCTCCAGCATCCAGTCCGGCGTGATCACGTCGGTGCAGAGCTGGTAGGCGCGGGCGTGGTAGCCCTCCTCAGTTATCACAGGAAGGCACGCCTCTATGTCCTTGCAGGCGCTCCCTTCCCTGATGACGATCCAGATGCCGAGCTCGGCCTGCCGCCGGGTCTCCGAGGCGTTGACGATCTCGTGGTTGTGCATGATCCCGGAGGCGACCCAGGCGTTGGTGATCTTCTCGTCGGTCATGCCGGCCGAGTGGCCCTGGATGACCTTGCCCATGTCGAGCGCCTCCTCCATGAGGCTGAGCAGGGCCCGGTCGCGCTGGTTCTGGTAGAGCATCAGCTCCGGGCTGATCTCCTCGATGCCCTTGGTCTCGGGCCAGGTCAGCGAATCGCGCAGGTCGTCGATGCTCGGTGCGTTGGGCGAGGCAGGGAAGCCGATCCCCCGGTTCTGCGTGTAGCACATGGTGGGGGTGACGAAGATCGGCTTGACCGGCGTCGCCAGCAGCTCGTCGAGGAAGAAGCGCGACGCGCGCATGCCGTTGACGATGGCGTGGCCGTAGAAGCCGTCCACGATGGTCGTCGAGCCGTGCAGCAGCCGGCAGGCCGCGAACACGGTGGAGTTGGCGTAGGTGTGCCACTGGTGGCAGTGGGGGTCGATCAGCCCCGGCACCAGGAGCCGGCCTTCGGCGTCGATCACCTCGGTGCGCTCGTCGATGGCATAGTCCACGTCGCCGACCGCGGCGATCCGCTCGCCCTTGATGGCGATCCCTTCCGCCTTGATCGTGCCGGTGTGGACGTTGACCACACGGCCGCCGGTGATGACCGTGTCGGCGGGCGCGTAGCCCATGGCCACGTCGATCAACGCTTCCCGCTGCAGCTCCATCGCTTCCCCCCTCGTGCGGCGCCGACGGGGCGGCACCGTAGTCGGTGTTGGGGACCCCTTCAAGCCGCGCTCCCGCCCCGGTTCGGCAGGGTGAAAGCAGGGGCGGGGGATGGACAGCGGCGGGCCGCCGCGCTATCCTGACAATGACTTTCACTTGCATGGCATGACTCGATCGATGGCGATCGACGGGGCAGCGCGTGCGCCGGCGGCGGACGCATCGAGCGGGCTGAGCCTGGAAGGCATCCACCACGCCTACGAGGCCGCGCCGGTGATACGCGGCGTCGACCTGGCGGTCGAGCGGGGCGAGATCCTGTGCCTGCTGGGGCCGTCCGGCTGCGGCAAGACCACCCTGCTCAGGATCGCCGCCGGCCTCGAGCGCCAGAGCGCCGGGCGCGTTCTGATCGACGGCGAGGAGGTCGCCGGCCCGCACCTCTTCGTCGAGCCGGAGAAGCGCCGGATCGGCCTGATGTTCCAGGACTATGCGCTGTTCCCGCACGTGCGCGCCGTCGACAACGTGGGCTTCGGGCTGACCAACGGGCGGAGGGCGCAGCGGCGGGACACGGCGCTTCGCCTGCTCGGGCATCTCGGCCTTGCCCACCTCGCCGACGCCTATCCGCACGAGCTCTCGGGCGGGGAGCAACAGCGTGTGGCGCTCGCTCGCGCGCTCGCGCCGGAGCCGCGCGCGATGCTGCTGGACGAGCCGTTCTCCGGCCTCGACGAGCGGTTGCGGGAGCGGGTCCGGGACGACACGCTGCGCTTCCTCCACGAGGCCGGGGTGCCGATCGTGCTGGTCACTCACGATGCGGACGAGGCGCTGCTGATGGCGGACCGGATCGCCCTGATGCAGGAGGGCGTGCTGGTCCAGGTGGGGCGTCCGGACGAGCTCTGCCGCCGCCCGGCGAGCCCCTTCGTCGCGCGCTTCTTCGGCGCGCTGCCGGCCTTCGACGGCCGGGTCAGGGGCCGCGCGGTGGAGACTCCCATCGGGCGTGCACCCGCCGCCTGCAGCGAGGGCTGCAGGGTGCGGGTCTATGTGAGGCCGGAGGCGGTGGCGCTGCTCGACGAGGGCGCCGCCGACGCCGACGGTCTCCCGGCGGCCCGGGTTCTCGACAGCCGGCCGCTCGGCACGACCAGCCATTTGAAGCTCGCGGTGGAGGGTCATGCGGCGCCGCTGACCCTCAACGTGGCCGACGATGGCGCTCCGCGCGTCGACGACGTGGTCCGCATTCGGCTTGACCCACGCCGTACTTTTGTGTTCCCTGCCTCCCAAGACCTGTAGACGGCAACACTGCGGGACCGGCGCCGCGCGGCGGATTTCGCGCCCGCGACCGGCCGTCGCACCCGCCGTCGTGAGACTGGAGCCGTGTCATGGGTATCTCGATCTGGCAAATCCTACTGATCGTTCTGGTAGTCGTTCTGCTGTTCGGCGCCGGCAAGCTGCCGCGCCTGATGGGCGACTTCGCCAAGGGCATCAAGAGCTTCAAGACCGGCATGCGGGAAGGCGAGGCGCCCCCGCCGCCGGCACAGAGCGCCGCCGCTCCGGCCGAGGCTCCGCAGGAGCCCAAGGTGATCGAGAGCGAGCCCTCGACCATCGAAGCCAGCGCCGTCAAGAAGGACGAAGAAGCCGCCAAGAGCTAGCAGCCTGACCCTGGACGGCTGAAGGGAAACTGGGAGAACACCCGCTCCCGTAGCGGGCGCACACATGTTGGACATCGGCTGGCAAGAGCTCATCATCCTGATGCTGATCGCCCTGATCGTCGTCGGGCCGAAGGACCTGCCGCGCATCGTCAAGACCGCGGGCCAGTGGATGGGCAAGGCGCGCGGCTACGCCCGCGACTTCCAGCGGACCATCGAGGAGGCCGCGGACGCGACCGAGATCGATGCCGTCAAGAAGGAGATCGACGAGGCCAACCGCGAGCTCGCCGACGCCCGCCGGGACGTGTCGGACGGGGCGGAATCGGTGAAGCGCGACGTTGCCGAAGGCAGCGACAGCGTGAACAAGATGTTCAGCGAGGATGTCATGGCGCCGGCTAAGGGCGCGGCCGCGAAGCCCAACGGCGAGGCAGCGCCTGCCGAGACGAAGGACGGCGAGGGCGAAGCCCCCGCGGCAACGGCAGCGGAGAGCGCGGCTGCGCCCGCAGCGGCAGAGGCCGCGCCGGCGGCAGAGCCCCAGGGCGGCAGCGCGGACGACACGCCGCCTGCGCGCGGCGCGAGCGCCTAGGCGCCCGGACTCAGACAGCGCGGAATGTCTCGGCGGCTCCCGTCCGGCGTGTCAGCGCCCCTGAGATCCGGTCCCGGGGCGGGTGGGTAGCCGGTGGTCGACCAGATCGAACAATCGCGCGCGCCCCTGATCGATCACCTGATCGAGCTCAGGCGCCGCCTCGCCTTCGCGGCCATCGGGCTGGTCATCGCCTTTCTCGGCTGCTGGTACGTGGCCTCGGACATCTTCGCCTTCCTGGTCGAGCCGTTGCGCGACGTGCTGGCCGAGGGAGGCTACGACACCAACCTGATCTACACGCACCTGCTGGAGGCCTTCTTCACCGAGCTGAAGATCGCCTTCTGGGGCGCCTTCTTCGTCTCCTTCCCGCTGATCGCCACGCAGTTCTGGATGTTCGTGGCGCCCGGCCTCTACAAGAACGAGAAGAGGGCCGTCCTGCCCTTCCTCTTCATCACGCCGGTGCTGTTCTTCTCGGGCGGCGGGCTGGTCTACTACTTCATCTTCCCGCAGGCCTTCAACTTCTTCATCTCCTTCCAGGCGCCGGGCACGGAAGAGGGCCTCGGCCTCGAGCTGCTGCCCAAGATCGGCGAGTACCTGTCGCTGGTGATGAAGCTGATCTTCGCCTTCGGCATCGCCTTCCAGCTTCCGGTGATGCTGACGCTGATGGGCCGTGCCGGCCTCGCCACCTCGGCCGGGCTGAAGCGCAAGCGCAAGTACGCCATCGTCATAGTCTTCATCGCCGCGGCGATCCTGACCCCGCCCGATCTGTTCAGTCAGATCGGCCTCGGCATTCCGCTGATCGCGCTCTACGAGATCTCGATCATCTCGGTCGGCTTCGTCGAGAAGAAGCGCCGCAAGAAGCAGGAAGAAGAAGAGGCGGCCTACGCCGAGATGGACGAGCTGCTGGCCCAGTACGAGGACAGCGAAGAGACCGACTTCAACTACGGGCGCTGATGCGGCGGTGGAACCGGCCGTCGCGCCGGTAGGCGTGCGGAACCGAATGGCAGCCGGCTGCCGTGAGCGACAAAGAGCTGGAGCGCGTCCGTGTGAAACGGAAGCGGGCTACTGCTCGGCGAGCAGGCCCTTGGCTTCCTCGATCTCTTCCGCAGTCATCAGCCCGGCGATCGAGTCCAGGATGAGCTGGGCGTTCGGGCCCTTCTCCTCAGCCGCCCGCTGCAGCCAGGCGTAGGCGCGCACGAGGTCGCGGGGGACGCCGTCGCCGCGCGCGTAGATCGTGCCGAGCAGGGTCTGCGCCTCGGTCACGCCGGCCTGCGCGGCCTGCTCGTACCAGGGCACCGCGCGACCGGGCTGCCCCATGATCTGGAAGGCCATGCCAAGGGCGTAGGCGGCCTGGTAGTCGCCGGCCTCGGCGAGCGGCAGCCACTCGCTCACGGCCGTCTCGTAATCGCCTGCCGTATAGGCCTGCCAGCCGCTGGCCATGTCCGCCTGCGCGCCGACGGGCGCGAGCGCAACTGTCGCCGCCAGCAGGGCGCCTGCCGCGGCGGGCAGTGCCCCGCCGGCGCGCCGGCGCTGCCACCCGGATGACATCAAGCGACCCCTGGGCTCTATTTGATCTTCGCTTCTTTGAAGACCACGTGCTTACGGGCGACGGGATCGTACTTGCGGAGCGAGAGCTTTTCGGTCTGGCTGCGCGGGTTCTTGCGCGTCGTGTAATAGAATCCCGTGCCCGCCGAACTGACGAGCTTGATGAGGATACTGTTGGCCTTGGCCATGCGACTCGCCCGGATAATTCGATAATCGAAGGAGCGGCGACATTACCGCCTCGCTGCACGCTGTCAAGCGGCGGCGACCGGACCCGTGCTGCCGTCGGCGGAGGGCGCTCGGCTCCCCCCGTCAGGCGTCCTCGAGCTTCACCAGGTCGCCGTTCTCGTCGAGGCCGATTCCGTAGTCCCGCGCCTCGTCGATGGTCTCGTCCGGCCAGTGCACCTTGCCCGGATCGGTGCCGCCGACCACGGCCAGCATGAGCGCCGTCTCGTCGCCGGCGTTGCGGAAGCCGCGGCTCGCGCCGACGGGGACCGACACGGTGTCGTAGGGCTCGAGCACCACCTCGTGCCGCTGCCCGTCGCTGTTCTGCCAGTAGATGCCCCACCTGCCGGTCAGCGGGATGAACACCTCGTTGGTCTCGTGAATGTGCAGCGAGGCGCCCTTGCCGGGGTCGGCCTTGATCAGACCGACATTGAAGTCGCGGTTGTCCGTGATCGGCGGGAGGAGCTCCTTGTCCTCGACCACGCCGCGGCCGATGATGTTGAAGATGTCGCGCTCGTAGCCCGGAATGAGCGCATCGACGAACGCATGGGCGCTCGACTTCAGGTCCTTGAAGCGGGCGACGCGCTCGCGCTCCATGAACTCGGGGCTGACATCGATCCGTTCCACCATGGCGAAGCTCCTGCTGCTGGCGCGCACACTCCGGTGCCGGTCGCGCCGGCGTCCCGTTCCCGGCAGAGCTCGGTCAGTAGAGCTCGGTGCGGTAGTTCTCCTCGACGAACTCGTCGGTCTCCTTGATCGTCTCCTCCGACGGCGGCTCGGCCGGCGGCGCGGTCTGCTCCAGGATCATCCGGCCGAGCGACGGCATCTCGCGGCGGTTCTGCCGGCTCTCCTCGTCCCACAGCCGCGAGCGCTTGAACGCCTTGGCGCAATGCAGGAAGGCCTCCTGCACCTCGACCCTGATGCCGACCTTCGGCTCCTTGCCGTTGACCACGGTGGCCTGCGCCAGCGCCTCGTCGCGCACGATCGTCGCGGTGCCGTTCACGCGCAGCGTGTCGTCGAAGCCGGGAACCAGGAAGAGCAGGCCGACATTGGGGTTCTCGATGATGTTGGTCATCGTGTCGAGCCGGTTGTTGCCGGGCCGGTCCGGGATGAAGAGTGTGTTGTCGTCGATCACCTGGACGAAGCCCGGCGGATCGCCGCGCGGCGAGACGTCGGCGCGGCCGCTGGCGCCGCTGGTGCCGATGCAGAGGAAGGGCGAGCGCCGGATGAAGTCCTTGCAGTGCCGGTCCAGCGAGGGGATGCACTTCTTCACCGAGATTTCCATGGTCTCGCCCATGGTCTCGCGCAGATCGGCCTCTTCCGAATAGGTCCGTCCCTGTTCGTGCTCGTCCATGGCGTCCGGCTCCCCGTGCAATCGGCGGAGCGGCGAGTCTAGCAAAGCAGCGCGCGCGGGTCATCCGCGATCGGCCCCCACCGGGCCGGGGCCGACGGCGATGCGTGACGGCCGCGCCGCCCTGTGGCATCTATCGGGTTCCTCGCATCCGGCATCGAGTCGAGAAGGCAGCGCCATGGCCCACGCCGATTTCGTCCATCTCAGGGTCCGCACCGCCTACTCGCTGCTGGAAGGCGCGATCAGGCTCGACGAGCTGGTCGAGACCTGCCGCGACTGGCGCATGCCGGCCTGCGCCATCGCCGACCGCGGCAACATGTTCGGCGCCCTCGCCTTCTCCGAGGCCTGCCGCGCGGCGGGCGTGCAGCCGATCGTCGGCTGCGACCTCGGGCTGGACTGCGGCACCGAGCAGCCAGGCCGGCAGGGCCGGGCGCCGTCGTGGCTGCTGCTGCTCGCCCAGGACGAGGCGGGCTACGGCAACCTGATGGCGCTCACCAGCGACGCCTTTCTCGAGGGCGGCGACGGCGGGCAGCCGGCGGTGGCGCTGGAGGCACGCGCGGACGGGCTGATCGCGCTCACCGGCGGCCCGGCCGGGCCGGTCGGGCGTCTCCTCCTCGACGGCCAGGTCAAGGCTGCGCGCACGCTGCTGGCGCAGCTCGCCGCCATCTTCCCCGGCCGGCTCTATGTCGAGATCATGCGCCACGGGCTTGCGGAGGAGGAGCAGATCGAGCCGCATCTGATCGCGCTCGCCGACGAGTTCGCGCTGCCGCTGGTCGCCACCAACGATGCCTACTTCCTCCGGGCGGAGACCTACGAGGCCCACGACGCGCTCCTCTGCATCGCCCAGAACAGCCACGTCGAGGACGAGAACCGGCGGCGACTGACCCCGCAGCACCGCTTCCGCCCTGCCGACGAGATGCGGGCGCTCTTCGCCGACCTGCCGGATGCGGTCGACAACAGCCTCGCCGTGGCTCGGCGCTGCGCCGTCATGGCGCCGACGCGGGAGCCGATCCTGCCGGTCTTCGACGCCGGCGGCGGGAGCGAGGCCGACGCGCTGCGGGCCCGGGCCGAGGAGGGGCTGGAGCGTCGCCTCGACGCCCAGGCCCGGCTCGCCGGCATGGGCGAGGACGCGCGCGCGGCCGCGGCGGCGCCTTACCGCGAGCGCCTCGCCTACGAGCTCGGCGTCATCATCGAGATGCAGTTCGCCGGCTATTTCCTCATCGTCGCCGACATCGTGCACTGGGCGCGGGGGGAGGGGATCCCGGTCGGCCCCGGCCGCGGCTCGGGCGCGGGCTCCGTGGTGGCCTGGGCGCTGACCATCACCGATCTCGACCCGCTGCGCTTCGGCCTCCTGTTCGAGCGCTTCCTCAACCCCGAGCGGGTGTCGATGCCCGACTTCGACATCGACTTCTGCCCGGACCGCCGCGACCGGGTCATCGACTACGTGTGCCGGCGCTACGGCAAGGATCGCGTCGCCCAGATCATCACCTTCGGCACGCTCCAGGCCCGCGCCGCGCTGCGCGACGTGGGCCGCGTTCTGGGCCTCGGCTTCGGCCGCGTCGACCGGCTGTGCAAGCTGGTGCCCTACAATCCGGCCAACCCGGTAACCCTGCAGCAGGCGCTGGATACCGAGCCCCGGCTCGCGGCCGAGCGCGACGGCGACCCGGCGGTGGCGCGCCTGATCGAGATATCGCTGCAGCTCGAGGGGCTGTACCGCCACGCCTCGACCCATGCCGCGGGCATCGTGATCGGCGACCGTTCGCTCAGCGAGCTGGTGCCGCTCTACCGCGACCCGCGCGCGGAGATGCCGGCGACGCAGTTCTCCATGAAGTACGCCGAGATGACGGGGCTGGTGAAGTTCGACCTGCTGGGCCTCAAGACGCTGACCGTGCTCGATCATGCCGAGACCATGCTGCGCGAGGCAGGAACGGAGATCGACCTCGCCCAGATCCCGCTCGACGACGAGGCGACCTACGCGCTGCTGGGCAGCGGCGCCGCCATGGGCATCTTCCAGCTTGAGAGCGCCGGCATGAGGGACGCGCTGCGCAGCCTCAAGCCGGACTGCATCGAGGACATCATCGCCCTCGTCGCGCTCTATCGCCCCGGGCCGATGGACAACATTCCCCGCTATATCGCCTGCAAGCACGGCAGGGAGGAGCCCGACTACCTGCACCCGATGCTGACGGGCATCCTGAAGGAGACCTTCGGCGTCATCATCTACCAGGAGCAGGTGATGGAGATCGCGAAGGTGCTCGCCGGCTACAGCCTGGGTTCGGCCGACCTCCTGCGCCGCGCCATGGGCAAGAAGATCAAGGCGGAGATGGACGCGCAGCGGGAGACGTTCGTGAACGGCGCGCTCGCGAACGGCGTCGCGCAGCCGGATGCGATCAGGATCTTCGAGCTGGTGGCGAAGTTCGCGGGCTACGGCTTCAACAAGTCCCACGCCGCGGCCTACGCGCTGGTCGCCTACCAGACCGCCTACCTCAAGGCCAATCACCCGGTCGAGTTCCTAGCCGCCTCGATGAGCCTCGAGATCAACAACACCGACCGGCTGGAGCTCTTCCGCCGGGAGCTGGAGCGGCTCGGCATTCCCCTGCTGCCGCCCGACATCAACGCTTCGCGCCCGACCTTCGCTGTCGAGCGGCAGGGCGACGGCACCGAGGCGATTCGCTACGCGCTCGGCGCGATCAGGAACGTCGGCGTGCAGGCGATGGCGGCGCTCGCCGAGGAGCGGGCCGCGAACGGGCCCTATCGCGATCCCTTCGACCTCGCCGGCCGCGTCGATCCGCAGCAGATCAACCGCCGGCTGATCGAGAACCTGGCGAAGGCGGGCGCCTTCGACAGCCTGACGCCGAACCGCCGGCAGGTGGCGGACGGCGCCGACGTGCTGCTCGCCTTCTCCGGCGCGGCGCGGCACGGGCGCGAGCAGGCGTCGCTCTTCGACGGCGACGATGCGGCGCTCGCGCCCCGGCCGAGCCTGCCGTCGCAGGAGGAGTGGGACCAGAACGAGAAGCTGGCCGCCGAGTACGAGGCGGTCGGCTTCTATCTCTCCGCCCATCCGCTGGATTCCTACGAGGCGGCGCTCGCGGGCCTCTCGATCACGCCCGCCGCGCAGGTGGCGCAGCAGGCCAGGGAAGGGGTCACGCGCTTCCGCCTGGCGGGCGTGGTGCTGTCGGTCAGGGAGCGCGGGCCCGGCTCGCGGCGCTACGCCTTCATCCAGCTCTCCGACCCGAGCGGCAGCTTCGAGGTGGCGGCCTTCCGCGAGACCTACGGCGACGGCCGCGGCATGCTCGAGACGGGCCGGCACGTCATGGTCACCGCCCAGGCCCGCATCGAGGGCGAGGAGGTCAAGCTCTCGGCGCAGAGCTTCGACGACCTGGATGCCCGGCTGGCGCGCGGCATGAGCGGGCTCGCGGTGTACCTGGACGACCCGGCCGCGCTGGAGCCGCTGGATGCGATCCTCGCCGGCCGTTCGGCGGGCAGCGGCCGCATCGCGCTCTTCGTCGAGACCGGCGAGGCCTGCACCGTGGAGATCGAGCTGCCGGGCGCCTACGAGATGAGCCCCGCGCTCGGCAGCGAGATCGCCGCGCTCGCCGGGGTCTCGTCTGTCCGCGAGCTCGCGCCGGCCCGCGCCGGCTGAGCGGCGCTCGCGCTCTTCCGCGCTCTCGGGCACGGGCCGCTCGGGCCTTGCGTGCCGGGGGCAGCGGCGCTATCAAGCCCGCACCTGCCTTGGGCAGGAATTCACACGCGGAAGACGGCACCCCATGGCGTGCCGATCCGGTGCCCGGCCAGACCGGGGCATGATCCGCGGAGGACGAACCGGAGAAAGGACGACCAATGGCTCTGCCAGAGTTCACCATGCGCCAGCTTCTCGAAGCCGGCGTGCATTTCGGGCATCAGACCAGACGCTGGAATCCGAAGATGCGCCCCTATCTGTTCGGCGCGCGGAACGGCGTTCACGTCATCGACCTGCAGCAGACGGTGCCGCTGCTCCATCAGGCGCTGGTGGCGCTGCGCGACGCTGCCGCAGGCGGCGGGCGCATCCTCTTCGTCGGGACCAAGCGCCAGGCGTCCCGGCCGATCGCCGACACGGCGCGCCGCTGTGGCCAGTACTACGTCAACCACCGCTGGCTCGGCGGGATGCTGACGAACTGGAAGGCCATATCGGGCTCGATCAAGACGCTGGCCGACCTGGAGGCCACGCTCGCCGACGAATCCGCCGGCCTGACCAAGAAGGAGATGCTGCAGCTCGTGCGCCGGCGCAACAAGCTGGAGCTCGCGCTCGGCGGCATCCGCGAGATGGGCGGCGTGCCCGACCTGCTGGTGGTCATCGACACCAACAAGGAGGACATCGCGATCCTGGAGGCGCGCAAGCTGGGAATCCCGGTCGTCGCCATCATCGACAGCAACTGCGACCCGGACCTCATCACCTATCCGGTTCCCGGCAACGACGACGCGATCCGCGCGATCAACCTCTACTGCGACCTGTTCGCGCGCGCGATCATCGACGGCCTGCAGGAGGAGCTCGCCGCCTCGGGCGCCGATATCGGCGCCGCCGAGGAAGGGCTGGCCGAGAACCTGCCGCCGTCCGAAGGGGATGGGTCGAAGGAGTCGCCGGCCGAGGCGGAGACGCCCGCCGCGGCGGACGCGCCCGTTGCGGCCGAGGAGGCGTCTGCGGCCGAAGAGGCGCCTGCGACGCCCGCGGATACGCCTGCCGCTGCCGACGGGGCCTCGGAGGGGGCGCCGCCACCGGAGGCCGAGGCCGCAGCCGATGCGCCCGCCGAGGCGGAAACCGCAGCCGAAGCGCCTGCCGATGCACCCGCAGAAGCGCCGGAGGGCGGCGACAAGGAACTGGCGGCGGGCGCGTGAGCGCGCCTTACACCGGGGAGTAGCGAACGATGGCTCAGATCACGGCCGCGCTGGTCAAGCAGCTGCGCGACAAGACTGGCGCCGGCATGATGGATTGCAAGAAGGCGCTGACGGAAACCGGCGGCGACCTGGAGGCGGCGGTCGACTGGCTGCGCAAGACCGGCCTCGCCCAGGCCCAGCGCAAGGCCGGCCGCACCGCGGCCGAAGGGCTGATCGGGATGGCCTCGGGCCCGGGCAGGGCGGCGCTGGTCGAGATCAACGCCGAGACCGACTTCGTGGCCCGGAACGGCGATTTCCAGACCGTGGTGCGCGAGGTCGCCCGGCTCGCGCTCGACTGCGATGGCGACCTCGACCGCCTGTCCCAGGCGCCCTACCCGGAGACCGGCCGAACCGTCGCCGAAGAGATCACCAATCTCGTCGCGACCATCGGCGAGAACATCCAGCTCAGGCGGACCGCGGTGCTCTCCGTGCCGACCGGCGTCGTCGGCCACTACGTGCACATGGCCGCGACCGAGGGGCTGGGGCGGCTCGGCACGTTGGTCGCCCTCGAATCGCCGGCGCCGGCCGAGAGCCTGGAGCGTCCGGCCCATCAGCTCGCCATGCACGTCGCGGCCGCGAGCCCGCAGGCGGTCTCGCGCGAGTCGCTCGATCAGGCGACGGTCGAGCGCGAGCGCGCCGTGCTGGCCGAGCAGGCGCGCGCCGAGGGCAAGCCCGAGAAGATCATCGAGAAGATGATCGAGGGCAGGCTGCGGAAGTTCTTCGAGGATGTCGTTCTGCTCGAGCAGACCTGGGTCATCGACGGCGAGAGCCGGGTGAAGTCGGTGCTGGACGAGCTGGCCGGAACCCTCGATGCGCCGGTGACCGTGACCGGGTTCGTGCGCTACCAGCTCGGCGAGGGGATCGAACGGGAGAGCACGGACTTCGCGGCCGAGGTCGCCGCGCAGCTCGGCTCCTGAGCGCCCGGCCGCAACGCAGGAGCCCGCCATGACAGCCCTTCCCGCCTTCAGGCGCATCCTGCTCAAGATCTCGGGCGAGGCGCTGAGGGGGGATGCGCCCTACGGCATCGACGGGGCGGCGGTGGAGCGGCTGGCCGGCGAGATCGCCGAGGTCCACGAACGCGGTGTCGAGGTGTGCGCCGTGGTCGGCGGCGGCAACATCTTCCGCGGCTCGTCGGACGACGCGGCCGGCATGGAGCGGGCGACCGCCGACTACATCGGCATGCTGGCGACCGTGATGAACGCCGTCGCCATGCAGCACGCGCTGGAGCGGCTGGGCAAGGCGACGCGGGTCCTCTCGGCGCTGCCGATCGCGCCGGTCTGCGAGCCCTACATCCGCCGGCGCGGGCAGCGCCACCTGGAGAAGGGGCGGATCGTCCTCTTCGCCGGCGGCACCGGCAATCCCTTCTTCACCACCGATACCGCAGCCGCGCTCAGGGCGGCGGAGATGGGCTGCGACGCGCTGCTCAAGGGAACCAAGGTCGACGGCGTCTATGCCGCCGATCCCGAGGTCGATGCCGGCGCCTCGCGCTTCGAGCGGCTCTCCTACATGGACGTGCTGTCCAAGGACCTGAAGGCCATGGACGCGTCGGCGATCTCGCTGGCACGCGAGAACGCGATTCCGATTGTGGTATTCTCCATCCGTCGGAAGGGCGGACTTGCCGCCGTGCTGGACGGCAACGGGCCCTTCACCGTCATCTCCGACGAGGGCTGACGCGATGGCCGATCCTGACCTTGACGATCTTGAACGCCGCATGAACGGCGCCGTCGAGGTCCTGCGGAGGGAGCTGGCAGGGCTGCGGACCGGGCGCGCGTCGCTGAGCCTGCTGGAGCCCATCACCGTCGAGGCGTACGAGACGGAGATGCCGCTCAACCAGCTCGCCACCATCAACATACCGGAGCCCCGCATGCTCACCGTCCAGGTCTGGGACAGGAGCCAGGTGAAGGCGGTGGAGAGGGCGATCCGCTCGTCGGATCTCGGGCTCAACCCGATCGTCGACGGCCAGTCGCTCCGCATCCCGATTCCGGAGCTGAACGAGGAACGCCGCCGCGAACTCGCCAAAGTTGCCGCGAAGTATGCCGAGCAGGCCAAGGTGGCGGCGCGGAACGTCCGGCGCGACGGCATGGACCAGCTCAAGAAGATGGAACGCGCCGGCGATCTGGGCGAGGACGAATCGCGGCTGTGGGCATCGGAGATCCAGGAGATGACCGACGGCATCGTCGAGAAGCTGACCGAGATGTTCGAGGCCAAGGAACGCGAGATCATGCAGGTCTAGACATGGCGCTCGCGCAGTCACTCGACGGAGAGAGCGCGGCTCTCCATGTCGGCATCATTCTGGACGGCAACGGGCGCTGGGCGCGGGCGCGCGGCCTGCCGCGAACCGCAGGGCACCGGCGCGGCGCCGAGGTCGTGCGGACGATCCTCAAGGGCTGCCCCGCCCGCGGGGTTCGCTATCTCACCATCTACGCCTTCTCCTCCGAGAACTGGAAGCGCCCCGTCGGCGAGGTCGCGGACCTCATGGGGCTGCTGCGCCTCTACCTCCGGCGCGAGGTCGCCGATCTGCGCGGCAACGGCGTGCGCATTGCCTTCATCGGCGACCGCTCGCGGCTGAGCGCGGAGATCAACGCCCTGATCTGCGAGGCCGAGGAGAGCACCCGGCACAACGCCGAGCTGACGCTCACGGTCGCGCTCAACTATGGCGGGCGGCAGGAGATCGTCGATGCCGTCCGCCGCATCGCCGAGCAGGTCCGCGACGGCGCGCTCGATCCGGACGCGCTCTCCGAGGAGACGTTCCAGCATCACCTCCAGACCCGCGACCTGCCGGACCTCGACCTGGTGATCCGCACCAGCGGCGAGCAGCGCCTCAGTAACTTCCTGCTGTGGCAGTCGGCCTATACCGAGCTCGTCTTCGTGCCGACCCTCTGGCCCGACTTCACCCTCGACCATCTGGATCGGGCGATCGGCGAGTTCCAGCGCCGCGAGCGCCGCTACGGCGGGGCGCGCGGGTAGGCCCCGGGCGACCGGTGCGGTGCGGCGCGTGACAGCCGGCCGGCGATGACTCTCTCCACCCGCACGCTCTGCACCATCACCGCCGGCGAGGCGCTTGCCGCGTTCAGGGCCGGCACGCTCTCGCCCGTCGCGCTGATGGAAGCCACGCTCGCGCGCATCGACGCCGTCAACCCGAAGCTCAACGCGCTCACGGCGGTCCATGCCGAGCGCGCGCTCGACCAGGCACGCGCGGCGGCGGCCGCCTATGCGGGCGGGACGGCGCGGCCGCTGGAAGGGATCCCCGTCGCCATCAAGGACTTCCACGCCGTCGCCGGCGAGCGCACCACCTTCGGCTCGAAGGCGTTCGCCGAGCACCGGCCCGACCGTTCCGCGCCCACCGTGGCCCGCCTGCTCGATGCCGGCGCCATCATGCACGCGCGCACCACCACGCCGGAGTTCGCCTACGCGCCCACCACCGCGAGCCCGCTCTGGGGTATCACCCGCAACCCGTGGAGCCTGGAGCACGCGCCCGGCGGCTCGTCCGGCGGCGCCGGCGCAGCGCTTGCGGCCGGCATGACGGTGCTCGCCGACGGCACCGATGCGGGCGGCTCCGTGCGCATACCGGCGGCGGCCTGCCACGTCGTCGGCTACAAGCCGCCGTTCGGGCGCAACCCGCTGGACCGCGACCACCCCATCGAATCGCTGCTCCACTACGGGCCGATGACGCGCAGCGTCGGCGATGCGGCGCTGATGCAGAACGTGATGTCTGGCGTGCACGGCGACGACATGTGCTCGCTCAGGGAGCGGGTCGTGCTGCCCGAGAGCTTCCCGCCCATCGAGGGCTGGACGGTCGCCGTCTCCATGGACCTCGGCATGTTCGAGATCGACCCGGAGGTCGCCCGCAACACCCAGGCGGCCGTGGAGGTCTTCCGCCGCCTCGGCTGCACCGTCCGCGAGATGACACCGGACTGGGGCGGGCTCGACCTGCCGCACCCCTATCTCCGCTACTGGGAGGGCATGGCCGCATCGAGCCTCGGCGGGATGCTGGACGAGTGGCGGGACGCCATGGACCCTTACATGGTCCGCATCATCGAGAACGGCCTCTCGCACTCGGCGGAGACGATGTACCGCTGCGCCGTCGTGCGCGGCGCCATGTACCGCTCGCTCGCGCCGATCCTAGAGAGCTGCGACGTGCTGGTCTGCCCCGCGCTCGCCGTGCCCACGGTGGCGGCGGAGCACGACTGCGGGGCGGAGGATTTCCGGGTCAACGGCAAGCCGGTCCACGCCTATCTCGGCTGGAACCTCTGCTACCCCTTCAACATGGTGAGCCAGTGCCCGGTGATCGCGGTGCCGAGCGGTCTGACCCAGGCGGGCCTGCCCACGGGCATCCAGATCGTCGGCCGCACCTACGACGACGCTGGCGTCTTCCGCGCCGCGGCGGCCTACGAGGCGGCGAGCCCCTGGCGCGACGTACTCCCCCCGCTCTGACGGGCGGCACGAGAAGAAGAGTTAGGATCGGACCATGACCCAGGACCTGCTGGCCCGCGACGGGCGTGCCATCGCCGACATCGAGCGGATTCGCTTCTTCCCGGCTACGACGGTGGGGGGCGAGGGCTCTTACGTGATCGAGGCGGATGGCCGGCGGGTGCTCGACTTCAGCGCCTCGTGGGGCGCGGCCAGCCTCGGCTACGGCCACCCGGCGGTGGCCGAGGCGGTCAGCGAGGCCGTCGGCAACATGGGAGCGATCAGCCTTGCCTCCTGCGCCGTCGGGCACGCCGTCGACTTGGCGGAAGACCTGCTGGCGCACTTTCCCGATGGCAGCGAGCGGCGGGTGTGGTTCGGCCACGCAGGCTCCGACGCCAACGACACCGTGGTGCGTCTGATCGAGGCCGCATCGCCCCGCCGCGGCATCCTCTCCTTCGTCGGCGCCTATCACGGCGGCAGCGCCGCCTCGATGTCGGTGTCGGGCCACAGCTCGCAGGCCCACGCGCCGGCGCGTCCCGGACTCACCCGCCTGCCCTATCCGGATCCCTATCGCCCGCAGTTCGAGCCCGACCTCGTCGCCGGTGCGCTCGCCGACCTCGACCGGCGCTTCGAGAGCGAGATCAGGCCGGAGGAGGTCGCCGCCGTCTTCATCGAGCCGATCCAGTCGGACGGCGGCGTCATCGTGCCGCCGCCCGGTTTCCTCAAGGGGCTGGAGGAGCGCTGCCGGGCGCACGGCATTCTGATCGTCGTCGACGAGGTCAAGGTGGGCGTGGGGCGGACGGGCCTCTATCACGCCTTCGAGGACGAGGGGCTTACTCCCGACATCGTCGTCTACGGCAAGGGTCTGGGCGGCGGGTTGCCGATCTCGGCCGTGGTCGGCCCGGCGGAGCTGATGAACCTGCGGCCGGCCTTCGCCATCATGACCGCCGCCGGCAACCCCGTGTGCGCCGCCGCCGGCCGCGCCGTGCTGCGCACCATCGAGAAAGAGAATCTGACTGCGAACGCCGCCCGCATGGGCGAGCACCTGCAGGCGGGTCTGGCCAGGCTCGCCCAGCGCCATGCGTTGATCGGCCACGTGCGAGGGCGCGGGCTTACCGTGGGCGTCGAGCTCGTCCGCGACCCGGCGACCAAGGAGCCCGCAAGCGCCGAGACCGCGAAGGTCGCGTTCCGCGCCCACCAGCTCGGGCTGGTCTTCTATTACGTCGGCATGGAATCCAACGTGCTCGAGCTCACGCCGCCGCTCACGATCTCCGAAGACGAGATCGACGAGGGGCTCGCGATCCTTGACCGGGCGCTGGAGGACGTGGCGGCAGGCCGGGTCTCCGACGAGGACGTGGCCGCCTTCGCCGGCTGGTAGCCGCGCCGCGGCTTGTCGCGGCCGAGCGCCCTCAGTTTGGCGCGCAGGCCCTGATGGTGGTCTCGACCATCGCCCTGGCGTCGGGGCCGGCGGCCATCGGCGCGATCATCGGCAGGTCGATGCCCGACGCGTGGTAGGCCGCGATCCGTTCCTTGCAGCGCGCGGGCGTGCCGGCGATGCAGACCGAATCGATGTGTGCGTCGCTCACCGCCCGTATCGCGGCGTCGTGGTCGCCGCGCGCCCAGGCCTCGGCGATCGTCGCCGCCTCCTCGCCGAAGCCCTGGTCCACCGCCACCCGGTTGTAGCGGGGGAAGAACCCCGTATACATCGCGACGCCGGGCCTGAGCGCGTCGAACGCCTCTGTGGGATCGTCGGCGGCTGCGGTCGGGATGAGTGAGGTCACGTCGACCGCGCTGGCGTCGCGCCCGGCTCTCTCGGCGCCCGCCACGATGTGCCGGCGCGCCTCGGCGCCGGTATCGAGGGTGGTGAAGACCATGATCAGGCCGTCGGCCTCCTCGCCGCAGACCCCCATCATCTTGGGAAAGACGCCGGAGAAGTAGATTGGCAGGCTGGGGCGGAACGGCTGGAACCAGAGCTCGTAGTTCTCGATCGAGACGGTCTCGCCCTGGAAGGAGACCCGGCCGTCCCTGAGCAGGCGGCGCACGACCTCGGCGGTCTCCCGCACCCGCGTCACCGGCTTGGCGTAGGGGACGCCGTGCTCCGGCTCGACCTGGACCTTGTGGCTGGAGCCGAGGCCGAGGATGAAGCGGCCGCCGGAGAGCTGATCGACCACAGCCGCCGACATCGCGATGGTCGGCGCCGAGCGCACGAAGACGCTGGAGATGCAGGTGCCGAGCGCGACCCGCTCGGTCTGCGCCGCGACCGCGGCGAGCACCGCGAACTGATCGCCGCCGTGCCCCTCCGCCATCCACACCGAGTCGTAGCCCAGCTCTTCGGCGAGGCGCGCGCAGTCCACGATCTCCGACGCATTCAACCCGGCCGAGAACGCGACGCCGACCCTGCCCATGCCCTCTCTCCCCGGCTGTTCGGTTGCCACCAGCCGCTCGCGATCGTACAGAGAGCGGGAGGCAAATCCAAACCCGCCGGGGTCTAACGGCATCCCCCGGCGGGCAGAGACGCGGGCAGGCATGAGAGAGCAGGACCATGGGCGTGCACACGGGCGGATATCTGATTGCGGGCGCGCGGCTCCTCGACGGGACCGGCGCCGCGCCGGCGGACGGCGTCTCCGTCCTGGTGGAAGGCAACCGCATCCGCAGGATCGGCCCCGATGCCGAGATCGCGGCCGCGGCCGAGACCCTCGGCGGCTACGAGGTCATCGACGCCGCAGGCCGCACCGTCATGCCGGGCATGATCGACGGCCACTGCCACATCTCCTACGGCGACATCCTGTCGTTCGAGGAGCTCGACCTCTATGCGGGCGTGGAGTACCGCACGCTCCGCGCCGCCAACAACGCGCGCAAGGTGCTGCGCGCGGGCGTCACCGCGTTCTCCGATCCGGGGTCCACCTGGAACATCTCGGTGGCGGTCCGCGATGCCGTCAACGCCGGCCTGATCGAGGGGCCGCGCATGGCGTCCGCCGGGCGCTACATCACCACCTACAACGCGATCGGCTCGCCCTGGCCGTCCTGGATGGAGCACCCGAAGTCGTCGTTCGCCGTGCTCTGCAACACGCGCGACGAGATGGTCACGGAGGTGCGTCGCGAGATCAAGGACGGCGTCGATATCGTGAAGGTGGCCGGCGACGGCGACGTGCTGACCGGCGAGGCGGAGCTTGCCGGCAGCATCGGCCTCGACGACCTGCGGGCCATCGCCGAGGTCACCCACCGGCTCGGCAAGGTCTGCACCATCCATGCCCGCTCGGGCCGCGCGGCGGCCGATGCGATCCGCGCCGGCTTCGACTGGATCATCCACGGCTCCTACATGTCGGACGAGGACCTGGACGTGCTCTTCCGCAACCCGACGCCGCTGATCCCGACCTTCTCGCTGCTCGCGAACACGCTGGACTGGGGGCCGGATCTCGGCTGCTCGGACTTCATCCTCGATGCCTACAAGGACGAGGTCGAGCGGCTCGCCGCCGTCGTCGCCCGCGCGCATGCCGAGGGGATCACCATTATCGCCGGCACCGACAGCGGCCAGGGCTCCGTTCCCTACGGCGAGTGGCACGCGCGCGAGATGGAGCACCTGATGACCTACGGCGGGCTCAGCGCCATGGAGGCGATCCGCGCGGGCACCGCCAACGCAGCGCTGACGCTCGGCATGGAGGACGAGATCGGCACGCTGGAGGAAGGCAAGCTTGCCGACATCCTGGTGGTGAACGGCGATCCCCTCGCCGATATCGCGGTGCTGCAGGACAGGAGCCGGCTCGAGGTCGTGATGAAGGACGGCGCGGTGATCGACACCGATGCGCCGATCCCCGAGCCCGCCCCCTACAACTGGGAAAAGCCCATGCTCTACTGGCAGGACCCGCGCATGCCCACCCAGGCGTTCGTGCGCGAGCACGCGGCCAGCAAGCCCGGCTGGATGCAGCGGGAGCGCCGCCTCGACGCGGCCGAGTAGCCGCCGAGTAGGGGAGAGCCCGCCTCTCAGCGCCGGAGGGACGGGGCCGAGCGCGGCGGGAACTCGGGCAGCGGGCATGCCGGCGCCGTGCCGGCGTCGTCGCGGTAGTCGAACCAGCCCCAGACGGCCCAGTGGTCGGAGAGGTCGCAGTAGTCCTCTCCCCGCACCACCGAGAACAGCGTGCGGTCCTCGAAGTCGTAGAGGGTGCGGAAGACCATGGGGCAGTTGTGGCTGCGGGTCGGCTCCCGCCAGCCCTTCTTGGCGAGGACGTAGTCGACGTAGCCGTTGCCGCGCCGCGCCCACTCGCTCTGCGATTCGCGGGTGTAGCGGTGGCCGGGGAAGGCCGGTGCCAGCACGCCCAGTGTATCGTCGTCCAGCAGGCTCCCGAACTCGTGGCGCAGCACGTTGAAGTCGCCGCCGACGATGACGGGCTCAGAGCGCGGGATTCCCGATTCGTCCTCGATGAAGCGCCGGACGGCGCGTAGCTGCGCCTGCTTCGCCGTGCGCTGCTCCGGGCTCCAGCCGAACTGCGCATGGGTGCCGATGACGTGGTAGGGCCGGGCGCCCTTGTCGATCCGCGCATAGACGAAGCCCTTGGCCGCGTTGCAGTCGGGCTCGACGCAATCGTCGTAGACCCATTCGCTGGCGGCGCCGATGGGGTGCTTGCTGGCGATGAGCACGCCGCCGTCCTCGGCGAACCAGCCGTCGCCCTCGCCGCCGCGCGGCGCGTCGCCGTCGCCGAGAGGCTGGTCGTAGACCTGGCCCTTCTCGCAGCTCCAGCCGGCACGGCAGGCGCTGCCCAGGATGTGCGTCATGTGGCGGAAGCCCTGCGCCCTGAGCCCGTCGAGGAGTAGCGCGCGCGCATCGTCGTCGTAGGCCTCGGACAGGATCACCACGTCGTAGGGAGCGAGGAAGGGCGGGATGCGCGCGGCCCGCTCCTCCTGCGCGATGGCGAAGCGCTCGCCCATGAAGGGTATGGCGCGCACGTGCGAGGGCAGCAGGTAGACGTTGTAGGCGACGACGCTGAGCACCTCGTCGGAGCTCGCCGGGGGCGGCAGGTGATTGATGCCGGGGCCCGCGCACTCGCGCGCGGCTGCCGCGCCGCCGGCGAGTCCCAGCGCCAGGGCCGCGGCGAGGGCGAGCGCGCCAGCCGCCCGTGCCGCCGCGCCCGCGCGGCGTGTCCGCATGCGAGGCCTGTCGACGGGCGGCAGGTCGCGGCCTGGATGCTTCATCGCCTTGCTCGGTCCGATTGTCCGACAGTCGCCCGGTGCCGTGCCGTCACGAGGGCGGCGCGGGCCGGTCCTCCCTGAGCGGCAACAATCGCAACAAGTCCGTCGTATTGTCGATTCCGAATCTGCCGCGTCGGCGGCCGGGGCGGCTCGCGCGATGGCGACGGGTGGGCCGCGCCTGCTATGGTCGCGTATCGCCGGCCCGCGCGGTCGATGGGCGGCCGTCGGGCGGCGGGAGGAGTTCCGGGGATGGCGCAGGCGGAGCCGTGGCGAGAGCATCTTCCCCTGGCGCACCGGCTCGCCGATGCGTCGGGCGCGGTCATCCTGCGCTACTTCCGGCAACAGCTTTCGATCGAGGACAAGGACTACATCGACGGCTACTCGCCGGTGACGAAGGCCGATCGCGAGGCCGAGGCCGCGATCCGCGCGCTCATCAACGAGACCTGCCCGGACCACGGCATCCTCGGCGAGGAGTACGGGCACGAGCGGCCCGATGCCCGTTTCACCTGGGTCATCGATCCCATCGACGGCACCAAGGCGTTCATCTCCGGCATGACGACATGGGGCACACTGATCGCGCTGCAGGACCGCGGCCGGGGCATCGTCGGCGTTCTCGACCAGCCCTTCCTCGGCGAGCGCTTCGTCGGCCACGGCGAGGGCGCTTGGCTGGGCGAGCGGCGGCTCGCGGTGCGGGATTGCCCCGATCTCGGGGCGGCGACCCTCTATGCGACCGAGCCCGACATGTTCGCGCCGGGCGAGCGTGCCGCCTTCGATGCGCTCGCCGGCCGCGTCCGGCTGCGCCGCTACGGCGCCGATTGCTACGCCTACGGGATGCTGGCACTCGGCTTCGTCGACTTGGTGGTCGAGGCCAGCATGAAGCCCTGGGACATCGCGGCGCTGATCCCCGTCGTCGAGGGCGCGGGCGGTCTCGTGACGTCCTGGGAGGGCGGCCCGGTCGGCGCCGATGGCCGGGTGCTGGCGGTCGGCGACCGCCGCCTGCACCCGCTCGCGCTCGAGATCCTGGCGGTCGCCGGTGAACCCGAAGCCGCATGACGATCCGGCGCACTAGCGGGGGACCGCGCTGATGAAACCTGCCCCATTCGCCTATGTCAGGCCGGAACGCCTCGAAGACGCCGTCGGCGTGCTGGAGGAGCGCGGGGAGGGCGCGCGAGTCCTCGCCGGCGGCCAGAGCCTGATGGCCACCCTCAACATGCGGCTCTCCGCCCCTGAGGTGCTGGTCGACATCGGCCGCGTGCCCGGCCTTGCGGGTATCGAGGCGACCGGCGACGGTCTTCGGATCGGCGCCATGACCCGCCATGCGGAGGTGGAGGCCTCGGAGCTTGTCGCCTCACGGGCGCCTCTCATCGCCAGCGCCATGCCGCACATCGCCCATCCGGCGGTGCGCAATCGCGGCACGTTCGGCGGCTCCATCGCGTTCGCCGACCCGGCGGCCGAGCTCCCGGCCTGCGCGGTTGCCCTCGGCGCGCGGATGACGATTACGGGGAAGGGCGGCACCCGAACGGTGGAGGCGGACGCCTTCTTCCGGGGCCTCTACGAGACCGCTCTCGAGCCGGGCGAGGTGCTGACCGCGGTCGAGGTTCCCGGCATCGCTGCGGGCTGGAAGTCGGGCTTCATGGAGCTGTCGCGGCGGCACGGCGACTACGCGATGCTCGGACTCGCCGCCCATGTCGAGATGGAGGACGGCAGGTTCGGCCGCGGCCGCCTCGTGTTCTTCGGGGCGGGCGAGCGGCCCGTCTCCGCCGTGCGGAGCGCGGCGCTGCTCGAAGGCGAGAGATGGTCGGACGCCCTCGGCGCAGGGCTCGCCGATGCGCTCAGGGAGGAGCTCGACCCGTTCGAGGACCTGAATGCGGATGCGGCGATGCGCCGGCATCTCGCCGGGGTGCTCGCCCGGCGGACCCTGGGTCCGCTTGCGGCGGCGACCTGAGGGAGGGGAGCCATGGACAGGACCGTTGAGATCGGCCTGCGGGTCAACGGCGAACGGGCGATGCGCCGTATCGAGGCGCGCATGAACCTGGTGGACTTCCTGCGCGAGGAGCTCGGCCTCACCGGCAGCCATGTCGGCTGCGAGCACGGCGTGTGCGGCGCCTGCACCGTGCGGGTGGACGGGCGCATCGTGCGCGGCTGCCTCATGCTGGCGGCGCAGGCGGACGGTGCCGACGTCTGGACCATCGAGGGGCTGAGCGACACGGGCGAGATCCGCGATCTCCAGGATGCGTTCGTCGAGCGCAACGCGCTCCAGTGCGGCTACTGTACCCCCGGCATGCTGCTGACCCTGGCCGAGCTGAGGGAGCGCAATCCCGCCGCGAGCCGGCAGGAGATCCGCGAGTTCATCGCCGGAAACTACTGCCGGTGTACCGGCTACGAGGCGATCGTGGATGCGTTCGAGATGGCGCGCGTCCGCGAAGGAGGCCCGTCATGACCGATCTCATCGCGGACCGCTGGCTTCTCGATCGCCCGAACTCCTATATCGGCCGGTCCGTTCCGCGCCCCAATGCGCCCCGTCTCGCGGAAGGGCGCGGCGCCTTCGTCGACGATATCGAGACCGGCGGGCGGGCGGGGCACGCGGCCTTCGTGCGCTCTCCCCACGCGCACGCCCGGATCAGGTCCATCGACGCGGACGCGGCCAGGGCGGCGCCGGGGGTGATCGCGGTCGTGAACGGGCGCGAGCTCGCGGAGATACACGACCCCTGGGTCGGCGTGCTGTCGCATCTCAAAGGCCTCAAGTCCGCGCCGCAATATGCGCTGCCGCTGGAAACGGCGACTTGGCAGGGCGAGGCGGTGGTGGCGGTGGTCGCTGAGAGCCGCGCCAGGGCCGAGGATGCGGCGGAGCTCGTGAAGATCGACTGGGAGGTGCTGCCGGCGGTCGCCGACGCCGAGACCGCGCTCGACCCCGGCACGACCGTCATCCACGAGAGCCTCGGCGACAACCTCGCCTGGAGGCGCGAGGCGGACTTCGGCGATATCGAGGCGGCTTACGCGGAGGCCGACCATATCGTCGAGGAAACCTATGTCTTCGCCCGGCATACGGGGGTATGCGTCGAACCGCGCGCCATCCTCGCGGACTGGAACCCGGGGGAGGGACAGCTCACCGTGTGGCACAACAACCAGTGCCCGCACATGGTCCAGAACATCCTCGCGACCCACTTCCGCCTCGACGAGCACCGGGTCCGCGTGATCGCGCGCGATGTGGGCGGATCGTTCGGAATCAAGGTCCACACCTATGCGGACGAGATCGCGACCGTCGGGCTCTCGATCCTGCTCAAGCGGCCGGTCAAGTTCGTGGCGGACAGGCTGGAGAGCTTCCTCTCCGACATCCATGCGCGTGACCAGCGGGTCCTGGGGAGGATCGCCGTCAGGGAGGACGGCACCATCCTCGCGTTCGAGATCGACGCGCTCAGCGGAATCGGTCCCTATTCCATGTATCCGCGCACGAGCGGGATTGAGGCGAACCAGATCGTGAACCTGACGGGCGGCCCCTACGCCTTCGACCACTACCGGGCCCAGGCGACCGTCGTCTTCCAGAACAAGAACATGATGTGCCAGTACCGCGCGGTCGGACATCCGGTCAAATGCGCGGTGACCGAGGGGCTCGTGGATGCGGCGGCGCGCGCGACCGGCCTCGATCCGGCCGAGATTCGCCGGCGGAACCTGCGCGCGGACGACTCCTATCCCTGCCGCTCGGCGCAGGGGCTCCCGTTCGAGAACCTCTCGCACCAGGAAAGCCTCGCGAAACTGCTGGACGCGATGGACTACGACGCCCTGACGGCGGAGCGCGACGCCCTTCGCGCCGAGGGGGTCTATCGCGGCATCGGCCTTGCAAGCTTCATCGAGGTGACGAACCCGTCCGCGATGTTCTACGGCGTGGGCGGCGCGCGCATCTCCGCGCAGGACGGGGCGACGCTGCGCCTCGATGCGCGCGGCAACGTGTTCGTAGCCACGGGCGCGACGGAGCAGGGCCAGGGCATGGAGGCGGTGATCTCGCAGGTCGCGGCGACGGCCGTCGGCGTGCCTCCCGAACGACTCAAGATCGTCACCGGCGACACGGAGCACACGCCCTATGGCGGCGGCACGTGGGCCTCGCGCGCGGCCGGCATAGGCGGAGAGGCGGTAGCTCAGGCGGGCCGCGCGCTCCGGCAGCAGATCCTGCGCGCAGCCGCGGTCATGCTCCAGGAGGATGCGGAGAACCTGGACATCCGGGGCGGGGTCGTGGTGGACGGGGCGAGCGGCGAGGAACGTATCGGCCTCGATGAGGTCGGACGCATCTGCTACTACCGGCCCGATACCCTGCCGGACGGCTTCCAGTCGGAGCTGGTCGCGACCCGCCACTACGTCCCGCGCAAGTACCCCTTCGCCTTCACCAACGGCGCGCAGGCCTCGTACTTGGAGGTCGATGTCGAGACCGGCTTCATCTCCCTGCTGGATCACTGGTGCATCGAGGACTGCGGCACCGTCATCAACCCGCTGCTCGTGGACGAGCAGATCCGGGGCGGCATCGTGCAGGGGCTGGGTGCCGCGCTCTGGGAGCAGTGCGTCTACGACAGCGACGGCCAGATGCTGAACGCCACCATGGCGGACTATCTCGTGCCCATGGCGGCGGAGCTGCCCGACATGCGTTGCGGCCATGCGGTCTCGCCCACGCTGGAGTCCGATCTCGGCGCCAAGGGGGCGGGCGAGGCCGGCACCTGCGGCGCGCCGGCCGCGGTGATGAATGCGCTCAACGACGCGCTCTCGCCCCTCGGCGCGCGGCTCACCGACATGCCGTTCACGCCCCAGAAGGTGCTGCGCGCGCTCGGCAAGATCTGAGCCGCGAGACATTGGAGCGTGTCCGCCTTACACGGAAACGCTCCAACCTCTTTGTCGCTCACGGCAGCCGGCCGTCCAGCGATTCCGCGCGCCTGCCGGCGCGACGGCCGGCGCCTGCGCGGGCGCGCCGCATAAGCGGCGGGGGCCGCAGTCGCGGCCTGTCGCGTATCCGTCAAAGACGGATGCGCTCTGGGGATCAACCGGTCGGGACTGCGGTCCGCGCCGAACCCGCGCACCGACAAACGCCGGATCAGAAGATCTGTATGCGAATCGGGGTCGGTCGGCCTCCGGCAGCCGGGTTGTTGACCTGGGGGCAGTTGGAGACGATCGCGAGGACGTCGCGCTCCGCCCGCAGGTCGACATGATCGCCGGGCCTGGACGGGCCGTCGACGAAGGTCCGCTCTGCCAGGCAGCCTCCTTCGTGGACCGGCACGGCGCAGAAGAAGTTCACGTTGGGCACGATATCCGTCCAGCCCAGGCCGTGCTCCGCCAGGGCGGTCAGGAAGTTCTCGCGGCATCCCGGCACGCCTTCCACGCCGTAGAGCATCGCGTTGCTCGGGGCGCTGCAGCAGCCGGCGATGGTGTCGTGATGGCCGCAGCTATCGGCCACGATCGTGAAGAGCGCCCGTCCCCGGTCCGAGTAGAGCGCATGGCCCGTGGTCAGGCGAAGAGTGCCGCTCTTCTTGATCGTGTTCGGCGCGTAGTAGCGTTCGCCCGGGTCGGCCGCGTCGTAACACAGGAAGTCGACGCCCTGCTCGCCCTCCAGGTCGACGATGCGCAGCACCTGGCCCCGCCGCACGCGGGCCGACCACGGAGCGCCCGGCGCCACGATCTCGTCGTGGACAACAGGCGACGCGCCCTCTTCGTTCATCACCGTGCCCTCCAGTCCGCTCCTTCGCCTACCCTAACCCATCCGGGCTGACGTTCGGCGCCTGAAACGGTCGTCCCGCCATGCCGGCCCGCCAGCGCGTGGCCGGGAAACCGGCAATGCACTAGCATTCAGACCGGACCAGTCGCCGGAGGCGGGTCGAGGAGATACCCCATGCCTGCCATTCGCTGCCTCGTCGTCGCGTTCGGCATCTTGCTGATGCTGGCGGTGACCGCCGCTCACCTCCGGGCGGAGACCTCCGACCGCGCCGTCACCCGGGCGTTCCTGACCCTGCTCGTGGGCGATGCGGACGATACGGCGCGCGCCGCGGCGTTGATCGAGGCGCAGTGGCAGCCATCATTCCTGCCGATGGCTCTCGAGGTGATGCGCCTTGGCGGCAGCGCGGCTGTCTCCGGCACCCTGGTGCGACTCATGGAACGGGAGACCGGCGCCGGGCACGGCCACGATCTCGACGCCTGGCAGCGCGCGATGTGGAATGCGCCCGAGGCGCGGCACCCGCGCTATGCCGCCTTCAAGAGCGCGCTCTACAGCCTCATCGACCCACGCTTCTCGGCGTATTTCGACACGGCCGGCGAGACGCTCATCCGGCTCGACGAGATCGTCTGGGGCGGCGTGCGGCAGGACGGCATCCCGCCGCTCCGCGACCCGGCGATGCTGGCCGCGGAAGACGCCGGCTATCTCGAGGACGATCACATCGTGTTCGGCATCTCCGTCGACGGCGACGCCCGCGCCTATCCGAAGCGCATCCTCGGCTGGCACGAGATGTTCGTCGACACCGTCGGCGGCGTGCCCGTCGCAGGCGTGTACTGCACGCTCTGCGGTACCGTGATCCTCTATCGCACCGAGCACGAAGGCACCCGTCACCGGCTCGGCACGAGCGGCTTCCTCTACCGCTCCAACAAGCTCATGTACGACCAGGCCACCCAGTCGCTGTGGAGCACGATGCGGGGCGCGCCGGTCGTAGGCCCGCTCGTGGGCAAGGGCGTCGTGCTGGCGCGCGGGAGCGTGGTGACGACCACCTGGGGCGAGTGGCGCAGGCGCCACCCCGCAACCCGGGTGCTCTCGCTCGATACCGGCCACCGGCGCGATTACGCCGAAGGGGCGGCCTACCGCGACTACTTCGCGACCGACGAGCTGATGTTCTCGGTCCCGGTCCTCGACAGGCGGCTGAAGAACAAGGACGAGGTGTTCACGGTGCTGCTCGCCCGTCACCCCGAGGCACCGCTTGCCATGTCGGCCGCGTTCCTCGCCCGGACCCCGGTCCATCACGATGCGATCGAAGGCACGGCGCTCGTGGTGCTCACCGATCCCTCGGGCGCGAACCGCGCCTACGCGAGCGAGGACGTGACGTTCACCCACTACGACGGCGACCGCAGCGTGGAGGACGAAACCGGCATGACCTGGACGATGGACGAGCACGCGCTCACCGCCGAAGACGGGCGCGTGCTCCGCCGCCTCCCGGCGCAGCGGGCGTTCTGGTTCGGCTGGTTTGCGGCGTTCCCGAACACCCGGCTGGTGCGGTAGCGGGCCGGAGGCGCCGGTCGAAGGCCGGCTTCCGTAGGTGAAAAATGGTGGGAGGCCGGGCGTGCTCAGGTTGCTGGCGATCAAGACTGTTGGCCAGGCGGTGTAGCGGAACGGCCAACCACACCGATTGCGCCCACCGCTATCGGACCGTCCAAAGATCCATAAAGCCCGTCGGCGTGAGTATCGGAATGTTCTGGAACGGAGACATCTCGAGAAGGTCCCGGTCGCCGGTGACCAGGCAGTCCACCGCGCCCATCAGCGCCGTCTCCAGCAGCTTGTCGTCATCGGGATCACGGCACCCGAGTTTCGCGCCGGCGATCGGAACCCATTCGGAGACCGCTTCGAGCTGGGCCAGGTAGACGGCCCTCCCGTCACGGCCGACATAACGATCGAACTTCGGGAGAAGCAACCGCGTTCGCAACTCGTCGAACGTCTCGTCGGAGAACAGCAGCACGCCGCGCTCGTTCCGCACGGCATCGACGACCGCGCGTGGCGGCCCGCCCGGGCGAAGCGCCGCACTGATCAGGACGTTGGTGTCTAGGACGACACGCTCAGCTTTCATCCGCAAGCAGCGCGTCGAGCCGGGTCTCGGTCAAGCCCTTCGCGGAGGCTTCCTCGCCCAGGGCGTCCATGGTCGCGGTCAGGCGCTCCCACGCGGCGCCCCGAAGCCGCTCATACTGCTGGACCGACATCATCACGCCGACCGCGCGGCCCTTCCGCGTCACGCGCACGGGCGCGCTCTGCGCAGCATCGAGCAGGTGGCCGAAGCGGTTCTTGGCGTCTCTGGCGGCTATTTCCTTCATGTAGCCAAGATAGCCACAATGGCTTTACGCCGCAATTGCTCGCTATCCGACGAACACCACGTCAGGCTTCGGTGACTCCGTGGCGTCTACCGTGCCAACCGTTGACGCGGCATCGGAATGCCGTGTTCGCGCAGCGTGCCTTGCACGCTCGGACGCTGAAGCCGGATGCGCCTGTCGCTCAGCAGGTAGGAGCATACGTACCCGAGGCCCAGGATGAGCACGCCGATCAGGAAGCAGTAGATGATGGCGCGGTCGGGATACTGGTCCTTGAGATAGCCGATGTAGAGGGGACCGCAGACGCCGGCCGCCGCCCAGGCCGTCAGCATGATGCCGTAGACCGCCGACATCTTCCGCGCGCCGAAGACATCGAGGACGAACGAGGGCATGGTCGCGAAGCCGCCGCCGAAGCAGAGCATGATGTAGCAGACGAGAACCGAGAAGACCCACGGATCGCGCTCGGTCATCAGGATGCCGAAGACGATCATCTGGCTGGCGAGCAATATTCTGAAGACCCGGATGCGGCCGATGCGGTCGGACAGCAATCCCCAGAAGAGCCGCCCGAATCCGTTGCAGAGCGAGCTCGCGGCAATCAGCGTCGCGCCGTATTCGGCGAGCGTCTCCGGCTCCACGGACGGATCGGCAAGTCCCCATACGTCCTGGAGCAGCGGCGACTGGAAGCTGATGACGGCGATGCCCGCGGCGATGTTGAAGAAGAAGACGAGCCACATGACGGCGAACTCGCCGGAATAGAGGCACTGGGCGGTCGAGTCCGGCTCGTCCTGCGCGCCCGACGCCTGGTCTTGCTGGAGGCGCCTCGAGAGCGCCGCAGGCGGGTCCCGCAATGCCAGGCTGCACGGGATCAGGACCGCGGCGAACACCACGCCGAGCCAGACGAAGAGCATCGCCAGATCGCCCTCCGTCTGCACCACCAGCAGGGGTGCCAGCCCCTTGCTGAGCACGACTGCGCCGATCCCGAAGCCCATGACGACGATGCCCGTCGCCAGCCCCTTCTTGTCGGGGAACCACTTGGCCACCGTGGCGACGGGCGTGACGTAGCCAAGCCCGATCCCGATGCCGCCGATCACGCCGTAGCCGAGGTAGAAGAGCACGAGACTGTCGAGCTGTAGGGCGAGGCCCGCGATCATGTAGCCGCCGGAGAACAGCACGCTGCCGGCAAGCGCCAGCGTGCGCGGCCCGGCCCTGGGCAGGATCATGCCCGCTCCCGCCGCGGACATGCCGAGCGAGAATATCGTGATGCTGAACGCGAGCGCGGTATCGGTGAACGACCAGCCGAGCTGCCTCACAAGGAGCGTCTGGAAGAAGCTCCACGCATAGACGGTCCCGAAGCAAACCTGCAGGACCGTGCAGTAGAGGATGGCCGCGACGCGCGAGTGAGCCATCGAAGGGCTATTCCTTCCCGCCCGGCTGCGCGAGCCCGCTCGCCTTGTCTCGATCCATCACCTGCGAGAAGTAGAGGAAGAGGCGCGCAAGCTCGCCGGCTTCGTCGTTGCGGGCGAGCAGCTTCTCGTTCCCCTTGCCGTCGGCCTCCCGTTCGCGCGCGAGCTTCACCGCAAAGGCGAGAACCCCGTCGACCGGCCTCGATGCCTGGCCGACGAGCCAGATGGCGGCGAGGATGCCGACCACGAATATGATGGAGATGAGGTAGACCTGCTGGCCGATCGCTCTCTGGATCTTCAACGCGACCAGTCCGGTGTCCATGCCGATGTGCACCGCGCCGGCGACTCCCGCCAGGATCGGACTGGCGACTTCGACGAAATCGCCCATGCCCGGCAGGCTTCGCTCCACGGTCACCGTGCTGGTGGCATCCCCGGTCCTGATTTCCTCCGGAATTCCCGGAACGAAGGTATGGGCGAGAAACTCCCCCGTCTCGCTGGTGATGTAGATGTAGCTGATGCCCTGAATCTCGACGAACTGGTCGATCAGGGACTGGAGCGCCGTCAGGTTCCTGTTCAGCAGGATGTCGACGCTGGAATCGGCGATCGTCTTGGCGATGTTCCGGCTGTTCGACTCGTACTCCTCGGACAGGTGCGTATCGACGGTGTAGATGCAGAGAACCGATGTCGATACGCCGATCACACCGAACAGGAAGAACACGCCGAACAGCGTCTTTCGGAAGAGCTTCTGGATTCTCATGTCAGGCGAACCTGTCTTGCCAGCTGTCCAGGGGAACGAAGCGGCCCTCGTCGACAACGGTGTAGTAGACCTTCTGCAGACCCTGGCGGCGCTCCGGTCCGAACGACACCAGCTCCCCGATCCCGAGATCGAAGTCGCTTATGCTGAAGACGGCGTCATCCAGCGCACCTCTCGCCGGGCTGTCGCCCAGGCGGGCCAGTATCTCGACCATCAGCTTGGCGTTGAGGAAGCCCTCCAGGCTGACGAAGCTGTGCGGGAACGGCGCGTAATCCTCTCTCAGCAGCTCCTGCGGCGGCTGAGGGTCGTGTTGCGCCATCAACTGCTGGTACTGCCCGACCGCCGGAATCGCCGCGTCGTGATAGCTCGGCACGACCTGCGAGTTCACCAGCAGCTTGGTGTAGCGCTCGCCGTCGTCACGCCCCTGGGTGATGAGATTGAGGAGGTTCTCGCTGCCGACGAACGAGACGTTGGCGATGGGCACCCGCAGGCCGAGGTCCACCGCGTCGCGGAGGAACGCGGCACACGCGGCGTAAGCGCCGATGCAGATGACGGCATCGGGGCGCGATGCCTTCAGGATCTCCACCTGATCCCGCATGACGCCCGTGAACTTCGAGCCCCGCCGGTAGGTCGCCTCGCCGACGATCCGCTCGCCGAAGGGTCTCAGGGCCCGGCGAACGCCGGCCCAGCCGCTGCGGCCGTAGGCGTCGGCCTGATAGAAGACGGCGATGCGCTTGCGGCCGATGCCGACGAAGTTCTGAACCAGGCCGGCCGTCTCCTGCCGGTAGGACGCACGCAGATTGAAGGCGAAGGCGCCGTATGGCGGCTCCCGCTGCGGCTGCGCGCCGGTGAACGGAAAGAAGAGATAGATCTCTCTCTCCTGAAACTTCTTGAGCATGGGAAGGACGCGCGTGACCGTCGGCGTGCCGACATAGCCGAAGAGCGCGAAGACCTCGTCCTCCAGCATCAGGGTCATGGTGTTCTGGACCGAGGGGTCGGGCTGATAGCCGTCGTCGTAGGTCCTGAGAACGACTCTCCGGCCCCTGACGCCGCCCTGGCGGTTGATGTGCTCGAAGTAGGCGCTGGCGCCGCGGAAGAGCTCGATGCCGAGACCGCGCGACGGGCCGGAGAACGCGGCGGACATGCCGAGCACGATCTCGCCGTCGGTCACGCCCGATGACGCCGCCGCGCCGACGGGGCGCCAGCAGAGCCCTGTCAGGCATCCGGCAAGGCCGTATCGAAGGAAGCCTCTTCTCGTCGTCGATGTCCCTAGAGGTGCGCCCATCTGACCTCGCCCGCGCGGCATACCAGAGTAGCGGCTCGCCGCCGCGCTTCACGACGGCATCGGTGACTCTTCGGCCTGCTCCAACTCCGGGTCCGCCTCGTCCTCGTTCTCGTCCTCGATCTCGTCGCCGGCAGTCTCGGGAGGAGGACTCGCGGGCAGCGCGACGATCATTTCGGTGAACGCGCCGGGTTCGGATTCCACTCTCATCTCGCCGCCGTGCTGACGGACGATGTCGCTCGACAGCGCGAGGCCCAGTCCGGTGCCCTGGTCCGGCGGCTTGGTCGTGAAGAAGGGGTTGAAGATGTCGGCGATGATGTCGGGCGGGATCCCGTTCCCGTTGTCCCTGATTCGGATTTCCACGCCCTTGTCGGAGCGCCTGGTGACGAGAGTCAGCGTGGGCTCGTACGCGCTCTCGCCTGCGCTCTCGGGATCGGTTCCCTCCGCGCCTTTCGCGGCCTGCCGTTTTTCGACGGTCGCATAGCAGGCGTTGCTGACCAGGTTCAGGAAGACGCGGCCCACGTCCTGCGAGACGACGTCGAGCGATCCCACCGCCGGATCGAAGTCCTCGACGATCTCGAGCTGAAACTCGTCATCGGTCGCCCGGGCGCTGTGGTAGGCGAGCCGGGCATGCTCGTCGAGCAGGGCGTTGATGTCCGTCGGCTGCCGGTCGCCCGTGCCCCGCCCCATGCTGAGCATGTGCTGCACGATCTGGTTGGCGCGCTCGCCGTGCTCCCGGATCTCCTTGAGGTTTTCCGTGAGATCGGCGGTGATCTCCTCGATCAGCGCGCGGCGCTCCTTGTCCTTCTCGCCGTCCAGTTCGCCGAGAGCCGCCTGCAGCTCCTCCAGCAGCTCCTCCAGCAGCTCTTCCGACCCTTCGGCAAAGTTCTTGACGAAGTTCAGCGGGTTCCGGATTTCGTGCGCCACCCCGGCGGTGAGCTCGCCGAGCGCCGCAAGCTTCTCCTGCATGACGATCTGATCCTGTGCCCGCTGCAGGTTGGTGAGCGCGTCCTCGAGCTGCTCGTTCTTGCCCTTGAGCTCGTCGGCCAGCTTCTCGACCAGGTTCAGCCGCTGGACCTCGAGCGCGTGGCGGCGGAAGACCTCCAGAGCCGCCGCCATGTCCGCAACCTCGCCCCGGCCCGTGACCTGGACCTCGGCTTCGAGATCGCCCTCCGCCATCCCGCGCATCCGATCCGAGAGCCGCCCCAGCCTGCGCAGCAGCATGCGGCCGACGTAGAGCCAGGCGATCAGCGCCGCGCCGACGATGCTGATCACGCTGATCGCGATCAGAAGGTTGCGCCCGGTCAGGATCGCCGTCGACGAGGCGCGCGCCGCATCCTCGGTCTTCTCGCGCGCGGCACTGACCAGGCTCTCCGCCTCGGCGGCAAGCTCCAGGGCGAGGTTGCTGTTGGAGGCGAGCAGCTCCGCCTGACGCGCGGCGAGGACGAGTTCCCGAGCCCGCAGGTCGAAGCCCTGGCCCTGGTCGAGACCCAGATCGACGAGCCGGGAGAGCGCGGGCGCGACCCTGTCGCGGAGCGGAGAGGGACCGAGAGACGAGAGGCCGCGCTCGATATTGCCGGCGGACGACTCGAAGCGCTCCCTGAGCGGCTCCAGCAGGGCGATGTCGGAAACGTCGAAGGCGCTCGCGAGAAGCTGGATCGCGATCGTGGCGTTCTCCTGCAATCCCGCAAGATGGCGGTAGCGGGTGAACTCCGCCTCCGACAGGTGATCCGCGCGCGCCGCCGGCGCCTCGCCGAGCTCCCGATAGCCGGTCATCGCGTAGAAAAGCTGGTCGTCGATGGCCGGGATCAGCGCGTCGGCGAGCTCTCTCTGCAGCGTTTCGACTTCGGCACGCAACGCGGTGCTGCGCTCGGCGAGCAGGAAGCCTTCCGCCACCGATTCCTCGATGGCCCCGACGTTCGCGACCAGGGCGCCGCCCTGCGTGCGAATGCGCGTGAAGCGCTCCTCACCCGCACCCTGATCCGGCAGCGCTGCTACCTGAGCCTCGAATGATTTCCGGTCATCGGAGATATCCTCGACGGTGCGGGCGAGCTCTTCCGGCGTCGCTGCGGCGGTCAGCCGCGGTCCGGCCGCCACAAGGGCGCCGCTTTGCTGCGCCACGCCGAACGCCGTCACCATCTCGGGCACGCTTCCTTCGTTGACGCGGCTCTGGACCTTGCCGACCTGATCGAAGGATACGAGGCCCACCACGCTCGCGATGATGGTGAGCGCGACGGCGCCGCCGATACCCAGATAGAGCTGGGTCGAGAGCCGATAGCGGCTGTCGAGCAGCCGTCGGGCCAACGCGATCATGGCTGCGCGGCGAGCCGAAGCGTGTCGATGGGATTGTAGCGGCCGTCCCTGCCGATCACCGTGACGAAGACGGCGTCCGAGCCCTGGTTGTCGTCCTCGCCATAGCGAAGCGCGAAGCCTCCGAGATCGATGGCGTCGGCGCTGCGGAGATTGTCGAGCAGGCAGGACCGGTCGACCTCGCGGCCGCAGCGTTCGAGCGCCTCGATCGCCAGGCGGCCCGCCAGATAGCCTTCGAAGGAGACGAAGCCCGGCACTGCTTCGGGCGAGTGGGCCGCGAGCGCCCGGCGATAGGCGACGGTGACCGCAGGCTCGTCGCCGTCGGGGAAGGGCACCACCTGGGTCACGAAGACGCCCGCTCCCGATTCACCCAGCTCTCTGGCGAGCGCATTGCTGCCCACGAAGGAGATCGTGAGGAACACCGGATCGAAGCCGGTGCCCCGCGCCCAGGCGATCGCCGTGGCGACGGGCTTGTAGGCCCCGACGAGGATCACCGCTCCAGGGTCCGCGCCGCGCACGTCGAGCAGTGCCGTCTTCACCGCGGTGGTATTGCGCGGATAGACGCCGATCGCCACGGGCTCCAGCCCCCGCCGCTCGAGCGCCAGGCGTACCCCGCGATAGCCGGCCTGTCCGAAGGAATCGTCCTGATAGATGACGCCCACGCGGTCGATGCCGAGATCCTCGATCAGGCGAGCGACGATTTCCTCGGTTTCCTGGTAGTAGGACGCCCGCAGGTTGATCACGTTCCGCCAACCGGCGTCGCGCAGGAACGCGGCGCCGGTGAAGGGGGCGAGGTAGGGAACGCCCGCTTCCGCCGCGATGGGCGTGGCGGAGCGTGAGGTCGGCGTGCCGACGGCGCCGATCAGGGCGAAGACTCCGTCGTCTGCGATCAGCTGTCGGGTATTGGCTATCGCGGCTTCCGGTTCGTAACCGTCGTCGAGAGACCGGAGCACGAGCGTCCGCCCGTGCACGCCGCCCTGCCGGTTCGCTTCCTCGAACGCCGCCTCGATGCCGATCCGCAGGTTCCGGCCGAGGTCCTGGGCGGGGCCGCTGAACGCGGCGGATTGTCCGAAGAGGATCTGCTGCTCGGTGACGCCGGGCTCCTCCGCCAGCGCCGGCCCGGCCGCCGCAAGCGCGACGCAGGCGGCCAGCAGGACGGCCGCGCCGAGGCCACCCGTGCGCCTCACCCGATCCCCCTCACCCCGTGGAGCGATAGAGGGTTATGCAGGTGATGTCGTCTGACTGGGGCGTGTTGCCCGCGAATGCCCTCACGGCCTCGAAGACCGCCTTGTTGACTTCCTCGGCGTTCTCCAGCGCCCCGCCGTCGAATATTTGACGCAGCCGCTCCATTTCGAACAGGTCGTTCTTGTGGTTTTCGGCCTCCGTGACGCCGTCGGTATAGAGCACGACGGCCTCGCCCGGCGCGATCTGCAGCCTGTCTTCCGCGTAGTCGATGTCGGACAGCACTCCGAGGGCGATCCCGCCGGTTGCCGGCAGCTCGGTGGAGCTTCCGTCGGAACGAACGATCAATGGCGAATTGTGCCCCCCGTTGGCGTACACGAACTCACCGCTTCCCGGATCGAAGACCGCATAGAAGAGCGTGACGAACATCTCCGCCTCGTTGTCCTCGTGGAGGAGATTATTCACCTCGCGCAGCACCGTGCCGGGGCCGATGGCGCCGATGGCTGCGCCCTTGAGCAGGGTCCGGCACGACATCATGAAGAGCGCGGCCGGAACGCCCTTGCCGGACACGTCGGCGACCGCGATGCCGATACGCCCTTGTCCGAGGCTCATGATGTCGAAAAAGTCGCCGCCGACCTCGCGCGCAGGCTCCATGCTTCCGAACACCTCGAAGTCCTGTCCCCGGGGAAATACGGTGGGCAGGATCGACTGCTGCATCTTGCTGGCGACGTCGAGTTCCTTCTGTATCGCCAGGAGCCTATCCCGCGATTCCGTCGCCTCTCTCCACGCGATCAGGTTGCGCAGCGTCCGCTCGATCGTCACCCGAAAATCGTCGAAATCGATGGGTTTGGTCACGAAATCGAATGCGCCCCGGTTCATCGCGGTGCGAATGTTCTTCATGTCGCCGTATGCGGACACGATCACGGAACGCACGTCCGGATGGACGTCCGGAATCTTCTCCAGGAGAGTAAGACCGTCCATCTTGGGCATGTTGATGTCCGAGACCACCAGATCGATGCCCCGATCCTCGTTGAGCCGATCAAGAGCCTCGACGCCATTGTGGGCGAAGACGAACTCGTACTGCTGGCGACGAATCTCCCGGCGCATGCGCTGCAGCACCAGGCGCTCCAGCGCAGGTTCGTCGTCCACGACGAGGATCTTGTAGGGATTCTCGCCCGCCAGCGTCGTGTCTGCGTCTGTTTCTTGTGCCATTGCTTAACTCGTCTCAGCCCTGCGTGACGACCGCCGGAATGCCTATGGCGCGATGCCCTACAAGTCCCTCCACGAGGAGCTTGTATGGCAACTCTTCTGGTTCAAGTCCACTCGGCTTTTTCACCGTCAAGCCCGGCCCCATTCCTTGCTCTTTGCCGGAGGAACATGACGGGGCGATCGTTCTGGCCAACGATGCCGCCGCCCTCGACCGCACGACGAAATGTCTCAGTAGGCGCCGTGGGCGCGCGCCGCCACGATCACGCGCTCGATCTCGGCAACGGCGCCGACCACGTCGCGGCCCACCAGATCCATCTTGCGGAGCTGACCGATCCGGGCGCCTGCGTTCTTCACCTCTCCCCCGGGGAAGACATAGGAAAGGATGTTACAGGAATCCACCAGGGAGAGCAGCGCAACATCCCGAGGATCGGGTATCTCGTCCGAGAGAATGAGCGTCTTGATGCGCTCCTTGACCTCTCGCGCCGCCTCGCCGTCGGCCGTCTCGTAACGGCGGCTGCGGCGGCCCAGGAGCGATCTCTTCTCGCGCCGCTCCAGGATGCCGCGCTCCACGAGGCGGTCCAGCACCGCGGTCTGAAGGCCGGCCGCTTCGTCGGCGGACAACGTCTTGATCCAGGTCGACGTGTCGGTTGTTTCCGGATGATCCGCGATCCTGGCCAGGATGCGATCGAGTATGGCCTCTCCGGTCGGCGTGCGGTCGCTGACGACGAGCGTCTTCGGGTCGGTGTCGATCCGATACGCGAACGCCAGGTCCATCAGCACCGCACCGACTAGGGCGCATTCCAGGATGTTGGGGTGGATGGCAAGGAGCTCGCCGCTCTTCTCGTCCAGCAGCAGGAGACAGGTCTCTTCGACGAATGTCAGCATGGCTCCGTCCGGTTCGGGAGTTGACGGCGGCAACGATGATCAGACGCCGGGAGAGGGTCGGAGGGAACGCCCTGCGACGCCATCAACGAGCAATTGGGGCATCCAGACCGAGAGCATGCATCACGCGTTCCCACATATTCAAATAGTTAATAATTGTAACGGCGATGTCGTCGGCGTCCTGCTCCAATAGTTTCCATCCATTTGCACGGCGCCCTTTCTGCTTCATGGCCGGACACGTGCCTGCCCCGATGATGTATCGTGCACCGACCCAGGGTCGCACATTGGCTGCCCGAATACGCAGCTCGACCCGCGCATCCCGGACCACGATTGCGAATGGCGAACGGCGTGGACATGCACGGCAAGGTCTGCCTCGTCACGGGCGCGGCCTCGGGCATCGGCCGGGCGGCCGCGCTCGGCCTCGCTGAACGCGGTGCGACGGTGGTGACGATCTGCCGCAGCGAGGCGCGCGGCGCCCCGGTGCTGGAGGCGATCGGGCAGCGGGGCGGCAGCGGCAGGGCGGCGCTTCTCGCTGCCGATCTCTCTTCCCAGCGGCAGGTGCGCGCCGCGGCGGCGGCCTTCCGCGAGCGCTTCGACCGCCTCGACGTGCTGGTGAACAACGCGGGCGTCGCCGGCGCAAAGCCCCGCCAGGTGACCGAGGACGGGCTGGAGCGGACCTTCGCGGTGAACCATCTCGCGCCCTTCCTGCTCACCGCGCTTCTCCGCGACATGCTCGAGGCGAGCGCGCCGGCGCGCGTGGTGACCGTGAGCTCGGCCGCGCACCGCTACGCCGCGCTCGACTTCGACGACCTGCAGGGCGTCCGTCGCTATTCGCCCTTCGGCGCCTACTGCCGCTCGAAGCTCGCGAACGTGCTCTTCACCCGCGAGCTGGCGCGCCGGCTGGAGGGCACGGGCGTTACCGCCACCTGCATGCATCCGGGGGTCGTTGCGACGGCGCTCTTTCGCGACGCCCCGGGCTGGGTGCGGGCGTTCTTCGCCAGTCCCCTGGTGCTGACGCCGGAGCGGGGCGCGGACACGGTGCTCCATCTCGCCTCCGCGCCGGAGGTCGCCGGATTGAACGGATGTTACTTCGTGCGCCGCAAGCCGGTCCGCCCCTCGCGCGCTGCCCGCGATGACGACGCGGCCCGGCGCCTGTGGGCGGCGAGCGAGGCGCTGACGGCGGCGAGCGAGGCGTAGTCGAGGCGTCGGCGTGCTACGGTCGGGCCCTGGTGCGCTGGGAAGGTGAACCGAGTGCAGATCGAAACGAGAGCGCAGGCGCCGCTGGCGGTCGAGTGCACACGCGGGCCGGCGGTGGAGAGCCGGCATCTGGTCGATGCCGCGGTGGTCGACCCTGCGGGGCGGCTCGTGCAGGGCTGGGGCGAGACCGACGCGGTCGTCTATCCGCGCTCGGCCATCAAGTCGGTGCAGGTTCTGCCATTGATCGAGAGCGGTGCGGCCGAGCGCTACGCAGTGACCGACGAGGAGATCGCGCTCGCCTGCTCGTCGCATAACGGGCAGGCGGCCCATCTGGAGGTCGTGCGCGGCTGGCTCGCGCGCGCCGGGCTCGGCGAGAGCGACCTCGAATGCGGCCCTCACCTGCCCTACCACACGCCCTCCGCCCACGCCTGCGTGCGTGCCGGCGAGGCGGGGCGCGCGGTCCATAACATGTGCTCCGGCAAGCACGCCGCGTTCCTGGTGACGGCGCGCGCGCTGGGCGAGCCGACGCAGGGCTACATCGCGCGCGACCACCCGGTGCAGCAGCGGGTCGCAGCCGCCATCGCCGCGCTCTCCGGCCACGATCTCGAGCGGGCGCCGTGGGCGATCGACGGGTGCAGCATCCCCACCATCGGCCTGCCGCTCTCGGCGCTCGCCCGGGCCGCGGCGCGCATCGCCGATCCCACCGGCCTCGAAGACGAACGGCGGGCCGCGATTGCGCGGGTACGCCGCGCGGTCGCCGGCCATCCCTTCATGGTCGCCGGCGACGGCCGCGCATGCACGCGCATCATCGGGACGGCAGGGGAGCGCGTGCTGGTCAAGTTCGGCGCGGAGGGCGTGTTCTTCGCCGCGCTCTACGGCAGCGGCCTCGGCCTCGCGCTGAAGGTGCGGGACGGCGCCACGCGCGCCGCCGATGCTGCAGTCGCGGCGATGCTCGATCGTCTCGGCGCCCTCGACGGCCGCGACCGGGCGGCGCTCGCCGACATGCTGGACAAGCCCCTGCACAATTGGGCGGGCCGATTGGTGGGAGCCGTCCGCCCCACGCAAGACGGGTGATCGAGAGGAAAGGGAGAAGCGATGCTCAAGCTTTCGGATTTCGCAGGCCGGGTGCTGCGCGAGGACGATCTCGACGGTCTCGGCCGGCCCACCGGGGAGGTGATCGCCGAGGCCATCGACGAGGGCCGCACCGAGGAGGCCAAGACCCTCGCCCGCAACCTGATCCACGAGTGGAAGGGCCTCCACGACCTCTACTGCGACTGGGTCTGGGACCTGCTGACCAAGATCGGGCGCAAGTTCGGCGAGGGCGAGGTCTACGCCATGCTGCGCGCGACGCAGGAGACCTGGATGATGAAGCGGACCTGGAAGGGGTTCCGCAAGATGACCGTCGAGCGCCAGGTCACGCTCACCGCCGAGATGATGCGCGCGCATCGCTGCGGGCCCAGGCAGGAGGGTGACATCGAGGTGCTGGAGGACGAGGACCGCTACACCATCGTCATGGACCCCTGCGGAAGCGGCGGGCGCATGCGGCGGGGCGATCCCGTGGACGGCACCCCGTCCCGCCTCGGCCCGCCCTACAATTTCGGCGCGACGCAGGAGGCGCACTGGTGGAGCTGGGGCCGCAAGGGCGTGCCCTACTACTGCGTCCACTGCGCGCTCAACGAGATCCTGCCGATCGAGTGGGGCGGCGCGCCGCTCTGGGTCACCGACTTCGATCCCGACCACGCCAAGCCCTGCCGCTGGCACTTCTACAAGAAGCCAGGGCTGATCCCCGAGGAATACTGGACCCGCCTCGGCAAGGAGAAGCCGGCGCAATTCGACGAGGGGTGACGGGCACGGCGCGGCGGTATTCAAGACCTACCGAATTGGACTAAACTGGGAACATCGGGTCAACGACGACCGTGGTGTTCATGGTGCTTTCCGCCGCCACGCCTGCCCAGCTCGCGCTCGACCTCGCGCGCCCCTGCGTCGCCGAGGGGCGGGCAGAGGGGCTCGCCCGCGGCGTCTGCCGGCTGCTCGATTCCATGGGCATCTGCGCGCTCGTCGAGGTGCCGCTCGGCACCGGCCGCCGCGCGGACGTGCTGGGGCAGGACGGCAAAGGGCGCTTCACCATCGTCGAGATCAAGAGCGGGCTTGCGGACTTTCGCACCGACACCAAGTGGGAGGACTACCGCGACCATTGCGACCGGCTCTATTTCGCGGTCGGCAGCGCGTTCCCGCTCGATGCGCTGCCCGAGAGCGCCGGCGTCATTGTCGCCGACCGCTTCGGCGCTGAGATCAGGCGCGAGGCGCCGCACCGGCCCATGGCCCAGGGGCTTCGCCGCAAGCAGGCGATCCGCTTCGGCCGCGTCGCTGCCCACCGCCTGCGCTTCTTCCACGAGGGACCGGGGTAGAGCGTATCCGTCTCTGACGGATACGCGACAGGCCGCGACTGCGAGCGACAAAGGGCTGGTGTCCCGATCGCGACGAACAAGGTCTCCCCCGCACGTCATGGCCGGGCTTGTCCCGGCCATCCACGTCTCGCGGCCGCGCTAGGCCGATAGAGATGCCCGGAACAAGTCCGGGCATGACGAGGAGTTGACGGATGCGCGACAGGCCGCTCGCTTCCGCGCCGCTTCGCACCGTGCTAAAAGCCGCCTCGCCTGGGGCGTAGCCAAGCGGTAAGGCAACGGGTTTTGGTCCCGTGATCCCAGGTTCGAATCCTGGCGCCCCAGCCACGCCCTGCCGCCGGCACCTGAGGAGAGGGCCGATCGCCCGCCGCGATACCCCATGATCCCGCGCTATTCACGCCCGGAGATGGCTGCGGTCTGGGCGCCGGAAACCCGCTTCGCCATCTGGCTGGAGATCGAGCGCCACGCGCTGGACGCCCAGGTCGCGCGGGGCGAGGCGCCGCAGGCGGCGGCGGACGCGCTCGCCCGCGCGATCCGCGAGCACGGCGACGCCCTCGTCGACCCCGCCCGGATCGAGGCGATCGAGCGCGAGACCCGCCACGATGTGATCGCCTTCCTCACCAACCTCGCCGACCATGTGGGGTCCGACGCCCGCTTCATCCACCAGGGCCTCACCTCGTCCGACGTCCTCGATACCTGCCTCGCCGTGCAGCTCGACCGGGCCGGCGCCCTGCTGGAGCAGGGCATCGCCGCCGTGGCGGCAGCGCTGGAGCGCCGCGCCGTCGAGCACAGGCACACGCTTTGCGTCGGCCGCAGCCACGGCGTTCATGCCGAGCCCACGAGCTTCGGCCTCAAGCTCGCCGGCCACCATGCGGAGTTCGCCCGCGCCGGCGAGCGCATGAGGGTTGCACGGCGCGAGATCGCCACCTGCGTCATCTCCGGCCCGGTCGGCACCTTCGCGAGCGTGGCGCCCGAGGTCGAGGCGCACGTCGCCGCCCGGATGGGGCTCGCGCCGGAGCCGGTCTCCACCCAGGTCATCCCGCGCGACCGCCACGCGATGTATTTCGCCATGCTCGGCGTCATCGCCGGCGCGGTGGAGCGGCTCGCGGTCGAGATCCGGCATCTGCAGCGGAGCGAGGTGGGGGAGGCGGCGGAGGCCTTCGGCAAGGGGCAGAAGGGCTCGTCCGCCATGCCCCACAAGAAGAACCCCATCCTGAGCGAGAACCTGACCGGGCTCGCCCGCATCGTTCGCGCGGCCGTGACTCCGGCGCTGGAGAACGTCGCGCTCTGGCACGAGCGCGACATCAGCCATTCCGCCGTGGAGCGGGTCTTCGCGCCGGACGCGACCATCGCGCTGGACTTCGCGCTCAGCCGGCTCGCTGGCGTCGTCGACGGTCTCGTGGTGGACGCCGCCGCCATGCGGCGCAATCTCGAGAGCCGCGGCGGGCTGGTCTACAGCCAGCGCGTGCTGCTGGCGCTGGTCGAACGCGGGATCGGCCGCGAGGATGCTTACGCCATCGTTCAGGAGATAGCGCTCGACGTGTGGGAGGAGGGCGGCGACTTCGAGGCCGCGCTCGCCGCCGATGCGCGGGTCGCGGCCGTCCTCGACCGCGCCGCGCTCGCCGCGCTGTTCCGGCCCGAGCCCTGTCTCCAGCATGTCGATACGATCTTCGAGCGCGTCTTCGGGCGCACCACCGACGAATCAACCGAGAAGGAAGGGAGTGGACGTTCATGATCGAGATGCAGGACCACATTGCGGTCATCACCGGCGCCGGCAGCGGGTTCGGCGAGGCCACGGCGTATAGGCTCGCGCGCGAGGGGATGCCGATCCTCTGCCAGGACATCAACGAGGAGAACGCCGAGCGCACCGCCGCCAAGGTGCGCGAGGGCAACGGCCGGGCCGCGGCAGTCGGCGGTGACGTCTCCAGCGAAGCGGACGTGAAGGCCGTGTTCGAGGCCTGCCGCCAGTCCTTCGGCGACTGCACGCTGCTCTTCGCCAACGCCGGCTACGCCCGTCTCTCGCCCTTCGTCGAGATGCCGACCGAGGAGTTCGACCGCATGGTGGCGGTGCTGCTGCGTGGCGTCTTCCTCTGCGACCGCGAGGCGCTCGGCCCGATGCTGGAGAAGGGCGAAGGCGTCATCATCAACACCGCCTCGCAGCTCGGCCACAAGGGGGCCTTCGAGATGGCCCACTATGCGGCGGCGAAGGCCGGCGTCATCGGGCTCACCAAGTCGCTCGCGCTCGAGGTCGCGAGTCGCGGCGTCCGCGTCAACGCCATCGGCCCCGGCCCCTGTAACACCCCGATCCTCGACGACATCTCCGACGAGTGGAAGGAGAGGAAGGCCGCCGAGCTGCCGCTCGGGCGCTTCGGCGAGGCCTGGGAGATCGCGGAGACGGTGGCATTTCTCGCAGGCCCCGGCGGCGGCATCTACGTCGGCCAGACCCTCGGCCCCAACTCCGGCGACGTCATGCTGTGACGGCCGCCGTGCCGCGACCCTGCGCCCGCGTCAGGCGCCCTCGCCGTTGCCGTCGCGCACCGGCGGCGGCGCGGTGGCGGCGCGCGCGCTCTTCTGGCGCTTGCGCCGGCGCAGGTTCTCGCGGAGCGCCGCGGCGAGCCGTGCCTCGCGCTCGCGGCCCTTGGCGCCCGCGGGCGCCTGCGGCTCGTCCTTGCGGCGGTCCGTCGTCATGACGCTTGCCACGGTAGCACGGATGACCGAGCCTCGCGGCGCCGGGCGGGGACTCGCCGGGGAGAGAGGGTGACATGGCCGATCCGCTCGCCTTCAAGCGCGACACGCTCAGCCTGCATGCCGGGCAGAAGCCGGACCCGGCGACCGGCGCGCGCGCCGTGCCGATCTACCAGACCACCTCCTTCGTGTTCGACGACACCGAGCAGGCGGCCTCGCTCTTCAACCTGGAGCGCGCCGGCCACATCTACTCGCGCATCTCGAACCCGACGGTGGCGGTGCTGGAGGAGCGGATCGCGGCGCTCGAAGGCGGCGTCGGCGCGGTCTGCACCGCGAGCGGGCAGGCGGCGCTCCATCTCGCGGTGGCGACGCTGATGGATGCCGGCGGGCACATCGTCTCGTCGGCTTCGCTCTACGGCGGCAGCCACAACCTCTTCACCCACACCCTGCCGCGCTTCGGCATCGAGACGAGCTTCGTCGACCCCCGCGACACCGAGGGTTTCCGCAAAGCGATCCGTCCCGAGACGCGCCTCGTCTTCGGCGAGACGCTGGGCAATCCCGGCCTCGAGATCATGGACCTGCCGGCGGTCGCCGCCATCGCCCACGAGGCCGGCGTGCCGCTGATGCTCGACAACACCTTCGCCACGCCCTGCCTCTGCCGGCCCTTCGAGCTGGGCTGCGACATCGTCATGCACTCGGCGACGAAGTTCCTGGGCGGCCACGGCGTCGCCATCGGCGGCGTGCTCGTCGATGCCGGCACCTTCGACTGGGAGGCCTCGCGCCTCTTCCCGACGCTCACCGAGCCCTATGCCGGCTATCACGGCATCGACTTCGCCGAGGAGTTCGGGCCGGCGGCCTTCATCGCCCGCGCACGCGCCGAGGGGCTGCGCGACTTCGGCGCCTGCATGAGCCCGACCAACGCCTTTCACATCCTCCAGGGCGTCGAGAGCCTGCCGGTGCGTATGGCGCGGCACGTCGAGAACGCGCGCAGGATCGTCGCCTTCCTGGACGGACACGACGCGGTCTCGTGGGTGAGTTATCCGGAGCTTCCCTCGCATCCAGATCACGAGCGGGCGAAGACGCTGCTGCCGGCGGGCGCGGGCGCGATCTTCTGCTTCGGCGTGAAGGGCGGGCGCGAGGCGGGCCGGGCCTTCATCGAGGCAGTGGAGCTTCTCTCCCACCTCGCCAACGTGGGCGACGCGAAGAGCCTCGTCATCCATCCCGCCAGCACCACCCATCAGCAGATGGATGCCGCGGCGCTCGAGGCCGCCGGCGTCGGCGAGGACATGGTGCGGCTCTCGATCGGGCTCGAGGACCCGGACGACATTATCGCCGACCTCGAGCGGGGCTTGCGGGCGGCCGCGCGCGCGGCCGGGGGGCGCTGACCGTGGAGCTCACCGTAAACGGCGCGCAAGCCTTCGCCGCGACCGGCGGGCGGCCCTTCGATCCCGCCCTGCCGGTGACGGTGTTCGTTCACGGCGCCGCCTTCGATCACACGGTCTGGAAACTCCAGTCCCGCTACTTCGCCTGGCACGGCGGCAGCGTGCTTGCGGTCGACCTGCCCGCGCACGGCCGCTCGCAGGGGCCGCCCCGGCCGTCGATTCCGGCGATGGCGGACTGGCTGATGGCGCTGCTGGACGAAGCGCAGGTCGGCGAGGCCGCGCTGGTCGGCCACAGCATGGGCGCGCTCGTCACGCTGGAGGCCGCGGCGCGCAACACCTCGCGGGTCCGCAAGCTCGCGCTGCTCGGCGCCGCCGCCGCGATCCCGGTCAACGACCTGCTGCTCGGCACCTCGGCCGAGAACGATCACCATGCGCTGGAGCTGCTCACCGGCTGGGGCTACGGCCGCCGCGCGCACTATGGCGGCCATCGCATGCCGGGCATGTGGATGACCGGCGGCGGGCTGCGCACGCTGGAGCGCGCGGCAGCGGGCGTGCTGCACACCGATCTGGTGGCGACCAACGACTACGACGGCGGCGAGGCGGCGGCCGCGGCGGTCGCGTGTCCTGCGCTGGTGCTGATCGGCGCGCGCGACCTGATGACGCCGGCGAAGCGGGGGCTGGCGCTGGCCGGCCTCATGGCAAGCGCGACCAGCGTGGTGATTCCCGAGGTCGGCCACATCATGCTCGACGAGGCGCCGGACGAGACCCTCGACGCGCTCCGGGATTTCCTCGCGGATTAGCGCGTTTCCGCTTCACACGGAAACGCGCTCTCTCTTTGTCGCTCACGGCAGCCGGCCTTCAGCCGGCGCCTCCGCGAGGGCGCCGCATGCGCGGCGGGCCGCAGTCGCGGCCTGTCGCGTGTCCGCCAAAAGCGGACACGCGCTAGATCACCAGGCGGTAGCCGCCGCCCTCGGTGATCAGCAGGCGGGGATCGGAGGGCTCCGGCTCGATCTTCTGCCGCAGCCGGTAGATGTGGGTCTCCAGCGTGTGGGTGGCGACGTTGGCGTTGTAGCCCCACACCTCGCTCAGCAGCACGTCGCGGGCGATCGCCCGGTCGCGCGCCCGGTAGAGGTACTTGAGGATCGCCGCCTCCTTCTCGGTGAGCCTGATCTTGCCGGTGCCGTTCGGCCGGATCAGCAGCTTCGACGCCGGCCTGAAGGTGTACTGGCCGATGGTGAAGGTCGCGTCCTCGCTGTGCTCGTGCTGGCGAAGCTGGGCGCGGATGCGCGCGAGCAGCGCGCCGAGACGGAAGGGCTTGGTGACGTAGTCGTTGGCGCCGGAATCGAGGCCGAGGATGGTGTCGGCCTCGCTGTCGGCGGCGGTCAGCATAATGATCGGCACGGCGATCCCGCTCCGGCGCACGAGCTTGCAGACCTCCCGGCCGTCCATGTCGGGCAGGCCGATGTCCAGCAGGATGAGGTCGAAGCCCCCGCCCTTGACCGCTTCCAGCGCCTCCCGGCCGGTGGCCGCCTCGCTCGCCGCGAACTCCTCGTACATGTGGAGCTGCTCGGCAAGTGACCGGCGCAGGGCCTGGTCGTCGTCGACGATGAGGATGGTCTTGCGGGCGCTCACGGCGGCGTTCCCATGGCGGCGTTCCGTCTTTCGTCGCACTATAGCACGACGCCGGGACCGTTGGAGGCGCCCGCGTCGGCGGTCTGCCGGCGTTCCCGCGCGGCAGGAGCCGTGATAAGGTGCGGCGAACTCTTCGGCATTCACCCTAACAGGTGGAAATCATTATGAAAGCGCTCTCTGCAACGCTTCTTGCGATCGCGCTTGTATCGGCTCTTGCCGCCTGTGGGGGCGGGGGCAAGCGAGCGCCCAGCATCGAGGAAATCCGGGAGCTGACCGGCCTGTCCGCGCCGGCCGAGACGCCGGAGGCCCAGCGCGTGCGAGCGCCTGACATCGAAGCGCGCGCCGACTCCCTGATCCTGTCCACGGTACACGGGGAGACGAGCCTCGCCGAGGTTCCCACCTTTCGATTGGAGTCACGATGCAGCGGAACCCGGTGCGCGATATCCGAGTCGAGCATCGGCCTCTCGGACACCATAGAGCTGTCCGATCTCGAGCCTGTGGAAGGCGCCGCCGACGCGATCGGTACCAGGTACGGCATCACCCTGATGTCGCAGACCGCGGAGCTGATGGATGCGAGATTCGTTTCGTTCGGCGCGTGGATGGAGCACGGTGCATTCGCGGTCCAGACCGAGGACGGCACGCTTGAAGGGACCAGGATCAGCGCCCGCTACGCGGCGGCCGGGGGAGATCTCACGGGAGCGGCGCCGGCCGGGAGCGCAACCTGGCTCGGCCTCATGGTCGGAACGCCGGCCACGGGGAGCAGCCGCGGCGAGCGGCTGCAAGGCGTCGCGGCCCTGAACTACGACATGAATGCCGGCGGCGGGCTCGACGTCGCCTTCAGCAGCATCACCAACATCGAGCGCGGAACGGCGCACTCGACGGCCACCGTGATCTTCGCCGACGTGCCGATCGGCCCGGGAGGGACGTTCGAGACCGGCGTGGCCGGCAACCGCATCCAGGGCGGCTTCTATGGCCCCGGCCACGCCGAGGCGGCGGGCATCTTCGAGCAGTCGAACATCGTCGGCGCGTTCGGGGCGACGCTCCAGTAGGAAGGGGGCTGCACGCCGGTTGTCGGGGCGGCAACCGGAGGCAGCGCGAGACCCTGGACCGAAGGACGCAAGAGAAAACTCCGGACGTCCAGGGCTGTCGGGGTCTCTGTGGGAACCTGCGGTCTACCGGAATGGTGGGGTCGGGATCTACCAAGCAGTGCACGCAACATGGTGATATAGCGTTCTATTCTTAGACATCGGCTCGCTCGCCCCCATAGTCATGCCCATGCTGGAGGCGAGCAGAGGCGCGACCTGCAACGGTGGGTTCTACAATGAAATCTTATGGGTGCTATCAGCATGATGTCTTGGACGCTATATGATCGAATTGCATAGATTGCGTCTTGTCTGGAGTCGTACCGGCCCCGTCGGTACCGCGACCTTCCCGAAGTTGGAGGCACAGGCATGGAGATTCGCGGCAGGTGGGAGCGCGAAGGGGCGCGCATTCGCGCCGCCGCAGGAGCCCTCGTGATGCGACCGGCGGCTGCGCGGGATCGGCCCCCCGGTCCGCCTGACGGGAATCGGCATCGATGACTTCGGGATCGAGCATACCGGCGGGCTCTTCGATGCCGCCCGTATTCGTGACCGGTTCGGCCGGGCATGTCGGCGCCAACCTCGTGCGCCGGCTGCTCGACGAGGGCGTGCCGGTCCGGGTGCTGCTGAGACACGGCGACAACAACGAGGGCCTGGAGGGTCTCGAGGTCGAGCGCGCCTACGGCGACATTCGCGATCTGGATGACACCAGGCGGGCGATCGCGGGGTGTCGGGGCGTCTACCACTGCGCGGCCTACGTCTCGACCATCGCAGGCAACCGCGCCCATCGCCGCGACCTGTTCGAGTGCAACGTTCTCGGCACCCGCAACGTGCTGCAGGCGGCGCGGGAGGCGGAGGCCGGCCGGGTGGTCGTGACCGGCTCGTTCAGCGCGGTCGGATACGACCTGGACGATCCGTCCGCTCCCAGCAACGAGACCATGCAGTTCTATCCCATGGAGCGCACGATGCCCTACGAGCGCAGCAAGTCGCTCGTCGAGCAGGAGTGCTGGCGCGCGGCGGCAACGGGACAGGACGTGGTGGTCGCGACCTGTTGCGCGGTGGTGGGGGGCGCCGACTTTCTCCCCTCGCGACTGGGAAGAACCCTGTGCGACTACACCAACGGCAAGCTCCGTGCCTACGTCGATGGCGGGTTCGAATTCGTCGCGGCCCGCGACATCGTCGAGGGGCACGTGCTCTGCATGCGCCACGGCCGCTCGGGCGAAAAGTACATCTTCAGCACCGAGTACAAGACCATCTCCGATATCCTGGATCTCTTCGAGGAGGTCTCGGGCGTCCCGCGGCCACGCCGGCGCATGCCGACCCGCCTCATGCTCGTCTTTTCCGAGATCGCGAGCTTCTATCTGAGCCGGGTCCATCCGGGCTTTCCGCAGCGTTTCACCCCCGGCGCCATCCGCCTGTTGCAAAAGCGCCGCCATGCCGACATCTCCAAGGCGAAACGGGAGCTCGGCTATCGGCCGACCGGCCTCCGCGCCGCGGTTCATGAGGCCTACGCGTTCCACTACGGCCGCAACAAGATCGCGAACCCGCACGCGAAGCGCCCGCGCGACGACGGCGCGAGGCGCGTTGTCGCGCCTGAGGAGGGCGATCCCGTGCCGGACCAGGGCATGCGGATGATGGCAGGCGGGAGCGCGACGTGAAGGCGGCGGCCTCCTCGACACCGCCCGGCTTCGAGGATGCCGGCAACCTGCGCCAGCAGGCGCGCGCCGCGGGCATGGACCCGAACTACTGGTACCCGGTCGAGGAGGTGCGCCGGATCAAGCCGGAGACGGTGGTCGAGGTCGTTTTCTGGAAGCGCTCCATCGCGCTCTTTCGCGGTAAGGACGGCACCTTCCAGGCGGTCGAGGATCGCTGCGCGCATCGCCAGCTCAAGCTCTCCCTCGGCGATGTGCAGGGATGCCGGCTGGTCTGCGCCTACCATGGTTGGGAGTACGGCGGGAAGGGGCGTCCCGCCGGGGTGCCCCACGACCGCCAGGGGCAAGTCTTTCCGAACCTTGCGCTCAAGACCTACCCGGTGAAGGTCCGCTACGGCCTGATCTGGCTCTTCCCGGGGGATCCGGCGCTGGCGGAGGAGCGCCGGATTCCGGACATTCCCGAGCTCGAGGGACCCGGCCGCTGGGCCTGCGTGCCGCTCTGCTTCACCTGGTCGGCACACCACTCGATGGTGATCGACAATGTGAGCGACTTCACCCACGCGCACCTGCACCGGCGCTACCGGCCCTTCGACGGAGCCACCCTCACCCGCTGCGAGACCCTCGGCGACGACGTGCATCTCGCCTACGACACGCACGTCGGTCGCGGGCCCATCTCGAGCCTCTTCGTCGATCATCGGCGGCTCGACACCAACCGCATGGAGCTTTGCTACGAGTACCCCTACCAGTGGTCGAACACCGATGACGCGATCAAGCACTGGCTCTTCGTGCTGCCGGTCGATGAGCGCACCAGCCGGGTGTTCTTCCTGTTCTACTTCAAGTCTCTGAAGATTCCGCTGCTGCCCGTGCGCATTCCCCGTTTCGCCATGACCGCGGTCATGAAGGTCTCCAACCGTCTGCTCATCGCGCCCCTGCTCACCCAGGACCAGTTCGCGCTGGAGGCGGAGCAGGAGGGGTACGAGAGGCACTGGGACGCCCGTCCCGTCGAGTTCAATCCGGTGGTCCGCGCCTTTCAGAAGGTGACCGTGCGCAAGTGGCGGGAGCATCTGGCGCGCGAAGCGGAGAGCGGCGATGCCGCCGCCTGAAGCGCTCGATCTCTCGTCGGCGCTCTCGGGCGAGACCTTGCTCGAGGCGGCGGCGATGGTGCTGGGGTTCATCGCCCTCCTCTTCGTGGTTTCGCTGATCCTGCCGGGGCGCCGCATCACGGGCCCGGATGCCGACGGGAACGAGCGCGTCTACAAGCTCAACGGCCTTGCGCTCTTCGTCATCACCCTGCTCGTGGCGGGCCTCGCCCAGGGCTTCGGCTGGTTCTCCCTCTCGGTGCTGCACACCCACCTGCTCGCCCTCTTCGTCGTGGCGAACGGATTCGCGTTCGCGTTCTCCGGCTGGCTCTACCTGCGCGGGGTGCTCAGGCCCCGTTCGGAGTCCGGGTCCTGGCGGGACTTTTTCGACGGGGTGGACGCCGCTCCGTACTGGCTCGGGCTGGATATCAAGCTCTTCAGCTACTGCCCCTCCCTCATCGGCCTGGCGCTCTTCAACGCATCGTTTGCCGCCGTGCAGTACGAGACCTACGGCGAGCTGACCCTGGCGATGATGCTCTACCAGACCTTCACGTTCCTCTACGTGCTCAACTACTTCCAGTTCGAGCAGGGGATGATCCATACCTGGGACATCGTCCGCGAGCGCTTCGGCTGGAATCTGGTCTGGGGCGACTACGTGCTGGTGCCCTTCTTCTACTGTCTCCCCGGCTGGTGGCTGGTCCACGCGCCGGAGCCGCTGTCGCCCGCCGCCGCCGGCGGGATCGTCGTGTTCTTCCTGTTCGGCTTCTGGATCTTCCGCGGTTCCAACCAGCAGAAGCACCGCTTCAAGCGCGACCCCACTGTCAAGATCTGGGGGCAACCCGCCAAGACCCTGGACGGGCGCCTCCTCGTCTCCGGCTTCTGGGGCATCGGGCGGCACCTCAACTATACGGGCGAGATCTGCGTCTACCTCACTTTCGCCCTCACTACCGGGTTTGTCTCCTGGGCTCCGTTCCTGTTGCCGGCGTGGGTCGCGGGTCTGCTGTGGCACCGTTCGATACGCGACGAGCGCCGCTGCCGCGCCAAGTATGGCGAGCTGTGGGAGCGCTACACGCAGAAGGCCCGCTTCGCGATGCTGCCCTTCATTCACTGAGAGCGGAGATGGCCAACCCGTCCCACAGCATGGCGACCCTGCCTTCGGCGGATCTCCCGCCGCGGGCGGACGAGACACTTCCCGAGCTCGCGGGCAGGTGGCCGCTGCTCGGCCATCTGCCGGAGTTCCAGAGGGATCCGGTCGCCATGTTGAGCCGCGGCTGGCGCGAGCATGGCGAACTCTTCCGTTTCCGGCTCGGGACCCGCGCGTTCGTCCTCTTCACCGGGCCCCAGGCCCACGACTTCTATTTCAGGACGCCCGAGGAGCAGCTGAACGCCAAGGCCGTCTACCGCTTCACCGTCCCCATCTTCGGACGCGGCGTCGCCTACGACACCTCCCCCGAGATCATGGCGGAGCAGCTCGGCTTTCTCTTCCCTGCGCTTCGCGAGGCGGCCATGCGCAGGTTCGCCCTCATCATGTTCGAGGAGGCGCGGCAGTTCGCCGACGCCCTCGGCGACCATGGGGAAATCGATCTGCCGCACGCGATGAACGAACTCACGGTCAAGATCGCAAGCCGCTGCCTGATCGGACAGGAAGTCCGCGACCGGGTGGACACCGGCTTTGCCGAGACCTACCACGACCTGCAGAAGGGCATTAACACCCTGGGATTCTTTCTGCCCAATCTTCCCGTCGCGTCGCATCGGCGGCGCGACAGGGCCCGGCGAAGGGTGGCGGAGCTCTTCGGGCAGATCATGGCGGCGCGCCGGGACGCCGGGGCCAGCCCCGACGACTTCATGCAGACGCTCATGGACGCCCGGTACAAGAATGGCCGCGCTCTGAGCGACGACGAGATCACGGGGATCCTGCTCACGGTGCTGTTCGCGGGCCAGCACACCAGCGCGGTGCTCGCGACCTGGACCGGTCTGGAGCTGCTCAGGGCGCCGTCCTACCTGGGGCGGGTGAGAGACGAGGCGCAGGACGTCTACCGCGAAGCGGGCTCCATGAGCATCGACAGCCTCCAGCGCCAGCCGGTACTGGAGAACGCCGTCCGCGAGTGCGAGCGGCTGCACCCGCCGCTAATATTGCTGATCCGGAAGGTGCTCGAGCCCCTGCGCTACGGAGACCGTGTGGTGCCCGCCGGCACCATGGCCATGGTGTCGCCGGCGGTCTCGCATCGCCTGCCCCACATCTTCGCCGACCCCGAGCGCTTCTTCCCCGACCGTTTCGCGTCTCCCGCCTGCGAGGACAAGCAACACCGCTACGCCCTGATCGGCTTCGGCGGCGGCAAGCACGCGTGCATGGGGAAGAACTTCGCGTACATGCAGCTCAAGGCGATCTGGACCGTTCTGCTCGATCGCTTCGACTTCTCCCCCAGCGGCGCCTTTCCGCGTCCGAACTACGGCAGCTGGGTGACCGGACCCGAGAGACCGTGCCGCGTCCGCTACCGTCGCCGCGCGCAGCCGAGCGTCTTCCGATGAGCGACGCCGCGTCGCGGCGTTACGACGTGGCCATTGTCGGCGCGGGGCCGGTAGGGAGCCTGTGCGCGCTCGCACACGCGCGGAAGGGCGCCCGGGTGGCCCTGCTCGAAGCGAACCCCAAGGCGTCCGGGCGCCTGGCGGGCGAATGGCTGCATCCGCCGGGCGTGCGGATACTGCAGGACTTCGGGATCGGGCTCGACACCCTGCCTCGCAGCACCGCGGGCAAGGGATTCGTGGTGTTTCCCGATGACGGCTCGGAGCCGATCGTCCTTCCCTACTTGAACGGCTCGCAGGGTCTGGCCTGCGAACATGCGCTGCTCGTCTCGAAGCTGCGGGAAGCCGCGGAGAACGAGACGGATGTGGACCTCTTCACCCACGCGCGGGTGAGTGCGGTCGAAGACGGGCGGTTGGCCTATACCAACAACGGCACGGTTCACTCCCTCGACGCCGAGCGGATCATCGGCGCCGACGGCCGGGTCTCGATCGTGCGCCAGTCCCTGGGCCTGTCGACGGAGCCGGTTCACTGCTCGCGGATGCTGGGGATCACCGTGAGCGACGTGAGCCTGCCCTTCGAGGGTCACGGGCACGTGCTGCTCGGCGGGCCGGGGCCGATTCTCGCATACGGTCTGGCAAACGATTGCGTCCGGATCATCGTCGACGTTCCGCTGGACCGCTGGACGCGCCAGGACCGGGTCGGCTTCCTGACGGAATCCTATGCAACGCTGCTGCCGGAGGCTCTCAGGCCGGCGTTCGTCGACGCGGTGCGCGCGGGGCAATTCCACGTTGCGGCCAATCAGTTGCGGCCGCGCGTCACGTACGGCACCCCGCGTCGCGTGCTGATCGGCGACGCGGCCGGGCACTACCATCCCATGACAGCGGTTGGCATGACCCTCGGCTTCGGCGATGCGCTTGCCCTCGCCGAGGGCGGGAGCTTTCGCGACTTCGCCGCCGGGCGTTTCCGGGCGACCCGCGTGCCGGAGATGCTCGCCATGGGGCTCTACGAGGTCTTTGCCGATCATCGGGCCGAGGCGGTGGCGATGAGACACGCGGTCTACTGGGGATTGCGGGCGAACTCCGATTACCGGGAGCGGACAACGCGGATTCTCGCCTGCGAAGACCGATCCGCGTTCGTCATGGGTCTCGCGTTTTTCGGAACGGCGGCCCGGGCGGCGGTTGTGGAGATTCCGCTCTCCTTCCGCCGGTTCGCGCCGCGTCAGGGCCTGAAGATCTTCGGGGCGCTCGCCGTTCGTCTCCTGTGGCTCCTGCGCTGGGCTCTGCAGCTGCGCCAGTCGCGACGCCAGGGCGGGCAGAATGACGAGCGGGCCCTGGACAGCCTGTCCCGCGCGCTTCTGCACTCCATGCCGCCGAGACTCGACGCGTCCGGGCAAGGCCGGCCGAAGGACGCCGAGGCGCCCGACGCCGGTCCGACGTTGGAGCGCGCGACCGCGCGCCTCCTGAGTCTCCAGGGCGAGGGCGGCGGCTGGGAAGGCGAGATGGTCTGGTGCCCCATGCTCACCGCGCAATACGTGCTGCTGCACCACATCATCGGGCAGCCGCTCGAGCCCGGCCGGCGCCGGCGCGTGCTGCGCTCCTTCGAACGGACTCGTCTCGAAGGGGGCTCATGGGGCCTGCACGAGCACTCGTCGCCCCACCTCTTCGTCACCGCCCTGGTCTACGTCGCGGCGAGACTGCTGGGCGTCGAGCGGGACGATCCCCTGATCGAGCCGGCCCGACGCTTCATTGAGGCCGAGGGGATCGTGGGCATTCCGAGCTGGGGGAAGTTCTGGCTGGCGCTCCTCAATCTTTACGACTGGCGCGGGGTCAACGCCGTTCTGCCGGAACTGTGGAGCCTGCCGCGCCGCTTACCCCTGCACCCCTCGAACTGGTACTGCCACACCCGGCTCATCTACATGGCCATGGCGGCGATCTACCCCCATCGCTTCCAGGCGCCCGTCACGCCGTCGATCGCGTCGCTGCGGGAGGAGCTGTTCCCCCAGGGATTTGCCGAGGTGGATTTCTCCGCCGCCCGCGATCGCCTGCGGGAGGCCGACCTCTACGCCCGGCCGGGCGTGTGGCTCAAGGTCGGATACAAGATTGCGCGCGTGTTCGATCGGCTCCACAGCAAGCGCCTGCGTGCCCGATGCACGGAGGCGATCGTCCGGCAGATCAGATGGGAGCTGCGAACCACCAGCCATACGAGCATCTCTCCGGTGAGCGGCCTCCTCAACATGCTTGCGCTCTGGCTGCGCGATCCGGACGACGCCGACCTCCACCGGGCGCTCGCGAAGCTGGACGACTGGATCTGGGAAGACGAGGAAGAGGGTGCGCGAGTCGTCGGCGCGAGAAGTGCCTCGTGGGACAGCGGCTTTGCGCTGCAGGCGCTGGCGGCGGTGCCCGCGTTCGACGGGGTGGGGGACGCGCTGCGGCGCGGCGCCGACTTCCTGCTCGGAGAGCAGATCGCCGCGAGCTTCGACGGGTTTCGCGAGGCCTATCGAAGCGACCCCAGGGGCGGCTGGTGCTTTGCCGGGGGATGGCACGGCTGGCCGGTGAGCGACTGCACTGCGGAAGCGGTGCTCGGACTTCACGCTGCCGGTCGCGGTGCTGCGCACGCGGGCGCGTTGCGCGATGCGGTCGGGTTCATGCTGCGCTGCCAGAACCGCGACGGCGGATTCGGCAGCTACGAGGCGCGGCGCTCGGCCTTCGGTCTGGAGTGGATGAATCCGGCCGAGATGTTCGGCGACTCGATGACCGAGCAATCCTACGTCGAGTGCACCGCGTCCTGCCTCGCGGCGTTCGCCGCCTGCGTGGAGGAGGTTCCGCACAGCGCGGATGGGGCGGTGACGGGCGCGATCGCTCGGGGCGATGCCTGGCTGCGCCGGACCCAGGCGAGCGACGGCTCCTGGCGCGGCGTGTGGGGGGTTCAGTTCATCTACGGCACGCTCTTCGGGGTCAGGGGTCTTCTCGCCGCCGGGGCCAGCCCCGGCGATCCGGCGCTGCGCTCGGCCTGCCGCTGGCTGCTGGAGCGCCAGCGGAAAGACGGGGGATGGGGCGAGCACCACAGCGGATGCCTGAGCGGCCGGTACGTCCCGCACGAGGAAAGCCAGGTCATCCAGACCGCGTGGGCGTTGATCGCGCTGCTCGAGGCGGGCGAATCGAACTGGACCGCGATTGCGCGGGGCGCCCGCTTCCTGCTCGACACGCTGGACGAGGACGGGACATGGCCCAAGCAGGACATGGCGGGCGTGTTCTTCCGAACGGCGCTCCTGGATTACGTGCTCTATCGACAGTATTTCCCGCTGCACGCGTTGGCCCTCTACGAGCAGCGCCGCCGCGAGCGGCTGGGTCTCGCCACGCCCGCCCCCTGCACCACCGCCGCACCGCCGCCCCCGCCGGAAGCGGCTCTCGCCTGTTCCCAGTCCTGAGCATGAGTGGCCTCGCGCAGGGGCGCGCGGCCGAAGGCCCGCGTCGCTCAGTCGCGCGAGGGCTCGGGCTTGCGGGCCAGGAAATAGAACATCGGCGTGAAGACGCCGGACCTGCCGCCGTCCACCAGCGCGTCCGCTCCCGCGTTCAGGATCGTGCTGACCGCGCGGGCGCCCTCGGGAAAGAGCCGAAGCCTTTCCCCGACCCGCAAGGTCAGGTTGGCGAGCGCGCGGCCGGCAGGCGTGCGCGGAATGCTCGAGAGGCTGAAATCGCGGCCCTGCAAGGCACGGTACCAGGGCATCGCCGGGTCCGCTTCGGGCGCGCGGTCGCGCGCCTCCAGCAGCTCGAACCCCGCCCCTTGCAATGCGGCGGAGACCTCCGACGTGGTCGCGATATCCGGCAGCCCGTTCCCAATCATGATGTCGTTCTTGATTCGCTGGTGCTCCGCGTTGGCGGGATCGAAGCTCTCGGTGACGCACCAGTCGTAGCCCGCGAAGCAGGCGCCGGGGCGCAGCACGCGCAAGACCTCGCGGAACGCCGCCGTCTTGTCGGGCGCGTGGGGCATGGACTCGATCGCGATGGCGGCATCGTAACGGTCGTTATCATCGGGAATCTGCATGTAATCGCCGTGAATGAAGCGGCACAGCGAGTCGACGCCGCGGGTGTGAAGTTTGGCGCGCTCGATCTGATAGGCGTTGTTGTTGAGGCCGACAAAGCTGGCCCCGGTTTGGCGCGCCAGATTGCCCATCGGCCCGCCGACCCCGCATCCCAGATCGATTACCTGCATACCCGGCTTCAGGGACAGATTTTCGGCGAGAAAATGCTGATGCCGGAGCAGCGATGCCTTGAAGCTCTCGCCCCGCCTTCGGGGAGCGAAGTGAAAGGATTGACCCCAGCCGAACTCGTAGAAGTCGGTGACCAGGTCGTAGTAGCGATTCACGAACGAGCGGTAATGCTCCTTCCTGCGCTCCGGGCCGGCGTCGTAGATTTCCGTGTATCCATCGACGGCGGACTTCACGTCGTCCGGGGCGAGGTCCGCGAGGGTGCGCGGTTTCGATCGCGTGGCGGAAGGACGGTTCATCGGCTTATTGTGCCCGATTTGCCCCCCTTTCCCAAGACCCTGAAGTCATGCAAGGCCCTGGCGCCGCGCTTCCATGCGCCGCCATCGACGGCGTCCCGTGCGCGGCATCGTTGTCCGGGGCGCCAGGCTTTCCATAGGATACAATGCGACGCGCGGCAGCGCTGCAGCGTCTGAGAGGACCGGATCACATGCCAGAAGAGCAGGCGGACGGGGCCCCTTCCGAAGCCGGCGCGCACCGAAGCCGGTTGGCGATCCCGCCGGTCGCGTTCACGGGGCTTGTCATCGCGAGTCTGACCGCGGCCGGCATCGGGGCGCGCTACGGCGTCCGCGGGAATTTTGACGTTATCCATGGACTTCTGATCCTCTTCTTTTCCGTCAATCTGGTGATCTGCTATTGGGAAATCTGCCTGTTCTTCAGGCGCGACTACATCGAGAAGCGCGCCGAATACTGGCATGAACGCCGGCAGAAAACAGGCCGAACGTCGGGCATCGAGTTCCTTGTCGGACCTGTTCCGTTGAGGCGAATACTATCCTTGACGACATGGGCAGACGTCTGGGCCACGTATTCGCAGTTCGACACTTCGTACACCGACCGGCGCACATATGGTTACAACGTGGACATCGCCAACGGCTTCGTAACGCCGGTGCCTATGCTGATCCTTTTCGCCGCCTTCACCGTCGACTTCCTGCCCGCCCTCGTCGCCGGCATCATCGGGGCGATGATGTTCTGGCAGTTGGCCTACGCGACATCGGTCTATTGGGTCAGCTTCTTCGTGGCCAAGCGGCAGAGCCGCATCCGCCGAAAGGACCTCTACATCTACATCTGGGCGCTGAACTGCCCGTGGGTGCTGTTCGCCCTGCTGGGACTCTACGTCTCGATTCGCCTGATCGTGAACGGCGACTACAGCGTTCTCGGCTATTGATCGCGGCATTTCGGGATCGCCTTCGGCAAGGCAGACGGCGACACGTCCGGGCACGGCGCCGCGTCGCGCGGGCCGGGCCGCCGGTGGGTCGCCCGGCGCCGCGGCGGCAATGCTGTGCCGATCCGGTCCGGGAGGTCCGCCCCGTTCCGGTCAGGCCGCCCCGCGCCGCCCGTTCCGCCGCCAGCCGAAGGGGCCTCGTCGTCGAACCTTTCCGCGCTCGAAGCTCAGACACCCCGCTGCTCGTCTTCCAGGAAAGTCGTCATAGATCATGCAGAAGACAGCCGTCATAGACGGTCTCCGGTACGCCAACTGGTCGGACAAGGTATTTCGACAGATGCGCGACGGACATGTCGTCGCCATCCATGTCACCATCTGCTACCACGAGAACTTTCGTGAAACCGTCGCGAACATTGCCGCCTGGAGCCGGCGTTTCGATCAGTTCTCCGAACTGATTTTCCCGCTCCACTCGGCGGACGATGTCGACAGGGCGATGAGGGAGGAACGCACGGCCATCGTGTTCGGCTGCCAGAACCGCTCACCGATCGAGAACGACATCGATCTCGTTCGCATATGCCGGCCGCTCGCCCACGGCAACTGGCTGCACTTCTTCCGGGATTCGTTCAGCCCGCAGGGCTCGTGATGGGCTGCCCGGCCGATGACCGCGCGATCGGCCCGCTGCGCGCGCCCGAGCACGTCATGCGGCTGGCGCGCATGGGGTCGTCGTTCCAGACACGCCTGAGCTTCATGCGCCAGTTGATCCGCCGCATGCGGAGCGAGCGGTGGCGGTTCGAGCGCCTCCGTTTCGACCTCGACGCGCGGGGATACGGCACCGCCGTCTACGCGGTCCACGGCCCGCAGCGGACCTACTCGCTCATCGCGTACACGCACGAGATCCGTCCGGAGCAGCGCACCGACCGCGTGATCGCGGAGGCCTGGGATGCCACGTTCTCGTTCTTCGACGGCGTGCCGGACGATGCGGATATCGAACGGTTGCGCGCCAACACGCCGAGGCAGGAGGACGGCCGCTTCACCTCCCGCGAGCTCACGCTGGCGCGCGCCAACAAGAGCATGCGCCTGTTCGAGCACGTCGTCGAAAGCCTCGCTGCCGGCCGACAGCCCGACGCCGCCCGGCTGGCCGAGGTCGGCTACCTGATGCGCACGACGGCCGTCTACGGGAGCGGCAAGTTCGGCTGCGCCGACCGTGCCAAGATTGCGGACCGGACCGAGATGCGCGGACCCTTCCAGGCCGAGATGCTCACGGTCTACCTGATCCGCTGGCTCAGCATCGACCTGGTCAACCATGTGGCGCGTAGCCGGGGCGGCGCGCGGGCCGCTCCTCTGAATGCCGACTACGCGCGCTATCTGGGCATCGGCAACGCCACCGGGCTAGGAATGGCGCCCTTCCTCATCAAGCACCCGGTGCTCATCAACAATTGGGTCCTGGCGCGGGAGACCGCGCTCGCGCGGGTGCGAGCGCTGCCGTCCGCGACCGCCGGTCAGGTCGTCGACTTCATGGCCCTGCTGGACCGCGCCCGCCGCTTCGTCGGCGAGTGGAACGTCGACGACGCAGCCCAGACGGCGCGCATACGCACGCTGCGCACCGAGCTCGGCGAGCTGGAGAACTGGAGCGAGGCCGGGCTTCGTCGCTCCCATCCGTGGGACGCGATGTACCGCCACGCCGAGGAAGCCTTCTCCGCCGAGGGGCAGGAGTTCGCCGTCTCGCTGCTGCTCGAGCAGCACGGCGCGGTCGTGGACGCGCTCGGCGACGAGATGAGCGCCCCGGAGCCGCCCAGGCTCAGGGCGGAGATGTCGCTGGGCGAGCTGCTCGGCATCATCGACGCGCATTATGGCTGGGCGTTGGCGACCGACTACTCGCGGCCCGAGGCCGTGCAGCGCTTCTGGTATTACTCCGAGGAGAAGCTCGAGCCTCGCGTGGGCGACCGCCATACCGAGCCGGGCGCCGACCTCGAAATGCCGATCGCGATCGCCCGGGACGTGAGCCGGCTCAGGGACCGGCTTCGCGAATACGACACGGCGCTGACGGTCGCCGACTTTCTCGTCGCCGCGCCGGAGTACCGCAGCATCGTCTGGCGGGTGCAGACGGCCTCGGACTGTCCCTACGGCGAGATCCGCGACAATCTGCTCGGCGCCGGCCAGCGCCCGGTCGACATCCTGCGCTTCAAGCTCTCGTTTTTTGGCGTCGCCAAATTCGACCCGAAGTCCGATCTGTGGACGCGGGTCAACATGTATCAGGGCGCGCCGCTGCCGCACGAAATCGCCGAGACGCGCGAGACCGAGTGGGTGTTTCCGACAGGGCCCGCGGCACCGTCGGCCGAGGCGATGCCATGAGCGAGACGCTGACGCCTCTGTCCCTGAACGAGATCTGCTTCTACTTCACGCGGGCGGCTGTGGGCGCCGGTGCACCGTTCGGGATCGGCGAGGACTTTGCGGAGGCGTCGAAGTCTCTGGCCTATCTGGGCTTCGATCCGGCCCAGGCTGCCGTGCCGGCTCTGCGTGGACTTAGCTGCGGCCTGAGCGGCACGTCGCTCTCGCTGCGCTCCGAGGGAGATGCCGTTCGTGTCGGGAGTCCTGACGCTCCCATCCTGTCCGCGCTCTACGCCGGGCCGGCGGTCGCCGACCGACTGTCGATCGAGGCGGGGTGCGGCAGGGAGCGGCATCTCCGGCTCGACGACACGGACCAGCCGCTGCTGATCGTGGGGGCGATCACTGCAGCGGGCATCGATTCGGCCCGGATCGCCCTATCGTGGCCGTTGCGGAACGGCAGACGCGCCATGGTCGAGCTGAACGGCGGCATCGCGACAATCGCCGGCCTGTATGCCGGAGACATCGTTTCGCTTGAGCCTGCACCGGTCGATATTGTGCTCAACGGTTCCTCCCCGGAGATGTCGCCCGCGGACGCTGTCGTGTTGAAGCTCGCAGAGGGCAGGTCCAAGTCAGTCCGCCACGGTGTCGACGTGGATGAGGTGGCAAGATCGACAGTGCTGGCGTTCTTCGACAAGTGTCTCGTGCCTGCCACCGATCGGTCCCGCGATGCCGGGGCCGGGGCCGGTCTCACCGACAACGACTGAGGCACCGTCACCCGACCCCGTATGAGGCCAGTCGGTGCGACGCCATGCGGGACCTCTGCGGCAATGCGCCTCGCCTCCGGAACAATTCACATGAATCGAGAGAAACATGAGAACAAGGTCGTTTCGGCGTCGCCGAGCGTCGTGTATTCCGCGCGGCCGACGTGTACGAAACAGCGAGCCCGTGGCGCGGCCGCCGGTCAGCCCCTAGACTCCGTGTCGGCTGCAATCCGGCCGAAGGAGCGCCGTCGATGGCTCGTATCGACATTCAGTTCACCCTGTTCTCCGCCTTCTACTCGCCGCTGATCGCGACGATGGCAGGCGGGTTCCTGGCCGAGGAGGGTCTGGAGGCGGAGTGGTCGGTCGCACCGCCGGGAGGTTCCGCCATCGCGGCTCTGAAAGACGGCACGGCCCATGTCGTGCAGTCGGCGCCGAGCCAGGCCTTCGGGCCGCTGTCGACGGGCGAGGACCCCGGCGTCGTCCACTTCGCTCAGATCAACGAGATGGACGGCTTTTTCCTCACCGGGCGGGCGGGCGACCCGGATTTCGACTGGCGCAAGCTGGACGGCGCCGAGGTCGTGCTGTTCGGCGGTGGCCAGCCGCTCGCCATGTTCAAGTATGCCTGCCACACGGCGGGTATCGATTACGGCCGGCTGAAGGCGATCCACCCCGGCAATGCCCTGGAGATCGACCGCGCCTTTCGCGACGGTGTGGGCCGGTATGTCCAGCAACAGGGACCGTTTCCCCAGCAGTTGGAAGCGGATGGCATCGGCCGCGTCGTGGCGCAAGTCGGTCGGCAGGTCGGCCGCTGCGGCTTCTCCAGCCTGTGCGCCCGGCCCGACTGGCTGGAAACGCCCATGGCGCGGGCCTTCACACGCGCGTATCGCAGGGCGCGGCTCTGGCTCAACGAAACGCCGGCCGCCGAGGTCGCCCGCGCCGAGCAACCCTACTTTCCGGAGATCGGGCTGCCGGCGCTCGAACGCTGCATCGCTGCCTACCAGCAACTCGGCTGCTGGGCGCCGCATATTGAGATCACCCGCGCAGCCTACGAGGCGACGCTCGATATCTTTGCTTACAACGGCCTGATCTCCGAGCGCTTCGCCTACGAGCGGGTTTGTGCAGCACCGCCGGAGGACTAACCCAAGTTCCTCGCCACGGTCACGTCCAAGACCGTCCTGGTGACCGAGAAGGGGTGGGAACCGCTGAACCATAGGCGGCACGAGAGAGTCCAGTGAGATTGGTCGCCTGGAACTGCAACATGGCCTTGCATCGCAAGCTCGACGCGCTGCGGCGGCTGCGACCCGACGTGGCGGTGGTGAGCGAGTGTGCAGAACCCCAGGTAGTGGCTGAGCGGGCTGGCCTCGCTTCGTCGCCGGCGCCTGCGGCGGATCCGGCCGACGGTGATAGTAAGGCGAAGCTCGTTTCCGGATAGCTCACTCGCATGCGACGGTTTGGTGACGGGAGGCAGCCGTGGATAACCTGGAAAGACTCGATTCTCTTCTTCGAGAGATCGACGCGTTGAGCCGGCATTCCGTCGGCTATCCTTGCAATCACGACTTCGACTACACGGCGCTGCTGCCCTTCATGCGCTACGTCATCAACAACGTGGGCGACCCTTTCCACGACAGCAACTTCCAAAGCAACACCCACGAGATCGAGCGCGAGGTCATCGGCATCTTCGCCGATCTGATGCACATCTCGCGCGAAGGCGTGTGGGGCTACGTCACGTCTGGCGGCACCGAGGGCAACATGTACGGCCTCTACCTCGCGCGGGAGCTCTATCCGGACGGCGTGGTCTATTTCTCGCAGGATACCCACTACAGCGTCGTCAAGATCATGAGCGTGCTCAAGGTGCGCAACATCATGATCAGGAGCCAGGACAACGGGGAGATCGACTACGACGACCTCCGCGAGACGATCCGCATCAACCGGGACGTGCCCGCAATCGTGCTGGCGAACATCGGCACGACGATGAAGGGCGCGATCGACGACGTGAGCAGGATCCGCGGCATCCTGGACGACCTCACGGTGACCCGGTCATACCTGCACGCGGACGCCGCCCTGAGCGGCATGATCTTGCCGTTCGTGGACGACCCGCAGCCCTACGGGTTCGATGCCGGGTTCGACAGCGTGTCGATCAGCGGGCACAAGATGGTGGGCTCGCCACTGCCCTGCGGCGTCGCCCTGACCCGGCGCGAGTACGTCTCGCGAATCGCGCGCGCCGTCGAGTACGTGGGCGTGCTGGATACCACCCTCACGGGCTCACGCAACGCCATCACGCCGCTGATGATGTGGTACGCGTTCGAGCAGAAGGGGCTGGAGGGTTTCAGGCGCATCGTGAACGGATGCCTCGAGACGGCGGAATACGCGGTCGGGCGCTTCAACGACGGCGGCATCCCGGCGTGGCGCAACAGGAACTCCGTCACCGTCGTGTTTCCCAGGCCGCCGGCAGACGTCGTGCGCAAGTGGCAGCTCGCGCCGTACGAGGACATCGCGCACCTCATTACCATGCCGCACATAACGCGCGCGACCATCGACGCCGTGGTGGACGACTGCATGCGCGGAGCGACGGCACCGAGAGACGAAACGGAGACAACCGCATGACCAGGATCGTCGTCATCGCCAACAACGAGGCGGGCGTCATCGCCGACATCGCCGGAGCCTTGGCCGAGCGCAACATCAATATCGAAACCATCAGCGCTGAGGCGCTGGGGGAGAAGGGCGCGATAACGCTCACCGCGGACGACCACGACGGCGCCCTGCGCGCGCTGACGGACGCAGGCTTCAAGACGGTATCCGACGAATCGCTGGTCCTCAGGCTGCGGGACGAGCCGGGTGCGCTGGCCAGGCTGGCGGAGAAGTTCAGGCAGGCCGGCGTGAACATCCGGAGCCTGCACATACTGGACCGCCGAAACGGCTACGCCACGGTCGCCATATCCGCAGATGATCGCGCCAGAGCGGAGTCGCTGGTGGAGCCGGATGCGGCGGTGTAGGGGGAAGAGACGAGGCGCGAGTCGTGTCGCGGTGAAGGCGCCTTGATCGGCGGCCGCTACTCCCGGTTCTCCCTGACCCAGCCGTTCTCGAACGCCGGGCCGTCGCAGCCGCAGAAGCGGGCGATGCGGGCGAGCTCGCGCCCGATGCGCTCCAGCCGCCCCTTGCCGAGGCGCACGCCCCGCTCGGGCCAGAGCGCCCGCACGCTGAGGCGGCCCTCCCGGCGGCGCATGTCGATGCGCCCGACAAGCCGGTCGCCCTCCAGAAGCTGGAAGGCGTAGTATCCGTATTCGCGCTTCTCCTCCGGCACCTAGATCTCGATGCGATAGCGGAAGCCGAACAGCCTTCGGCGCGCCTGCGGTCGCGCAGCGGCGGGTCGAAGGGGCTGAGCACGCGCACCCCGGCGGGCGGCTCTGGCACCCGCTCGGCCTGCTCGCACAGGTCGGGGCGCGCGAGCAGTCGGCGGACCTCGCCGAGCTCGCGCGCCATGACCGGCCCTGGGTTCAGAGGGGCAGCTCGGTCGTCGATTTGATCTCTTCCATGGATAGCAGGGAGGTGATGTTGAAGATCTTCACTTGCGAGATGAGTGCCTGGTAGAAGTCGTCATAGGCCCTGGCGTTCTGGACACGGACTTTCAGGATGTAATCGACGTCGCCGGCCAGACGGTGGGCCTCCATCACTTCCGGGCGCCCCTTCAGAGTCTCCAGAAACCGGTCCTGCCATTCCTTTTGGTGCTCGGAGGTCCGGATGAGCACGAAGAAGCACGCCTCCAATCCCAGCTTGTCAGGGTCCAGGAGAACCGTGTTCTGTCGAATGATCCCCGCGGCCCGGAGCTTTCGTATTCTGTGCCACACGGGCGTGCGCGAGGCGCCGGCAATCTCCGCGATGTCATCGAGGGAGCGTGAGGCGTCCTCCTGCATCGCCGCAAGAATTTTCCGATCGACGCCATCGAGCTGGACGGCCATTTCGATCTCCCCTGCAGAAAGAAAATTTCTTCTAATACTGTCACCATTTCACAGATGTTGTCCTTATTTTTCTACCATACTATCACGACGTTAGAAATTATGTACTATTCGTCGCCACCAAGCGTAATCGGCGACAGGCGGCCCTGGTGCAGCATTTCCCGATCTTTCTCTGTCTCACGGGCCGGCGCGTCGTCGTCTCCGGCGCCGGGCAGGCCGCGGTCGCCAAGCTGCGTCTGCTGCTGAAGACCGATGCCGAGGTCACCGTATTCGGCCCCGACCCGGAACCGGACATCCTGTCTTGGCACCGCGAAGGTGCGTTGCGCCACGACGAGCGCCGCGTGGACGCCGGCGACCTCGACTGCGCGGCGCTCCTCTATTGCGCGAGCGACGATCCCGCCGACGATGCGCGCGCCGCCGCGCTGGCCCGCCGGCGACGAATCCCCGTCAACGTCGTCGACGATCTCGAAGGCAGCGACTTCATCACGCCCGCCATCGTCGACCGCGACCCGGTCACGGTGGCGATCGGGACCGAGGGGACGGCCCCGGTGCTGGCGCGGAACCTCAAGGCGACACTCGAGGCCCAGCTGCCGGCGTCTCTGGGGCCGCTCGCACGCATCGGCCAGGCGTTCCGGAGCAGGTGCGAGAGCGTACCCGCGGGCCGCACGCGACGGGCGCTCTGGTCCGAGTATTTCTTCCGGCGTGGCCCGCGCGGCTATGCCAGGGAGGGCGAGAAAGGCGCACGCGAAGCGCTCCGCTCGTTGCTTGACGAAGCCGCGAGTGCAACCCGCCCTCCGGGCCTGGTCTCCTTCGTGGGCGCGGGGCCGGGCGCCCCGGAGCTGCTCACACTGAAGGCCCGCAACCTGCTGCACGAGGCGGACATCGTGGTGCACGACCGGCTGGTCTCCTCGCAGGTGCTCGAGCTTGCGCGGCGTGACGCGGAGCGGGTCTCAGCCGGCAAGTCGGGATACGGCCCGTCGTGGCCGCAGGCGCGAATCGACGCGCTGTTGGTCCATCATGCCCGGGCGGGCAAGCATGTGGTCCGCCTCAAGTCCGGCGACCCGGCGGTGTTCGGCAGGCTGGACGAAGAGATCGAGGCGCTGGAGGCGGCAGGCATCCCGTGGGAGGTCGTTCCGGGAATCACGGCGGCCGCCGGCGCGGCTGCGGACATGGGGGTCTCTCTCACCCGCCGCGGGCGCAACTCGGAGCTTCGTGTCCTCACTGGCCGCGACGTTGAAGGCTTCGCCGAGCACGACTGGGCCGCCCTTGCCCGCCCTGGATCAGTCGCCGCGATCTACATGGGCAAGCGGGCGGCCGCCTTCCTGCGCGGGCGCCTGCTGATGCGCGGGGCCGCGCCATCGACGCCGTTGACGATCGTCGAGAACGCTTCGCGCCAGGACAAGCGGATCGTCGCGACGACATTGCTCGGGCTGCCCGACGCGCTGGACGAGGCGCACCTTGCGGGACCGGTGGTGCTGATGCTCGGCATCCTGCCCCGCGATGCCATGAGCAAGGCGGAAACGGACTGCGCGGCCCAGCAGGAGGCGGTCTGATGGCCCGCGCCTTCAGGCCCTGCGTTCTGACCGCGAACGACCTCTTCGACGGCGACGTGGTCTACCTCGCGCCGGACGGCGCCTGGACGCGCCGCCCGGGCGGCGCGCGCCTCTTCGAGGACGAGGCGGAGGCCAATCGCAGCCTTGCGGCGGCCGAAGCGCAGGAGGACGTCATCGTCGGCCCCTATCTGGCGGCCGCTGCGCCCGGAGGGCGTCAGGGCCCCGAACCGGTCCACGTGCGGGAGGTGCTGCGCGCGGCCGGGCCCTCCAACTACTGCCACGGCAAGCAGGCGGGGAGCTGACCTGTGTACCGATACGACAGCTTCGACCGGGAATTCGTTCGCAATCGGGTCGCGCAGTTTCGCCAGCAGGTGGAGCGGCGGATCGACGGATCGCTCACCGAGGAAGAGTTCAAGCCGCTGCGGCTGATGAACGGGCTCTACCTGCAGCTGCACGCCTACATGCTGCGCGTGGCGATTCCCTACGGAACGCTCGACAGCCGCCAGATGCGGCAGCTGGCCCGAATCGCTGAGCGCTGGGACAAGGGCTACGGGCACTTCACCACCCGACAGAACGTCCAGTTCAACTGGCCTAGGTTGAAGGACGTGCCGGACATCCTCGACGCTCTCGCGGACGTGGAGATGCATGCGATCCAGACATCCGGGAACTGCGTCCGCAACGTCACCGCCGACCATTTCGCCGGCGCGGCCGCCGACGAGATCGCCGATCCCCGCCCGACCGCCGAGCTGCTCCGGCAATGGTCGACGGATCACCCGGAATTCGCGTTCCTGCCCAGAAAATTCAAGATCGCGGTGAGCGGCTCCCCGGTCGATCGCGCCGTGACACGCGCGCACGACATCGGCATCCGTATCGTCCGCAACGGCGCCGGTGAAATCGGCTACGAGGTCTCGGTCGGCGGCGGGCTCGGGCGCACCCCGGTGATCGGAACGGTCATCCGCGACTTCCTGCCCGAGGGAGATCTGCTCCCCTACGTCGAGTCCATCCTGCAGGTCTACAACGCCATCGGGCGCCGCGATAACAAGTTCAAGGCGCGCATCAAGATCACGGTGGGCGAGCACGGGATCGAGGCATTCCGGCAGCGCGTCGAGGAACGCTTCCGGATTCAGCGGAGGGCATTCGAGGGTGCGGACCGGGCGCGCTTCGAGGACATCCGCACGATGTTCGCAGCGCCGGCATACATCGAGGCGCCGACCGGAGCGTTCGACGCGGCGCTCGCGCGCGATCCGGCGTTCCGGTCATTCGTCGACACCAATCTGCATCCGCACCGGAATCCGGACTACGCAATCGTCACCGTCTCGCTCAAGGCCCACGGAGCGACGCCGGGCGATGCCACCGCGGAGCAGATGCGCGTCATCGCCGACCTGGCGGAGCGCTACGGCCATGACGAGATCCGGATCAGCCACGAGCAGAACTGCATCCTGCCCCACGTGCACAGGCGCGACGTGCCGGCGGTTCATGCGGCGCTGCGGGAGGCGAACCTCGCCACCGCCAACGTCGGGCTGGCATCGGACATCATCGCCTGCCCGGGGATGGACTACTGCAATCTGGCCACCGCCCGCTCCATTCCCATCGCCCAGGGAATCGCCACCCGCGTGAAGGAGCGCGGGGACGAACGCCAGGTGGGCGATCTCAAGATCAAGATTTCCGGCTGCGTCAATGCCTGCGGGCACCACCATGTCGGCCACATCGGCATTCTCGGCCTCGATCGCGCCGGCGCCGAGAACTACCAGATCACGCTCGGCGGTGACGGAACCGAGACCGCTGCCCTCGGCGAACGCACCGGCCCGGGCTTTGCCTCAGATGACGTCGTCCCTGCCGTTGACCGGCTGATCGACACCTACCTCGAGCTCAGGTCAGACGAAGACGAAGCCTTTCTCGCGACCTACCGGCGCGTCGGCATGCAGCCGTTCAAGGCGGCGCTCTATCCCGACGCCGCACTGGCCACAGGAGGCTAGCGTGGAACGCGGGAGCCCCAGGATTCTCGTCCGCGACTCCGGGTTCCAGGACGACGACTGGCGCGGCGAATTCATCCAGTGGAGCGGAGAGGGCGACCGTTCCGCTCTGCCTCACGGTGTCGCGTTGGATGTCGAGAACACCGTGCCGGCCGAGGACATCGTGCCCCTCTTCGGGCGCATCGCTCTGATCCGCATCGCCTTTCCCTCGCATATGGACGGCCGGGGGTTCTCGCTGGCCCGTTATCTGCGCCTGCTCGGCTACCGCGGTCGGCTTCGTGCATCCGGCTGCTTCCTCGCTGATCAATACGCCATGGCCCGGCGAAGCGGCTTCGACGAGGTCGAAATCGACCCGACGCTCGCCGAGCGGCAGCCGGAAGAGCAGTGGCTGTTTCGCGCGAATTGGCGGACACACGACTATCGGGAGCGGCTGGGCCGGCGCCTGTAAGGCGCACGCGGGCGTGGAGTTCGAGTATCACACCACCGGGGGTGAGGTGACGCGGCTCGAGTTGGGGCTCACCGCCGAAGACGTAACGGAGCTTGGAGCGCAACTGGCGCAGCTCGGCGAGGAACCGTGCTCGACCGAGCACTGACGGGGAAGCCGGGCGGAGGGCGATGTTCGGTGGCGAGACGTTCATCGTGCGAATCGCCGAGGACGCCTTGGCCCCTCGCGGGCATGGCCGTGGCGTAGGTACGTGGCGGGAAAGCGGCTCCGCCGGCGCATTGACCGGTGCCGAGCCGTTACCAGCTGTTGCGATGAGGGCGTAGGCGGCGAGCCGCGTCTCGTGCAGTTCAATGGCGGTGCTGGCCCTCGCGGGTGGACGCCTGCGTGGCATCTGGTATTCGTTCGGCGAAGCCGTGGTAGTTTGAGTGAGCGGCGGTTGTGTACGACCGCGCTGACCGGGAACCTCTTGGCCGCGCACCCAATCTCCTGCGCAGGCTCGGCGGTTCCACGGCTTGGCCGAACGGATTCCGCCGCAGAAGTCAGAAATGGGCTGGAGTTTACTTCTTCAAGCTTACTTGGTGTGTATGTTCCCAAATCCGCTGTCGCGGTCACACTCGCGCTGTCTTCCAACCCATTGAGTTGAAACGACTATTCGTGTCAGCGCGGCAGGCCGTGCCAGTGGTGAGAAATGCGGGCTAGTTCTTGACGAAGTGACCCAGGTAATGGCGGCTTTCCGCGCGAAGGTCGCCCGGACTTACGCGAGCATCGTGAACAAGACGCTCCGTACAGCAGACATACGCGACGTTCGCCGCCTGAAGCATGCGCAAACAGGGAACACCCCGCGCGTTCCGGATATACGTGTCGGCGACTTCGCAGGGATGGAGGCGTTCCGGTGACGGCACGCAGTCTGCCATTTCTTCGATCGGCACGGGCACCACGTAGACATGCCTGTCTCCAGGTCCCCTGTTGACGACTATCCGGTTCCGGCTCTTCCACCTCGAGGACAGGTCGAGTCCATCCCACGTGTCGAGGTGCAACCCCAGCCTCAGACCCGATCCGCGATCCACCGTGATCGAAGGATGAGTCCCGTGATCGACGGAAGCGTCGAGCGCAGCAACCGGCGACAGGCTGAGAAATGGCGTGAAGTCCAATTCCCTCTCGGAATTCACGTCGCAAGGGAAGAGCGCAACGAAGTCCAGCTCGTCCTCGATCGTCAGCGCGTCGAGAGAGGCGGTGTATCGTTCGATCTCACGTTCGCCCGGCCTTCGGAAGTCCACGGGCAACCTGGCGTCGGGTCGATAATCGACGGCGTCCGGACAAGACTCGTGCGCACAGACGAGCGTTTCGCTGAACGAAATCAGATCGCGCACGTCGCCGAGCCTGCGGTCGACGTAGATTCTCATCGAGGACTTGCTGATACCGGCGCGAGAACGCGTTGCCACCGCGAATTACCTGGATTCATAAGGGCCCCCATGCCGCAGACCACAGGCATGTCGACTGCCTCAGATCAGGTCCGCGCCGATCTTTTCCAACGGCTCGCCGTGCAAAGCCAAGTACTTCAACACGTGGGTGTAGAACCTGTCCAATCCTTCACAATAGACGGTGGGGTTGTCGAATCCATTGCTGCTCGCATACCGGTGTACCGGCTGACCGCTGCCACAGACGTCACGCCAACAACAATCCGAACACGCAGATGCAGGCGTCTTCTTGAAATACTCGAATTCGTGAAACAATGGATCCTGAATGATTTCCTCCAGGCTGGAGCTTTTCAGATCCCTGTACTCGTATCCGCTCCAGTACTTCGTGGATCTCAACGTGTCGTCCGGCCCGACTCCGCCATCGGACGATACCGTAAGCAGAAGATAGTCCGGGTCACCTCTCCCGGCAGCGAAAAGGAAATTCCCGCTTCCGTAGAGTCGCGCCAGAAAATGATCGATGAACCTGACGCCGACAGATTCCTCGTCATTCACCATCTGGTCGAAAATCTCGATCAGGAAATCCCCGTACGCTCCGGCATCGCCACCGAAATTGTCGTGGTTCAGGTCGGGGAGCAGGAAGTCGATGAGCCCCACGTGCAGGTCGCGGCGAAAGTGTTCGTAGATTTCCCTGGGATCGAAATTCTCCCCGATCACGGCCAGGACCATGGGCGGCCGATGCAGGTGCTCCTGACATAGCGCCAGGCCGCGAACGGTCGCCCGGTAGGACGACCTGCCATGATGATCGAGACGATGGGCGTCGTTGTGCACCTGTGCGCCGTCAAGGCTGACACCCACCTCCACGCCATGTCTGTTGAGAATCTCTATCCACTCGAGATCGATCAGCATGCCGTTGGTCTGGATCGTCAGCGACAGGTCGACGATGCCCGCCAGACCCGATCTGATCTCATCGCAGATACCGTCGAGCCGGGCCTTCGGCATCAGGAGAGGTTCGCCGCCGTGCAGGTGGATCGCTATTCGTTGCAGCTCGTACTCTTCGGAGAATTGTCTGAGCCGCTGCACCAGCAGTGCGACCGTGTCATCCGATATGAACGCCGCATGATTCTTGTAGCTGTCGTCGCCCGCATTGAAGAAATAGCAATAGTCGCAATCCAGGTTACAGCGTTCGGTAATTTTCAATATGACTTCCAGCGTTTTGAGCTTGCGGAAGTTCACCGTTCTCCTATCGGTGGCGACAGGTGTCTTCGAGTCTTGCATCGCTGTGGCCATTGGAGTCAGCGCGAACGCGCCGCTGCCACGCCGCGCGCAAGTCTCGCGGCCGTCGGGCGGCCCTTTCGTCCGCAAAAGCCGATAACTCCCTCAAGCCTCTCCGGCTTCAGGGGCGGGCAACAGCCCTTAAGGCAGGCGACTACCCGCCGCTGCCTAGTCGGTCACGGACGGCGCAGAGACGAAATTGCCGCCCGACCCCGGATGACCCGCCGCCACCACGGACGGCGCCGAGACGAAGTTGCCGCCTGACCCGGGATGATTTGCCGCCACCGCGGACGGCGCCGAGACGAAGTTGCCGCCTGACCCGGGATGATTTGCCGCCACCGC
>WTGU01000050.1:104064-107875 GCA_011523425.1 Alphaproteobacteria bacterium
GGACGGCGCCGAGACGAAGTTGCCGCCCGATCCCGGATAGCCTGGGATCTTCTGCCGCAGATTCGGGCTGATCGCCTTACCTGCCGCTGCCCTCTGGTCCTCGGCCGAGATCCCCAGCTTCTCACGGAGCTTGCGTACCTTCAGGTCTTCCATGAGTCACCTCGTGGTCCGTACGATGAATGGCAATCGGGAGCCTCTACTCTACACCCGGATCTCTCGATACAGAGAATTTATTTCCTATACATGCTCGGCACTTTTCTTATGCGGGTTCGGCTCGTGCGGCGATCCGCCCTGGCTCGGAAACTCGCCAAGCCTGCATCGTCGATCGCGAAGGCACGGTCCTGGGAGAACGCGCACTCGACGGGGCGTCAAAAGATGATGCTCACCGCCCCGTGCCAGGAGAGGTCCTCCAGATCCAGCACCGCGCGGCGGTACGCTATCCTCAAGTCCCCGCTGTCCCTCCTCAGGATGTACTCGACGGTGCCGACGTAGGGCGCTCCTTCGCCGCTGCGGAACCGGTAGACGAGGACGTTTGCGGAGACCGACAGGTGTCCCTCGTCGGTTTCTTCGACGCGCACGTTGGAAACGAAGCGGCGGGTCCGCGACCGGGGGCGCTCGCGGTGGGAATAGCGGCTGTTCAAGCGCGCCGTCCGAGCGCGCAACCGGATGATATCGTCGTCGATGAACACCAGATCGCGTTTAGGGTCCCCTTCCGGCAAGTCCGTGGAGGGAACCACGTACCGGGCGTCGTCCGTGAACAGGCCAACCCACTCCTCCAGCCTCCATTCATCCAGAAGCGCCGCTTCCCTGAACAGGAACTCCTCGACCGTCGCCCGCAACGAGCACCCGCCGTCGGCCGTCATCGCTCGCCGGTCCGACAGTGCCCAGGGTCGCCGGCCTCCGAAGAAGCCGCTGCGGCTTGCGATGTTGCGGGCGGCCCATCCTGTACGTCGGTCGTATCGAGGCCCTGCATATTCGCGTGCCACTGCCGCCAGAATCCCCGCATTTGGAGCTCGTCTGCCGTTCCCGGACAGGGCGTCAGCATGCCCCTCGAGATGTCGGACCACTCGGCTTCGGTGGCGCGGAAGCCGGCCTGGCAGGATTCCAGCGCTTCCACGTCATCCGGTGTGGCAAAGCCGCCTGGTCCGAGGAAGGTCAGGTAGCTGTCGAGTCGGGTGGTCAGCGCCGCGTCCGACTCCTCTCTGGGCACGAGGTGCCAGGCCGTGACCTTCATTCTGTCCGGCGACACGGGCTCGATATACCTGATGCTGATCGCCACGAAGTCCATGATCAGCAGGTTCGGGTAGATGAGCAGATTTCGAGAGGTGTCGGCCATCCGGTAGGCACGGTCTTCTCCGTATTTCTGCACCAACCGCTCGCGCACCCGCGCTATGCGCTCCCTGGCCTCCTCGCCGAATATCGGGTGCCAGCGGGCGATGGGGCGGCCGTTCCTGGCTATGTTCTCCGACACGCAGTGGCCGTTGCCCAGGGCCCTCCCTGCGCCGGGGGGACGGGCAGCCAGCGTGTCCCCGCTGTCGTCTGTCCCGAGACCGGTCATGTAATCCACGTAGGTCCGATGCGTCGGGATCAGGTGGTATCCATCGAGGCTGTTCTCGGCCAACAGCTTCCAGTTGGCCTTCATGGCGTACTTGTTGGAACCGGGAATCACCCGCATCCCTTCCTCGGCCTGGTCGACGACCAGGTCAAGGTAGTCTCTGCCCCCCGCCAGGTAGGTGACCAGGTCCTCGCCCTGCGCGTTGAAGCTTACGAAGTAAAAGCCCCGGTAACTGTCCACCCTGGGCGGCTTCTTCAGGCCGAGTTCGCTCGGATCGAAGTCGGGACCGTAGGCCTCTCTTCGGGGGACGCCGATCAGCTCGCCGCGGGTGTTGAAAGTCCAGGCGTGATAGAAGCACCGCAGAACCTCGGCATTCCCGGCGTCGCGGCGGCATATCGTGGCACCCCGGTGCGGGCAGGAGTTGAAGAACACCCGTATCTGCCCGTCTTTGCCGCGAACAAAGAAGAGCGGTCGGCCAGCGACCGTGCGGCGGCGGTAGTCTCCGGGCCTTTCCACCTCCGATTCGTGTCCCAGGTAGATCCAGCATCTATCGAAGATCAGTTCCCGTTCCCGCTGGAACAGATCGGAGGACGTCATGCACGACCGATGGACCCTGAAGACCCCGCGCTTCCGGTCGTCGATGATTAGGTCCTGGATGTCCATGAGATCACCCGTATGCCCCGAACCTCGATTCATGAAAGGATGCCGGTGTTTCGTCGCAAGCGACTCTCGCAGCAGCGCTATTCGACCTGAAGGTCCTGTCGCCTCGCGAGGCGACAAACGCCAACATAGCGCCGCCGCCTTCGCAGGTCACAGTGGCTTCGGCGCGTCGAGGCACCCCAAGGGCAGATGGATCGCTCTTGCGCTGTGGAGCATCCGCACGCCATCGCGGGCTGGCCCATCGTCGGCGGCCCAGTAGAATGCTTCGAGCGCTCCGCGTGAGCGTCTCGAGTGTCGATCGCCGAGCCTGGCGAAGCCGAACTGGGGCGACCCCGAGGGTATGACCTGAGCGGTCGCCCTGTTCCATGAAGTAGCGCTATCCAGTCGCTCGCGACCGCAGGAAGGCGGAGATCGATCCCGGTCTCGACATCGACGCCAGCCAATCAGGGAGACACCCATGCGCATCTACAACTACAAGAAGGGGACGGCGCGACGGCTCGCGGTGGAGGATGACAAGGCGCTGGTCGACTTGATCGATGCGCTGGGCGGCCAGCGCACGCTCACCGCGCGGGACCGCGACGCGCTCGCCGACACGATCTCCTTCATCGAATCCGGAGATCGGGGCCTGCGCCTCGCGCGCAAGGCGATCCGCGAAAGCCGCGCCGCCGGCAAGGGTCGCCGCAGCCTGGCCCGGGCCACGCTGTTCGCGCCCGTCGAGCCTGCGGTCATCCTGTGTTCGGGAGAGAACTACTGGGATCACCGGGACGAGAAGCCGGTGGTCGAGGGCAAGGAACCCGAGTTCTTCATCAAGCTCCAGCAATGCGCCAACGGCCCCTACGACGACATCGTCTACGAGCCGAAGATCACCCGGAAGCTGGACTACGAGACCGAGCTTGCCATCGTCATCGGCAAGGGCGGGCGCCACATCCCCAAGAGGGATGCGATGAAGCACATATTCGGTTTCACCGTCATGAACGACGTCACGGCCCGGGACCGGCAGGTCAAGATGCGGCCCGACGGCACCTCGCAATACGCGCTCGGCCCGGGCAAGAACTTCGATACCTCAGCCCCGCTCGGCCCCTGCATCGTCACGAGAGACGAGCTCGGCAACCCGCAGAAGCTGGCGCTCCGCACCTGGGTCAACGACGAGCTGCGCCAGAACAACACCACCGCGATGATGATCTGGAACGTCCGGGAGCTGGTCCATTTCTTTTCGGGTTTCGTCACCCTGAAGCCGGGTTCGGTGATTTCGACGGGCACGCCGGGCGGAACCGCGTGGGGGACCGATCCCGAGCTGGGCGGGCGCGGCGCCCGGAGCGGACGCGACGACATCGCGCTCGCCGGGGGCTATCTCAAGATCGGCGACGTGGTCACCAGCGAGATCGAAAGCATCGGCCGCCTGCGCGCCAGGGTCGTGCGGTCCGGGCATTCGCGGCGGAAGAGCTCGGCCGGCGCCGAGCGTGACAGGTGAGAGGGCGGGAGAGGGGGGCGCCCTGCCTCAGTTCACATTCGCGGCCTCGCCCAGGGTCGGGCCGATCTCGCGGTTTATGACGAGGTCGGCGATGCCGTCGAGGTCGGTGGGGTCGCGGTTCAGGA
>WTGU01000140.1 GCA_011523425.1 Alphaproteobacteria bacterium
GGCGAGGGCATGATCTACATCGCCTTCGTCGTCCTGATCATCGTGTTCTCGGTCTCCTCGCCGTTTTTCCTGACCCTTTCCAACTTCGAGAACATCGGCCGGCAGACGGCGCTGGTCTCAATCATCGCGGTCGGCATGACCTTCGTCATCGTCTCCGGCGAGTTCGATCTTTCCGTCGGCTCGGTGCTGGCGCTGGCGGGCGTCACCGCGGCGATCGCCATGCGCCTGTTCGCCGACCACTGGTTCATGGGCGCCCTGGTCGGGATTGCCACGGGCGCGTTGGTTGGGTTCGTGAACGGCTTCCTCACGGTGCAGTTCCGGACGCCCTCCTTCCTGATCACACTCGGCTCGCTCGGGATCGCCCGGGGCTTCGCGATGATGCTGACGGACACGAGACCGATCGTCATCACCAACGAGTCCTACTTCAAGATCTTCGGTGAAGGCCACGTGTTGGGGGTCCCCGTGGTGATCGCGTGGACGGCGGTGCTGATGGTGGCCGGCGCGATCCTGCTCCACTTCAGCACCTTCGGCCGCAAGGTCTTTGCCACCGGCGGTAACACCACCGCTGCCCGATACTCCGGCATCTCCACCTACCGCATCCGAATCGCGACCCTGACGCTGACCGGGCTCCTCGCGGGCTTCGCCGGCGTGGTGCTGAGCGCCCGCTCCCACGCCGCCAGGCCCGATGTCGGCGCCGGCCTGGAGCTGGACGTCATCACCGCGGTCATTCTCGGCGGCGCCGCGCTCTCGGGCGGCCGGGGCACGATAGCCGGCGCTCTGGTCGGCAGCCTCATCATCGGCATCGTCAATAACGGACTGGTTCTGGTCGGAGTCGACAGCTCTCTCCAGATCGCGATCAAGGGCTTCATCATCTGGATTGCCGTCACCGCTCGGAGGCAGTGAACGGTATGGCACCGGCGGGCCAAGGCGCCCGCCTGAACAAGGGAGGCAACTATGAGAAAACACAACGGTCAGAAGAGTAGGAGGGCCGGCTTGCTCGGCGCGGTCGCCCTTTCCCTCGGCATTGCGGTCGCCGCATCAGGCCAGGCGCACGCCGGAGGCTGCGAGATCGCGAACACTCTCGATCCGGCGGCTCTTGTGCCGGACGGCATCGTCGGCGGCGGCCCCTTCGGCGAGTCGCCGTCTACGGTCGACAGCGTGAAGCTCACCGACGAGCAGGGCGAAGCGGCGCGGGCGGCCAACTTCCGCATCGGCGTCGTGATGCAGACCATGGATATCGACTGGTCGACGCTCGTCGTCGCCGGCATCACGGATACGCTGGAGAAATACGGCGCTGAGCTGGTGGCGGTCACCAATCCGAGCTTCCGCGTCGACCGCCAGGTGGCGCAGATCGGCGACATGATCCAGCTCCAGCCCGATGCCATCATCAGCATCCCAGTGGACAACACCGCGACCGCCGAGGCGTACAAGTCCATCGCCGACGCCGGCATCAAGCTGATCCTGATGCATCAGGTACCGCAGGGTCTAACCTATCCCGACGACTATCAGGCAGTGATCTCGCCCGACAACCAGGGCAACGGCCAGGTCGCCGCGCAGATGCTCGCGGCTCACATTCCGCAGGACGGGGTGGTCGGGATCGTCGACTTCGGTGTCGACTTCTTCACCACCAACGAGCGCACCCGCCGGGTGAAGTCGTGGTTCGCCGAGAACCGGCCAGACGTGACGATCAAGCAGGTCGATTTCGTCGATACAACCCGGGCGGGTGACGCCGCGTCGAGCTTCCTGACAGCGAACCCCGACATCAACGGGATGTGGGTGGTCTGGGACGCACCCGCCATGCAGGTCGCAGCTGAGCTCAGGGCGCAGGGCAAGGACATCCCCATCACCACGATCGACCTCGGCATCCAGGCCGGCGTCGAGCTCGCCAAGTGCGGGCTGGTCAAGGGCATTGCCGCCCAGCAGCCCTACGATCAGGGTGTGGCGGAGGCAGAGGCCGCGCTGCAGGTGCTGCTCGGCAACCAGCCACCGCCGTGGATCGTGCTGCCGGCGGTGCCCGTGCTGCCCAGCAACCTCACCGAGTCCTACCGGGTGGTGTTCCACGAGGATCCGCCGCCGGAGCTTCTCGAGGCCTGCAAGGCCGAGAACGGCTGCATGTAGTAACCATCGGCGCGCCGCCGGCGGCTCCCCGGCTGCCGGCGGCCGCATTCAGGGAGGTCTTGGAATGGCTGAGACGCACCTCAGCGCCTATGGCGGTGATACGCGCAGAACCTTCGACGCGACGGGCTTCTTCCGCCTGGAGCAGACGGACGAACGGTGGTGGCTAGTGGATCCCGACGGCGCGGCCTTCATCTCCATCGGCGTCAATCACGCCGACGAATCCAATCTCAGGTATCCCCACAACCGGGATATCTGGAAGCAGAAGTACGGCTCGCGCGAGAGCTGGATCCGCGATGGCGTCGTCAAGGACTTCAAAACGTGGGGCTTCAACACCATCGGTTGGACACAGGAGTACATCAGCGGCGACTGGGGCGTCGCGCTCGACTGGTTCGGCGATCCCATCGACCTCGGCCATTCGTCGGCGCCATGGCCGGCGGCTGACTTCAGAACCGCCGACATGCCCTACGCCATTCTGCTGCGGGTCGCCGAGATCGAGGACTGGAAGGGCCAGCCCGCCTTTCCCGACGTCTATCACCCCGATTTCGATGTCTACTGCGAGTACCTGGCACGGAGCATCTGCCTCGACCATGCCGATAGTCGCAATTTGCTTGGCTATTTCCTCTGCGACATCCCGTCGTGGCTGCCCCATGCCAGTGGCCGATTCTTTACGGGCTTCGAGGGCCTGGGCGAGGAGGCACATGCGACCAAGCTCTATGATGTCGCCAGCAGGTATTACGAGACCATCACCCGACATGTCCGGGCGCACGACCCCAACCATCTCATCTTGGGCGATCGCTACAACGGCAACAAAGGCATTCCGGAGGCGGCGTTGCGCGCCATGAAGCCCTTCGTCGATGTCTTGTCGATCCAGTATTTCTCCGGGCCCACCATGGACGACCACCTCGACATGCGGAACGCCTTCGCGGCGTGGCAGGCGATCACGGAGAAGCCGGTTCTGAACGCCGATCTCGGCAATTGGACAGCGACCAAGCTCAACCCGAACCGCAGCACCGGCCTGTCATCGCAGGCTGACCGCGGCAAGCACTATGTCGAGTCGCTCACGCCGATGATCGAGGAGCCCTGGTTCATTGGCTGGCACTGGTGCGCCTACGTCGAGAACACCGCCAGGGGCTGGGGCATTAAGGACCCTTGGGACGAGCCCTATCAGGACTTTGTAGAGCCTGTGACGTCGTTCAATCGGGGTATCTACGACAAGGTCTGATTCGATCAGCAGCCGCGCCTGTCAGGCCGTGGACGGCTTCCGCGGAGGCACGGCGACACACGGGTGACCAGGCTTTCCGGAATTCGAGGTGCACCCCTGCGGCAGCCGCTGGCCTCAACTCTACTTGTTGGTGCTGCTCGCGCAGCGTCCAGTCGATGTTGACGTCGGCGCTCACAGTCTCGACCAAATCGCCCACGATGTCGCGCAGCGTCTCGTCGCCCAGCGCTCACGGCACGGTCATTTGTCTCCGGCGCGTCGTAGAAGGCGCGCTCGTCGTCGGTGGGTATTGAGCCGTCGCACGGATCCGGGCAGAGCACTGGTTTCAGGCGAGCCTCGTCGGAGCAGTGCGGGAGATGCGGCCGGGATGCCGACTACCTGACCCTGCCGCGGGAACCGATGCCACGACCGGGTTGCTCCGAGGCCAAAGGCATGTGTGCTAGCATACGCGCGCGATCGGTGCGGGGTCAGATGTGAGTGAGGGCACTCTGGGTCTGCTGGAGGGCGTGAGGGTGGTAAGCTTCAACCACTTCCTCATGGGGCCCCATGCCATGCAGACGCTCGGCGATCTGGGCGCGGACGTGATCGCCATAGAGCCGCTGGCAGGCGCGTTCCAGCGGCAATGGGGCGGAGCGGACAAGAAGATCGACGGCCAGACGACGCTCTTCCTCTGTGCCAACAGGAACAAGCGCAGCCTTGCGCTCGATCTGAAGTCTGACGAAGGCCGGGAGGTCGCGTGGAAGCTGATCGCCCGCGCCGATGTGATCAGCGAGAACTTTCGCGTCGGCGTGATGGAGAAACTGGGCTTCGGCTACGACGCCGTGAAGGCGACGAATCCAAGCGTGATCTATGCCTCTGCCTCGGGATTCGGCCCCGACGGCCCCTATGCCAAGCGGCCCGGCCAGGACCTACTCGTCCAGGCGCTGTCGGGCCTCGCGGCAATCACGGGCAACGTGAACGACCGCGCGCGGGCCGTCGGCGTCTCTGCCGCCGACGTGCATGGCGGGACCCTGTTGGCTTCGGGAATCCTTGCGGCCCTGGTGCGCCGCGCACGGACCGGCGAAGGGTGCAGGGTAGACGTCAATCTGCTGTCGGCCGCGATTGATCTTCAGTCCGAATCGTTCTGCACCTACCTCAACGGCCCGCGGCCCGACGACGTGCGCCAGCCGCGCAGTCTGGCCGGCTGGTACTACCCCGCGCCCTACGGCATCTACGCCACGGCGGACGGCCATATCGCGATCTCCTTCTCCGATCACGCGCACCTGGCTGATGCGCTGTCGCTGCCGGAGCTCGCGGCGATCCCCAACGAAGCGGGCTACGCCCGGCGCGAGGAGATCGCCGCGCTCATCGCGCCCGTGCTGGAAACGCGCAGCACGGAGGCGTGGCTCGACGCGTTCGAGGGACGCAACATCTGGTGCGCGCCGGTCAACGACTACGAGGGCGTTCTGCGGGACCCCCAGGTGCGGCACAACGAGTGCTTCCGGACGATTCCCGGCGCGACGGGAACGCCGATCGCGATCGTCGGCCACCCCATTCGCTACGACGGCGAGACGCCGAACGTGACGCTGCCGCCGCAGCCCCTCGGTGCGCAGACGGAGGACGTGCTGCGCGAGATCGGCTACGAGGACGACGCCATCCGGCGGCTGGAGGCGGACGGGGTGATCGGAATCCATCGGCCGCTGGCGCCCGGCCCGCCATACAAGGGCTGAGCGAAGACAACACAGATCGGAGCGAGTGATGTCCGACTTCCATGTGAGCGTCGGCGAGCAGGTGAGGTTCTCCAAGACCGTCGGCGAGAGCGACATCTATCTGTTCGCGGGCATTACCGGCGACTTGTCGGGCAACCACGTGAACGAGCAATACATGTCGAAGTCGGCGTTCGGGCACCGCATCGCGCACGGGGCTCTGCTGATCGGCTTCATGTCGACCACGTCGACCATGATGATCGCCCGCTGCGTCGACCGCGGAATCGACGAGACCCCCGTCTCGCTCGGCTACGACCGTATCCGCTTCACCGGGCCCGTCTATATCAACGACACCGTGAGCGTGATCTATACGATCGCCGAGATCGACGAGGAGCGCCGTCGCTCGCGCGCCGACGTCGAGGTGATCAACCAGAAGGGCGAGACCGTGGCGGTGGCGCAGCACATCCTCAAATGGGTGTCCGACGCGTAGCGCGGAACGACTCCTGGTCACGTGCCGAGGCCGGTAAGCCGTGCCAACGCTGATCGAGGAGCGGCGGGCGCTCTATTCAGGCGCGCTCGACCTGCTGGCAGTGAAGATTCTCGAGGACGAGGCCTCGATCGGCGCCGCCTTTCCCTATGTCACCGAAGAGAGCGGGGCATGGCGCACCATGCCCGCCTCGCAGTCCGCCGGCTATTCCGGCGATGCGTGGAGCCACGGCAACTGGTTCTGCGGCTTCTGGGTCGGGCTGCTGGTCGCCTCCCATCTCCACACCGGCAAGGGGCGCTACCTCGACCTCGCCCGCGAGCGCATGCGTCTCGTGGCCCCGCGCTGCGAGGATCCCAACACCCACGACATCGGGTTCATCTTCGAGAGCAGCGCGGTGCCTGCGCACCATGTCACGGGCGATGGCTGGTTCGCCGATCTCGCGATCCGGGCAGCGGAGCGGCTGCGAGCGCGCCTGATCACCACGCCGGCCGGCGCCTATCTCTCGTCCTGGGGCCCGCTCGACGACCGGCGCGGCCGGCTCAGCTCGGCCATCGACACGATGGCAAACCTGCCGCTCCTGTACTGGGCCTCAGCCCACAGTGGCGAGAGGAGCTTCCGCCTCGCCGGCGAGGCGCATGCCCGCATGACGCAAGAGGCCTTCATCCGCGCCGACTTCTCCACCTTCCACGCGGTCGAATACGACGAGGCGGGGCAGCGGGCGCGGGGCTACACCTTCCAGGGCCATGCCGACCACAGCCTCTGGTCGCGCGGCCAGGCCTGGGCGATCTACGGCTATGCGGCGACGGCAGCCGACACGCGCAATCGCGCCCATCTCGAGGTGGCGGAGGCACTGGGCCGGCGCTATCTTGAGCGCCTCGGCGACCATCCGGTTCCCTACTGGGACTTCGACGATCCGGCGGTCCCGGACGCGCCTCGCGATTCGTCCGCAGCGGCGATCACGGCCGCAGGCTTCCTCGCCATGGCGCGCCTGCATCCGGACCCGGAGAAGGGCGCCGCATGGCGCGGACATGCGCAGGCCATGCTGGACTGCCTGTGCACGGACTATCTCGCGCACGAGGACTGGCACCGCGGCCTGCTGAAGCACGGCTGCTATTCGATCCCGCACCGGGACGGCGTCGACAGCGCCGTTCTCTTCGGCGACTACTTCTTCGTCGAAGCGCTCATGGCCGCGCTTTCGCCGGGCGCTTTCCTGCCGGAGCCGGAGCCCCTCTGAGCCCGGACTCTTCCCGCGAAGGACGGTGGTGGGTGGTTATCCGGGCCCCCTTGGTTCGCGACGGGCCAGATTGAGGAGCTCGGGCGCCTTGCCCGAGAAGACCACGATCAGAATGATCGCGCCCACGACCAGAGTCTCCCAGGCCGGCTCGATACCGAACAGGTTGATGATGTTCTGAATTATCGTGAGCGCGAGGGCGCCGAGCACGGCGCCCAGTATGCTTCCGCGCCCGCCGGTCAGGACCGCACCGCCCATGATCGCCGCGGCCAGCGCCTTGATCTCCATTCCGAGACCCATGTTCGCCTGGACCGTCATCAGACGGCCCGCCAGCAGGATGCCGACGACGCCGGCGAGAAAGCCGGAGACAATGTAGATGGTGTACTTCGTGCGGATGACGTTGACGCCGGAAAGGCGCGCGATAGCCGGATTGTCGCCGGTCGCCCGCAAGTGCCGGCCGAATTTGGTGAAGAGGAGGATGAGGATCGCGCCGACGATGATGAAGAAGGCGATGACCTCGGGCGCCGTGATGCCACCGATGAGGCGGAAGAGACCGCCAAGGATGCGGAAATCGTTGCTGCTGTAATTGATGAAGGGCACGCCCTCGGTCCAGATGTGCAACAACCCACGCACGAAGCCCAGCATGGCGAGCGTCGCGATGAAGTCGGGGATGCGCAGGTGAATGATGATCAGCGCATTGAGCGTGCCCAGACCGACTGCCACCACCAGACCGACCAGGATGGCGCCATAAAGAGGCGTACCCGTCTCGGCGATCAGCCAGGCGGCGACACCACCGACCAGCCCGGCAATCGCACCGACCGAGAGATCGATGCCGCCTCCCATGAGCACGATTGCCATGCCAGCCGCCAGTATCATGAGGAAGGCCGACTGGTTGAGGATGTTGAGCAGGTTGATCGAGGTGAGGAAGACCGGCGAGGCGAAGCTCATCACCACGAAGACCACGATCACAAAGAGCGCGATGCCGCTCCACGGTTGGGCAAATGCCCATCGCGCCGAGCGGCGGGCGAAGCCCAGCGCGTTCATGGTCCGGCCTCCCCGCGGGCATCCTTCTGGCCTTCGTCACCCGATCTTCTGTCAGAGCGCGGGGGCGGGCGCGCCAGCGCGGGGCCGAACGCCTGGGCAGCCGAGAACCGCACCGTCCACTGATGGAAGGCGACCGCAGCGACGATACCGACGCCCAGAATCACCCGGTACCAGGTGGCATCTACGCCGGAGATCTGCAGGCCGGCGTTGAGGGTTGCGAGAAGCAGCGCCGCGAGAGCGGTCCCCACCACGGTGCCGCGTCCGCCGAACAGGCTCGTGCCGCCGAGAACGGCTGCGGCAATCGCTTGCAGCTCGAAGCCGAGGCCCAGCCGCGCGGGCACGGACGAGAGCCGCGCAGCCATCAGGACGCCAGCGACAGCGGCGAGCAGGCCCGCCATGATGAAGACCGTATGGCGGATGCGCGCGACGTTGACTCCCGCAAGCTCGGCGGCGTCCCGCTGCATCCCGACGGCCTGAACTCGGCGCCCGAATGGCGAGCGCCTGAGAAGGATCTCAAGGCCGATGACCACGCCGACCGCGATAATGATCGGGACCGGTATGCCGATCACCTTGCCGTGGGCGAGGAAGGTGAAGGCCTCCGTCTCTTCCACCACCCGCTCGAGCCGGAGCGGGCGGATGGAATCGAGAAGGCGGAGCGCTCCGCCGGCAACGCCGAGCGAGCCGAGGGTCACGATGAAGTCGTTGAGCCCGAGACGGGCGACGAGGAACCCGTTGAGCAGGCCGAAGAAGAGCCCCGTGCCCAGGCCGGCGAGGATGGCAATGCCAAACCAGTAGCCCTCGCCCATGACGTACATGGAGACGCCGGCGCTGAAGCCCATGACCGCGCCGACCGAGAGGTCGATACCGCCAGCGGTCAGCACGAAGGTCATCCCCACCGCGAGCAGCATGATGAACGCGGACTGGACGATCACGTTCAGCACATTGTCGATCGACCAGAACGCCGGTTCGAGGATCGAAAAGGCGAGCACGGCGATGACCAGGGCGAGGCCGATCGCCACACCGTCGGCAGCGAATGCCTGTCCGAGATAGCGGCGCATGATCAGGCGGTTCCAGCCCCCACGGCGAGAGCCATGAAGCGCTCCTCGAGTGAATGAACGTCGGCCTCACCGCCGGCCTTCTGATAGCCCGGCAGCTCGCCCACGATCTGCCCCTTGCGCATCACCAGAACACGGCTGCTCAACCCCAAGAGCTCGACCATCTCCGACGAGATGATGACCGCGCTGCCGCCACCCGCCACGTAGTCGTTGATCAGCTTGAAGATCTCCATCTTGGCGCCGATATCGACTCCCTGCGTCGGCTCGTCGAAGATGATCACTGCCGGGCCGGCCGAGAGCGCGCGGGCGATGATCGCCTTCTGCTGGTTGCCGCCGCTCAGCGAATCCATCGGTTGCCGGTTGCTGCGTGCCCGGATCTGCAAGTCCGCGATGTAGCGGTCGGCCTCGTCGGCCTCCATCCTGGAATTGAGAAGGCCAGCGCGACGAAAGCGCTCAAGCGCCGACATCGTGATGTTCCTTGTCACGCTGAACTCGGGCAGGATTCCCTGCGTCTTCCGCTCCTTGGGAACGTATGCGATGCCCGCCGTCAACGCGCGGGCCGTGTTGCGGATGCCGACTCGCTTGTTCTGGATGTGGATCTCGCCCGAATCCAGGCGATCCGCGCCGATTATCGCCCGCGCGAGCGCGGTTCGACCGGCCCCGGCAAGGCCGCCGATTCCGAGAATTTCACCCCGGCGAACCATGAGGGAAACGTCCGTGAAGTCGCGGCCCCTCGAAAGACCTTCGACGCGCAGAACCTCGTCGTGATCGGCGGTCTCCGCCGCCGTTCCCTTCTGCTCGGCGACGAGGCTTTCGATGGAGTCGACATCACGCCCGATCATCATTCTGACGACGCGGGCGGGCGTCACTTCTTCCTTCGTGAGCGTGCCGACCAGCCGGGCGTCGCGCAGGACGTGCACGCGGTCGGCCATCCCCTCGAGCTCCTCGAGACGATGGGTCACCCACAATACGGCGGTATCGCGCTCCTGCAGCCGGCGCATGTGGCGAAACAGTGCGATCCGCTCGTGCTCCGTCAGCCCGGCGGTCGGCTCGTCCATGATGATGACCTCGGAGCGGAAGGCGAGGGCCTTGACGATCTCGACGATCTGCTTTTCCAGGCCGGAGAGATCGCGGACGGCGCGGCCGAGCTGCCTGATATCGAACTCGAAGTCTTCGAAGAGGGAGAGGACCTCCTGGCGCATGCGGCCGGTATCGACGATGTTCAGCACCCGTGGGAGCGGTCCCTTCAGATGCTCACGTCCCAGGAACACGTTCTCGATCGCCGTGAGGCTGTCGATGAGGGTCTGTTCCTGATGGATCGTGGTGACGCCCAGTTCCTGGGCGTGGTGCGGCGAGCGAATCCGCTTCGGCTCCCCGCGCACCAAGACCTGCCCGCCATCCGGCTGATAGACGCCGGAGAGGACCTTGATGATGGTCGACTTGCCGGCACCGTTCTCGCCGACCAGCGCGTGAATGGCGCCACGCTCGATGGCGAAGCTCACATCGTCGACCGCGACCGTACCGGGAAACCGCTTCACCAGGTGATCGATTGCCAGCACCTCGGCTGCCGATCGGGCTATCTCCGGCGCGGTCTCGGCGGCCGCAGTCACCTGCCTACCCCTTTTCTCTCATGAAGGGGATCAGATCTTCCCACACACAGTCCTGCACGAAGTGCTCCTGAACGCTGTAGCTGCAGTCGTTGGTGTCGGCGAGCGACTCAGGCCCCGGGAACTCGACGATCTCCCAGCCGACCCGATCCTTGTTTCCTCCGTAGGCGGGATCGGCATACATGCCTTGGCGGGTGTGCAGACAGAGCGCGTCGAAGAAGTTCATCCCGTCGTCGGCGACCCCCTGCAGCATGGTGCCGAGCGGCCCGGTATCGGTCAGCGTGACCGGCTTCGGCTTCGGCGTGCCCGACAGCTCCTCGAGCACGCCGTCCTGCTCCGCTTCCGTCAGCTCGGCGAATGGCTTGCCGTGGCGCCCGGCGGCGATGCGGTCGAGCTCCCTGATCCCTTGGCGATAGGTGCGCCGCATGGCGGCGTTGCGGGCGCGCCAGGCATCGGCGAGCTTTCCGCTCATCTGCAGGAAGCCGCTCCCGTCCGCACTCGCGTAGATGTAGTCGATGCCGGAGAGGTAACGGTCGATGAAGCGGACGACCCGGGCTTCGCGCGCGCCGGGCTGGTGATCGGTGGGATAGATGCGCGCCGTCGCCGCGTCTATCGTCTTCCACTCGTGATCGCTGAAGAACAGGCGCTCATTCGATTCCTGCGTGAGATCGGCAGGCGCCGCCGGCCAATCCGCCTTGCTTGCCATACGCTCCCTCCGTCTTCAGGCGGAGACCTCCACCCTGGGCTTGTCGAGGCGAACCTCGTTCCCGTTCGCGTGGTGTTCGACGATGTATTCGGAGCAGCGCCACGCATTGGCCATCATGGTGAGTGTCGGGTTGACCCCGAGAGCGGTGGGGAAGCCGCTGCCATCGAGGACATAGAGGTTGGACACCTCGTGGCTCCGGCACCATTCGTTCAGGACCGACGTGTCGGGGTCGAAGCCCATGCGCAGCGTGCCGTGCTGATGACAGGTGTTGCCGGTGCTGCGCTCCAGATAGACCGGAATGGTCTTGGCCGCACCGGCCGCGTCCAGGATCTCCTGGTTCTTGTCGACCTGCCACTTGGCCATCTTCACATCGTTCGGATGCGGCTTGTGGGTGATCCGCGCGACGGGCAGGCCCCATGCGTCCGTGACCTCAGGATCCAGCTCGACCCGGTTGCTCTCCACCGGCATGTCGTGGAGGATCAGCCCGATCTTCATGGAGTAGTTGTAGAAATCCCGGTCGCCGTCCTTCGCCGCCTCGCCCCAAAGCGGCCGGCCGGGAAAGTTCCAGTTGATCGGATGGCCCACCTGTGACGCGGCAATGATGCAGCCGCCGATATGGCCGCGCTTTTCCTCGGTCTCGTAGAACTGCATCGAGCCGCCGCTGATGTAGTGGCCGGCAAAGCCGCACAGCGGGCCGTGGAGCTCGCGCTCGAACAGGCCGATGGCGTAGAGATACTCGTGGAAGGTGGCGTTCTTGCCCACCAGGCCGCTCGCGTTCCCCAGGCCGTCCGGGAAGGCGGCGGATTCGGAGAGCAGCATCAGTCGGGCAGATTCGATCGCGCCCTGGCAGAGCAGCACGAGGCGCGCCTCCTGCTCCACTTCCCGCCCGTCGATGTCGAGATAGACGACCCCCTTCGCCGTGCCGTCGGCCCGCGTGGTCACGCGGGTCACGTAGCATTCGGGCCGCAGCTCGTAATTCCCGGTCGCAAGCGCCTCGGGAATGAACGTCGTCGCCGCGTTGGAGCGTGTCGTCGTGGGATCACCGTACTGGTTCCAGAATCCGGTCCAGTTGGACGGGTTGCGCCCCTTGTGGGCGGTCGACACCATGGCGTGTGGCAGGGGAAAGCCGTTGATGCCGAGCTTGGCGCAGGCGTCGTAGAACACCTTCCCGAACCTGGTAGGGGGTCTCGGCGGGCTCGGATAGGGCCTGCTGCGCGGCGGCGCGTACTTGTCCGCCCCGTCAAGGCCGGTACAGCCGAACTCCCACTCGACCTTGCTCAGATAGGGCTCGAGGTCGTCGTAGAGGAAGGGCCAGTCGGCGAGGTTGGCGTCCGGCAAGTCGCCGTGCAGCGTGCGCTGTATGAAGTCCGACGGCATCGGGCGGGGAAGCCAGCCCGCCCAATGGACCGTCCCGCCGCCGACAAGCTGTGGAAGCGGCGAGAACGGGAACAACTCCGTGGGAGAGTCCTCGTCCTCCCGGACCGTGCGCGGCTTCAGCGTGGGGTCGGGCCACAAGAAGTTCCGGTTGACGTATTTTAGCTCGTCCCCGGAATAGTCCTCCGGCTTCAGCCACGGGCCCCGGTCGAGGCCCACAACCTTGAACCCCGCCTCGCTCAGGACCTTGGCCGCGGTGGAGCCGGAGGCACCGCAGCCGACGATCACGGCATCCACCGGCTCCGGTTTCGCGGCATGATCATTCATGGTCACCCCGGTGCGGTGATTGCAAGGCTCGGCCGCACCACGGCCCTACTCGGCTGCAGCGGCCCTCTTCGATGTCTGCGCCTCCGCCAGATAGCGGACGATCTCGCGGGCGAAGGCGGGCAGGTCCGGCGGAGTCCGCGAGGTGATCACGTTGTCGTCTATCACCACCTCTTCGTCCACCCATGTGCCGCCGGCGTTCTCGACGTCGACGCGGATCGGGTCGTATCCCGTGGCGCGCCGCCCCTTCACCGCGCCAGCCGAGACCAGCATCCAGCCGCCATGGCAGATCGAGGCGACCAGCTTGCCATCCTCGTAGGCGTTCTTGACGAGATCGACCATGGGCTGGCTAAGCCGCATGTAGTCCGGCGCGAAGCCGCCCGGAACGATGACCGCGTCGAATTCGTCGGCGCTGACCTCATCCGCCGACTTGTCTGCGTCGATCGGGTAGCCGAGCTTGCTGCCGAAGGTCGTCTTGCGACCGCTGCCTATGGTTACCACCGTGGCACCTGCCTCCTGCAGCCGCAGGTTCGGGTACCAGACTTCCAGTTCCTGATATTCCTCCTCGACGAGGAGGGCCACTCGTTTGCCAGTCAGATCCATCTGAGCCTCCGCATTACGGAAGGCGGGCGCCGGCAATCACATCCGGCGCCCGTTTCCGCTCCTATCCGGAAATATCCTCGGCGCCGAGTGCCCACGCGACATACGCGTCGGCGTATTCGACGTTGGTCTTGTCAACCACCTTGGTCGGCTGATTATGCAGCCGGCCGACGGTGTGCTGCAAGACGACGAGCTCGAACGCCATCCGCACCGACTCCAGACCCTGATCGACCGTACCTACGTCGATCGTCGCCGTGAGCCGGCCGTCGCGGATTTCCTGGTAGCCTGACCGCAGTCCGTCGGCGCCGATGGTGAGAATTCCGTCGGTGCCGTCCCAATGCTTGAGCCCGAGCGACGAGATTGCGAGAGAGGCGCCGAGGCCCATCTCCTCGTTCTCGCCGTAAACGGCGTTGACGTTGGGATTGGCGCTGAGCAGGTTCTGCGCAGCGGCGAATCCCTTGTCCCGGACATAGCCGCCGTCGGCCTTGCCGACGATTTCGAGGCCCGGATACTTCTGCAGCGCGAGCTTCAGCCCGTTGTCGCGGGACTCCGCCCAGTGGCCGGACGGCCCCCAGACCTGGAGCATCTTGCCCTCGCCACCCAGCTGCTGGGCGATGTACTCGCCGGCGATGAAGCCCGCCTGGAGCGCGTTGTTGTAGCCGACGGCGGTATCCGACTGCACCTCGTCGATCGGCCAGAGCTCCATTGGCATGTTGAGCTGGATGATCCGCGTGCCCTTCGCCCGCGCATCGGAGAACACCTTCTGCATGGCTTTGAAGTCGCCCGCCGTGCAGATGATGATGGCGTCCATGCCGGCCGTGACCCAGTTCTGGATCAGGTCGAAATGCTCTTCGACAGTGTCGAAGTCGCCGGTCGGTGCCGCCCTGTGCCATGACCACTGGACACCGAAACGTTCGGTGTATTCGTGGCACCTGCGCCAGCACGCATGCTCGATCTCGTCGAAGAACTCGGAGAGCACGGGCGGCGTGAAGCCGACCTTCAGCGTCCTTCCCTCAGCCATCGAGCGGATGATCGCGTCATACTCGGGAATCGCGAACCCGCCGCTCAAATGGCCGTCGGCAGCCGCCGGCCGGGTGCCCGCGGTAACGCCGCCGGCGACGATCCCTGCGCCGGCCGCGGCCACCGCTGCGCCCTTCATCACCGACCGTCTGGTCACGGTGTTCGGCGCATTCTCCTCATCGTACCACTTGGTCGGAATCCGTCTCCTGGCCATGCCTGTCACTCCTTCTCTCTTCGTTGTGCGGATGCTCGGCGACACTCACTCACGTCATGTCGATGAACTCTTTGCTCGTCCGCACGTCTCCATAGTTCATCTGGATATTCCGCAGCGCCTCCCAGTGCTGCCCGGTTCCCATGGGCTGCCCCTGGCCCGAATGGGGGATGGAGGTGGTGCAATCCGCCAGCACCACCATCTTGTAGGTCTTGTTCCAGCCGTCGATGCAGGTCGCGTGGGCACAGTTGGCGCTGGTCACGCCGGCGATGACGACAGTGTCGCAGCCCCGCCCCCGCAAGTACTCGTCGAACTCCGTGTTGTAGAAGGAGCTGAAGCGGCTCTTGCGCATGACAATCTCGTTGTCGGCCGGCTGGATCGCATCGTCGAGCTCCGCATCGCGCTGCCCCCACGTCGCAGGCGAATCGGGAGTTCCCGGATTCATGCCCGGCCACTTGAGGGCGCAGATGCCTTTGTCGGCGCCGTCGCCGCGCAGGCCCCACGCCGAATAGAACACGGGGATTCCGATCGAACGGCAGTGGTCGATGACCCGGCAGATCGGCTCGATGACGTCCTTGCCTTCCGGCGCACCGGCGACGCTCGGGATATAGGCGGCCCCGGCGGGGTCCACACAGAGCTTCTGGATGTCCATCGCCAGCAGGGCGGTTCGCGACGTGTCGAACTCCGGTACCGCGAAGACGTCGCGGGAGACGACCTCATCAAGATGCTCGTAGGTGTAGTCGAGTGAAGACACGCCCATTCCTCCCTCTTTGGTGCGGAGACGGGACCTCATCCGAGGCGCCCGCTTTCGCCGTCGCACAGAAATCTGTTGCATCAGACATCAGACATGATACGTTGTCAAGCGTTGTGTGCTGGTTTTTGAGCATCCGCGCCGATACACATCACGGTGCGGTGCCCGGCGAGCCCAGTCGGGTACCGCGTCCGAAACCGCATGAGGTTGGCTGGTCGACGATCCGCTGCCCGGAGGTGACGACGCGTGTTTGAGAAGAGCTCGCTCGGCGAGCAGGTTGCCGAAGCGCTGAAAAACGAAATCCTGTCCGGGCGTCTCGCTCCGAAGCAGCGGATCGATATCGGCAGATACGCGTCGGACTGGAATGTCAGCTCGACGCCGATGCGCGACGCGGTAAAGCAGCTGGAGGCAGCCGGCCTAGTCGAGGTGTCACCCCGGCGCGGGGTGTACGTCTCCGAGATCGACCGACAGGAGCTGCGCGAGATCTTCGAGCTGCGGACAGCCCTCGAAAGTCTGGCGATCCGCTCGGCGACCGCGCGGATGCCGGAAGCCGAGGCGGAGCGGGCACTCAGCCTCTACAGGTCGGCCGAGGAAGCGTCCGATGAGCAGGATCGCGAGCGTATCCTGCGCGACATCGATGCGCTGATCCACGATCTCGCCGTCGAGTACTGCGGCAATCGCCGGCTCATCGAGCTCATTGAGAATCTCCGGGCACTGATCAATTGGAGCCGAAGCACGCTGATCAGCCATCTGGAACGCCCCTACGCAGAGGCGTTGCCGGAGCATATCGAGATCGCCGAAGCACTATGCGCACGCGATGGCGAAAGGGCCGCTGCGGCCATGCGGACACATCTGGAGAACTCCTACAACCGGATCGCGACTGTCCTTGACGGGAGAGCGGTCGCACACACCGACGAAGGGATCACCGGTGCGGATCAGCAAGGTTGAGACATTCATCCTGCGCGTGCCGCTGGGATCCAAGACCTTCCGCTCGTCACAGGCCAGGTTTCCCGAACGCAACTCCCTGCTCGTCCGGGTCACGACCAGCGACGGCATCGTCGGCTGGGGCGAGGGTGGCCAGTACGGGCCGCCGGAGCCCGTGGCGGCGTGCATCGATCGGGTGCTCGCGCCGCTGATCGTCGACCGCCCGTTTTCCGAGCCGGTAAGGCTGTGGGAGCAGCTCTACACCCACAGCCGCGATTTCGGCCAGAAAGGCACCTACATTGAGGCGTTGAGCGCGCTCGACATCGCCCATTGGGACATCTGGGGAAAGGCGCTCGGCCAACCGATCCACGCCCTTCTCGGCGGCGCCTTTCGCGATCGGATCCAAGCCTACGCGACCGGGTGCTACTACCCCGAGGAGATCGATGCCGGCTCCGCGTCGCTCGATGCCCTCGCAGCCGAAGCCGAAGAGCACGTCCGCTCGGGCTTCTCCACGCTCAAGATGAAGATCGGCCTGCTGCCGGTCGCCGCAGACGGGGCCCGGGTCGCCGCCGTTCGCAAGGCGATCGGCCCGGATGTCGCCCTGCTCGTGGACGCCAATCACGCCTACAACGCTGCGGGCGCCATCCGCATGGGGCGCGAGTTGGAGCGTTGGCAGGTTAGCTGGTTCGAAGAGCCGGTGGTACCGGAAGACCGTTCCGGCTACCGCCGGGTGCGGGACGCGCTCTCCATCCCCGTCGCAGGCGGCGAGTGCGAGTTCACGCGCTACGGCTTCCGCGATCTGTTCGAGGGCGAATGCGTGGACATTGCCCAACCCGACCTCTGCGTCTGCGGCGGGTACTCGGAGTGGTTAAAGATCCAGGCCCTGGCCTCGGCGCACAGCGTGCTGACCATTCCCCACGTCTGGGGCTCAGGTGTCGCGCTCGCGACCGCGCTGCACGCGCTTGCCGTGGTGCCACCGACGCCGCACACCGACAACCCGGTGCCGATCCAGAACGAGCCGGTGGTCGAGTACGACCGCCAGCCCAATCCCCTGCGCGACGATCTGCTCGTGGAGATCTTTGCGCTGGAGGATGGCTGCCTCGCCGTGCCCAGTGGCCACGGCCTGGGAATCACGGTGAACGACGAGGTGGTCAATAGGTATCGAACCGAGGCTTGATGGAGCACTGAAGCCACGTCAGCGAAAGACGAAGGGTGAAGCTGTCTCCGCCGGACACCGCCCGCCCAGCAAAGCCGCCATTCGGTCCCTGTCCCTTTGGCGCTGACCCCATCGCCGATAGAGTCGAAGTTGCCGTCCGCGTCCGGGCCGCTCGGCTAGGCCGGACGACCGCTCGTGGGGCCGGAACCGGAGCCTTCTGTTGCTCGACCTGATCGCAATCGGAGAGCCGCTCGTCGAGCTGGCTGCAGAGTCCTCCGGCCGCCTGGGCGAGGTGGAGCATTTCCGGCGCGGCTGGGGCGGCGACACGGCGAACTGCGTGCTGGCCGCCGCCCGCCTGGGCGGGGCCTGCAGCTACATCACGCGGGTGGGCGACGACGAGTTCGGTCGCGCCTTCGTCGCGATGCTCGAGCGCAATGGCGTCGATGCGAGCCAGGTCGGAATCGACACGGCGCACCACACCGGCGTCTACTTCGTGTCCTACACGGACGAACGACAGCACCGGTTCACGTACTTGCGCCGCGATTCGGCGGCGAGCCATCTTGCCGGTGGCGATATCGATCCAGGCTATGTCGGCGCTGCCCGCGTCCTGCACGCGAGCGGCATCTCCCAGGCGATTTCGCGCTCCTGCGCAGGCGCAATCGAGACGGCGATGACCATCGCACGCGCTGCCGGCACGACGGTGAGTTACGACGCCAACGTGCGCCCGGCGCTCGGGACCGCAGAGAGCCTGCGAGGCAATTTCGCGCGGGCGCTTTCGCTTGCCGACATCATGTTCGTGAGCGAGGAGGATATCGCCTATCTCTACGACGACTCCCCAGTCGAGGCCGCTCTCGACCGGATTCTGGGCGAGCAGCCCACGCTCGCCGTCGCCAAGCTGGGCGCACGCGGATGCCTCATCGGCGACGACGCCGGCACCCGATTGCACGTGCCCGGCTGGACGGTTGAGGCGGTTGATGCGACCGGTGCTGGCGATGCCTTCAGCGCCGGGTTCATCCTGTCGTGGCTGCGAGGCGCAGCACCCGAGGAAGCGGGGCGGTACGCAAACGCGGTCGGCGCTCTGACCGCGGCCGGTATCGGCGCCATCGCCCCCCAGCCTGACCACGACCAGGTGGCGGTATTCATAGAGCGGCAAACGCAAGCGCGCCGGACACCGTGACGGGCACGCAACCATCCCTCACCGAAGGGCTCCGGCGGGCGGCCTCGAATGGCGCCAAGCCTGTCCTTCGGCGCGTAGATTGGGCGCCGATCGGCGTGGCAACATGTTGATTCCCTTTGCTTCCGGGGGGTCAGACGACGACGCTTAACAACACCCGCCGCGCCTCATGGCCGCACCCGGTGCGGCAGGTCCACGACGAGCGCGCGCTGGACGCGCTGCTGGCGGAGCCGGCGGGTAGCGGCTGGCGCACGGTGCGCAAGGCCGGCATCCGCCTCGACAACGCCGACTACATCGCGGGCGGGCTGGGGCCACTGGCGGGCGAGCGCGTGAGCATTCGCAGGGATGCGTCCGATCTTGACCGGATCTTCGTCTACCTGGCGTGCGGCACCTTCGTCTGCGTGGCCGAGGATCCCACACGCACTGGAGCGGACCGCGCCATCATCGCCGCCCGCATGACGAAGAGCTACAAGGCCAGCCGCAGGGCGGCGCGCAAGCGGGCGCGCAATCTCATGACGCGCCAGAAGCCCGGAGACACGATGGATCAGGTTCTCGCGCACGCCGGGACCGAGGCTGGCCGCGTCGTCGCCCTGCCCAGCCACGGCACGGGCACCAGACACCGGCGCTCACGCAAGCCGGACGCGCGGCGAAGGCGGCGGACAGGGCCAGCAAGGCCGCGACCTCCTCAAAGCACACCGCAACGAGCGCATCCCTAATCGCCGCAGGGGCGCTGTTTCTGAAAGACGAGGAGTGAGCGCAGCAAGCACAGCGCTTGCACCCGGCAACCTCACCCTCCGCATCGGCAAAGACTTCCGTTCAGCACCAGTCCACCGCTCCGTTGGCGACATCGGGCACGCGGTCGGTGAGGCCGGCATTCGGTTTGCCAGCACCCTTCTTACCGTGCCCGAATCCGCGCCGTTGGTGGGCGAACGCGCACCAGTCCGGAGCGATCTCGCCACCCGTGACAATCGCTCTCACAACTACCGCGCAGACGGCGCTTTCGTCTGCGCTCCTGAGGAGCCGGCAGGGGCCGGCTTCCGGCTGCCCATGGGCGGCCCTTTCCAGCCGCCGCAGGGCGGCCTTACATCAGAGGAGAACCGTGAATGGGAAACGTCACACACCTTGAACCGCAGACGGAGACGCGCGACCTGCGCGCCGCCTTTCAGGTCGAGCTCGAACAGTCCGGCCTCAGCACCGCCCGTGCCGCCGACCAGATCGGCAGACACGCCTCCAGCATCACCCGCTGGCTGAACGGTACCTATACCGGTGACAACGAGGCCGTCGCAGCCGATGTCGAGCGCTGGCTGGACACCCGTGCCGATGCTGCTAAGCGCTCCCTCGACGGGGCCGGCCTCGATCATCACGCGGAGACCAGTGCCTCGCGTCAGATCACCTCCGCACTGGCCTATGCCCACGCCGCAGGCGATATCGTCGCCATCATCGGCAAGCCCGGCCGGGGCAAGACATGGGCGTCGGAGCGCTACTGCGCCGGCAGAACCAACGCCTTCTATCTCTCCGTCTCAAGCGCGGTGTTCTCCCTTCCCGGTCTTCTATCCCTGGTGGGCGAGGCGATCGGTGCCGGCCGGCACCACCGCTCGGCGCTGGACGCGGAGAGGACCATCATCGACCGCCTGCGGGATCGCCAGGCGTTGATCGTGGTGGATGAGGCCCACCACCTGCGCGACAAGTTGTTGGACGAACTCCGCATCATCCGCGACCGCGCCGGCTGTGGCCTGGCACTGGTGGCCGACGAGACGATCCGCATGGCCCTTGCCCGCTGCCAACAGGTAGACGGACGCATCGGCCTCAGGATCGACCTCGCCACACAGCCCACATCAGACGTCGAGGACATCGCTGCCGGCGTCCTTGGGCACCAGCCCACCAAGGCAGAGCTCAAGACCCTGAGCGCCGTCGGCAAAGGACCCGGCGGCCTCCATGCGATGCGCCGTCTCCTGGGTCGCGCCTGGATGGTGGCGCAAGCGGCAGGCCGGGACGCCATCGAGGCCGGCGACATCGCCGCCGCCGCCGACGAGGGCGTGGCGGCAGACGAGGGTGCGGCGGCGCAGAAAGTCTCCTGACGTAAAGCGCAGGCTCGTGCAGCCTCGCCGCGGGGCCGGCGCCCGAGGGTGTCGGAGGCGCCGGCTCAGCCTTGGCGTGTAAGACCGATACCTCGATCCGTCTCTCTATATCTCTCTATGTCTCGCCATATCTCAGCATTTGCCCGATATAGTGGTCACTGCGACCCGACTTCAAGGTGTGTACAGTGACGGCACCGCCCGTTACTCCCTCTCCGCCCCTGGGGGCGGAGAGGGTCGGGGTGAGGTTGGGGGGCATCTCGGGCCGTACTGCGTGCGAAAAGAGGAATGTGCGGCAGCCGGGTGTGACCGCGTCTGGTCGAATAGTGCGCTAGCTAGCCCGCGCCGTCGATGACCGCGAGCGCCGCCTCGACGCCTGCGCCCACGTCGGCCTTCCCGCCGAGCGCCGCCACGGCCCCGCCCAGCGCGGTGACGGCGACCACCGCGTAGACCGGCCGCGCCACCGGCCCCATGTGGCCGATCCGCACCAGCTTGCCGAGCAGCGTGCCGCGCCCGGCGGAGAAGACCACGCCGTAGCGCCGCCGCGCCTCCCGGCGGATTGCCGCATCCTCCAGGCCCTCCGGCACCCGCACTGTGGTCGCGGTATCGGCGCAGATGGCCTCGCGCGCGGGCCAGAGGTCGAGACCCATGGCGCGGACGCCGGCGCGGCAGGCGCGCGCCGTCAGGGCGTGTCGCGCCCACACGGCCTCCGGCCCCTCGTCGAGATAGATCCGGACGGCCGCCTCGAGCGCGTGAACCTCGGAGACCGACGGCGTGTAGGGGAAGAGCACGTCCGCCCGCCAAGCGTCGCGCCAGTCCTTGAGGCTCAGCACCGAGTCCGTCGGCGCGGCGGGGTTGGCGTCGATCTTGGCCCAGGCGCGCTCGCTCACGTGGACGATGGAGAGGCCGGTGCTGCCGCCGAGGCACTTGTTCGGCCCGGTCACGAAGATGTCGGCGTGCACCTGCTCGGGATGCACGTCCATGCCGCCGAAGGAGGAGACCGCGTCGACGATGGTCAGAACGTCGTGCGCCCGGCAGATCTCGCCGATCTCGCGCACCGGGTTGACGGTGCCGGACGGCGTGTCGTGGTGGCAGACCGAGAGGATGCGAATATCCGGCCGCGCCCGCAGCATCGCCCGCACCGCCTCGGGCTCGATGGCCTCGTCGTAGGCGACCTCGATCTCGACCAGCTCGCGGCAGTGGCGCGCGGCCCAGAGGCCGAAGCCCTTGCCGTATTCGCCGGACGCCAGGTTCAGCACCGCGTCGTCGGCTGCGATGAGGGCCGCCGCGGCCGCCTCCAGCCCCAGCACCGGCTCGCCGTGGAGGATCACCGGCGGCAGGGCGGTGCGGAGCGCCTCGGCGGTCCTGCGGACCGTCGATTCGTAGAAATTCTGGAAGGAGGGGTCGAAATCGTAGGTGACGGGCCGCGCCAGCGCCCGCAGCACCTCGGGGTACGCATCGACCGGCCCGGCACTGAGCGTGATGATCGGGGGAGCGTCGTCGAGATTGCGCATTTCGGCGGCAGTCTAGGCACTTGCCGGGGCCTCAGGGTACCGTGGCCGAGGGCCTTTCCCAAGCCGTTTCGGGCCGCCTGCGGCCGACCCCGCAGGCGCCTGGGCGGCGCTCGCGGCGGGGCATGACAGGTCGTTTGACGCGCATGCCCTTTGTAGTAGGTTTGTCATGCTGGTCTCGTGAAGATCGGGCCGCGCGACTGACCGAACGGTGGCAACAACACCGAGAGGGGAGCCATGCCGGAGACGCCGAATCTGGACCGCGTGAAAAGCCCCGAAGACCTGCGCAACCTCTCCGTCAAGGAGCTCAAGAAGGTTGCCGAGGAGCTGCGGGCGGAGACGGTGGATGCGGTCTCCGTGACGGGCGGGCATCTGGGCGCAGGGCTCGGCGTGGTCGAGCTGACGGTTGCCCTTCATCACGTGTTCGACACGCCCCGTGACCGGCTGATCTGGGACGTGGGGCACCAGTCCTATCCGCACAAGATCATCACCGGGCGGCGCGACAGGATCCGCACGATCCGCCAGCCCGGCGGGCTCTACGGCTTCACCAAGCGCACCGAGAGCGAGTACGACCCCTTCGGCGCGGCGCATTCCTCCACGTCGATCTCGGCCGGCCTCGGCATGGCGGTCGCCGGCGAGCTGACGGGCGAATCGCGCAACGTCATCTGCGTCATCGGCGACGGCGCCATGTCGGGCGGCATGGCCTACGAGGCCATGAACAACGCGGGCTCCATGCCGCCCCGCCTCATCGTCATCCTCAACGACAACGAGATGTCGATCGCGCCGGCGGTGGGCGCGCTCAACGCCTACCTCTCGCGGCTGCTTTCCAGCCACCAGTTCCGCAGCCTGCGCGAGCTCGGCAAGCAGTGGGCGCGACGGCTGCCCAAGGCGATGGGCGACGCGGCGATGCGGGCCGAAGAATATTCCCGCGGCATGGTCACGGGCGGCACCCTCTTCGAGGAATTGGGCTTCTTCTATATCGGGCCGATCGACGGCCACAATCTGGAGCACCTGATCCCGGTGCTGCGCAACGTCCGCAAGGACGAGACGCCGGGGCCGGTGCTGCTCCACGTCGTGACCAGCAAGGGCAAGGGCTACGAGCCGGCGGAGAGCGCGCCGGATCGCGGCCATGCGCTCGGCAAGTTCGACGTGGTGACCGGCGAGCAGAAGAAGGGCAAGGCCAAGGCGCCGAGCTACACCAGCGTGTTCGCCCAGAGCCTGATCAAGGAGGCGGACCGCGACGAGAAGATCGTGGCGCTCACCGCCGCCATGCCGTCGGGCACGGGCCTCGACAAGTTCGCCAAGGCGCACCCGACCCGCTGTTTCGACGTCGGCATTGCCGAGCAGCACTGCGTCACCTTCGCGGCAGGGATGGCGACGGAGGGGCTGAGGCCCTTTGCCGCGATCTACTCCACCTTCCTGCAGCGCGCCTACGACCAGATCGTGCACGACGTGGCGATCCAGAAGCTGCCGGTGCGCTTCGCCATCGACCGCGCCGGCCTCGTGGGCGCCGACGGGCCGACGCACGCGGGCAGCTTCGACGTCACCTACCTCAGCACCCTGCCGGGCTTCGTCGTCATGGCGGCGGCGGACGAGGCGGAACTCGTCCACATGGTGCACACGGCGGCGAAGATCGACGACCGCCCCAGCGCCTTCCGCTACCCGCGCGGCGAGGGTACCGGCGTGCCGCTGCCGGAGACGCCGAAGGAGCTCCCCATCGGCAAGGGGCGGATCGTCCGCGAGGGCACGGCGATCGCGATCCTCTCCCTCGGCGCGCGGCTGCAGGAGGCGCTCGGCGCGGCCGACGAGCTGCAGACGCGGGGCCTCTCCACCACCGTCGCCGACGCCCGCTTCGCGAAGCCGCTCGACGAGGACCTGATCCGCCGGCTGGCGCGGGAGCACGAGGTGCTGATCACCATCGAGGAAGGCTCGATCGGCGGCTTCGGCGCCCACGTCATGCAGTTCCTGGCCATGGCGGGCTTCCTCGACGCCGGCCTCAAGATCCGCCCGATGCTCCTGCCCGACCGCTTCGTGGCCCACGGCACGCCCGCCGGCATGTACGAAGACGCCGGGCTGACCGCGCACGATATCGTGGAGACGGCGCTCTCCGCCCTCGGCAGCAACTCGGCCACGATGCCGCGCCGCGCCTGACGGGCCCATGGAGTTCGCGCGCGCCGAGTCGGACCGGCGGAGCGAAACCGCCGCCGGGGCTCCGTCGAACGGCGCGGACGAGAGCCTTCCCCTCCCCGACTTCGAAGCGGTAATCGCCGATGCGGCCGCCGGCCTGCGCGGCCTCCAGCGCGACGACGGCCACTGGCTCTTCGAGCTCGAGGCCGACGCGACGATCCCCGCCGAGTACATCCTGCTGAACCACTTTCTCGACGAGACCGCGCCCGAGACCGAGGCGCGGCTCGGCGCCTACATCCGCGCCCGCCAGGCCGCGCACGGCGGCTGGCCGCTCTTCCACGGCGGCGCGTTCGACCTGAGCTGCACGGTCAAGGCCTACTACGCGCTGAAGCTGGTGGGCGACGATCCGGAGGCGCCGCACATGGTCCGCGCCCGCGAGGCCGTTCTCGCCGCCGGTGGGGCTGCGCGGTGCAACGTGTTCACGCGGATCACGCTGGCTCTCTTCGGCCAGGTGCCGTGGCGCGCCGTGCCGGCGATGCCGGTGGAGATGGTCCTCCTGCCGCGCTGGTTTCCCTTCCACCTGGACAAGGTCTCCTACTGGTCGCGCACCACCATCGTGCCGCTCACGATCCTGCTCGCGCTCAAGCCCAGGGCGAGAAACCCGCGGGGCATCGATATCGCGGAGCTGTTCACGACCCCGCCGGAGCGGGACTGGCATTACTTCCCGCGGGAGACCGCCACGCAGTGGTCCTTCCTGACGCTGGACCGCGTGCTCGCCCTCGGCGAGAAGGCGATACCGGACGGGGTGCGGCGGCGCGCGGTCGAGCGCGCGCTCGAGTGGTGCCTGACCCGGCTCAACGGCGAGGACGGGCTGGGGGGGATCTTTCCGCCAATGGCGAACCTGCTGATGGCCTTCGACACGCTCGGCTACGCCCGCGACCACCCGGCGCGCAGCACCGCCCGCCGCGCTCTCGACCTGCTGCTGACCGAGCCGGAGAACGGCAGCCAGTATTGCCAGCCCTGCGTCTCGCCGGTGTGGGACACCGCGCTCGCCGCGCACAGCCTGCTCGAATGCGACGGCGATGCGGAGGAGCGCGCGGCGCGCGCCTCCCTCCCCTGGCTCGCCGACCTCCAGGTCGACGAGCTCGCCGGCGACTGGGCGGCGATGCGCCCGGATGCGCCGCCGGGCGGCTGGGCCTTCCAGTACCGCAACGACCACTACCCGGACGTGGACGACACGGCGGTCGTCGGCATGGCGCTGCATCGCGCCGACCCGGAGGCGCACAAGGACGCCATCGAGCGGGCGGCGGACTGGGTCGTCGCCATGCAGAACGAGAACGGCGGCTGGGGCGCCTTCGACGCCGAGAACGAGCACTTCTACCTGAACCACATCCCCTTCGCCGATCACGGGGCGCTGCTGGACCCGGCCACCGCCGACGTCAGCGCGCGCTGCGTGAGCTTTCTCTGTCAGATCGGCTACGCGCGGGAACACCCGACCGTCGCCCGGGGCCTCGCCTACCTGCGGCGCGAGCAGGAGGAGAACGGCTCCTGGTTCGGCCGCTGGGGCACGAACTACATCTACGGCACCTGGTCGGTGCTGTGCGCGCTCAACGTCGCCGGCGAGGACCCGGCCGCTCCGAGCGTCCGCAAGGCGGTGGCCTGGCTGGAGGCGAAGCAGCGCGCCGACGGCGGCTGGGGCGAGACCGGCGACAGCTACTACGCCGAGCGCATCGAGCGCTCGTTCGAGGCGATCTCGACCCCCTCGCAGACCGCCTGGGCGCTGCTCGCCCTGATGGCGGCGGGCGAGGTGGGGAGCGAGCCGGTGCGGCGCGGCGTCGCCTATCTCTGCCGGGCCGAGCGCGAGGGCGCCAAGTGGCGCGAGGACGATTACACCGCGGTGGGCTTCCCGCGCGTCTTCTACCTGCGCTACCACGGCTACAGCGCCTACTTCCCGCTCTGGGCGCTGGCGCGCTACCGCTCCCTCATGCGCGGCAACGAACGCCGCCCGCTCCACGGCATGTAGCCCGCACTTCTCACCAGGGTCATGGCAGACCGCTCCCTGACCGGCGTCGTCACCGGCCTCGCGTCGGAGGCGGCGACCCTGCCTGCGGGCGCGCTCCGCATCGCCGTCTCCGCCGCCGATCCGGCCCGCGCCGCCCAGGCGGCGGACGCGATGATCGCGGACGGCGTCCGGCTGCTGGTGAGCTACGGCTTCGCCGCCGGGCTCGATCCCCGGCTCGGGCCTGGGGCTGTGCTGCTGCCAGACGCCGTCATCGCCCGCGAGGGAGAGGTCCAGCCGCCCGATCGCGGCGGCGTGCGCGACCGGCTGCAGCAGATGGCCTCGTTCAAGCGGACCGACGACCTTGAGCTGCCGGCGCCGCCGCCGGACGACCGGTTCCTGCATGCGGACGCGGGCGTGCGGGAGGCGCTGGGCCGGGCGCTGGCGATGCCGGCCGAGGGCGGCGCGATCGCAGGCGTCGACAGGCCCGTGGCGCACGCCGCGCAGAAGCTCGCCCTCTTCGCCGAGACGCAGGCTAGGGCGGCGGACATGGAGAGCCACGTCGTCGCCCGCGCAGCGGCGGAAGCCGGCGTGCCCTTCGTCGTCCTCCGCGTCGTCAGCGACCCGAGCAACCGCACGCTGCCGCTCGCGGCCCTAGCCGGCATCACCGGCGACGGCCGCATCGACGGCGCCGCGGTCGCGGGCGCGCTGCTGCGCCGGCCGTGGGAATGCATGGACATGCTGGCCCTCGCGCTCGACGGAGCGCAGGCGATGCGCCGGCTACGCCGCGTTGGTCGCCGGGCGGCGCCCCTTCTCGTCGACCCGTGAGGCCGCCTCCTCGACCCGCCTGATCTCCTGCAGCTTCTCCTGCACGTGGCGGTCGAACATGTACTCGGCGGGGCGGGCGCCGGTCAGGTCGATCTCGCTCACCATCGGCCCGCTGGTCCTGATCCCGCGCAGCTTGACCATCAGCGCCGCCCAGGGCCGGGCGAGCGAGTGCTCCGCCGCGGTGGGCTCGTAGCCGCAGTGGACCATGCAGTCGGCGCACTTCTCGTAGCGGCCGGTGCCGTAGGAGTCCCAGTCGGTCTCCTCCATCAGCGCGCGGAAGCTCGAGACGTAGCCCTCGCCGATCAGGTAGCAGGGCTTCTGCCAGCCGAAGACGTTGCGGGTCGGGTTGCCCCAGGGCGTGCACTGGAAGCTCTGGTTGCCGGCGAGGAAGTCCAGGAACAGGCTGGACTGGCTGAAGCGCCACTTCTTGCCGGCACCCAGCGCGAAGATCTCGCGGAAGAGCTCCTTGGTCTTGGTCCGGTTGAGGAAGTGCTGCTGATCGGGCGCCCGCTCGTAGGAATAGCCGGGCGAGACGGTGATCGCCTCGGCGCCGAGCTCGTCGGTCACGAAGTCGAAGAACGCGGCGAGACGCTCCGCCGGGTGGCCGTCGAAGACGGTGGCGTTGACGTTCACCCGGAAGCCCCGGCGCTGCGCCTCCCTGATCGCGTCGACCGCGCGCTTGAACGTGCCGGGCTGGTCGACGGCGTGGTCGTGCTCCTCCTCCAGCCCGTCGAGGTGGACGGAGAAGGTCAGGTAATTGCTCGGCGTGAAGAGGTCGAGCTTCTTCCTGAGCAGCAGCGCGTTGGTGCAGAGATAGACGAACTTCCGGCGCGCGATGATGGCGGAGACGATCTCGCCGATCTCCGGATGGATCAGCGGCTCGCCGCCGGGGATCGACACGATCGGCGCGCCGCACTCGTCCACCGCCTCGAGGCACTCGTCCAGGCTGAGGCGCTGGTTCAGGATCTCGGGCGGGTAGTCGATCTTGCCGCAGCCGGGGCAGGCCAGGTTGCAGCGGAAGAGCGGCTCGAGCATGAGCACCAGGGGATAGCGCTTCTCGCCCGCGAGCTTCTTGCCGACGATGTAGGCGCCGACGCGGACCTTCTGGATCAGCGGGACGGACATCGGCGACTCACGGGCGAGCGCTCACGCGCCCGACGCGCCTTCGGCCTGCGCCGGGGCCTGGCCGTTGCTGCTCGCCTCGACCAGCTCGGCCGGCAGCTTGAAGCGCACCCGCTCCTTGATGCCGTCCTGGATCTGCAACTCGACCTCGTTGATCTCCCGCAGCCGGGCGACCAGATCCTGCACCAGCTCCTCCGGCGCCGATGCGCCGGCGGTGACGCCGACCCGGCGGACGCCCTCGAACCAGGTCGGGTCGAGGTCGCGGGCGTCGTCGATCAGGTGCGTCGGCACGCCCATCTCCTCGCCGATCTCGCGCAGGCGGTTGGAGTTGGAGCTGTTGCGCGCGCCCACCACCAGGATCAGCTCGACGTCCTCGGCGAGCTTGCGCACCGAGGCCTGGCGGTTCTGGGTCGCGTAGCAGATGTCCTTCACGTCGGGCCCGGAGATGCTGGGGAAGCGCGAGGTGAGCGCCTCGATCACGTCGCGGGTGTCGTCGACGCTGAGCGTCGTCTGGGTGACGTAGGCGACCTTGTCGGGGTTCACCACCTGGAGCCTGGAGACGTCCTCCGGCGTGGCGACGATGTGCACGCCGTTCTTCACCCGGCCGCTGGTGCCCTCCACCTCGGGATGGCCGTCATGGCCGATGAGGATGATCTCGCGCCCCTCGCGCTCGTAGCGCCTCGCCTCGATATGCACCTTGGCGACCAGCGGGCAGGTCGCGTCGATCACCGGCAGGTTGCGGCGCTCGGCCTCGCTCTCCACCTTCTCCGCGACGCCGTGGGCGCTGAAGATGGTGACCGCGCCCTCGGGCACCTCGTCGATCTCCTCGACGAAGACCGCGCCCTTCTTGCGGAGATCGTCCACCACGCGCTTGTTGTGCACGATCTCGTGGCGGACGTAGACCGGCGGGCCGAACACCTCGAGCGCGCGCTCGACGATCTCGATCGCACGCTCGACTCCGGCGCAGAAGCCGCGGGGCTCCGCCAGGATGACCTGCATGACGCCGCTGCTGCCCACTTGAGGCCCCTGTTCCGTCCCTGGGGGTGCTCGGGGCGGGAGAGCCGACTCCGCGCCCGGAACCATCGGCCTCACCCTATCGCAGACGGGCGAGTCCGGCAATACGCGCCTGCCGGCGGGCGGGCGGGCCGAGATGTGCGCGCCGTGCGGGACAGGAGGCCGGGGAGGCACCGGGATCCTGCGGGATTCGGTGGGATTCGGCGGGATCCGGCCGGAGAAAGCGGGATTGCACGGGACAGGAGCCGGGGGCCTGGGGGTCATGCGGGATTTCGCGGGACGGCAAGGGATTCCGTTGAGATATGGACCCCTCCCCGTCCCACCTGCGGCGCGCTCACCGCGAGAACTCGCACTCGACGGCCCTGCGGATGATGGCGACGGCCTCGTCCGAGAGCCCCTGGCTGTAGGGAGGCCCGCCGGTGGCGCGGGCCTCGGCCTCGGCCGTCGCACGCTCCCGCTCGCCGCGGGACTTGTCGGCGCCCTCGATCTGGCGCAGCGCCAGCGCGAGGCGGACGATGTCGGCCGCCGGCACCTGCTCCCTGCCCTTGGCGAGGTCGCCCATCGTCTTGAGGGTCAGCACGCGCAGGGCCTCAAGCGCCATGAGCGCCGGGTTGCCCTCGGCACGCTCGCCGAGCACGCGCAGCCACGTCTCGGCGCAGCGGTCGAGCTCGTGGCGCCATTGCATGGCGTCGCGCAGGCTCTTGGCATAGCGGCCGACGGCCGAGCGCGAGCACTCGCCGCCGCGGGCGCGGATCAGGGCCACGGTCTCGTCGATGGTGGCGCCGTCGCCGATGGCCGCGTCGACGTCTTCCAGGATCTCGGGCGGGAGCCGCAGGAGCGACGAGCGCCCGGTCTTCTCGTCGGCGGCGGGGGGTGTGCGTTCGTTCTGCATGGCGCGATCCTGCCACGGCCGCCGGGCGCCGTGCTCCGCACCATGGTCCGGGGCACCGGACGGGGGGGGGGAAGCCCCTTCCGTGCCGCTCCGCCACCGGCCCACGAAATGCTGTATCGTCGGCCGGGCGCGCGGCAACGCAGGAAGGGGGCGGGACATGGCGCACGTCGCGGTCTGCGTCACCGCGCCGTCGGCGGCGGAGGCGGACGCCATCGGCCGCGCGCTGGTGGAGGCGCGCCTCGCCGCCTCCGTCAACATCGTGCCGCAGGTCTCCTCCCTCTACCGCTGGGAGGGCGCGCTGCGGGAGGCCGGAGAGGCCATGCTCTGGGCCAAGACCCGCGCCGACCTCGTCGCGCCGCTCACCGCCAAGGTCAAGGCGCTGCACAGCTACGCCTGCCCCTGCGTGATCGCGCTGCCGATCGCGGGCGGCAACGAGGACTACCTCGCCTGGATCGACGCCGAGACCCTGCCGGCGCCTGCCGACACCGACGGCAGCGACGGGTGACCGTGCCACGGCCGCTAGAGCACTTTTCGTTCAGACACGATCGCAGCGAGTTGCTTCGGGTGCCCAATC
>WTGU01000061.1 GCA_011523425.1 Alphaproteobacteria bacterium
CGGTTTATGACGAGGTCGGCGATGCCGTCGAGGTCGGTGGGGTCGCGGTTCAGGATGACGAGGGGGGAGCCGGATTCCTTGGCGAGGATGGGAAACCCGGCGGCGGGATAGACCACGAGCGACGAGCCGACGGCGAGGAAGAGGTCGCAGGCAAGGGTCTCGCGCCTCGCGCGCTCCATCTCGTCCTCCGGCATCGCCTGGCCGAAGGAGATCGTCGCCGTCTTGACCGGCGCGCCGCAGAGCGTGCAGACGGGCGGCACGGAGTCCCTCTCGAACGCCTCCTTGATCGGTGCAAGCTCGTAGCGGGTCTCGCACGCGACGCATTTCGCATAGCTGCCGTTGCCGTGGAGCTCGATCACCTTCTCCCTGGGCACGCCCGACTCCTGGTGCAGGTTGTCGATGTTCTGGGTGATCACGCTCGAGACCTTGCCGGTGCGGACCAGCTTGGCGACCGCCCGGTGCCCGCGGTTCGGCGTGGCGCCGACCATGTCCCGGTCGACCAGCAACTTGCGCCGCCAGGCCTCGATACGCGCGTCCTCGGAGGCGAGGAACTCCTGGTAATAGATCGGCGTGGTCTGCGACCAGATGCCGGTCGGGCTGCGGAAGTCCGGGATGCCCGACTCGGTCGATATCCCGGCGCCGGTGAAGACGACCGCCCGGCGTGCGTCCGCGATCATCCCGGCGAGGCGCTCGATATCGGCGCGGGCGGCCTCCATCTCAGCCGCGTTCCGGGGCAGCCACGTGTCAATCTCCCTTGGTGCTGTCGTCGGTCACGCGCTCAAGGAGGTTCAACCGGCAGGGCTCGTCAAGACCGGCATCGACGGCAGGATGATCGGCCCACCTCATCGAGTAGTCCAGTTTCAATGCCGGTTGAGGGCCATCGGAGGGAGCCGGTCACCCCTTCGTTCGACGGGCTTGAAGCGGGTCATGCAAGGCGCGGTGGTGCTTGTTGAATGCTTCCACAAGTATGGGGGAATCGAATACGTGTCGGGCGACTATTTTGTCGAAGAGCGGTCGGACGGAAAATTCTATTGCGTCGATCCGCTTGAGTAAGGCCGAAGAAGAACGGTGGAAGCTTGCCAGACAAGAGAAAACCCCGGAAATCCGGGGCCTTCAGGGTCTCTGCAGGAACGTGCAGTCTATCGGAATGGTGGAGCCAGGGGGAGTCGAACCCCCGACCTCTTGAATGCCATTCAAGCGCTCTCCCAACTGAGCTATGGCCCCGCAATTCCGGGTGCGCCGCGCGACGGTCCGGGCGCGCCGCGCGGCGGCTGGAACCCTAGTTGCTCCGCCGCGCCCGACGCAAGGCGAAAGTACGGGTGGTGCGCCGCCGATCAGGATGCCGGCACGGTCGGCTCCGTATCGTCCGTATCGTCCAGGTCGGCCGCCAGATCGTCGCCGCCGTCGTCGTCATCGCCCAGATCGTCGTCGATCATCTCGTCGTCCGCGGGCGCCTCCTCCACCTCGCCCGCCGCTTCCGCCGGCGCGTCGGCGTGCCCACCGGGGTGCGACGCCGGCTCCGGCGGTGCCGGCTCCGGCGGTGCCGGCGGTACCGGCGGCCGGCGCCGGTTGGGCCGGACCGTCTCGATTTCGATCACGCTGCCGCACTTGGGGCACGCGATCGGGTTACGGTGCAAGTCGTAGAACTTCACGCCACAGTCCGCACATGTGTGCTTGGCGCCCCATTCCCGCTTCGCCACGCCTGCGCCTCCCTGCGTCTTCTTGCGGCTGCCGAAGGCGACGCCAATGCCAGTTTGGCGCCCCTCTGTCAAAACCAAATTTGCGCTGCTTGACGCGGCCCGGCGCTGTGCTAGAGACGGTGCGTGCCCGACACCACGCCCACACCACCCGCCCGCCGCGAGGACTGCGCCGGAGAGCGGGGATCGCACGCCCTGATCTCGTCGGCTGCCGGCTCCCTCGAGGGAAGCTGCGCCGTGCCGGGCGACAAGTCGATCTCCCATCGCGCGCTGATGCTGGGCGCGCTGGCGGTGGGCGAGAGCCGCGTGCGGGGCCTCCTCGAAAGCGCGGACGTGGCGGCGACGGCGGCCGCGCTGCGCGCGCTCGGGGCCGTCATCGAGCGGGCAGGCGACGGAAGCTGGGTCGTGCACGGCGTCGGCGTCGGCGGACTGGCCGAGCCCGACGGCGTGCTCGATCTCGGCAACTCCGGCACCGCGGTGCGCCTGCTCGCGGGGATCTGCGCGAGCCACGGCTTCACCACCTTCATGACCGGCGACCGCTCGCTCAGGCGGCGCCCGATGGGCCGCATCATCGAGCCGCTGGAGCGGATGGGCGCGAGCTTCGAGGCCCGCAGCGGCGGCCGCCTGCCGCTCGCGGTGATCGGCGCCGCCCAGCCGATGCCGATCGAGTACCGGCTGCCGGTGGCGTCGGCGCAGGTGAAGTCGGCCGTGCTGCTCGCCGGCCTCAACGCACCCGGCGAGACCCGTGTGGTCGAGCCCGCGCCGAGCCGGGACCACACCGAGCGCATGCTGCACCGCTTCGGCGCAGAGGTGAAGACCGGGGCGGACGCAGACGGCGGCAGCGTCATCGCCGTCACCGGCTATCCCGAGCTCGCGCCTTGCGCGCTGACGGTGCCGGGCGATCCCAGCGCCGCGGCCTTTCCCATCGCCGCCGCGCTGATCGTGCCGGGCTCCGACCTGGTGATCGAGGGCGTCGGCATCAATCCCGGCCGGATCGGGCTGATCGAGACCCTGCGCGAGATGGGAGCGGCGATCGAGACGGGGCGCGTTCGCGAAGAGGCCGGCGAGCCGGTCGCCGACATCGCGGTGCGCGCCGGCCCGCTCCGCGCGGTCGACGTGCCGGCGGCGAGGGCGCCCAGCATGATCGACGAGTACCCGATCCTCAGCGTCGTCGCCGCCTGCGCCGAAGGCACCACGCGCCTCAACGGCCTCGCCGAGCTCCGGGTCAAGGAAAGCGACCGGCTGGGCGCGACCGCTGCCGGCCTGCGCGCAGCCGGGGTGAGCGTGACGGAGCGGGACCACGGGCTCGATATCGAGGGCCGGGGCGGCCCGCCGCCCGGCGGCGGCCTGGTGGCGACCGAGCTCGATCACCGCATCGCCATGGCCTTCCTCATCCTCGGCATGGCGAGCGAAAAGCCGATGACCGTCGACGACGGCTCGATGATCGGCACCAGCTATCCCGGCTTCGTCGACGCCATGAACGTTCTGGGAGCCTCGATTGCCCCCTGCTGAAGAGCGGCCGCTGGTCATCGCGGTGGACGGGCCGGCGGCGGCGGGAAAGGGGACCCTCGCGCGCCGTCTCGCCGCGCACTACGGGCTCCGGCACCTCGACACCGGCCTGCTCTACCGGGCCGTCGCGCTCCGCCTGCTGCGGCAGAAGGGCGAGCCGGGGCAGGCGGAGGCGGCCGCGGCCCAGGCCCGCGCCGTCACCGACGCCGACCTCGCGGACCCGGCGCTCCGCGACGAGGCGGTGGGCGAGGCGGCCTCGGCGCTGGCCGTGCACGGCGCCGTGCGCGAGGCCCTGCTCGACTATCAGCGCGCCTTCGCCGCCCGCCCCCCCGGCGCGGTGCTCGACGGGCGCGACATCGGCACCGTCGTCTGTCCCGACGCGCAGGTGAAGATCTACCTGGAGGCGAGCGTTGCGGTGCGCGCCGCCCGCCGCCTTTGTGAGTTGCGGTCGCGCGGCGTCGAGAGTATAGAATCCCGCGTTTTGGATGAAATAAAGGCCCGCGACGCCCGCGACAGCCGGCGCAGCGCCGCACCCCTGAAGCCGGCGGCAGACGCCTGTCGGATCGATACCACCGCCCTCGGCCCCGATGAGGTCTTCGAGCGGGCGGCGGCGATCGTGGATGCGCGTCTTCCCTCCCCCTAGAGACGGACCCGGGATCCGCGCCGCGGCAACGCGCTCACCCCTCGCAGATCGCGCCCGGCGCGGGCAGAGACCCGCGCGAGAGCGCCTACCTGACATGCTGGAGATCAGATGACGGCCGAGACAGCAGAAGCACCCCAGGAGACCGCCGCCGCGAAGGAGAACTTCGCGGAGATGCTCGATGCGTTCCTCGACGACACGCCCCGCTTCGAGGGCGGCGTGGTCAAGGGTACGGTTCTCGCCATCGAGAACGATGCCGCCCTGATCGATGTCGGACTCAAGGTGGAGGGCCGCGTTCCGCTCAAGGAGTTCGCCGCGCCCGGCCAGGCGGCCGAGGTGAAGGTGGGCGACGAGGTCGAGGTCTACATCGAGCGCTTCGAGACCGCGCGCGGCGAGGCCTCGCTGAGCCGGGAGCGGGCGCGGCGCGAGGAGGCCTGGGAGAAGCTGGAGCAGGCCTACAAGGACGGCGAGCGGGTCACCGGCGTCATCTTCGGCCGGGTCAAGGGCGGCTTCACGGTCGATCTCGACGGCGCCGTGGCGTTCCTGCCGGGCAGCCAGGTCGACATCCGGCCGGTGCGCGACATCGCGCCGCTGGTCGGCACCGACCAGCCCTTCCAGATCCTCAAGATGGATCGCCGCCGCGGCAACATCGTCGTTTCCCGCCGCGCCGTGCTCGAGGATACCCGCGCCGAGCAGCGCAATGAGCTCATCGCCAACCTCCACGAGGGGCAGGTGCTCGAAGGCGTGGTCAAGAACATCACCGACTACGGCGCCTTCGTCGACCTCGGCGGGGTCGACGGCCTGCTGCACGTGACCGACATTTCCTGGCGCCGCGTCAATCACCCGGCCGACGCGCTCCAGATCGGCCAGACGGTCAACGTCCAGGTCATCCGCTTCAACCCGGAGACCCAGCGCATATCGCTCGGCATGAAGCAGCTCGAGGCCGACCCGTGGGAGGGCGTCGAGGCCAAGTACCCGGTGCGGACGAAGTTCACCGGCCGGGTGACGAACATCACCGATTACGGCGCCTTCGTGGAGCTCGAGCCGGGCGTCGAGGGGCTGGTCCACGTCTCCGAGATGAGCTGGACCAAGAAGAACGTGCATCCGGGCAAGATCATCTCGACCAGTCAGGAGGTCGAGGTCATGGTGCTCGACGTCGACCCCGACAAGCGGCGCGTGAGCCTCGGCCTCAAGCAGTGCCTGGACAATCCCTGGATCAGCTTCGCCGAGACCCATCCCGAGGGCACGACCGTCGAGGGCGAGATCAAGAACATCACGGAGTTCGGCCTGTTCGTCGAGCTGCCGGGCGAGATCTACGGCATGGCGCACCTCTCGGACCTGGACTGGCTCACCCCCGGCGAGGAGGCCCTGAAGCGCTACAGGAAGGGCGACGAGGTGAAGGCCAAGGTGCTGACGGTCGACGTCGAGAAGGAGCGGATCGGGCTCGGCCTGAAGCAGCTCGACGACGACCCCTTCCACGGCGCGGAGGCGCGCCGCGGCCAGACGGTGACCTGCACCGTCACGGCGGTCCACGAACACAGCGTCGAGGTCGAGATATTCGGATCGCTGCCCGGCGACATCAAGCGCTCCGATCTCGCCCGCGATCGCGACGAGCAGCGCCCCTCGCGCTTCGCGCCCGGCGACAAGGTCGACGCCAAGCTGTTGCAGATCGACCGCAACCACCGCCGCGTCTCCCTCTCCATCAAGGCCCTCGAGGTCCAGGAGGAGAAGCAGGCGATGGCGGAGTACGGCTCGACCGACAGCGGCGCCAGCCTGGGCGACATCCTGGGCGCCGCGCTCGACCGCAAGACCCAGGAAGAGGCGGCGCGCGCGGCGGATGCGGAGGACGCGGAGGACGCGCCGGACAAGAGCTGAGGCGCGCGCCGTGACCGTCTAGCGCAGGGTCCGGAGCGCGACGGGGCGCGCGATCCGACAGGGACATGGCGAACCTGGATCCCGACCGGCTGCTCGATCGCCGCCGTCTCAAGCGGGGCGTCTCTATCTGGCGGGCGCTGGCCATCGCGGCCCTGGTCGCGGTCGCACTGGTGGCGGCGGCGCCCTTCGCCTTCGAGGACGGAGAGCGGGTCGCCCGGCTCTGGATCACCGGGTTCATCGAGGACGATCCCGCGCGCGATCGCCTCATTGCCGATCTCCGGGACGACGACGCGGTGCGCGCGGTGGTACTGCGGATCGACTCCGCCGGCGGCACGGCGGTGGGGGGCGAGGCGCTCTACCTGAGCCTGCGCTCGCTTGCCGAGGCCAAGCCCGTGGTCGCCGTGCTCGGCACGACCGCGACGTCGGCGGCCTACATGGCCGCGCTTGCCGCGGACCGGCTGCTGGCCCGCGAGGCGTCGCTCACCGGCTCCATCGGCATCCTCTTCCAGACCGCCGAGTTCACGGCGCTGCTGGAGGAGATCGGCGTGCGCGCCGAGGCGATTCGCAGCGGCCCTCAGAAGGCGAAGCCCACGCCCTTCGAGCGGCTGGACGATCCCACCCGCCACGTCATGCGGAGCGTGGTGGACGACATCTACGACTCGTTCCTGGAACTCCTGATGGAGCGCCGCTCCCTCGATCGTGACGCGGCGCTGGCGCTCGCCGACGGGCGCGTCTTCACGGGCGGGCAGGCGGTCCGGGCCGGCCTCGTGGACGCGATCGGCAGCGAGAGCGAGGCGCGCGCGTGGCTCGCCGAGGTCCACGGCGTGGCCGAGACTCTGCCGGTCGTGGACGTGGCCGGCGAGAGGGACGGGCTGATGGAGACCATCGGCGCCGCGCTCGAACATGTCGCGCCGGCGCGAACGCTCGCTCTTGACGGTCTGATCGCGGTTTGGCACCCTGATGTATCGGACTGAAATGACGACGTTCTCGGCGGTCGGATGCAGGCGCCGGGGGGTGTCGGACAGTAGGGTGTCTCCAGCATGACCAAGTCCGAACTCATTCAGCGGCTGGCGGAGAAGCACGCCGACCAGCACCTCTACCACCGCGATTACCAGCGCGTGGTGAACCGTCTCTTCACGGAGATCAGCGATGCGCTCGCGCAAGGCGACCGGGTCGAGCTTCGCGGTTTCGGCGCGTTCTCGGTCCGCCAGCGGGCGGCGCGGGTCGGCCGCAATCCGCGCACCGGGGTTGCGGTGCGGGTCGAGAGGAAGTTCCTGCCGTTCTTCAAGACCGGCAAGGAGCTGCGCGAGCGGATCAACCGCGCGTGAGCGGCGCGGCGTGACCGGCGCGCTGCGGTCGCAGGCCGCGGCCGTCGGAACGAGCGGCTGACGCGCCGCGCGCCGCGGCGGGAAGAGCCGACCCATGAGAATTCTCGCCTGGTCGATCGCAGCGGTGGTCGCTCTCATCGTCATCGCCTTCGCCGTGGCGAACCGCGGGCCGGTCGCCATCAGCGTCGCGCCGCTCCCCTACCGGCTCGACATTCCGATCTGGGCGCTGGCGGTGGGCGCTCTGGCGGTGGGCTTTCTCACCGGCGCCCTGGTGCGCTGGCTGCTCGACCACAAGCTGCGGCGGACCGCGCGGCGGGGCCGGCGGCGCGCACGCGCGCTGGAGCAGGAGCTAGCGCAGGCGCGCGAGAAGCTCGACGATTCGATGCGGGCCCAGCGGGCGACGGTGCCCGCGACCCCGCCCGCCTCGCTGACGCCGAAGGACATGGCCTGACGGCGCCGCGGCGGCGCCCATCGCCGGGGATTTTGAGCATTTTCCGACCAGACGGGTTCACGACAGCCCGAACGACTCCCACCTCCCCCTGTCCCCCTCCCCCAAAGGCGGAGGGGGAACCCAGGCG
>WTGU01000105.1 GCA_011523425.1 Alphaproteobacteria bacterium
GTCATCGATGAAGCTCGTTGCCGGGAACAGCAACCGGCCGCTGGCTGAGGCGATCGCGTCGGCGCTCGGCACCCAGCTCACCCGCGCGTCGATCCGCCGCTTCTCCGATTCCGAGATTTTCGTCGAGATTCTCGAGAACGTGCGCGGCGAAGACGTCTTCCTGATCCAGTCGACCTCGACTCCGGCCAACGACACCCTGATGGAGCTCCTGGTCTGCCTCGATGCGCTGAAGCGCGCCTCGGCGCAGCGGGTAACGGCGGTGATCCCCTATTTCGGCTATGCCCGGCAGGACCGGAAGTCGGCGCCCAGAACGCCGATCTCCGCCAAGCTCGTCGCCAACCTGATCGAGGCGAGCGGCGCCAACCGGATCCTCACCCTCGACCTCCACGCCGGCCAGATCCAGGGCTTCTTCGACATCCCGGTGGACAACCTCTACGCCCAGCCGGTGATGGTGCACGACATCAAGCAGAACTACGACAACGAGCCGCTGATGTTCGTCTCGCCCGATGTCGGCGGCGTGCTGCGCGCGCGCGCCATGGCCAAGCGCTTCGACGCCGACCTCTCGATCGTCGACAAGCGGCGCGAGAAGGCCGGCCAGTCGGAAGTCATGAACATCATCGGCGATGTCGAGGAGCGACGCTGCATCATCGTCGACGACATCGTCGATTCGGCCGGAACGCTCTGCAATGCGGCAACCGCGCTGCGGGAAGCCGGCGCCAAGGCGGTTCACGGATATGTCAGCCACGCGGTGCTCTCGGGCGGGGCGGCGGAACGGGTCTCATCGTCGGCACTCGAATCGCTGGTGGTCACGGACAGCATCCAGACCACCGACGCGGTGCGGGACGCGGAAAACATCCGCGTCCTCTCCATCGCGCAGTTGATGGCGGAATCGATCCTCCGCATCAGTTCGGAATCGTCGGTCTCGAGCCTCTTCGACTGAGGCGAGCGGGCCAGAACTCCCGGAAAGCAGGACTATGAGCGAGCAAGCAGTCATCGATGCACAGCCGCGCGAGCCGCGTGGCAAGGGAGGCGCGCGGGCGCTGCGGCGCGACGGCCGCACGCCGGCCATCGTCTATGGCGGCGACGGCGAGCCGCTCTGCGTCTCCCTTGATCACAACATGCTCGAACGCGAGCTCAACCGGCGCGGCTTCTTCGCCCGCCTCTACGACCTCAAGATCGGCGACGACACGGTGCGCGTCCTCGCCCGCGACGTTCAGGTCGACCCGGTGACCGACGCGCCGATCCACATCGACTTCATCCGCTATGTCGCGGGCGCCACCATGGCGGTCTCGGTGGAGGTGCTGTTCGTGGGGCAGGAGGAAAGCGAGGGCCTGAAGCGGGGCGGCGTCCTGAATATCGTCCGCCACGAGGTCGAGCTCGTCTGCCCGATCGAGGCGATCCCCGAGCATATCGTGGCCGACGTCGCCGGGCGCGAGATCGGCGACAGCATCCACATCAGCGACATCGACCTGCCCGAAGGCGTCACGCCCGCCATCACGGACCGTGACTTCACCGTCGCTACCATCGCCGCGCCCACGATCATCGTCGAGCCGGTCGAGGAAGAGGAAGGCGAGGAGGGCGACGAAGAGGTGGACGGCGAGGAAGGTGCGGAGGAGGATGCCGAGGCCGCGCCTGCCGACGACGGCGAGGAGTCATAGCACGGCCTTCTTCCGCCGCTCCCGCGCCGCCCCGGCGGGTGCGCCCGCCCGCCTGCTGGTCGGCCTCGGCAATCCCGGCGCGGATGCGGCCGGGCACCGGCACAATGTCGGCTTCATGGCGCTCGACGCGCTGGCGGGCGCGCACGGCTTCGGCACCTTCAGGCGGCGCACCCGCTTCCACGCGGAGATCGCAGACGGGCGCGTGGGCGACGACGCCGTTCTCGCGCTCAAGCCGCAGACCTACATGAACGAGTCCGGCCGCGCCGTCGGTGCCGCGCTCCGCTTCCATCGCCTGGAGCCTGCGGCCGTCATCGTCCTGCACGACGAAGTCGATCTGGCCTGCGGCAAGGTGCGCGCGCGATGCGGTGGCGGCGTCGCCGGCCACAACGGCCTGAGAAGCATCCGCGCCCATGTCGGCGCCGAGTTCTGGCGGGTGCGGATCGGCATCGGCCGCCCCGACGACCGGGACCTGATGCAGCGCTACGTTCTCTCCAACTTCGCCGCCGCCGACAAAGCGTGGCTGCCCCGGACCCTGGATGCCATCGTCGACGCCTTTCCCCTACTGATGGCCGGCGACGCCAGCGGCTTCATGAGCCGGGTGGCCCTCCTCGCCCCGCCGCCGGGGACGAAACGGGAGGAGGCGGAGCAGGCGGCCACGGGCCGGCCGCCGGAGCCCGGAGATGGGCTTTAGGTGCGGCATCGTGGGCCTGCCCAACGTGGGCAAGTCCACGCTCTTCAACGCGCTGGTGGGGAGCGGCGCGGCCGAGGTCGGCAACTATCCCTTCTGCACCGTGGACCCCAATGTCGGGCTCGCGCCCGTGCCGGACGAGGCGCTGGCCGGGGTGGCGCGGCTCGCGGGCTCGCGCAAGGTGGTGCCGAGCGTGCTGGAGGTGGTCGACATCGCCGGCCTCGTCGCCGGCGCGAGCAAGGGCGAAGGGCTCGGCAACCGCTTCCTGGGCCACGTCCGCGAGGCCGACGCACTGCTCCACCTGGTCCGCTGTTTCGAGGACGACCAGATCGCCCACGGCCCCGGCGCCATCGATCCCCTGCACGACATCGCCCTGATCGAGACCGAGCTCCTGCTGGCGGACCTGGAGAGCCTGGAACGCCAGCGCGACGGCGCGCTGAAGCGTGCCCGCGGCGGCGACAGGGAAGCGCAAGAGCGGCTCGCGGCGATAGAGCCGGCGCTCGCGCTGGTCGAGAGCGGCCGCCCGGCGCGTGCGCCCGACACGGCGGACGAGGCGGTCCGGCATGCGCTCGAGGCGTTGAACCTGCTCAGCACGAAGCCGGTCCTCTACGTCAGCAACGTCGACGAGGAGAGCGCGGCCGCAGGCAACGCCATGAGCGCCGCGGTGGGCGCCCACGCCGACACTGCGGGCGCCGGGCACGTCGTGATCTCGGCCGCGATCGAGGCGGAGATCGCCCAGCTCGACGATCCCGCGGAGAAGGCCGCGTTCCTCGACGCGATCGGGCTCGAGGCGCCGGGCCTCGACCGGGTGATCCAGGCCGGCCACCGGCTGCTGGGCTTGATCCGCTTCATCACCGCCACGGAGACGGAAGCCCGCGCCTGGCCCATCGTCGCAGGCAGCACCGCGGTCGAGGCGGCGGGACGCGTCCACACCGACTTCGCCCGCGGCTTCATCTGTGCGGAGACGATCGCAGCCGACGAGCTGATCGCGCTCGGCGGCGACCACGCGGCGCGCAGCGCCGGCCGCATGCGCCAGGAGGGCCGCGCCTACGTCGTCCGCGACGGCGACGTCATGCTGTTCCGCTTCAACGTCTAACCCGCCCAACATGTGGCACGGCCATGCCCCATCTGCTATGTGAACACCACGCGCGCGCAGACGCGCGGCAGAACGGTGGAAAAGGGAGGCACCCCCGATGGGCGCAGTTGTCCGGCTGACCGCGGACGACGGTCACGTTCTCGACGCATACCGGGCCGCGCCCGACGGCGAGGCGCGCGCAGCCCTCGTGCTCGTGCAGGAGATATTCGGGGTCAACGGCCATATCCGCTCGGTGTGCGACGACTACGCGGCCCAGGGCTACCTGGTGCTGGCACCGGCGCTCTTCGACCGCAAGAAAGCCGGGATCGAGCTGGGCTACAGTGCGGAGACGGTGGACGAGGGCCGCGCGCTCAAGGCCGATATCGGCTGGGAAGGCCCCGTCATGGACATCAAGGCCGGCGTCGATGCGCTCGAGGGCGCGCCCAAGGTTGGCGTGGTGGGCTATTGCTGGGGCGGCTCGCTCGCCTGGCTCTCCGCCTGCCGGCTGGAGATCGACGCGACGGTCGGCTACTACGGCGGCCAGATCATCGAGTTCGTGGGTGAGGCGCCGGACTGCCCGACCATGCTCCACTTCGGCACCGAAGACGCGGGCATCCCGATGGCCGACGTGGACGAGATCAAGACGACCCACCCCGACGTGACGGTGCACGTCTATCAGGGCGCGGGCCACGGCTTCAACTGCGACCAGCGGGCGGACTACCACCCGGATGCCGCCGCGCTCGCCCGCGACCGCTCCCTCGCCCACCTCGCGCGCCACCTGGGCTAGCCTGGGCTAGCGGGCGTCCGTGGCCGAACAGACCACCCCGGTCCGCCTGGGCGTCATCGGCGGCAGCGGCCTCTACGAGATCGAGGGACTGAGCGAGACCGAGCGGATCGAGGTCCGCTCACCCTTCGGCACGCCGTCGGATTCCCTTCTCCTCGGGCGGCTCGGGGGCATCGAGATGGTGTTCCTGCCGCGCCACGGCCGGGGCCACCGGCTGCCGCCCGGCGCGGTCGACTATCGCGCCAATATCGACGCCCTCAAGCGCGCGGGCGTGACCGACATCGTCTCGCTCAGCGCGGTGGGCAGCCTGCGCGAGGACATTGCGCCGGGCGAGTTCGTCATCGTCGACCAGTTCATCGACCGCACGGTCGCGCGCGAGAAGAGCTTCTTCGGCGCCGGCTGTGCCGCCCATGTCTCCATGGCCGAGCCCGTGTGCCCGCGGCTCGGCGACCACCTGCAGGCGGCCGGCGAGGGCCTCGGCCTGGCCATCCATCGGGGCGGCACTTATCTCGCGATGGAAGGGCCGCAGTTCTCGACGGTGGCCGAATCGGAGCTCTACCGGCAGTGGGGCTGCGCGGTGATCGGCATGACCAACATGCCGGAGGCCAAGCTCGCCCGCGAGGCGGAGATCTGCTACGCGACCGTCGCGATGGTGACCGACTACGACTGCTGGCACCCGGATCACGCCGCCGTCACGGTGGACGCCATCGTGCGCACCCTGCAGGAGAACGCGGCCGCCGCCCGACACCTGGTGGCGACGCTGGGCGAGGCTCTCTCGGGCGAGCGCGCCCCCTGCCCCGCCGGCTGCGACCGGGCGCTCGAGAACGCGCTGATCACGGCGCCGGAGGCGCGCGACCCGGCGCTGGTGCGGCGCCTCGACGCCGTCGCCGGCCGGGTGCTGGGTTAGAGCGTGTCCGCTTTACGCGGAAACGCTCCAGCCTCTTCATCGCTCACGGCAGCCGGCCGTCCAGCGATACCGCGCGCCTGCCGGCGCGACGGCCGGCGCCTGCGCGGGCGCGCCGCATAAGCGGCGGGCCGCAGTCGCGGCCTGTCGCGTATCCGTCAAAGGCGGATACGCTCTAGACGTCGTCGCGGTTCCGCTCGACCTCGACGCCGACCCCGTCGGCATCCGGGTAGAGGTCGAGCTTCTCGACCCGCACCCACGCGCCGCGCACGCGAGGGTTGGCGAGGCAGAGGTCGACGATGCGGTCGGCCAGCGTCTCCACCAGATTGATGTGGCCGCCGGCGATGATGGCGCGGATGCCGTCCACGATCGTCTCGTAGGAGACGACGTTGGCGATACGGTCGTCCAGCGGCCCGTCCGCGTCGGCCACCCGGACCCGGGCATTGATGCGCACCCGTTGGGTGCGGTGGTGCTCGTGCGGGTGGACGCCGATCGAGCAGAGCACGACCAGATCGTGGATCAGCAGGCAGCGCCGCCCTGATTCGGAGCGTGCCGGCGGGTCTGTTGAGGTCATTCCAGGATCCGCTCCCCCTTCGGCATTGCCCAGCCGAGGTGCTGGCCGCTGTCCAGCGCGATCATCTGCCCGGTGAGCGCGCGCGCGCCGAGGATGAAGCGTATGCCGTCGGCGATGTCGGCCGGCGCCACGCTGCGCTGCAGCGGCGTGGCCTCGTACTGCGCGGCGAAGTGCTCGCGGCTCTGGCGCACGCTCGGCAGCGTCGGGCCGGGGCCGATGCCGTTGACCCGGATGCGGGGCGCGAGCGCGAGCGCCGCCGTCTGCGTGAGCGTCCACAGGCCGGCCTTGCTGAGCGTGTAGGACACGAAGTGCGGCGTCAGGTTCCAGACGCGCTGGTCGATGACATTGACGATGCACCCCTCCGCTCCCGCCGGCAACGCCGCCGCGAAGGCCTGCGTCAGCACGAACGGCGCGCGCAGATTGACCGACAAGTGGCGCTCCCAGCTTGCCCGGTCTGCGCTCTGCATGTCGTCGTAGTCGAAGACGGAGGCGTTGTTGACGAGGCAGCCGAGCGGCCCGATCGCGTCCGCCGCCCGCGCCACCAGGGTCTCGACCTCGGCCTCCTCGGCGAGATCGGCGCGAAGCGCCACGGCGCAGCCGCCGCCGCTCTCGATGCCCGCGACCACGCTGCCGGCGGCCTCCTGCGAGCCGTGATGATGCACCGCGACGGCCCATCCGTCCTGCGCCAGCGCCTCCGCGACCGCGCGGCCGATACGCACCGCGGCGCCGGTGATCAGCGCCGCCCGCGGCATGGCGCCGGCGCCCGGCCGGTCCCGGTCACCCTGCACGGAGGGGGAAGCGGTCATTGCCGGCCCGCCCTATCCCGGCGGCTCCCGCCGCACCGCCTCGTGCTCGTAGAAGCGGAACACCATGTCGGTCAGCGTGATGAATCCGACTGCCTCGTTGCCGTCGACCACCACGCCGCGCGACAGACCGAAGCGGCCGAGGAGCCGGATCGCGTACTTGATCTCCATGTCCGCGCTCACGGTAACCACGGGCTTCGACATGATCTCGTAGACGTTCACGCGATCGGGAGAGCGATTCTCCGCGATCACCTTGTTGGCGATGTCGGAGACCACGATGAGGCCGTACTCGTCGCCGGGCCGGCGCCGCTTGACCACGAGGGAGTACACCTGCTCCTCGCGCATCCGCTCGAGGGCCTCGTGAACCGTGGCCATGCCGTCGATCGGGGCCGGCATCGACGACATCACGGCGCGCACCGTGTTGAACTGGACGTCCTGCGCGGCCGCCCCCTTGGTGCTCGCGTTGCTGCTCATATCTGGTCCTCGATTTCGTGCTTGATCTCGGCCATCTGGCTGGAGAGGCCGACGGCGTCCTCGATGGCGATCTGAAAGGCGATCCCCGTCCCCGACTTCTCCTCGAATGCCGCGGCCGTGGCGATCCCCTCGAGGACGGCCCGGCTCATGTGCTCCTCCACGAGGAACAACAGGATGTCCCGCTGGCCGGTCAGTCTCAAGCCGAGAAAGGTCTGTTCCGGCTCCAACCCCTCGCCGCGGCAGCCCGTGATGATGGTGGCGCCGGTGGAGCCGCTGCGGCGGCCGGCGAGAAGAACGGACTCGGTCTCGCTCGAATCCACGAGCGCCATGATCAGCTTGAAACGCATCGTTCAGTCTCCCTTCACGGAGGAGCGGCGCTTGCGCGCGGCTTCCAGCAGCGACGAGAGCTGGGCATAGCCCAGAACCGCGATGATGGGGAAGACGCTGGCAAACGCGATGAGGCCGAAGCCGTCGATCAGCGGGCTGCGGCCGGGCACGTTGGACGCGAGCCCGAGGCCGAGGGCCGCGACCAGCGGCACGGTCACGATCGACGTGGTGACGCCGCCGGAATCGTAGGCGAGCGGGATGATGCTGCGCGACGAAAAGACCGTCTGCACGATCACGATCGCGTAGCCCGCCATGATGAGGTAGTGCAGCGGCACTCCGGTGACGATGCGCACGCTGCCGAGCCCGACTCCGACGGCAACGCCGACGGCGACCGCGATCCGCAGGCCCCAGGGTCTGATCGTCCCGCCCGAGGCCGCGTCGGCCCTGTGGGCCACGGCCATGAGGGACGGCTCGGCGATGGTGGTGCCGAAGCCGATGGCCGCGGCGAAGGCGTAGACCCAGCCGTAGTCGAGCCAGTGCGCGGCCGCGCCTGCCGCGAGGTCGAGGAACGCCGCGTCGGTGAGCTGCGCCGCCATCGTCCTGCCGAGCGGGAAAAGCGCCTCCTCCAGCCCGATGAGGAAGAGCACGAGCCCGATCACCACGTAGACGAAGCCGACAACCATGCGGCCCAGGTTCGCCGGGCGCCGGCGCAGGAAGACGATCTGGAAGAACAGCACGAGGCCGATCAGCGGCGCGACGTCCAGCACCGTGTCGAGGGCCGCAGAGGGTATGACGACGAGCAGATCCACCACCCCCTCCTCAGAACACGATGCCGTAGACGAGCACGAAGATGATCGGCGTCAGGCTCGCGAAGGCGATGAGACCGAAGCCGTCGATCAGCGGGTTGCGCCCGCGGATCGCCGCGGCAAGGCCGACGCCGAGCGCCGTCACCATGGGCACGGTGACGGGGCCGGTGGTGACACCGCCGGAATCGTAGGCGATGCCGACGATCTCGTCGGGCGCGAGGAAGGTGAGGCCCATCGCAATGACGTAGCCGCCGATGATCCAGTAGTGGAGCGGCCAGCCCTTCAGGATTCGCAGCACGCCTACGGTGATGCCGACGCCGACGGAGACCGCGACCGTGTAGCGCAGGCCGATCGCGTAGGAGTCCCGCGCGTCCTCGTCAGACGCGATGATGCCCGCCTCGGCGGCGACCCGGGCGGCCTCGCCCGCGACCGCGATCAGCGCCGGCTCTGCCACCGTGGTGCCGAAGCCGAGCGCGAAGGCGAAGACGAGGAGCCAGGCCAGGCTGCCCTTGTGCGCAAACGCCTGCGCCAGGCTCTCGCCCAGGGGGAAGAGGCCCATCTCCAGCCCCTTGATGAAGAGCGCGAGGCCCAGCATCACCAGCACAAGCCCGCCGATCATGCCGCCGAGATCGGGGAAGGGCTGGCGCAGGACCGCGAGCTGGAAGACCGCGACCACCGCGATGATCGGCGCCAGGTCGCGCAGGGTGCCGAGAACGAGGCCGGCGACGGACAGGAGCCCCGCCGCCACCCGATACTTCTTCAAGCGATCGAGCGCGTGCTGCACAGATCGACCGGCCCTGGCCACGGCATCGGCGGGCGCATTCATTGCGACTCGGGCTCCGACTCCTTCGCCATATAATCACAAGCCCCCGGCGGGAACAGTCGCCCGGCCCGCGCCGGCCGGACGAGGGCGCGGGCGACGGAATCGAGATTGCAGCGCATTCCTGTTACGGTTGGCCGATGGTGCTCGTCTCGCGCCCGCGACAGGGGGCGAGAGGGCGACGGAGCGGCGGGGGAGACCATGGGGATCGACATAAACTGCGACATGGGCGAGGCGTACAGCATCTACACCTGCGGCGACGACGAGGCGATCATGCCCTACATCACCTCGGCCAACGTCGCCTGTGGCTTCCATGCCTCCGACCCGGGCGTGATGCACGCGACCGTCGTGCTCGCCAAGCAGCACGGCGTGAAAGTCGGCGCGCATCCCTCCTTTCCGGACCGGGACGGCTTCGGCCGGCGCTTCATGAAGATGGACCGCAAGGAGCTGCGCGACGCCATCATCTACCAGTGCGGCGCGCTGAAGGGCTTCCTCGAGATGGAGGGCATGGAGCTCAACCACCTGAAGCCGCATGGCGCCCTCTACGGCGCCGCCTGGATCGACGAGGACGTGGCGCATGCCTGCGCCGAGGCGGCGCAAGTCTTCGGCGTTCCCATGTACGGCACCACCGGCACCATGCACGAGACCGTCTGGCCCACCTACACCGACGTGGTCTGGGAGATCTTCGCCGACCTCGACTATGACGACGAGGGCCGCTGCATCATCACCCGGGAGCACAAGTCGGTCGCGCCGGAGAAGGCGGTCGAGCAGGTGATGCGCGTGGTCGAGGAGGGCGTGATCCGCTCCGTCAACGGCAAGGACGTGCCGACGAAGGCCGAGACCGTCTGCGTCCATTCGGACACGCCGAGCGCGGTCGCGGTCGCCAAGGCCGTGCGTGCGGCCGTGGACCCCTACATCGACCGGTCCGCGGCATGAGCGCCGCCATACCCGAGGATGGCGCGCAGGCAGACGCCGCCTCGCGCGCGTCCAACTCCGCCATCGTCCAGGCCTACCGGGCGAAGACGCCGGGCTCGGCACGGCTCGCGGCCGAGGCCGGGGAGCTCCTGCCGTCGGGCATCGTCCACGACGCGCGCTATCTTGAGCCTTACGGCATCTACGTCACCCGGGCCGAGGGCTCGCGCAAGTGGGACCAGGACGGCAACGAGTATGTCGACTACGCCGGCGGCCACGGCGCCCTGCTGCTGGGCCACGGCCGGCCGGAGGTGCTCGACGCGATCCGGGAGGCGCTGCCGGACGGCACCCATCCGGGCGCCAATCACGAGCGCGAGGTCCGCTGGGCCGAGATCGTGCGCGAGCTCGTGCCGTGCGCCGAGCGCGTGCGCTTCACCTCGTCCGGCACCGAGGCGACCCACATGGCGCTCCGCCTCGCCCGGGCGCATACCGGCAAGCACCGGATCGTGCGCTTCAAGGGCCACTTCCACGGCTGGCACGACCACATGACCTCGGGCTACGCCTCGCACTTCGACGGCGCGCCGACGGCCGGCGTCCTGCCCGAGCTTGCGGCGCAGGTGGTGCTGCTACCCCCCGGCGACGAAGCGGCGGCACGGGCGGCGTTCGAGGCCGACGACGACATCGCGGCGGTGATCCTGGAGCCGACCGGCGGCTCCTTCGGCCTGGTGCCGCACGCGCCCGACTTCCTCGGCTTCCTGCGGGAGCTCACGGCGAAGCACGGCACGGTGCTGATCTTCGACGAGGTAATCACGGGCTTCCGCGTCTCTCCGGGCGGCGCGCAGGGCCATTTCGGCGTCACACCGGACATGAGCACCCACGCCAAGATCGTCGCCGGCGGCCTGCCGGGAGGCGCGGTGGCCGGGCGCAAGGAGATCCTCGACGATCTGGACTTCGCCGCGTCCGCAGCACGCGGCCGCGAGAAGATCTTCCATCCCGGTACCTTCAACGCGAACCCGGTCTCCGCCGCCGCCGGCAGGGCCGCGCTCGAGATCGTGCGCGATTCGGACGCGTGCGACAGGGCGAACGCCTTCGGCACGGAACTCCGGGCCGGCCTCAACGCGGTGCTGGAGGAGGAAGGCGTGCCCTGGGCGGTCTACGGCACCTTCTCGTCCTTCCACCTCTTCATGAACCCGCGCGGGCGCGCGATCCGGCCCGCCGCCTTCGATCCCCTCGCCATCGGCTACGCGGAGCTCAAGGAGCGCCCGCCGGCGCTCGTGAACAAGATTCGCCTCGGCCTGCTGGTGAACGGCGTGGACATCCAGGGCTGGCCCGGCGGCATGACATCGGCGGCCAATACCGCAGCCGACCTGCCCGTCACCGTCGACGCCTTCCGCGAGACCATCCGCATGTTGCGTCGCGAGGGGGAGATCTAGCCGGCGCTGCGTCGCCCGCCAGCGCATCGGGGGCGCGGGACTGCGCATGGATACGCTCGAACGCTTCGCCGAGGCGAAGCTTGCGGCGCTCGCTGAGCGGCAGTTGCGCCGCACCCTTCACGAGACCGCGCCATGCGGCGCCGTCCGGGTCACGCGCGACGGGCGCTCGCTGATCTCGTTCTGCAGCAACGACTATCTCAACCTCTCGCAGCATCCGGCGGTCAAGCGCGCGGCGATCGAGGCCACGGAGCGCTGGGGCGTCGGCGCCGGCGCGTCGCGGCTGGTGACCGGCAACCACCCCCTCTTCGCGGCGCTGGAGAGCCGGCTCGCCCGGCTCAAGGGCACGGACGACGCCTGCGTCTTCGGCTCCGGCTACCTCGCCAATCTCGGGATCGTGCCGAGCCTCGTCGGCGCCGGCGACCTGATCCTCGCGGACGAGCTGAGCCACGCGTGCCTGCGCGCCGGCGCGGCGCTCTCCCGCGCGCGGGTGGAGATCTTCCGCCACAACGATCTGGACCATGCGGAAGAGCTGCTGGCCCGGCACCGCGCCGGGCACGGTCGCGCGCTGCTGCTCACTGACGGCGTCTTCAGCATGGACGGCGATCTCGCGCCGGTCGCGGCGCTGGCAGCGCTCACGGCGGCCCACGACACTTGGCTGATGACCGACGACGCCCACGGGATCGGCGTGGTCGGCGGCGGGCGCGGATCGAGCTTCGCGGCCGGCGGGACGGTCGACGTGCCGCTGCAGATGGGCACGCTCTCCAAGGCGGTCGGCAGCTACGGCGGCTATCTCTGCGCGTCGCAGCCGGTCATCGACCTGATCCGCACCCGTGCGCGCCCCTTCATCTACTCCACCGGCCTGCCGCCCGGCGCGGTAGCGGCCAGCATCGCGGCGCTGGACCTGATCGCGAACGACCCTGCCCTGGTGGCGGCGCCGCTCCGCAAGGCGGCGCTCTTCTGCGCCCGGCTCAACCTGCCCGCGCCGGAGAGCTGCATCGTGCCGATTCTCCTCGGCGCGCCCGAGCGGGCGCTGGCGGCCTCCCGGCTGCTGGAGGACGAGGGCTTTCTCGTCACCGCCATCAGGCCGCCGACAGTGCCGGACGGCACGGCGCGGCTGCGGCTGACCTTCAGCGCCGGCCACGACGATGCCGACATCGAGCGCCTCGCCGAGATCGTGCGCGCGGGCGTCCTCGAGCGGGACGGGCAATGAGCGCGGCAGGCACCCTCTTCGTCACCGGCACGGGCACCGAGATCGGCAAGACCCTGGTGGCCGCCGCGCTCTGCCACGAGCTCCGCACGCAAGGCCGGGCGGTGCGCGCGTTGAAGCCGGTGCTGAGCGGCTACGACCCGGCAGCGCGGGAGGAGAGCGACCCCGGCGTCCTGCTGGCGAGCCTCGGCGAGCCGGTTACCGAGGTGGCGGTCGCGGCAATCGCCCCCTGGCGCTTCTCCGCCCCCCTCTCGCCCGACATGGCGGCGGCCCGCGAGGGGCGCAGCCTGGTCCTCGACGAGATCGTCGCCTTCTGCCGCGCCGCGGACGGCGATCCCCTGCTGGTGGAGGGTATCGGCGGCGCCATGGTGCCGCTCGACGGGCGCCACACCGTGCTCGACTGGATGGCGGCGCTGGGTGCGCCCGCGCTGGTGGTGGCCGGCAGCTATCTCGGTACCATCAGCCACACGCTGACCACGCTCGCGGCCATGCGGGGGCGCGGCGTCGAGGTCGCGGGACTGGTCATCAGCGAGTCCGTGGAGAGTCCGGTGCCCCCGGCCGAGACGGCGGAGGCCATCAACCGGCACGCGGGTCCGCTCCCGATCGCATTGGTGCCGCGGCTCCCCGCCGACCCGGCGCCGTGGCGCGCGGCGGCGCCGCTCGCCGCCACCTTTGGCCTCCACGACCGCTGAGCGGCCTTCAGGGAACGCATCCTCTCCCAGCAGACATCTCCGTATTTTCAGCGGGTTACGTCGTGGCTCGGTGCGCCGACCGCCGCGTGCACGACCACGCCATGGCTGGAGGCGCGTATGACATCGCTATGTGCACGTTATGATATATCGACATATCAATAATGATTGACTATCGGTGTGGCGCATGGGAGTTTCGCGCACCGCCACGTTGGCACTCGATCAACCACACTCCTGTCGACTCACGGTGCGTCGCTCGTTGTTCATCTCGGCTGCCGGTCAGGGATTGCAGGAGAGCATGTGAGGCGATCGCGGCGCCTGTCTCCGTAGTTCCCATTTGGAGCCGGCATTTATGGTGTGCAGGCATATCGGACGCTTGCCTCTTGCGGTGAGTGCCGGTCTCGCGACCGCACTGTTCGTGACAGTCGGGACGGCACATGCGGACGACCCTCTCGAGAACCTGATCGAGCGCCTCGACAGGCTCGAAGCGGAGAACCGCCAACTCCAACAGGAGATCGAAGCGCTCAAGGCCGACCGGGGCGAGCGAGACGCAACCTCGCCGGACGATGCCGCCGTGGCCGACGGTGACAGAGCCGAGAGCCTTCTCACGACCGACTTTACGTTGGGTTACGAACTCCTTGATCCGACAACCAATATCAACCGCAAGCAGCGTCTGCTCCTCGAACGCAGGCAGGGCGGGACCCTCGCACCGGACAGCGTGAGCATTCATGGGGCGGTGACGGCGATCGCCAACTACCAAACCAGCAACAGGGCGGACAAATTCGGCTACCTGATGCGCCACCCCACCGCGAACAATCAAGTGGGCGACGAGGTCTCCGAGGCGACGATCCATTCCGCACAGCTCGGTTTCACGGTCTCGCTCGGCGACTGGATTACCGGGCATGCCGAAATGCTCTTCGACCCCGAGCAGAGCTTCGGCGCGGGTACCAATACGGACCTCGAACGCAACCAGGTGCAGATGCGCCGCGCCTACGCGCTGTTCGGCAACCTCGACCGATCACCCGTCTATGCCAGCCTCGGCAAGATGGACGTGCCCTTCGGGCTCACCGACACCGTCAATCCCTTCACCGCGTCGACCGTCTGGCACGCCTTCGGGGCGCTGGCCAACGGCGTGACGGTGGGCTACGCGGGCGACGCCCTCAACCTCTCCGTCACGGGCGTCCAGGGAGGAGCGCAATACCGGGCCGCGAACACGCCGGTGGAGGGAACCGCCGTTCCGAGCAAGCTGAACAACCTCGCCGCAGACACCCACTATCGTCTTGACCTGGGTTCGGACGACTCGCTTCTCCTGGGCGGCTCATACCTGCACGGTTCGGCCTACTGTCAGGACTTTCCCGTCACTCACTTCATGCCCTGCCAGGACAACAACCCGGCCTTCGATGTCTACAGCAGGCTCGACTCGGGCGCGCTCACGCTCATTGGCGAGTTCGCCCAGACCCTCGACGCGTGGCCCGGGACCTTCAACCCCGCCCTGCCCCAGTTCCCGGCCAGCGACGTGACGAGCTTCGGCATCGGTGCCAAGTACCGGCTGGACTCCGACGACAGCCCGCTCGATCTCTCGACCGAGTTCAGCCGCTTCGTCGCCGGCCCCGGCGGCGCGCCGTGGGAGCAGCAGGATCAGCTCGTCCTCGGCGCCGCATGGTTCGCGCTCCCCAGCGTGAAGCTCTTCGCCGAGTACATCCGGGTGGACGGCTTCGCGCCGCTCAACTTCATCAGCGGCGGCAGCGTCAGGGACGAGAACGGCAACGTCGTGCCGGACCGCACCATCAGCGATGCCTCGGCCCGCTCCGACGTCTTCCTGGTGGGCGTCAACGCGGCCTTCTGAGGCGCCGGGCGGGGCCCGGCTCCACCTCCTCAGAGGAAGCGGTTGGCGGCGGGAAAGCCGCGCGGTGCGGCGCGGCCGGCCTGGCCGCGCTTGCCGTGCCACCGGTCGAGCGCACTCTCGGTCCGCACGCCGGCGCCCGCGCGCCAGCGCAGCCCCTCCGTGCGGTCGAAGACCTGCACGTCCGAGAGCCGGGCGTCGCGGTAGCGCTGCAGGATCACGCCGCGCCCCCGCGCCATGGTCGGCACGTCCGCAGCGGGGAAGAGCAGCAGGCGCCGGTTGGAGCCCACGACGGCGACCGTGTCGCCGGCCGCCTCGACGCACGCCGCGGCCTCGGCGCCCTGCGCCGGGTTGAGCACCTGCCGCCCGGTGCGCGTCTGGGCAACGGTCTCGTCCTCGGGCACGAAGAAGCCGCGCCCGTCGCTAGCTGCCACCAGCAGGCGGCGCCCGGGCCGATGGGCGAAGAGCGCGACCGGCTCGTGATCGTTGCCGAGGTCGACCATGAGACGCACGGGCTCGCCGAAGCTGCGCCCGCCGGGGAGCTTGTCCGCCGCGAGCGTGTAGAAGCGCCCGTTGGTGGCGAAAAGCAGGAGCTTGTCGGTGGTCTCGGCGTGGAAGCGGAAGCGCTCGCGGTCGCCTTCCTTGTAGCGCACCGCCGCCTCCGCCCCGGCGTGGCCCTTCACCGCGCGGATCCATCCCTTGGCCGAGCAGATCACCGTGATCGGCTCGCGCTCCACCAGTGCATCCGCCGGCACCTCCTGGGGCGGGGGCGCAGAGCCGATGGCCGTGCGCCGCGCGCCGAGCGCGGTCTCCTGCCCGAAGCGCGCCTTGATATCCGCGATCTCGGCGGCGAGCGCGGTCTTCTGGGGGCGCGTGCTGCCGGCAAGTTTCTCGAGCGTGGCGCGCTCCGCCTCCAGCGCCTCGTGCTCGCGCCTGATCGCCGCCTCCTCGAGCCGGCGCAGCGCGCGCAGGCGCATGTTGAGGATCGCGTCCGCCTGCACCTCGCTAACCCCGAAGGCAGCCACCAGGGCCTGCTTCGGCTCGTCCTCCTCGCGCACGATGCGGATCACCTCGTCGAGGTTGAGATAGGCGACGAGATAGCCGCCGAGCACCTCCAGCCGGCGCGCGATGGCCTCCAGCCTGTGGGCCGTGCGGCGCAGCAGCACCGCGCGGCGGTGGTCGAGAAAGGCCTGGAGCACCTGCTTCAGCGTCATCACGCGGGGCACGCCGGCGGCATCCAGCACGTTCATGTTGAGGCTGACGCGGGTCTCCAGCTCGGTCTGGCGGAACAGCATCTCCATCAGGAGCCCGGCGTCGACGGTGCGGCTGCGGGGCTCGAGCACGATGCGCACGTCCTCGGCCGATTCGTCCCGCACGTCGGCCAGCAGCGCGAGCTTCTTCGCCTGCAGCAGCTCGGCGATGCGCTCGATCAGGCGTGCCTTCTGCACCTGATAGGGGATCTCGGTGACCACCACCTGATACTGGCCGCGGCCCAGCTCCTCCCGGTGCCAGCAGGCGCGGACGCGGAAGCCGCCCCGGCCGGTGGCGTAGGCCTCCGCGACCTGCGCGCGGTCCTCCACCAGCACGCCGCCGGTGGGGAAGTCCGGCCCCGGCACCAGTTCCACCAGGGCGTCGGCGGAGAGCCTTGAATCCTTGAGCAGGGCCGTCAGCGCGTCGCAGAGCTCGCCTGCATTGTGGGGCGGGATGCTGGTGGCGAGCCCGACGGCGATGCCCGTCGCCCCGTTGGCGAGCAGGTTGGGAAAGGCGGCCGGCAGCACCACCGGCTCGGCATCGCCGCCGTCGTAGGTCTCGCGGAAATCGACGGCATCCTCGTCGAGACCGTCGAGCAGGGCCTGGGCCACCGCCGTCAGCCGCGCCTCGGTGTAGCGCATGGCCGCGGCGTTGTCGCCGTCGACATTGCCGAAGTTGCCCTGCCCCTCGACCAGAGCGTAGCGCGCGGCGAAGGTCTGCGCGAGCCGCACCAGGGCGTCGTAGACCGCCGCGTCGCCGTGGGGATGGTACTTGCCGATCACGTCGCCCACCACACGCGCGCACTTCTTGAAGCCCGCGTCCGGATCGAGCTTCAGCGCCCGCATCGCGTAGAGCAGGCGGCGCTGAACCGGCTTGAGCCCGTCGCGCACGTCGGGTAGCGAGCGCGCGGTGATGGTGGAGAGCGCGTAGGCCAGGTAGCGCTCGCTCAGCGCATCGCCGAAGGGCACGGGCTGGACCGCGCCCCCGTTCGCGTCGTCCGCTGCGATTCGCACCATGGCCGCCGCTATAGCATGGCGCGGCGCGGTTTAGGATTCGGAGCCCGCCTGCAGGCGATCGACGAAGCGTTCGCGGGCCGGCGGCATGCGCCCGCCCTGTCCTGCGAACACGTGCTTCTCGAGGAACCAGCCGGTGAGCCTGAGCCCTGCGACGATGTCGGCGGCGGGAACGGCGGCGCCGGGGGAGTCTCCCGGCCACGCCAGGAAGGCCGGGAGCGGTAGCAGCTTTTCCGCGTAGGCCGCGCCGGCCTCGCGCGAGACGGCGCGCCCGCTGCGGGGCGAGACGTAGACGAGGTCCTGCATCGTGCCGGTGGCCGCGCAGGCGGAGAGGTCGAGGCCGAAGCCGAGCTCCGCCAGGAGGGCGAGCTCCCAGCGGACCACCGTCTCGGCCCAGCGCTCGCCCGCTTCCAGGTCGTCGAGCAGGTGCAGGAGAGCGCCGTGGACCTGCGGGTAGGGATGCCGCTCGGGCAAGGTCGCCTCGGCCAGGGCGCATACCGCGGCGAGCGCGGCGAGGCGCGGCGCATCGTCCAGCAGCACGCCCGTCCGCGCCCGCACCAGCTCGCAGGTGTAGCGGCCGAGATGCTCCGCGAGGCGCGCCTGCCAACGGGCGGCCAGCGTGTTGCCCGGCTCGTAGAGCCCGCGCGCCCGGCGGCCGCGCGCCCCGTGCACGAGGCCGGCGTGGCGGCCGTGATGCTCGGTCAGCAGCGAGACGACGGCGGCGTTCTCTCCGTGGCGGCGGGCGGAGAGGACGATGCCCGTATCGCTCCATTCCATCGCCTGCCCCCACATTCGGCTCCGGCCCGGCGCTGGCGACCGGCGGCAGTCGAGGTGTAGCACATGAGAGGAGCCGGGCCGCAGGCCCGGACGGCGCGACCGCGCCGCGCGCCGAAGGCGCGTAGCGTCGCGCCGATACGCGCGCGGGGGCGCGCGATGCGAGCGGAGCGATCACCCGGCGACTGAGGGATATGAAGACGTGTCGTCGGCGCGCTTGCAACAAAACGACCGCTCCGCCATGATCGGAGCCGCTCTGGGGGAGCCCATCGCGGCTGAGAGGTCGGACCCGCCCCGACGACCCCTTGAACCTGATCCGGTTAGGACCGGCGTAGGAAACGAGACGTGACCCCGTCAGCAGACTCCCATTCCCGCCCGGACCACGCCGTCCGCATCGAGGGCGCGCGTTTCGGCTTCGAAGGCGCGCTGCTCTTCGACGGGCTGGACCTCGCCCTCGAGCAGGGCCGCTGGACCTGCCTGCTGGGGCCGAGCGGCGTGGGCAAGTCGAGCCTGCTGCGGGTCATCGCAGGCCTGGAACGGCTGGAGGGCGGCGCGCTCGCCGTGCGGGACGACGCGCCCGTCGCCTACATGGCGCAGCAGGATCTGCTGATGCCGTGGCTGGGCGCGCTCGGCAATGTCTCTCTCGGCGCGAGGCTCCGGGGCGAGAGGCCCGACCGGGCGCGGGCGCTCGCGATGCTGGAGCGCGTGGGCCTCGGCGCCGAGGCGGACGCGCTGCCGCGCACGCTCTCCGGCGGCATGCGCCAGCGGGTGGCGCTCGCCCGCACCCTGATGGAGGACCGGCCCATCGTCCTCATGGACGAGCCCTTCTCCGCGCTCGACGCGATCACCCGCGCCAGGCTGCAGGAGCTCGCCGCCGGCCTGCTCGCCGGTCGCACGGTGCTGCTCGTCACTCACGACCCGCTGGAGGCGCTCAGGCTGGGCGAGCGCATCTACGTCATGGCCGGCCGGCCGGCGACGCTGCAGCCCGCGCCCGCGCCGGACGGCCCCCCGCCCCGCAGGCCCGGCGAGCGCACCCTGCAGGCGCTGCACGCCGAGCTGCTGGAACGGCTCACGGCAGCCGACGACGCCGCGGCCTTTCCGCGGCCCTCCTGATGGACGGGGCTCGGCATGCGCGCGCTCAGGCTGACGGCGGTCTGCGGCATTCTGGTGCTGATCTGGCAGGCGGTGGTCTGGCTGGCCGACACGCCCCACTACATCCTGCCGGGGCCGGCGCGGGTGGGCTCCACCTGGTGGGAGCATGTCGGGCTGATCCTCGGCCATGCCCAGACCACCCTGCTGGAGATCGTCCTCGGCCTCGCGCTCGGCACCCTGCTGGGCGTGATCAGCGCGCTGGTGCTCACCTACGTCCGGCCGGCGCGGCTCTGGCTGCTGCCGGTGCTGGTCGCGTCCCAGGCGGTGCCGGTCTTCGCGCTGGCACCGATCCTGGTGCTCTGGCTTGGCTACGGCATCGCCTCCAAGGTCGCGATGGCGACGCTCATCATCTACTTCCCCGTCGCCGCCAACTTCTTCGACGGGCTGAGGCGGACCGAGCCGGGCTGGCTCGACCTCGCCCGCGCCATGGGCGCAAGTCCCTGGCGGGCGCTGTGGCACATCCGCGTGCCGGCGGCACTGCCGGCGCTGGCGTCGGGCGTGCGCGTCGCGGCGGCGGTGGCGCCCATCGGCGCCGTGGTGGGCGAGTGGGTGGGGTCCAGCGCCGGCCTCGGCTTCCTCATGCTGCACGCCAACGGACGCATGCAGATCGACCTGATGTTCGCGGCGCTGCTCACGCTGGCGGTCTTCGCGGTGGCGATCTACTTCGTCATCGACCACGTGCTGCGCCGCGCACTCCATTGGCAGGCCGACGCCTAGAGCGTTTCCGCTTTGCACGGAAACGCTCACGTACTTTATCGCTCACGGCAGCCGGCCGTCCGCGCTTCCGCGGGCCGGCCAGCGCCTGCGCGGGCGCGCCGCATAAGCGGCGGGCCGCAGTCGCGGCCTGTCGCGTATCCGTCAAAGCCGGACACGCTCTTGCTCTTCAACGGGGAGGCTGATCAATGCAACGAACGACGACCACGTTCCTGGCCGCGCTGGCGCTCGCGCTGGCGCTGGCTCTTGCGATCGCGCCCAGGCCCTCGAGCGCCGCGGACAAGCTCACCCTGATGCTCGACTGGTTCATCAACCCCGACCACGCGCCTCTCTTCGTCGCGCAGGAGAACGGCTACTTCGCCGAGGCGGGGCTGGAGGTGGAGCTCATCGCGCCGGCCGATCCCAACGACCCGCCCAAGCTGGTCGCCGCCGGCAAGGCGGACCTCGCGGTCTCCTACCAGCCGCAACTCCACATTCAGGTGGCGGAGGGGCTGCCGCTCGTGCGCATCGCGACGTTGGTGGCGACTCCGCTGAACACGCTGCTGGTGCTCGCCGACGGCCCGGTGCAGTCGATCGCCGACCTCGAGGGGCGCACGGTCGGCTACTCGGTCGGCGGCTTCGAGGATGCGCTGCTCGGCGCCATGCTGCAGCGCCACGGCCTGAGCGTCGACGACGTGACGCTGGTCAACGTCAACTTCTCCCTCTCGCCGTCGCTGATCTCGGGCCAGGTGGATGCGGTGATCGGCGCCTACCGCAACTTCGAGCTCAACCAGATGGACATCGAGGGCCGCCCCGGCCGCGCCTTCTACATCGAGGAGGAAGGCGTTCCCCCCTATGACGAGCTGATCGTCGTCGCCAATACCGGTCGGCAGGACGACCCGGCGCTACGCCGCTTCGTGGACGCGCTCGAGCGCGGCGTGCAGTTCCTCATCAACCACCCGGACGAATCCTGGCAGCTCTTCCTGAGAGGGCGCGAGGAGCTCGACGACGAGCTCAACAAGCGCGCCTGGCGTGACACCCTGCCGCGCTTCGCGCTCAGGCCGGCGGCGTTGGACAGCGCCCGCTACGAGCGCTTCGCGGCCTTCCTCCAGGGCCAGGGGCTGATCCCTGAGGCGCTGCCGGCCTCGGCCTACGCGGTGGAGCTGGACTGAGGCCGGCGCTCCCCATCCGCGCCAATCCGCGCAGCGAACGCCAGCACGGCCTGCGCGAGCGCCCGCTTCTCCGTCGGGCCGGTCATCACCGTGGCCGCAACCTCCACCGCGACGCCGGTCGCAGCGACGGCGGCCGCGTCCTGCCGGTCGGCCTCGTCGAGCACGAGGCCGTCGATCAGCCCGTCATAGTGACGGGCGATGGCGGCAGCGCCCGGCTCGACGCCGCGCTCGGCCATCATCTTCGCCGTGGGCCCCTTGAGCGCCCGCCCGCCGACGATGGGCGAGACCGCGATCACCGGCGCCCGGCAGGCGTCGAGCGCAGCGCGGACGCCGGGAACCGCGAGAATGGGGTCGATGCTGATATAGGGGTTCGAGGGACAGACGATCACAGCGCCGAGATCGGATGCGGCGAGTGCATCGAGGAAGGCGGCGCAGGGCCGCGCCCGCTCGGCCCCCTCGTGGCGGAAGCCCAGCACCGTCGGCCGGCAGCGCTCGCGGACGAAGTAGTGCTGGAAGGCGAGCGAACCCTCGTCGGTCTCGACGACGGTCGGCACCGGCTCGTCGCTCATGGGCACGATGCGGGCGCGGATGCCGAGGCGCGCGGACAGCGCCGCCGTGACGGCGCTCAGGCTCTCGCCCGCCCGCAGCCTGCGGGTCCGCTCGACGTGAATGGCGAGGTCGCGATCGCCGAGGAAGAACCAGGTCTCCCCGCCGAGCGCGCCGAGCGCCTCCATGAAGGCGCCGCTCTCTCCCGCCCTGCCCCAGCCGGTCTCGGGGTTGGCGAGCCCGGCAAGCGTGTAGGTCAGCGTGTCGAGGTCGGGGCAGACGCGCAGGCCGAGATGCTCGAAGTCGTCGCCCGTGTTGGCCACGACGGTGAGCCGGCGGGGATCCTCCAGCACCTCGCAGAGGCCGAGCGCGAGCTTGGCGCCGCCCACCCCGCCCGAGAGTGCCACGAAGCTCGCACTCATCCCGGAGTCCCGTGATCGTTCCGCTCTTCACGGAAACGCTCCAGCACTTTGTCGCTCACGGCGACCGGCCTCCGGCCGGCGCCTGCGCGGGCGCGCCGCATGAGCGGCGGGCCGCAGTCGCGGCCTGTAGCGAGCCCGTCGAAGACCGGCTCGCTCTAGCGAAAGAGGTCATCGGCCTCGTCGCGGATCAGCGCGGTCCCGTCGCTGCCCGGCCCTGCAGGGCTAAGCCCGCGCACCACCACGACTGGCATGCCCTCGTCGGCCTCGCCCTGGAGCAGCGAGGCGGCGGCGGCGAGTTCGTCCGCCAGCCCCACCAGGGTGACCTCGAGGGGCCGGCCGAAGAGGTCGTCACGCCCCCGGAGATCGAGCAGCGACGGCAGCCCGGCAGCGCCCAGGGCGAGGCCCACGGTGCCGACTCGCCAGGCGCGGCCGACGCTGTCGTTGACGATGACGGCGCAGTCCGCGCCCAAGCGCTCCCGCAAGTCCTCGCGCAGGCGCCGCGCGCTGCCGTCGGGGTCGCGCGGCAGCAGCAACACCCGCTCCTCGCCGCCCTCGGGCTCGACGTTGGAGCTGTCGATACCGGCGTTCGCCATGACGAATCCCAGCCGGTGCTCGACGATGATCACGTTGGGGCGATGGCGCACCACCCGCCGCGACTCGCCGAGGATCAGCTCAACGAGGCGCGGATCCTTGCCGGTGTGACGGGCGAGCGCGCGCGCGCGCTCGCCAGGCTCGACGGCGGCGAGGACGGCGTAGCGCCCCTCGCTCTTCGACACGATCTTCTGCGCCACCACCAGCACGTCGCCGGCGGCCGCGGCCTCGCCCGCACGGGCGAATCCGTCCGCGATCAGCGCCGTGAGGTCGTCGCCCGGCCTCACCATGGGAATGCCAGGGAGCGCGAAGAGGGAGAGCGCGCGGGGACGATGCGCCTTGCCGGTCATAGCGCGCCGTCCCGCCCGCCGGTCGCATCGCGCGCGCCGCCGCCGGCCGCGGCCCAGTGGACGACCCGCTCGATCCTGATGGCGATCACCGGCAACGGCGCCAGATCCATCGTGCGGTACTGCTGGTGCTTGGCACGGAGATGCCGGTGCGCCGCGGCCTGCTCGGCACCGTTCTCAAGAATCTCCGCGCGGCCGCGCAGCATGACCCAGCGCAGCCGCTGCCAGTCGTCATCGTCATAGCAGTCGGCGGTAAGTGCCACGGACGGATTCTCGGCGATGTTGCGGAGCCGCTTGAGCGGCCTGCCGCTCTTCGGCTTGCGGTCGATGGCGATGTAGACGGTATCGCCGGCGACCGCAAAGCAGACCGGCACGACGTGGGGAACGCCGGCCGCATCGGCGGTCGCGAGGTGAGCGACGCGGGCGCTCTCCAGGAAGACGCGCTCGGCGTCGCCGAGAAGGGTCGCGCTGCCCTCGCCCCCGCCCATGGCGGCGCGCCGCGCGGCTCAGATATCCGCCAGCGCCTCCCTGATGCGTCCGATGGCCGCGATGTGGTCCTGCGGCGCGGCCAGGCCCGAGTTCATCGTGTTGACCGAGAAGTGAGTGGCGCCCAGCGCCTTCCAGCCGGCGGCTTCCGCACGCCACTGCTCGGGCGTCTTGTCCTCCATGTTGAGCCAGGTCTCGATCCCTACCTCCGCCGGATCGCGGCCCGCCTCGCGGATATAGCCGCGGAACTTCTCGACCTCGGCCGCACCTTCCTCGTCCGGCGTGAACAGCGGGAACCAGCCGTCGCCGATGCGGGCGGTGCGCCTGAGCACGGACTCGGCGTGGCCGCCGAACCAGAGCGGGATCGGGCGCTGGACCGGCAACGGGTTGAGGCCGGCATCGGTGATCCGGTGCTCCTGCCCCTCGAAGGTGACCAGCTCGCTGGTCCAGAGCAGGCGCATGACCTCGATCTGCTCCTCGATGCGCCGCCCGCGGTCGGAGTAGTCCATCCCCAGCGCCTCGAACTCGACGTGGTTCCAGCCGACGGCCACGCCGAGCCTGAGCCGGCCTTCGCAGAGCACGTCGAGCGCCGCCGCCTGCTTGGCGACGAGCGCGGTCTGCCGCTGCGGCAGGATGATGATGCCGGTGACGAATTCGAGCCGGGTGACGGCGGCGAGGAAGCCGAACAGCACGAAGGGCTCGTGGAAGGCATCGGTGTGCTTGTAGGGCCCGCGCAGATCGTGCGTCGCGGCGTTGCCGCCGAGCACGTGATCGAAGGCGAGGACGTGCTCGTAGCCCAGCCCCTCGGCCGCCTGGCCGTAGTCGCGGACCATGGCGGGATCGTTGCCGATCTCGGTCTGTGGAAAAACGACGCCAAGCTGCATTCGGAGCCTCCCTCGATCCAGGTTGCATGCATGGCCGGCATGGCCGCCGGCCCGCTGCGCTCATGCTATCATGTCCCATCGGCGCGGCATCGCCGGACCACGGCGGGCGGAAGGGCGCAGCGGCAAGTCGAAGGAGAGACGGCATGGCAGAGAGTGACGCGTGGCGCGGCAAGGTCGGAGGCATGACCGACGAGGAGGTCGGCGAGTTCCTCAAGGGGCCGCATCTCTGCCGGCTCGCCTGCCTCGACGAGGACGGCTGGCCCTATATCGTGCCGCTCTGGTACCAGTATCGCGACGGCGGCTACTACGTCATTCCCCGCGCTCGCTCGGTCTGGGCCAAGCACATCCAGCGCGACCCGCGCGTCCACATCTGCGTGGATATCTGGGAGACGATGCAGAAGGTCATGGCGAAGGGCAGGGCCGAGATCGTCGAAGAGCCCAATACCGGCGGCAAGTGGGTCGAGATCGCGACCGAGATGTCGCTCCGCTACCTCGGCGAGAACGGACCGAAGTATCTGGAGCCGACCCTGGTGGAGCCCCGCTGGCTCATCTTCATGAAGCCCGATTCGCAGATGACTTGGCAGGGCGTGGACTGGGCCGGCCGCTACAAGCACGCGAAGTGGTAGACGCCGCCGGCGGCACGCACCGGCCGGCACCGGCACCCGCACCGTAGCGCGCCTCGGCGCACCGGCGCTCCGACACCCAGTCGATGACCGACGCGGGCGACGCGCGGACCGGTGCCGCCGCGCCGAAGGCACCCAGGGTCGGCGCGCTCGCGGTCGTCTACCTGCTGTGCGCGGGCTCCCTCTATGGCCTGCTCTTCTCGATCAACAAGGTCGCGACGACCAATGAGGTGCCGGGCCTCGCCTATGTCTTCTGGCACACGCTGGGCGCCGGCCTGATCCTCGGGCTCGGCTGCGCTGCGGCACGCCTGCCCGTCGGCCTCGACCGTGCGCACCTCCGCCTCTATTTCGTCGCGGGCGCGGTCGGCATCGCGATTCCCGTGTCGCTGCTCGCCCATGTCGCGCCCCGGCTGCCGGCGAGCCTCGTGGTCATGGTCACCTCGCTCTCGCCGACCTGCACCTACCTGATGGCGATGACGCTCCGCATGGAGCGCTTCCGGCTGCTCAGCACGGGCGGCGTGGCGCTGGGGCTCGCCGGGATCCTGATCCTCGTGGTGCCGGGCATCACCCTGCCGAGCTTCGCCGAGGTGAGCTGGCTGCTGCTGGCGCTGCTGGCGCCGGTCTGCTTCGCCGCGTTCAACATCGCGGGCGCGCTGCTGTGGCCGCCCAAGGCGCACTCGCTCTCGCTCGCCTGCGGAATCCAGATCGGCGGCGCGGTGGTGCTCGTCCCGGTGATGATCGGCACGGGCGAGACCTATCTCTTCCCCGGCCCGCTGCTCGCCGGCGACCTCGCGATCCTCGGCGCCACCGCGGTCACCGCGCTGGTCTGGTACCTCATCTTCGAGATCCTCCGGCTGGGCGGCCCGCTTTTCCTCTCCCAATTCGGCTATATCGTGGTGCTGTCGGGATTCGGCTGGGGGGCGGTGATCTTCGGCGAGCGGTTGAGCGGCTCGGCCTGGATTGCGGCCGCCCTGCTGCTCGCGGGGCTCGCGGTGCTCACCTGGTCGAAGCGCCGCAGCAGCCGACAGGAGGCTGACGAATGACGCTCAGACTGCTTCAGATCGACACCTTCACCGACCGGGTTCTGGGCGGCAATCCAGCCGCGGTCTGCCCTCTCGTTGCCTGGCTGGACGAGGCCACGATGCAGGCGATCGCGGCCGAGAACAACCTGTCGGAGACCGCGTTCATGGTGCCCGACGGCGCGGGCTATGGCCTGCGCTGGTTCACGCCCAATGTCGAGGTGGACCTCTGCGGCCACGCCACGCTGGCCGCCGCCTTCGTCGTGTTCGAGGACCTGCGGCCGGGCACGGCGAGCGTCGCGTTCGAGACGAAGAGCGGCCGGCTCACGGTCACCCGCGAGGGCGAGGCGCTGGTGATGGACTTTCCGGCGCAGCCGGCGGCACCTGCATCGCCGCCGCCGGGGCTGGCGCGCGCTCTCGGCGCGGAACCGGCCGCCGTGCTCGCCGGCGCCGACTGGATCGCCGTGTTCGAGGGCGCGGACGAGGTGGCGGACCTGCAACCGGACCAGGCGCTGCTGACCGCCCTCGACCGGCGCGGCGTGGTGGCGACGGCGCCGGGCGCCGCAGGCGATGCGGACTACGTGCTGCGCTTCTTCGCGCCCAAGAACGCGGTGCCGGAAGACCCGGTCACCGGCAACGTGCAGACCGCGCTCGCGCCCTACTGGGCGGCTAGGCTCGGCAAGCGGCGCCTCGCCGTTCGCCAGCTTTCCGCCCGCGGCGGGCGGATGGTCTGCGAGGACCGGGGCGAGCGGGTCTCCATCTCCGGCCGTGCAGTGCTCTACATGGACGCGACAATCTCGATCACGCGCTAGCCCGCGCAGTCGACGCAGCGGGCGATGGTAGGATCGATGGCGAGCCGTCGGGCCGGAATCGTCTCCCCGCAGTCGGTGCAGTAGCCGTAGTCGCCCGTATCCAGCCGGCGCAGCGCCGCCTCGATCAGGGGCAGCCTCGCCCTGCGGCGCGCCTCCACCGACTGCGCCATCGCCTGCACCTGCATGGCGTCCATGCGTGAGAGGCGGCCTACGCTCTGCTGGTCGAGCGCGACCGGGCGGCGCTCGTCGGCCGCCGCCTCGCTCAGCGCGAGCAGCTCGTCGCGTTCCTGTTCGAGCCGCTGCCTGATCGTCGCAGGATCGCGTGTGGCACGGCCGGTCATGAGAGGTGCTGGCGCGTCATGGAGATCGATTGTAGACGATCGTGCAAGGCATGCGAGGGCGGCGTGCTTGACGCGCTCGTCCGCCCCGCCGCACCCTGCGCAGCGGGCGGAAGGAGAGTGGCGGCATGGCAACCGGGGCAGTCGTGGTTACCGGATCGGCGGGGCTGATCGGATTCGGCGTCGCGTCCCGGCTTGCCGCCGACGGACGCGCCGTGATCGGCACCGACCGCATCCAGCCGCGCGAAGACGCCGGCTTCCCCTCGATCGATGCGGAGCTGACGGATGTCCACAAGCTGTACGCCATCTGCGGCGGCGACATCGCGGCGATCGTCCACTGCGGGGCGGTCTCGGGCCCCATGCTGGGCCGCGACAACCCGCGCGCGGTGATCGAGACCAATGTCGCCGGCACCGCCAACCTGCTCGAGATCGCGCGCCAGCGGGGGGTGCGCCTGGTCTTCTGCTCGTCGACCTCGGCGTACGGAAACACCGCAGCCGGGCTTGACCCGGTGCCGGAGGACGCCCCGCTCGCGGCCGACGACATCTACGGCGCCACCAAGGCAGCCGGCGATATCCTGACCCGGGCCTATGCGGCGCAGACCGGCATCGACGCCGTCGTGCTGCGCTTCTCGTGGGTCTACGGCCCCCGCCGCCGCACGCCCTGCGTGATACGCGACATGATCCAGGACGCCCAGGCCGGGCGGGCCACGACGCTCCCCTTCGGCCGCGGCTTCACGCGGCAATACGTGAACATCGACGACGTCGTCGGCGCCGTCATCGCCGCGCTCGATGCAGACGAGATCGGGCCGCAGCGCGCGTTCAACGTCACGGGCGGCGAGCGGCTGGACTTCGCCGAGATCGTGGACACGGTGGAACGCGTTCTGCCCGATGCACGGATCGCGCTCGGCGAAGGCGCCGATCCGGAAGACCAGAGCCACGGATGGTTCGACATCTCGGCGGCCGCGCGCGTGCTCGGTTGGCGGCCGCAGGTGGGGTTCGAGGAGGGCGTGCGAACTTACGCGCGCTGGCTGGCCGCGAACCCGGTATAGGGAGGGCGCTGGCCGGGCACGCCGGAAGCGCCGACGAGACGAGAGGGACCGGAGGGAGGACCTGCCATGCCACGCGCCGCCGTGATCGTGCCGTTTCCGTTCGACGAGGAAGGCCTCGACTACAGGCGCCAGGAGATGGCCCAGGTCGAGCTCTCCGGCGCCGTCACCTTCGACTACAAGCCGCTCAGGGCGGGACCCAAGCACTTCATCGGCCGGCACGACGAGATGCTGGTCGAGTTCGCCATCTTCGAGGCCGGCATCGCGCTGGCCGAGGAGGGCTACGACGCCATCACGGTGAACACGCTGAGCGATTCGGGCGTTGCCGAGCTGCGCGCGGTGCTGGACATTCCCGTGGTCTCGAACGGCAAGTCGTCGCTCCTCTATGCGCTCACGCTCGGCACCCGCTTCTCGGTAATCGCCCAGACCGACCCGGCCTATCCGCAGTACACCGATGCCTGGCTCGCCTTCTACAAGAACCTGATGAAGAAGTTCGAGGTCGCGCAGTTCTGCACCTCGATCGAGCTGTTCGAGGCGCAGTCGGACATGAAGGCGCTCTTCACGGGCCGCGAGGACGAGGTCTTCCCGAAGATGAAGACCGCCTGCGAGAAGGGCCTCGCCAAGGGCGCCGACGTGATCGTCCTCGGCTCCACCACGCTTTCCCAGGCCGGGCCCTATCTCTCGGAGAACCTGCCGGTGCCGGTGGTCAATCCGGGCCCGCTCGCGCTGAAGATGGTGGAGATGGTGCTGGGCCTCGGCCACAGCCACAGCCCGGTGGCGCATCCCAAGCCCGCGGTGCCCCGGCCGAAGATGATCCGCGCCATGCTGGACGCGGCCCGCGACCATCAGGATGCGGACGACTAGCCGGTCGCCGGCCGGGAGCGACGAGGGCCCGGGCGCCGACGGCTCGGCAGCCTGGGACGCGGCCCTCTACGACCGCTCCTTCGGCTTCGTCTCGGCCTTCGGCACCGACATGATCGACCTGCTCGCGCCCGAGACCGGCGAGCGGATCGTCGACCTCGGCTGCGGCACAGGGACGCTGAGCGCGGAGATCGCCGCCCGCGGCGCCGAGGTGATCGGCATCGACGCCGACGCGGCGATGATCGAGCGCGCGCGTGCGCGCTATCCGCATCTCGCCTTCGCGCATGCCGACGGGCGCGACTTCGCGATCGAGGGCGAGGCCGACGCCGTCTTCTCCAATGCCGCGCTCCACTGGATGAAGGAGGAGCCTGCGCGGGTGATCGCCTGTGTCGCGCGCGCGCTCAGGCCCGGCGGCCGCTTCGTCGCCGAGATGGGGGCGCACCGCAACGTGCGGATCATCACGGACGCGCTCTACCGGGCGCTCGCCGAGGAAGGCGTGCCCGCGGACGCGGTCGACTTTCCCTGGTACTTTCCGCGCACCAGCCGCTATGTCGGGCTGCTGGAGGACGGCGGCTTCGAGGTCGCGCACCTCCACTATTTCGCCCGCCCAACGCCTCTTGACGACTGCCCCAACGGGCTCGCCGACTGGATCGCCATGTTCGGCCGCAACTTCACCGACGCGGCCCCGCCGGAGCGCGTGCCCGCGGTCATCGAGCGCACGGTCGCGCTGACCCGCGAGCGCCTCTGCCCCGACGGACGCTGGGTCACCGACTACACCCGGCTTCGCTTCGTGGCCCTGCGCGTCACCGGAGAGTGAACGGCGCCGCAGGCGGGGACGCCGCCGCGCGACGAGGAAACTCTCAAGCGAGGGTTTCGGGGGTGACGCCAACCACAAGATGTTGTACCAACACCAAGATCGGCTGCCCCAATCTGGCCACAATGACCGCCTACGCAGGCCAATGAGAGACTTCGCGATCACGCGGCACCCGTCGGGGTCTCCGCACGCACCGTTTCCCCACGTCGTCGGGTAGCGCCCATGGCCGGCCATTCCAAATGGGCCAACATCATGTACCGCAAGGGCGCGCAGGACGCCCGGCGGGCCAAGCGGTTCACCAAGTTGATCCGTGAGGTCTATGTCGCTGCACGCGAGGGCACACCGGACCCCGATCACAACCCGCGCCTGCGCACGGCCGTCGCGGCGGCCAAGGCGCAGAGCGTGCCCAAGGACAACATCGAGCGCGCCATCAAGAAGGCGGCGGGCGGGGACGGCGGCCAGGAACGCTTCGACACGCTGAGCTACGAGGGCTTCGGGCCCGGCGGCGTCGCCGTCATCATCGATGCGATCACCGACAACCGCAACCGCACCGCGGCCAGCCTGCGCTCCATCTTCAGCAAGCACGGCGGCTCCCTCGCGGAGAGCGGCTCGGTGAGCTACCTGTTCCGCCGGGTCGGCGTGATCCGCTTCCCCGCGGATGCCGCGAGCGGCGACGACATGTTCGAGGCTGCGCTCGAGGTGGGCGCCGACGAATGCGAGAGCGAGGCGGACGGGCACGAGCTGCTCTGCGAGCCGGGGTCGCTGAGCGAGGCGAGCGAGTCACTGAGCGCGCGCTTCGGGGCGCCGGAGCGGGTCGAGATCGTCTGGCGCCCGCAGACCACGGTGCCCATCGACCAGGACCAGGCGGAAGGCGTCTTCAGACTGCTGGAGGCGCTCGACGACAGCGACGACGTGCAGCAGGTATCGGCGAACTACGACGTGAGCGACGATGTCCTGC
>WTGU01000070.1 GCA_011523425.1 Alphaproteobacteria bacterium
AGCCGAGCCTCTACCTCGCGGCCGGCGCCATCCACGGCTGCGTGCTGTGCGAGGAGGGGCGGCCGCTCATCTACATGGAGGACGTCGGGCGCCACAACGCCATCGACAAGATCGCGGGCTACATGTTCCGCCATCGCATCGAGACCTCCGGCAAGATCATGTACACCACGGGCCGGCTCACCAGCGAAATGGTGATCAAGACGGTGACGATGGGCATTCCGATCCTGATCTCGCGTTCCGGCTTCACCGCCTGGGGAGTCGAGCTTGCGCGCCAGGCGGGGCTGACGCTGATCGGGCGGGCGCGCGGCAAGCGCTTCATCGCGCTCGCCGGCGCCGACCGCCTCGTCTACGACGCCGATGCGTCCGCCGTCGCCGAGGAGGCGAAGCACCACCGGCGCAAGGGGAGCGTCGCGGCCGAGGACGCCGCCTGAGCGCGCGGGCGGCGGATCGTCGAGACCGGCCCCCCCTCCTCTCGCCCAACCCGATTCCGGAGGAACGCCATGATCGAGATCAACGGCATGGCGCATGTCGTGCTCACCGTGAGCCGATTCGACGAGGCGCGGGCGTTCTACTGCGAGCTGCTGCCTTTCCTCGGCATGCACAAGGTCTTCGACGGCAACGACTTCGTCTATCACGTGGGCGGGCGCACCGCGCTCGGCATCCAGCGCGCGGCGCCGGCCCACGCGGGCGAGCGATTCGTGCAGGGCCGGGTCGGGCTGCACCATCTCTGCCTGCGGGCGCGCTCGCGCGAGGACGTGGACAGGGCTGCGGCGAAGCTGCGCAAGATGGGGGCCGCGATCGATCGCGGGCCGATGGAGCGGGAGTGGGCGCCCGGCTACTACTTCGTCGTCTTCGAGGACCCGGACGGCATTCGCCTCGAGATCAACCACATCCCCGGCAAGGGCCTGCTCGCCGGCGACACCCCGGCCGCTCCGAGCGACGATCCGGACTGGGGCGCCAATCCCTAGAGCGTGTCCGTCTGTGACGGATACGCTCCAAGAGTCCGGCTGCCGTCAGCCGGGGATTTCGTCGTGCCTGATCACGATCTTGCCGAAGTGCGCGCCCGAGGCGAGGTATCGGTAGGCGGCCGGCGCCTCGGCAAAGGAGAAACGCCGGTCGATCACCGGCTTGAGCCCGTTGCGGGCAATGGCCTTCGTCATCTCCTCAAGGGAGCGCCGGCTGCCCACCAGCACGCCCTTGAGGTGGATGTGCTTCCAGATCAGCGCGAGCGGGTCGCTCTCGATCCCCACCCCGCCAAGCATGCCGATCAGCGCGATGCGCGCGTTGAAGGCGGCGGCCTCGATGCTCTGCGGAAGCGTGGCGGCACCGCCGGTCTCGATGACGAGGTCGGCACCGCCGGTCAGCGCGGCGACGGTCCTGCCCCAGGCCGGATCGCGCACGTAGTTGACGCCGTGGACGGCGCCGAGCGCGCCGGCACGGGCGAGCTTCTCATCGCTCGACGATGTGATGACCGCGTCCGCCCCCATCATCCGCGCGATCTGCAGGCCGAAGATGGAGACTCCGCCGGTGCCGAGCAGCAGAACCGTGTCGCCCGCCTTCATCTGCCCGAACTCGACCAGCGAGACCCAGGCCGTGAGCGCGGCGCACGGCAGGCAGGCGGCCTCCTCGTCGCTCAGCGCGTCGGGGATGCACACGAGCGACGAGGCCGGAAACGTCGCGAGCTCGGCGAGGGTCCCGTCGCAGCCGCCGCCGAGATCCGTGCCGAAGTGCGCGGGCAGGAGCGGGCCATCGAACCAGCCGGTGAAGAGACTCACCATGACCCGGTCGCCGGGCTCGACCGCCGTAACGCCCGGGCCCACCGCCACCACCTCGCCGGCACCGTCGCTCAGCGGGATGCGATCCTCCGACTTCGGCGCGCTGTCGATCAGGTTGAGGATCATGTGGTCGCGATAGTTGAGAGCGCTGGCCCGGAGTCTGACCAGCGCCTCGCCCGCCGCCGGTTCGGGTTCGGGTCTCTCGACCAGCCGCAGGCTGTCGACGCTGCCCTGCGGGCCGAGCTCCCAGGCTTTCACCGCTCCCTCCTCCATTGCCGGCCGTCAGCATGCGGACGACCGGGTCCGGAGGCCGGAGGTCTCCCTCGCCGCTCTCGTCTGCAATCGATCATGGGATGCCGCCTTGCGGACGGGGCGGCGTCAGGCGATGGCGGCAACCGGCTCGCGGTCCGGCTCCCCGTACGTCGCTTCCTGCTCGTCCCCGATGAGCCGCCAGGCATCGGGATCCTCCAGCAGGGCCGTGAGGAGTGAATGGTTGAGGCCATGCCCCGAGCGGCGGCAGCTCACGTAGCCCACGAGCGGAGCGCCGGCGAGGTAGAGATCGCCGATGCAGTCGAGCGCCTTGTGCCGCGCGCATTCGTCGGGATAGCGCAGCCCCTCCTCATTGATGGGCCCGTCGTCGCCGATGACCACGGTGTTCTCCAGAGAGCCGCCCCGGCCCATGCCGGCAGCCAGGATGCCCGCGACATCCGCTTCCCGGCAGAAGGTGCGCGCCCGCGCGATCTCCGTTCTGAAACTCGTGACCAACGGATCGAAGAAGACCGACTGGTGACCGAGCGCGGGATGATCGAAGTCGATATCGCACCGAAGGGAGAATGTCTCCGCAGGCGCAACGCTGATCCACCGCTCCTCATCACCGAGCCTGACCGTCTTGAGCACCTCGATCGCGCGCCGGGGGGCGCACTGCTCGACGACTCCGGCGCATTCGATGAGGAAGACGAACGGCGCGGCGCTCCCGTCCATCACGGGAACCTCCTCACCGTCCAGCGCGACCACCGCATTGTCGACACCGCAGCCGGCGAAGGCCGCCATGAGATGCTCGATCGTCCGTACCGAGACGCTGCCGTTGCCGATGGTCGTACAGAGCCTCGTCTCGACGACGTTCTCGTGGACCGCCTCGATCGTCCGGGCCGACCCGGCTGGCCTGTCGACGCGGCAGAACACGATGCCTGTGCCCGGCGCCGCCGGGCGCAGCTCCATGTGGACCCTGCGGTTGCTGTGTACGCCGATGCCGGTACAGTGAATGGACGACTTGAGGGTGTGCTGCGGAGTCATCGATTTACGGACGCGCGCCCTCCCTGGCCATTTTTTTCCGGCTGCCGTCCCTTCGCTTTGGCTGTCGTGCCGTGGCCGGCGGCGCGTTCGCCGGCCTAGCCCGATTCAGTCGCGAAGGGATTCGGCGACCGAGGTTGCAGGCGAGACTGACAAACACGCCGCGGGCGCGCAAATCACGCTTTGTTACAAGTTGTTACGGTCCTCCGTCGGGGTCAATTGGCCTGCCGGCGGAGGAACGCCGGAATATCAAGCGGATCCTCCGTGCCGCCGGGCGCCCTGCTGGACTGCGCGTGCCCGTCCGGGAACAGCTTGGGCGAGGGCGTCGCAGCCTTGCCCGCATCGCTTGCCGGTGCGGGCGCCGCCGTGTCCAGGCGCGGCGATTCCGGGCGCGGCCGGGCATCGAGACCGGCGCTGCGCGAAGCGCTGGGCGCCGCGACCGCCGGTTCGGCTTCGCGCCGCGCCGAGGCAGGAGCAGGGGCCTCGCCGTCGGGTCCGTTCCGCCGTGCCCGACCGGTGCCGATCATGCGCTCGAACAGAGTGGGTCGGCCGGACCCTGGCGTATCAGCGCCGCCCTCCACGCGGGTCGACGGTGCCGGCCGGTCGGTCGTGGTGCCGCGCTTTCTCTCGGGCGTGCCGGCATCGGCGAGGCTGCGCCGCGCCATGGGCCGGTCGGTCTTCGCCGGCGGCGTGGTCGCGACCTTGACCCGGGCGGCGACACCGCCGCCTGCGCTCGCGGCCACCGCCTTGTGCTCCTGCCTGGGCCGAGGCTCGGTGGCGATCGCCCCCTGAGGCCGCGGCGAGGCGTCCGTGCGCGGCGCGGTGGACACCCTCGGCGCAGGGACGGCCGCACCGCCTGCTGCGACCGCCCGCTCGGCGACCGCCTCGACTTCGGGGATCGCCATGTCGGGCGCGGTCGATCCGGTAGCGGTCGGGGAAGGCGCCGCCGCCGTGTCGTCCGCCACGGTCTCGCCGTCCGCCGATGCCATCGCACCGCCGCCGCTGGCGCCCGTGCCCTTGCGATCGTGCAATCCCAGAACATGGATGTTGTCCGAGGAATCGGGGACCGGCGCGCGGACCTCGTCCGCGTCGATGCCGGTGGCGATCACGGCGACGCGCATGTGACCGTCCATCTTCTCGTCGAGGCTGGTGCCGAAGATGATGGTGGCCTCTTCGTCCACCTGCTTGCAGATGCGCGATGCGGCCGTGTCCACCTCGTGCAGCGTGATGTCGGTGCCGCCGGTGATGTTGATCAGGATCCCGCGCGCGCCCTCGATCGACGCATTGTCGAGGAGCGGGTTGTTGATCGCCGCTTCGGCCGCCTCGGTGGCGCGGTTCTCGCCCTCGGCCTCGCCGGTACCCATCATCGCCTTGCCCATCGTGCCCATCACGGTGCGGATGTCGGCGAAATCGAGGTTGATCAGACCGGGATTGACCATCAGGTCGGTCACCCCGCGCACGCCTGCGTGCAGCACGTTGTCGGCCATGCCAAAGGCATCGGCGAAGGTGGTCTGCTCGCTGGCGACGCGGAACAGGTTCTGGTTCGGGATGACGATCAGCGTATCCACGTACTGGTGCAGCTCCTGGATACCGTGCTCCGCGACCCGCATGCGCTGCGAGCCCTCGAAGTCGAACGGCTTGGTGACGACGCCCACCGTGAGGATGCCGTGCTCGCGCGCGGCTCGGGCGATCACCGGCGCCGCGCCGGTGCCGGTGCCTCCGCCCATGCCGGCGGTGATGAACACCATGTTGTTGCCCTCGAGATAGCCCTGGATGTCGTCGAGGGCTTCCTCTGCGGCCACCTTGCCGATGTCGGCGCGGGCACCGGCGCCGAGCCCCTGGGTGATGTTGACGCCGAGGCGCACCCGGTGGTCGCAGAGCGACTGATAGAGGGACTGCGCGTCGGTGTTGGCGACGACGAACTCGACGCCCTCCAGGTCTCCCGCGATCATGTTGTTGACGGCATTGCTACCGGCACCGCCAATTCCGAAGACCGTGATACGCGGTCTGTTTTCCGGTTGCCGTTCCGGTACGAAATCGATGGTCATAACATCCTCCTTTACGGTGTTCGTTGAACTGTGTGTTCCCAGAAGTTGCCCTTCAGCCATTGGCCGAAGCGCGTGAGCGTGTTGGCGAGAGGCCCCGCGGCATTGCCGCGCGCGGGTCCGGCCCAGGGCTCCGCGTGCCTGCGCGCGGCATAGAGGAGCAGCCCGGCGCAGGTCGCGAATTCGGGGCCCGAGACGGCCTGGGCCAGTCCGGGCAGGGAAAGCGGGCGGGCCAGGCGAACCTGCTTGTCGAGGATGCGGCCGGCGAGCTCGCCGAGACCGTAGGTCTGGCTCGCTCCGCCGCTGATCACGACCCGGTTCCCCGACCACTTGTCGAGCCCGCTCGCCTCGATCCGTGCGCGGGCGAGCTCCAGGATCTCCTCGAGGCGGGCGCCGACGATGTGCGAGAGCATCGCGCGCGGCACATGGCGGCCCGAGCCGGAGCAGCCCTCGGCAGAGCCGATCTCCGGCACCTCGACGTTCTCTCCGCCGTCGATCGACTCCGCGGCTGCGCTGCCGTGGAGCCGCTTGATGCGCTCGGCGCTCGCGACCGATGTCGAGAGCCCCTGCGCGATATCGTTGGTGACGTGATCGCCCCCGATGGGGAGCGTCTCCGTCCACGCCAGATTGCCGCGGCCGAAGATCGCGAGCTTGGTCGTGCCGCCGCCGATGTCGATGCAGGTCGTGCCGAGATCGATCTCGTCGGAAATCAGGCACGCCAGGCCCGAGGCGTATGCGGCCGCCACCGGCGCCGCGACCTGGAGGTCGCAGCGGGAGACGCAAGCGAGCAGGTTGCGCAGGCTGCCGTGCGCGACGCTCACCAGATGCAGCCGCACCTGGAGGCTGTTCGCGAACATGCAGCGCGGGTCCTTGATCCCCGGCGAGCCGTCGACGGCATAGTCGATCGGCACCGCGTGCACGATGTCGCGGTCGCGGCTCTCGTCCGACGCCTGCAGCCGGTCGAACGCGCGCTGGATGTCGCCCTCCTCGATCTCGCGGCCGCCTATGTCGACCTCCGCATCGGCGAAGCTCGAGCACGGCATGCCACCGGCCGCGCCGACGAAGACGCTGCGGACGGTCTCGCCCACCATCCTCTCCGCGCGGTGAACGGCGGTGCGGATCGCCCCTTCCGCCTCCTCCATGTCGACGACCCGGCCGGCGCACATGCCGGCGGCCGCGTCCTGGCCGCTGCCGATGACCGAGAGTCTGCCGACCGCGTCGCGGCGGGCGACGAGGCAGGCCACCTTGGTCGTCCCGATATCGAGTGCGGCGATCACGGCGTACAGGCTCCCGCTCTCGTCATGTCCGGTCTTCGGCCGGAGGCTCGGGCGGCCGGGCGCGGAAGATCGTCCGGTCGGGAAGGCGCAGGTCGATGACCGCGATCGGCTCCTCCAGGAGGCGGCGGTCGCCGATCTCCCTGACGAGGCGCGCCCAGGCGGCACTCACCTCGCTCTCCGGCAGCTTGGCTTCGAGGCCGTTGTCGAAATGAAGGGTCCAACGCCGGCCGGCGATCCAGATGGCCGCCTGGACGCGATCGGACAGCGCGGGCTCCGCCGCCATCGCATCGAGCAGCGTGGGCATCTCGAGGAGCGCGCCGTCGCCGACCACGATGGGCAGATGGGCGAACCGGCTGAGCGGCTCCGTGCCGATCTCCGCGCCGGCACGATCGACCATGACAAGCTGCTGGTTGCGCTGCCAGAGCGCCACGGGCGTGCGCTCGACGACACGGACCAGCAGCGTCGACGGCAGCCGGCGCTCCACGGTCGCGCTCTCGACCCAGCCGATGGTCTGGATGCGCTCGCGCGCGGCGGGGAGATCGACCGCAAAGATGGGGGTGCCCATATCGACGCCGATGGCAGCGTGGATCGCATCGGCCGACGCATGGTCGTGACCTTCGGTTTCGATCCGCTGCACCGTCATGCCGGCGCGCGCGGTCGCCGCCACGATGTCCTCGCGAATGTCGTCGCCCAGGCCGGCGAGCGTCTCGGGCTGGAAGACCCAGATCGCCGCGGCGATCACGCCGGCACCGCCCAGCCCGTAGGCCGCGTACCTGAGGGCACGCCGCGAGCCGAGCCTCAACATGGCCCCGCGCGGCGCACGACGCTCGGGCTGCTTGCGCGTACCGAAGAGGCTCAATTGCCGCATGCAGCGTTCTCCACGAGCCAGACGACGAGCTCTGCGAAGCTGATGCCGACATCGGCCGCGATCTCCGGCACCAGCGAGAGCGGCGTCATCCCCGGCTGGGTGTTGATCTCGAGCAGGTAGAACCGGCCGGGCTCGCCTGCCGTGTCGTCGTAGCGGAGGTCCGCGCGGGTCACGCCGCGGCAGCCCAGCGTCCGGTGGGCGGTGAGTGCGATCTCCAGCGCCTCGGCGTAGGCCTCCGGATGGATGGGCGCGGGCATGTGGTGGTCGGCGAGGCCGTCGGTGTACTTCGCGGCGTAGTCGTAGAAGCGCCCCTTGGGCCTGATCTCGATGGCGCCGAGCGCGCGCTCGCCCATGACCGCGACCTGGATCTCACGTCCCGGGATGTAGCGCTCGACCAGCACCCGGTCGCCGTAGGTCCAGTCGCCGTTGGGCAGCGCCGTGTTGTCGCCGCTGAAGACGAGATGGACGCCGACGCTGGAGCCCTGGTCCAGCGGCTTGATCACGTAGGGCGGCTCACCCGCCTCGCCGGCGGCGATGGCGGCGCGGTCCATGACCCGGCCCTCGGGGCAGGTGAGGCCGGCATCGGCGAAGAGGCGCCGGGCGGCAGGCTTGTCCATCGCGAGCGCGGACGCGAGCACGCCCGAATGGGTGTAGGGCAGGCCCAGGATGTCGAGCAGCCCTTGCACGCTGCCGTCCTCGCCGGGGGTGCCGTGCAGGGCGTTGAACACGACGTCGGGCCGGACCTCGCTCAACACCTGCGGCAGCTCCCGGGTCAGGTCGATGCCGGTCACGCGGTAGCCGCTCTCCTCCAGCGCGTGCTCGACGGCGGCGCCGGACACGAGCGAGACCTCGCGCTCGGCGGACCAGCCGCCCTTGAGCACGGCAACGTGTGTGGCCCCGGCGCTCATGCCTCGTCCTCCCCGCCGCCCTCGTTCGGCGGCCAGCGCCGATGGCGGCCGATCCGGCGAATCTCCCAGTCGAGCGAGAGGCCGGTCTTCTCCTCGACCCGGCGGCGGACCTCCTCGCCGAGCCCCTCGATATCGGAGGCGGTGGCACCGCCGGTGTTGACGATGAAGTTGCAGTGCTGCTCGGAAATCCGGGCGCTTCCCCGGCTCAGGCCGCGGCAGCCGGCCTCGTCGATCAGCTCCCACGCCGAGTGACCCGCGGGGTTGGTGAAGGTGCTGCCACCGGTGCGCGCCCGGATCGGCTGGCTCGCCTCGCGCTCGGCGTTGATCGTCTCCATCTGCCCCGCGATCTGCGCCGGTTCCTCGCGTCGTCCGGCCAGCACCGCCGAAACGAAGATCCAGTCGCCCGGCACCGACGAGTGCCGGTAGGAAAGGCCCATCTCGTCCGGCCCGAGAACGTGCAGGGAGCCGGCGGCGTCCAGCGCCCGCGCCTCGACGACGACATCGCTCATCTCGCTTCCGTAGGCGCCCGCATTCATGCGGAGCGCGCCGCCGATGGTGCCGGGAATGCCGCTGAGGAAGGCCAGTCCGCCTGCTCCCTGGTCGCGGCAATAGCGGGCGACGTTCATGTCCAGCGCGCCGGCCCCGACCTCGACCAGGGCCCGCTCGCCCTCCCAGCGCACGTTCATGTCGCGAAAGCCCTGCCGCAGGCGGACGACCACGCCCTCCACGCCACCGTCGCGCACCAGCAGGTTGGAGCCGAGGCCGACCACCGTTACCGGCAGGTCGGCAGGGCGTACGGCGAGGAAGTGCGCCAGGTCGTCGATGTCGGCCGGCCGGAACACCACGTCCGCGCGGCCGCCGGCGCGGAACCAGACGGTGCGGGACAGATCGACGTCGAACGCGTAGCGCCCGCGCACCGACGGCAGCCGGTCGAGCCAGTCGGCTACCCTTCCGTTCGCCATCATGAGAGCGACCCCGCAGGGCTCGCCGCCCTTCGGCCGTCCCTGAGCCCGTCCAGCGCATCGGGCAGCGCCCGTGCCCAGTGGGTGATGCTGCCGGCACCGAGACAGACGACGAGGTCGCCGGGATCCACGAGCGTATCGATCAGCGACGGCAGCGCGTCGGGCGATTCGAGCGGGAGAACGTGGCGGTGACCGTGGCGCCACAGGCCTTCCACCAGCGCCTCGCGGTCGATCCCGTCGATCGGCGGTTCGCCGGCGGCGTGAACGTCGGCGACCACGACCGTGTCGGCATCGTTGAAGCAGGTGCAGAACTCCTCGAACAGATCGCGCAGGCGGGTGTAGCGATGGGGCTGCACCACCGCGACGATGCGCCTCTCGTAGGCGCTGCGCGCGGCGCTGAGGACTGCGGCGATCTCGACCGGGTGATGGCCGTAGTCGTCGATCACCGTGACCCCGCCGGCGACGCCGACCTTGGTGAAGCGCCGCTCGACGCCGCCGAAGCCGGCGAGCGCCCGCCGGATCACGCCGTCGGAAAGCCCCATCTCGCGGCCGATGGCGATGGCGGCCAGCGCGTTCTGCACGTTGTGGGCGCCGAGCATCGGCAGCCGCACACCCTCCATCGCGCCGCGCCGCTCGTGGACGTAGCCGGAGATCACGACGTCAAAGGTGGAGCCGAGCGAGTCGCCTGCGACATTGACCGCGCGCACCTCGGCCTGGGGGCTCATGCCGTAGGTGACGACGCGCCGGTCCTCGATGCGTCCGATCAGGGCCTGCACCTCGGGGTGGTCGATGCAGAGCGCGGCAACGCCGTAGAAGGGGATGTTCTCGACGAAGGACCGGTAGGCCCACCTCACGGCCTCGAAGTCGCCGTAGAACTCCATGTGCTCGCGGTCGATGTTGGTGATGACGGCGGCGATGGCCGGCAGCTTGACGAAGCTGCCGTCGGACTCGTCGGCCTCGACGACCATCCACTCGCCGGCGCCGAGGCGTGCGTTGGTGCCGTAGGCGTTGATGATGCCGCCGTTGATGACGGTCGGGTCGAGACCGGCGCCGTCGAGCAGGGCCGCGATGATGGAGGTCGTGGTCGTCTTGCCGTGGGTGCCGGCGACGGCCACCGACCACTTGAGCCGCATCAGCTCGGCCAGCATCTCGGCCCGACGGACCACGGGGATGTGGCGCTCGCGGGCGGTCACGACCTCGACGTTGTCCTCGTCGATGGCCGACGAGACCACCAGCACCGCCACGTCATCCAGGGCCTCGGCGCCGTGACCCTGGGTGATGGAGATCCCGAGGGCGCGCAGCCGACGCACGGTCGCGCTTTCGGCGATATCGCTGCCTTGGACGCGGTAGCCGAGGTTGTGCATGATCTCGGCGATGCCGCTCATGCCGATCCCGCCGATCCCGACGAAGTGGATCGTGCCGATGGAGAAGGGCAGCGCCTTCATGCCGCGCCCCCGGCGTTTTCGGACAGCGGCGAGCCCGCATGGCCGGCACCGATCAGACCCTCGACGAGGTCCGCCAAGGCGCGCGCGGAATCGGGCCGGGCGAGGCGCCGCGCCGCGGCCGCCTGCGCCGTCAGCCGCGAGGGATCGGCCATCAGCGCATCGAGCTCGCGCGCGAGCCGGTCCGGCGTGAACGCCTGCTGCTGGATCATGATCGCGGCGCCGGCCGCGACCAGGGCCCGCCCGTTGACGCTCTGGTGGTCGTCGGCCGCGATCGGCAGCGGCACCAGGAGCGCCGGCCTGGCGGCCGCGGCGAGCTCGGCGATGGTGGAGGCGCCGGCGCGGCAGATCACCAGATGTGCCTCGCCGAGCCGGGCCGGCATGTCGTCGAAGAAGGATTCGAGCCGGGCCGGCACCCCGGCCTCGGCATAGCGGCGCTCCACGTCCGCAAGATCCTCCGGACGACATTGCTGGCTCACCTCGATGCGCCGCCGCAGCGCGGGCGGCAGCGCCGCGAGGGCCGCCGGCACGACATCGGCGAAGACGCGGGCGCCCTGGCTCCCGCCGGTGACCAGCAGCCGGAACGGCCCGTCCGGCGCGGGCGGGTCGTAGCGGGTGCCGCGCAGGGCTGCGATGGCGGCCCGAACCGGGTTGCCGACGCAGGTGACACGGCCCGCACGGTCGCGGGGGATGCGTTCGGTCTCGGGGAACGACGTGGCGATTGCCGAGGCGCGCCGGGCGAGCAGCCGGTTGGCGCGGCCGAGCACCGCATTCTGCTCGTGCAGCACGCTGGGGATGCCGAGCCGCCCGCTCGCCACCAGCGGCGGCACCGACGGGTAGCCGCCGAAGCCGACGGCGGCAGCGGGCCGGATGCGGCGCAGGAGACGCGCCGCCTGTACCACCGCGCAGACCAGCCCGAGCACGGCGAGCCCGCGCGCCACGGGGCCGCTCACGCTGGGGCTGCGGACTGCGATGGCGTGTCTTTCGATGCGCCCGAGCACGTCGCCGAAGGCGGCGCCCCTCCGATCCGTCATGAGGACAAGACGACGGCCACGCGCCTCCAGCTCGGCCGCAAGGGCCTCTGCCGGGAACACGTGGCCGCCAGTTCCGCCTGCTGCGAGGAGAATGGGAGGGTTGAGCGCAGGCGTAGTCAAAATCCGTATCCTTCCGCGCTCCGCCGCTCGCGGGTGAGCGCGAGCACCATGCCGAGCCCGACGGCGGTCGCCATCGTCGACGAGCCTCCGTAGCTCAGGAACGGAAGGGTCATTCCCTTGGCGGGCAGGAGCCTGATGGCGACTCCCATGTTGATCAGGGCCTGGAGGCCGAACTGGGCGAGCAGGCCGGAGACCGCGACCAGCACGAACAGGTCGCCGCCGCGCATGATGCGGGCGAAGCCGCGGAACACGACGAAGCCGAACAGCCCGATGATGACGATGCAGGCGATAACGCCGAACTCCTCGCCGGCCACGGCGAAGATGAAGTCGGTGTGCGCATCGGGCAGCGAATTCTTGATCACGCCCTCGCCGGGGCCGCGGCCGAACAGTCCGCCCGCCTCGAAGGCGCGGAGCGAGGTGTCGACCTGATAGGTGTCGCCGGACGCGGGGTCGATGAACTGATCGATGCGGCTCTTGACATGGGTCAGGTGGAGATAGGCGGCCACGAGGCCTCCGGCCGTCGCCGCAGCCCCCAGCACGACCCAGATCAGCGGCATGCCGGCCACGAACATCTGCACGAACCAGACGGCGGCCACCGTCGTCGCCATTCCGATGTCGGGCTGCAGGACGAGGAGCAGCGCGGCCAGCACCACGGGAGCCGAGGCCACGAGCTTGCCGTGGGGCAGTTGCCGGTCGCGCGGACGCGTGAGGATGACCGCCATGAACACGGCGAGGCAGGGCTTCACGAATTCCGACGGCTGCAGGAGGAAGTCGCCCAGCACCAGCCATCGGCGCGCGCCGTTCAGCTCCACGCCGACGACGAGCGTGAGCGCGAGCAGGGCGATGGCGACCACCGTGCCGGCGGTGCCGATCCTCTGCACGCCGGTGCGGGAGAGCAGCGAGACGCCGAGCATCACAACCAGCGCGAGCGGCAGGAAGAGCAGCTGCTGCCGGGCGAAGTGGAAGGGATCGAGGCCGATCCGCTCGCCGGCTGCCGGGCTCGCGGCCAATGCCAGCGCGGCGCCGATCAGCATGAGCAGCATCACCGCCGTCAGCGTCCAGCGGTCGACGGTCCACCACCAGCGTCCGAGCAGGCTGGTGTCGGTGCGGGAGAAGGGGGTTACCGTGTGCACGGCCGGCCCTCCTCCGCTCGGGAAGCGCGATCGGCGGGGATCAGCGCGCGGAACGCCTCGCCGCGCTGCTCGAAGTCGCTGAACTGGTCGAACGACGCGCAGGCCGGCGAGAACAGCACCACCGTGCCGTCCCTTCCGTTGCGACGGGCGGCGTCCAGCGCCGCCGTCACCGCGCGGTCGAGAGTGCCGCAGCGGGTCACCGGCAACCGGCCCTCGAGCGTTGCCGCGAAGCGGTCCTCCGCCTCGCCGATGAGGAAGGCGTGGGCGATACGCGGGAAGACGGGCGCCAGCGCGTCGATACCGCCCTCCTTGGGTCGTCCTCCGGCGATCCAGTAGACGGTGTCGAAGCAGGCGATGGCGCGGGCGGCCGCCTCGGCGTTGGTCGCCTTGCTGTCGTTGATGACCGGGATTCCGTCGACGGAACCGATCCGCTCCATGCGGTGCGGCAGGCCGGGGAAATCGAGCAGCGCGCGCACCAGCGCCTCCGGCGCAAGACCGCAGGCCCGCGCCGCCGCGTAGGCCGCGGCGGCGTTCTGCCAGTTGTGCGTGCCGGGCAGTGCCGCTGCCTGGGAGAGATCGCAGACCGGCTCGCCGTCCTCGTGCAGCACCCCGTCGGCGACGGACACACCCCGGGGCGAGCGGCCCGCGGCGGTCACCGGTACCACCCGCAACCGGCGTCGCGTGCGGAGCGTGTCGTGGGCCTCCCGCGAGATCGGATCGTCGACGCCGACGACCGCCGTGCCGAGACGGCCGGGGCGAAAGATCTGGCGCTTGGCGTCGACATAGGCCGTCATCGACCCGTGCCGGTCGAGATGGTCGGGCGCCACGTTCAGCAGCACGGCGATGTCGAAGGTCGCCTCGATGGTGAGATCGAGCTGATAGGACGAGAGCTCGAGCACGAAGATCCCGTCGCCGATGATGGGTGCGAGATCGAGGGCGGGCGTTCCCAGGTTGCCGCCCACGCGGATATGGCGGACGCCGGCGCCCCGCAGCAGGTGACCGATGAGGGCGGTGGTCGTCGACTTTCCGTTGGTGCCGGTGACGGCGATGTAGCGAGGCTCGGGCAGAGTGCGCCAGAGGAGCTCGATGTCGCCGACCACCTCGAGGCCGGTGTCGTGGGCGGCCTTCACCATGGGATGCGAGAGCGGAATGCCGGGGCTCGGCACCAGGGCGGCGACCCCGTCGCGCGCAGCCCAGCGACGCACCTCGAGGCCGCTCTCGCGTGCCCTCTCGCGCGCGGCCGGCAGATCGTCCCAGCAGAGCGGACGGGAGCCGCCGGCATCGAGAGCCCGCGCCGCGGCAAGGCCCGAGCGCGCGAGCCCGAGCACGGCCACCGGCCGGTCTCTGTAGAGGGGGACCGGGATCACGGGCTCACCTCAGCTTGAGCGTCGAGAGCCCGATCAGGGCGAGGATCACGGCGACCACCCAGAAGCGGATGACGATGGTCGGCTCCGCGACCCCCTTCTTCTCGAAATGGTGGTGGAGCGGCGCCATGGCGAAGACCCGCCGCCCGAGCAGCTTGAACGAGGCAACCTGCATGATCACCGAGACCGCCTCGAGCACGAAGAGACCGCCGACGATGGCGAGCACGATCTCGTGCTTGGTCATCACGGCGATGAGGCCCAGCGCCGCGCCGGTGGAGAGCGAGCCGGTATCGCCCATGAAGACCATCGCCGGCGGCGCGTTGAACCAGAGGAAGCCGAGCCCGGCGCCGACCAGAGCACCGCAGAACACCGCTAACTCGCCCGAGCCGGGCACGTGATGGACCTGGAGATACTCGGTGAACACGCTGTTGCCGACGACGTAGGCGATCAGCGCGAAGCAGGCGGCGGCAATCATGATCGGCACGATGGCGAGGCCGTCGAGGCCGTCGGTCAGGTTGACCGCATTGGACGAGCCGATGACGACGAAGGCGGCGAACGGCACCGAGAACCAGCCGATGTCGACCAGCAGCGACTTCACGAACGGCAGCGCAAGGCCGTGATCGAGCGGCGCGTCCAGGATCATCGTGACCCAGAAGACGACGCCCACCGCCAGCGCCAGCTCGGCCGCGACCTTGATGCGGATGTCGAGGCCGCGATGGCTGCGGTTCAAGAGCTTGAGAGTGTCGTCCGCAAAGCCGATGGCGCCGAAGCCGATCGTGGCCACCAGCAGCACCCAGACGAGCGCATTGGTCATGTCGGCCCAGAGCAGCGTGGCCACGGTGACGGCGAGCAGGATCAGCACGCCGCCCATGGTCGGCGTGCCCTGCTTGGCCGCGTGACTCTCCGGGCCGTCGCTGCGAATCGGCTGGCCGTGCGCCTGACGCGCCCGCAGCATGCGAATGAGACCGGGACCCAGGGCGAAGCTGATGAGCAGCCCCGTGAGCACCGCCGCGCCGGTGCGGAACGTCAGATACTGGAAGACGTTGAAGGCGCCGATGGAATCCGAGAGCGGATAGAGGAGGTTGTAGACCATGGCGCCCCTCGCTCGCCCCGCTCATGGCCGGTTGGCCGGCGCAGCGCCGGCTGCGAGGCGCCGCACGATCTGACCCATACGGCTTCCGAGGGAACCCTTGACCAGAACGACGTCGCCGGCGCGGATCTCGGCGCGGACGATATCGGCCAGACTTTCCGAGTCCGGCGCATGCGCTCCGCGCCGGGTGGGCTCCAGGGCGTCGTGGAGGTGGGTCATCAGCGGGCCCGCGGTGAAGACGAGATCGATCCCGGCCGCGTCTATGTCGCCGGCGAGCTCGGCATGCCAGCGGGCCGCCGCCTCGCCGAGCTCCAGCATGTCGCCGAGCACGGCAAGCCGCCGCCCGCCCGGCGCAGGCGGTGCGGTCTCCGCCAGCGTGGCGATCGCAGCGCGTACCGCCGCCGGGCTCGCGTTGTAGCTCTCGTCGACCAGCTCGAAGAGCCCGCCTGCGACGGGGATCCGGTGGCGCACCCCGCGGCCCGGCACGGGCGCGACCGAGCCGAGCGCACGGGCCGCACGCTCGAGCGGCGCGCCGGCAGCCCGCGCGGCGGCCAGCACGGCCACGCTGTTCAGCGCCCAGTGCCGGCCGGCGAAGGCGATCTCGTAGTTGAGCGCGGTGCCCTCGATCGCGGCGGTGACGGTGCCGCCAGCGGCGGCCGGCCGCCAGGCGAGGAGGCGCGCCTCGGCCCCCTCGGCCTCGCCGAACGAGACGATGCGGCTCACGCCGGCCGCGCGCGCGGCAGCGGCCAGGCGGTCGAAATAGGCGTTGTCGCGGTTCAGGATCGCGGTGCCGCCCGGCTCGATACCCTGGAAGATCTCCGCCTTCGCATCGGCCACGGCGTCGAGGCCGGAGAACGCCTCGGTATGAGCCGGCGCGATCGTTGTGATCAGCGCGGTGTGGGGGCGGACCAGGCGGGACAGCGGGGCGATCTCGCCGGGATGGTTCATCCCGGCCTCGAACACGCCGAAGCGCGCTCCCTGCGGCAGGCGGGCGAGGCTGAGGGGAACGCCGATATGGTTGTTGAGGTTGCCGGCGCTCGCGTGCGTGGGGCCACAGCGCCCTAGCGCGCCGGCGAGCAGCTCCTTGGTCCCCGTCTTGCCGACGCTGCCGGTGATCGCGACGACGTGGGCGGTGCTCCTCTCGCGGGCCTGGGCCGCGAGCGTGCGCAGGCCCTCGAAGGTGTCGACCACCAGCAGCAGCGGCGTGCCGGCGGCACCCGGCTCGGGCCGGCGGCTCACCATCGCCGCCGCCGCCTCCCGCTCGAACGCCGCCTGCACGAAGTCATGGCCGTCATGGTTGGGGCCGGCGAGCGCGACGAAGAGATCGCCCGCCTCGACGCTGCGGCTGTCGATGGAGACGCCGGTGGCGCTCCAGGGCTCGGGCGCGTTGCCGCCGGTGGCGGCGGCGGCCTCCGCCGAGGTCCAGAGCGGGATCACGTTCGACGTCTCGCTCATGCCGCCCGTCCGTTGGCGAGGCCGGCCACGGCACACCGCGCCGTCTCCACATCGTCGAAGGCGATGACACGCCCGCCCACGACCTGCTCCCGCTCGTGGCCCTTGCCGGCGATGAGAAGGCCATCGCCCGTGCCCAGCCCGTCGATGGCGGCCCGGATGGCCTCGCCGCGATCGCCGATTTCCGCCGCACCGGGGCAGGCATCGAGGATCGCCCGCCTGATGGCCGCCGGCTCCTCGCCGCGGGGATTGTCGTCGGTGACGACGATGCGGTCGGCGAGACGTGCCGCGATCGCGCCCATCTCGCCTCGCTTGCCGACGTCGCGCTCGCCGCCGCAGCCGAAGACGAGAACCAGCGTCCCCGGCACCAGCGGGCGAACGGACTCGAGCGCCGTGGCCAGCGCATCCGGCGTGTGTGCGTAGTCGACGAAGATGGCGGCGCCGGCCGGATGGCCCGGAACCTGCTGCAGCCTGCCGGGCACGCCGGCGAGAGCGCCGAGCGCGCCGAGCGCGGCTTCGGCCTCCACCCCCGTCGCCAGCGCGAGGCCGAGAGCGGCGAGTGCGTTCACGGCCTGGAAGGCGCCGGGAAGCGGCAGGGCCACCTCGTGCACCGCGTCGGCGACGGCGAGCGTGAGCGCTTGGCCCGCGCCGGTATCGCGACGCTCCAGCAGTCGCAGGTCGGCGCACCCCGTGCCGAAGGTAAGCACCCGCTGGCCCCGCGCGCGGCAGCGCGCGGCGAGCGGCGCCACGCGGTCGTCGTCGGCGTTGAGCACCGCGGTGCCGTCTGCCGCCAGGACCCGCTCGAACAGACCCGCCTTGGCCGCGAAGTAGGCCTCGCCATCGGCGTGGTAGTCCATGTGATCGCGGGTGATGTTCGTGAACGCCGCGGCGACCACACGAACGCCGTCGAGCCGGTACTGCGCGAGCCCATGGCTCGACGCCTCCAGCGCGACATGATCGACGCCGTCGGCGGCGAGCTCGGCGAGGACGCGATGCAGCGTGACCGGGTCGGGCGTGGTGTGCCGGAGCGGCGTGCGCCCGCCGTCCGCGCAGGTGCCGAGGGTGCCGAGCGCCGCCGCCTTGCGGCCCGAGGCGCGCCAGATCTGGCGGGTGAAGTCGGCGACCGAAGTCTTGCCGTTGGTGCCGGTGACGCAGGCCACGACCGCCGGCTGGGCGCCGTAGAAGCGCGCCGCCATGAGCGCGAGCCGGTGCCGGGGATTGGGGTCGGTCACGAGCCTCACGCCGGGAGCGAGCGACGGGTCGGTGCCTTCCGGCGCGAGGACAGCGGCTGCGCCCCGCGCCGCGGCATCGGGGATGAAGTCGGCGCCGCGGGCACGGGTGCCGGCGAGGGCCGCGAACAGGTAGCCGGGCCTCACCTCGCGCGAATCGGAGGCGAGTCCCATGATCTCCACGTCGTCCGCCGCCGGCTGGGGGATCAGCTCAGAGAGCAACATGCTGCTCTCCGTCATCGCCCTTGCGGCGCTCCGCGAACGGAGGCTCCTCTTCGCTCTCGCCTGTATCGACCGCCGCCGGCACGCCGAGGAACGGGGCGATCCGCTCGATCACCGCGCCGGCCACGGGAGCCGCCGTCCAGCCTGCCGTCGCGAAGCCGAAGGTCTCCTTCGTCCCCTTGGGCTCGTCGAGCAGCGTCAGCACCGCATAGCGGGGCTCGTCGATGGGAAAGACGCCGACGAAGCTCGTGATCATGCTGTCGCGCTTGTAGCGGCCGCCGATGGCCTTTTCGGCAGTGCCGGTCTTGCCGCCCACCAGGTAGCCGGGCACGGCCGCCTTCCTTCCCGTGCCCTCGGCAACCACCGCATAGAGGAGCATCCGCATGACGGCGGAGGTCTCGGCGCCGATGACCCGCCGCCGCTCGATATGCATGCCGGTCTCGCGCCGCAGCAGCGTGGGGGTGACGGCGATCCCGCCGTTGACGAGCGCCGCGTAGCCCGCGATCAGGTGCAGCGGCGTCACCGCGATGCCGTGGCCGAAGCCGATCGTCATCGTGCTGTGGGTCGACCAGCGCCGCGGCGCGATCGGCCGGCCTCGCTCCGACGACTCCAGCGGCATCCGCGCGAGCATGCCGAGCGCCTCGAGAAAGCTTCGCTGGCGCTCGCCTCCAACATGGACCGCCATCCGCGCCGCGCCGATGTTCGACGAGTGGATGAGGATCTCGGGCACCGTCAGCCAGCGGTTCTCCGGATGGTGGTCGCGGATGAGATGGCGCGAGACCCTGATCGGCTCGGTGGCGTCGTAGCTGTCTTCCAGCGCGGCCACGCCGAGGTCGAGAGCCATGGCGATGGTGAAGGGCTTGAAGGTGGAGCCGAGCTCGTAGGTGCCGAGGGTGGCGCGGTTGAAGCGAGCGTTGGTCGCGCTCCGGTCCGGCGCCTTGGGGTCGAATGACGGGAGGCTCACCAGAGCGAGCAGCTCGCCGCTCGTCACGTCCATCACCAGGCCGGCGGCGCCGACTGCCCGATGGGTCGTCATGGCGTCGTCGAGCGCCTCGGCGAGCGCATGCTGGATGCGAATGTCGAGCGAGAGCGCGAGCGGGCCGTCCCGTTCCTCCGCTCGCCGGCGCAGCTCGTCGCCGGCCGCCTGCTCGATACCGGCCAGCCCCCGGTTGTCCACGTCGGTGAAGCCGACGGCATGGGCGAAGAGGCGCCCCTGGGGATAGAAGCGCTGGTCCTGCCGCTCCAGCCAGAGACCCGGTATGCCGAGCCGGTTGATGGCGTGGGCCTGCTCGGGCGTGAGGTCGTGCCTGAGCAGGGCGGTCGTCCTGCCGGAGTCGAGGAGGGCGGCGGTGCGGTCGAGGTTCAGATCGGGGAGCACACCGCCGATCGCGGCGATGGCCGCCTCGCGGTCGAAGATCTTGCCGGGTTCGACGTAGAGCGCGTGGGTGGGCAGGTTGGAGGCCAGGAGGACGCCGTTGCGGTCCACGATATCGGCCCGCGCGACCGGCTGAGGGGCCCCACCCGCACCGGCGCCGACGGCGCCGGCCGGCACGCCGATCACCGCCACGTCGAGGGTGCGTACCACCAGTGCGCCGAAGAAGAGGAGAAAGACCACCCCGGTGGTCAGCAGGCGCCCGCGCGCACGCTCCAGCCGCTGGGCGCGCGCGGACTCCCCACTCTCGCGAAGGTTCGGGGCCCCTGCGCCGTAGCGGCACCACCAGCGCCTCACCGCCAGGTCCCTCACGATCCGCCCTCCCCGCCGATCGGCGTCATCAGCGCCGGAAGACCGGCCGGCCGTTGCGGCAGCCAGCGAATCTGCGCGGCCTGCACCGGCTCGAGGGGCAGGTGGCGCGCGGCCAGGGTGGCGAGACGGGACGGACGCGTGAGATAGCTCCACTCGGAGCGGAGCACCCGGATCGCCTCAACATGGCGCTGGCGGTCGAGCTCGAGAAGCGCGAGCTCGCGCTCGAGCCCCCTCACCTCGTGCTTGACGAGGAAGAGCGCCAGCATCGCGAGCACGAATGCCGCTATCGATATAACGACCAGGGGCCGCATCATGCGACGAGTCTTTCCTGCCACGGCGGTGCCGCGGTGCGCTCGGCCGCGCGCAGACGCGCCGAGCGCGCCCGGGGGTTGCCGGAGACCTCCACGGGGTCAGGCCTGCGCGCCCGCCGGGTCAGCAGCCTGAAGGTGGGATCGGGCGATTTCGTGGCGCTGCCCGGCTCGTGCCTGTTCGGCTGCCCGTGACCGTGGCCGCTGCGCTCGCGGAAGAAGCGCTTCACCGGCCGGTCCTCGAGGGAATGGAAGGACACCACCAGCACGCGCCCGCCGGGGCGGAGAAGCCGCTCGACCTCGCCGAGGCCCCGCTCGATCTCGCCGATCTCGTCGTTGACCCCGATGCGGAGCGCCTGGAAGGTGCGGGTCGCCGGGTCGATGCCGCGACGGGAACGCCCGGCCGCCGCGCGGCGCACGATGGCGGCGAGCTGGCCGGTGCGGGTGATGGGGGCGTCCGCGCGAGCGGCGACGATGGCCCGCGCGATGGCGCGCGCCCGGCGCTCCTCGCCGAAGTCCGCGATGAGAGCGGCGAGCGCATCCTCGGTCTCGCCGTTGACCAGGTCGGCCGCTGTCGGTCCGTGATCGTCCTGGTCCATGCGCATGTCCAGCGGCCCGTCGAGACGGAACGAGAAGCCCCGCGCGCCGTCGTCGAGCTGGACCGAGGAGAGCCCGAGGTCGAGGGCGATACCGTCGACCGCGTTCACGCGATGGGGCGCGAGCAGGGTCGCCATCTCGGCGAAGCGACCGTGCAGCAGCACCAGCCGGCCCTCGAAGCGGGCCGCGAGCGCGCCGCCAGCGCGCAGCGCCGCGGCGTCGCGGTCGATGCCGTAGACGACGCAGGACGCCGCCTCGAGCAGGGCCCGGCTCCAGCCGCCGCCGCCGAAGGTGCCGTCGACGTAGATGCCGCCGTCCCTCGGCGCGAGGAGGGAGAGCATCGCGTCTCTCATGACGGGGACGTGGTCCGGTGGCACCGCCCCGCGCTGCGCCTCGGCGCTCACCGCTCGCCTCCCGGCGCCGACGGCACCGTCAGCTTGGCGCGCTCCGCGGGCGGCATCTCGCGCACGGCGCGCAGCACGGCGGCGGCGGCCTCCGGCTCCCAGATCTGGAAGATGTTGCCCATGCCGACGAAGGTGGCGAGCGTCGTGATCCCCGCATGGGCACGCAGCTCTTCCGGCAGCAGCACCCGCCCCTCGCCGTCGAAGGGCAGAGGCTCGACGCTGGCGAAGAGCGCCATGCGGGAGTCGCTCAACAGGGGGGCGAAAGGATCGGCGTTGCTGAAGCGGGCGCTGTAGTCCTCGACGACGTTCATGCCGGAGGCGGTGAGAGACGTGCTGCCGTCGACGGAAGGGAAGACCGCGATGCCGTGGAAGGTCTGGCCGGCCAGCCGGTTGCGGAAGCGGGCCGGGACGGAGACCCGCCCCTTGCGATCCACTTTGCTCTCGAACCGCCCGGTAAAGATGACAACCGGGTTAGTCTGAGCCACCGCCTTGCTCCTTGGACTTGAGGCCCGTTCGCCGTGCCGCCGCTCGCAACCGTGCTATCGCATCACCGTTCGCAAATTGGGATTAGATGGTACAACATGGGATTTTATGGGTGCAACAAGAAAAAACAAGTCTTCAGCGAGACGCGAATAAACTCCGGTCGGACCATTGACACAGGAGAGCGGAGGATGGACGACGAGCGTGGCAAGAGCGCCAGTCACCGTCAGCGGGTCGGAAAGTCCTAGTGGAGATCAACTATGTGTTCACTATATGTTCTTTCGCGCCATTATTGACGGCGACCGCCAGGAGCTGGATCGATATCCGTATATATTGAGGTTATGGGGCCGGGGAACCCGCAATATATTGATAAGGGCTTCAAACGACCCTTGCAGGAGAGGATGCCAGACGGCCTGTAAGCCGGGTTCTGTCCGTGGGCGACCGCCCACGCGATGGCCATTCATCTGGGACGCCCGTCGCCGGGCGCCTCGCGCGACCGACCCGGGCGGCAGGTCCGGAAGCAGACCCGCCGGCGGTCCTGGGACCGCCGCATGCCGCCCCTACTTGGTCTTGCTCCCGGAGGGGTTTGCCGTGCCACGCCCGTTGCCGGGCGCGCGGTGCGCTCTTACCGCACCCTTTCACCCTTGCTCACCGGCCTCGCGGCCCGGGGCGAGCGGTCTCCTCTCTGTGGCACTTTCCCTGGGGTCGCCCCCGCCGGGCGTTACCCGGCTCCGTGCCTCCGTGGAGCCCGGACTTTCCTCCGCCGCGCACCGGAGGCGGCGACGGCGGCCATCCGGCCGTCTGGCCCCGCCTGACTACGCCGCCGGGCCCGGCCGGTCAAGCCGGGCCGCGGCCCGCCGGCCCGGCGACGAGGCTGCACATCCGCTCCAGCACGTGAGCCGTGCCGGTGCCGATTGCGCCGTCGACCCGTACCTGGCGGAAATGCCGCTGGAAGGCGCGCACGACGGCCGCCGTGGCCGGGCCGAACACGCCGTCGGCGGCGACGCCGTAGCCGACGGTCCGGAGACGCTCCTGCTGCCGCGTGACGGCATCGCCCCGCTCGCCCTCGCGCAGCGTGCGGCCTGCGCGGGCCGGCGGCCCCGCATCGTCCGGCCAAAGGCCGATGCCCGCACGCGCGAGCCGGGCCCAGTCGAAGAGCTCGCCCGGATCCTGCCGCCGCAGAGGCGCGATGTCGGCATGCGCCACCACGTTGCGGGCCTCTATCGGGTGGCGCGCGCGTATCGCGCCGGCAAGGTCGATCAGCGCCTCCATCTGGGCGGAGGGGAACGGGCGGTAGCCCAGCTCGTGGCCGGGATTGACCAGCTCGATCCCGATCGAGAAGTCGTTCACCGAGTGCCGCCCGCGCCAGGCGCTCTGCCCGGCGTGCCAGGCGCGCTGGCGCTCAGGCACCAGCCGCCAGAGGGTGCCGTCCTCGCCGATGCACCAGTGCGCGCTGACCTTGGCCGCAGGATCGGTCAGCCGTGCCAGCGCCGCCTCGGCCGAGACCATGCCGGTATAGTGCAGGACCAGCGTGTCCACCGGCCCCCGGCCGGCCGGCCGCTCGTCCCGATTGGGCGAGGGCCTCTCGATCACCGCCCGCCCGCCTGCGTCCGCGCTCGTCACCGTCCGCTCCGCCGTCGCATGCCCCCTTGCCGCGACGCCACCTGCGAGCGCGGCATCAGCGGGGCGCCGCCACGGGCGTCCTCTGGCGCCGGAGCACGATCAGCGCGACGCCGGAGACGATGATCAGGCCACCCACCACGGTTTGCCAGGTGAGCGGCTCGCCCAGCATGAGAACGCCGAAGACGACGCCCACGAAGGGCACCAGCAGCATGAAGCCGGCCACCGTCGCCACCCTGTTGTGCGCCAGCAGATAATACCAGGCCCAGTAGGCCAGCAGCGTGGATCCGAACACCTGGTAGAGGAGCGAGCCGTGCAGGCGCCAGTCGGGCTGCAGCAGGCTCGCGATCTGTCCCTCCTCCAGGACGAAGGAGAGCGGGAACAGAAACAGGGCGGAGACCACCGACATCCAGGCGTTGAGTGCGAGCGGCGAGATGTCGGTGAGCCGCTTGGCCTGCACGTTGGCGACGGCCCAGGCGATGCTCGAGCCGAGCATGAGGCCGATACCGAGCGCGTTGCTCGTGTGGCGCGGCTCGCCGACCAGCACCACCACCCCGCCGAAGGCGATGGCGATGCCGACGAACGCCGCCCAGCCGGGGCGCTCGCGCAGGACGAGGCCCGCCAGCAGCGCGCTGAGCGGCACCTGCGTGATCCAGATGATCGCCGCAGTCGAGGCCTCCACACCGATATTGAGGGCGATATAGAAGAGGCCGAAATGGCCGGCGCCCATGGTCAGGGCGAACAGGCTCACCGCAAGCCAGCGGCCGCTCGGCGGGCGCACGAACCAGACGAGCATCAGCGCCATCAGGGCGAAGCGCAGTGCCAGGAAGAAGAGCGGCGGCATGTGGTCGGCGCCGTACTTGCTGGTGACGAAGCCGAAGCCCCAGAGCAGCGCGGTACCGAGCGCAATCGGAATGTGATTCGGCTGCATGGAGCGATCGAACCGGCGGCAATGGCGAAGTGGGGGGCGAAGCGGGGGGCGAAGCGGGTAGGCGCGGGGCGGAGAGTGCGCTCAGCGCATGCCGCGAAGCTTGGCGATCCTGTCGTAGGCGGCGTTGATCGCGGCCATCTGCTCGTTCGCGACCTGGATCATCTCCTCCGGCATGCCTTCGGCGATGAGCTTGTCCGGGTGATGCTCCCGGATCAGCCGGCGGTAGGTCTGCTTGATCTCCTCGTCCGATGCCTTGGGCTCGACACCGAGCACCTGGTAGGGGTCGCTCTCCCCACCGCCCATGTGGCGCGCCATGATCTGGGCGAAGCCGCGCTCGTCGAAGCCGAAGATCTGGGCCACGCGCGTCAGGTAGTCGCGCTCGCGCTCGTGCAGCTCGCCGTCGGCCATGGCGATCTGGAAGAGCGCTCCCAGCAGTTCTTCGCGCATGGTGGTGTCGTGGGGGAAGATCTGCACGATCTGCTCGGCATAGGGCTCGAAGCCGGTGGCCTCGCGCCGCGCCTCGTCCCAGATCCGCCCGATCGCCGCGGCATGCGCTTGGGGCACCGCGAAGACCCGCTTGAAGGCGTCGATCTCCTCGCGGGTGACGCGTCCGTCGGCCTTCGCCATCTTGGCCGCGAGCACGACCAGCGCGATCGAGACCGCAGCCTGCTTGGTCTCCTGATCGCCTGCGCCGAGGCGGCGGACGCGCCGGCCGACCGCCATGCGGTCCACGAAGTGACCGGCGGCCACGCCCAGGATGGCGCCGATGGGGCCGCCCAGCGCGAAGCCGGCGGCACCCCCGATCACCTTGCCCCAGATGCTCAACCGACGCGCATCCCCGTAGCCTGCAGGCGGCCACCATAGCGAGCCCGCCGCAGCCGCGCCAGACCGGGCGGGGCGGCGACGATGCGGCCGTAATCCCTGTTGCAATCCGGCCGGGGCGCTGAAAACATGCCGCCGCCGCGACCGCGGCACGAAGTCCGCCGGCACGGCTCAGGGTAAAGGGAGATGGCATGAGCAATTCGACCGAAGCGCTCAATATCGCGCTTGTCGGCCCTTATACGAGCGGAAAGACCACGCTTCTCGAGAGCATGTTGTTCGTCTCGGGCACGATCGGCCGCAAGGGCAAGGTCACGGACGGCAACACGGTGGGAGACTGGTCCGAGGAGGCGCGGGCGCGCCAGTCGAGCGTCGAGGTCAACACCGCCTCGTTCTCGTATCGCGATCGCCGGTTCACCGTCCTGGATTGCCCGGGGTCGATCGAATTCTTCGGCGAGACCGCCAATGCGCTCATGGGCGTCGACCTCGCCATCATCGTCTGCACGCCCGATCTGGCGCGGGTCTGGACCATGGGACGGCTCTTCAAGTACCTGGCACAGCACGAGATCCCCCACGTCCTGTTCGCCAACAGGATGGACGAGACGGCGGTACGGGTCGCCGAGCTGATCGAGGCGGTGACGCCCGTGAGCGACCGGCCGCTGGTGCCCTGCCAGGTGGCGATCCGCGACGGCGACCAGGTCACGGGCTATGTCGATCTCGTCACCGGCCAGGCCTACGAATATCGCGACCAGGAGGGCGCGGTCGGCGTCGACGCGCCGGAGACGGTGCTGGAACGGCAGGAGGATGCGCGCACGCAGCTCCTCGAGAGCCTGGCGGACTTCGACGACGCGCTCCTCGAGAGCCTGCTTGAGGACGAGATTCCCGAGACCGACGAGATTCGGGCCTATGTGCGGAACACGCTTGCGGACGCGCAGGTGGTTCCGGTGATGATGGGCTCGGCCGAGCGGGACTGGGGCGTGCGCCGCCTGCTGGAATCGCTGGTCGACTTCGCGCCGGGCGGCGCGGTGGCGGCGCGCAGGCTGCCGGCCGGCGCCGACACTGTCGGGCAGGTCGTCAAGACCTACATCACCCAGCACGGCGGCAAGGTCTCCCTCGCGCGGGTGTGGGCCGGGACCATCGAGGACGGCACGGTGCTGAACGACGGCCAGCGCATCGGCGGGATGTACCGCATGCAGGGCCAGCAGCAGACCAAGATCGACAGGGCCGAGGCCGGCGAGATCGTGGGCCTGGGGCGGCTCGAGACGATCGCCACCGGCGATACCGTCGCACCGGCGGACGGACCCGCGGCGGAGCCCATGCCGCGTGCCGCGCCGCCGCCTTCGGTCTACGCCTACTCGGTGCGCGCAAGCCGGCGCGAGGACGAGGTCAAGGTCTCGGGGGCCATGAGCCGGATCGCCCAGGAAGACCCCTCGCTGCGCTTCGAGCAGAACCCCGATACTCAGGAGGCCGTGCTCTGGGGCCAGGGCGAGATGCATCTGAAGGTCGCGCTCGACCGCCTCTCCAGCAAGTACGGGCTCGCCCTGCAGACCGAGCGGCCCAAGGTCGCCTACAAGGAGGCGATCCGAAAGCCGGTCGCCCAGCATGCCCGCTTCAAGAAGCAGACCGGCGGCCACGGCCAGTTCGGCGACGTGCACATCGAGGTGAAGCCGCTGCCGCGGGGCACCGGCTTCGAGTTTCAGCAGAAGGTCGTCGGCGGCGCCGTGCCGCGCCAGTACATCCCCGCCGTGGAGGCCGGCGTGCGCGACTACCTATCGAGCGGGCCGCTCGGCTTCCCGGTCGTCGACGTCTCGGTGACGCTGACCGACGGCAAGCATCACGCCGTGGACAGTTCCGAGCAGGCCTTCAAGACAGCAGGCCGCATGGCGATGGCCGAGGCGCTGCCGAAGTGCAATCCGGTGCTGCTCGAGCCCATCTGCGAGGTCCGGATATCGATACCGAGCGAGTTCACGCCCAACGTCCAGCGCCTCGTGACCGGGCGCCGCGGCCAGGTGCTGGGCTTCCAGGCTCGGGAGGACTGGTCCGGCTGGGACGAGGTCACCAGCCAGATGCCCCAGGCGGAGATGCACGACCTGATCATCGAGCTTCGTTCGCTCACGCTCGGTGTCGGCACGTTCGAATCGCAGTTCGATCGCTTGCAGGAGCTCACCGGGCGGCTCGCCGACGACGTTCTCGCTGCGGCCAAGGAGGAGAACTGACGCACCGCATGGTTGAACGCCCTCCGCACCCGCTGGTCGCGCCCGCGCCGCGTGGAGCCATGGCGACGCTGCGGCGCTGGCTGGCGTGCGCGCTGCTGACCTGCGCGCTGCTCGGCGGTGCTGCCGACCTCCGGGCGAACGACGCCTACGGCGACGACGATCCGCTCGAGGGTCTCAACCGGGTGGTGTTCGAGTTCAACCAGGCCATAGATGCGCTGGTGCTGAAGCCGGCGGCCGAGCTCTACGTCGCCTTTCTGCCGGAGGAGGTGCGGTACCGGGTCTCCAACGTCCTCCGGAACCTCGGCGAGCCGATCAACCTCCTCAACAACCTGGCCCAGGGCAAGTTCGAGCGGGCGGGCGCGACGCTCATGCGCTTCTCGATCAACTCGACCTTCGGCGTGGCGGGCATCTTCGACGTGGCCACGGACTGGGGATACGAGCACACGCCCGAGGATTTCGGCCAGACGCTTGCGACCTGGGGCGTGGGCGACAAGCCGTTCCTCATGCTGCCGCTGCTGGGGCCTTCCAATCCCCGCGACGCGCTCGGCTTCGCGGTCGACTGGGTGGCGGATCCCCTGGCCCACATCACACCGGCCGACGCCGGCGTGGCTCGCGCCGCCACGAGCGGCGTCTCGCAGCGCGCCGAGTATCTCGACGAATTGGAGACCGTGGAACGGACCTCGGTCGATTTTTATGCTGCATTGCGCGAGCTATACCGGCAGTATCGCGCCGACGACGTACGCGACGGCGCGCCGCCGCCCATCATGGACGTGCCGGACTTCGATTTCGACGACGAGGAGTGGCTCGAGGAATAGCCCGTCGCGCGGCATCCCGGGCCCAGGCAAAGCCGACTTCGCATGAGCATTCCCTTTCTCCTTTCCCGGCGCGCCCTCGTGGTTGCCGCCTTCCTAGCCGCCGCCCTCGCGGTCGCGGGCACAGGCCAGCGGGCGGACGCGTCCGATGATGTCGCGCTGAACTTCGTCCAGGAACTCGGAGGGCAAGCCGTCGCCGTCCTCCGCGACCATGAGAGCAGCACGTTCGAGGAGCGGGAGGCCGCGTTCCGCGCCATCCTGGTGAAAGCCTTCGACGTGCCCACCGTCAGCCGCTTCGTCCTCGGCCGGCACTGGCGGACCGCGAGCGAGCAGCAGCGCGCGGACTACTTGGACATCTTCATCGACTTCATCGCGCGCGTGTACGCCACCCGTTTCGATTCCTACGGCGGCGAGACCCTCAACGCATACCAGTCGATCAACGACGAGAGCGGCGACACGATCGTGCGGACGCGCATCGAGCGGCCGGGCGGCGACAAGCCGGTCCATGTCGATTTCCGGGTCCGCGAGAAGAACGGCGATCCCAGGGTCATCGACGTGGTGGTCGAAGGCATCAGCATGCTGCACACCCACCGGGTCGAATTCAGCTCGGTCATCAACCGCAAGGGTATCGACGGACTGCTGAGCGACCTGCGCGCGCGGGTCGAGGCGCCGCTCGAGGAAACGGCGAATTAGTGAGGCGCGGCAACGAGCCGCTCCATCCGAGCAAGTGGCACGACTCGCTGGACGAGATCCCCGAGGGCGAAGGCCTGCTGACCGGAAGCGACGGCGAGTGGATCGTCTATGGATCCGATTAGCCCCCGCCCCTGGACGGGCCGGCGGGCGCGCGTAGCAAGCGACAGGCGGAGTGGATGATGCAGTTCGGCGTTCTCGTGACCTCGCAGCCCAATCTCGATACGGAGCCCTACCCGCACCGCGCCGTGCACGCGCGGGTCACGCGCGAGATCGTGGAGGCGGACCGCCTCGGCTACGACACCGCCTGGATCGCGGAGCACCACTTCTCCAACCAGTACGGCGTGCTGCCGGACCCGTTCGTCTATCTGGCATACCTGGTGCCCAAGACCTCCCGCATCGGCCTCGGCACGGCGGTGATGACGCTGCCGCTGCACAATCCGGTGCGGATCGTCGAGAACGCGGCCTTCGTGGACGTCCTCAGCGAAGGCCGGCTCAGCCTCGGCGTGGGCTCCGGCTACCGGCCCTACGAGTACGAGGGCTTCGGGATCCCGTTCGACGCCCGCCACGACATCCAGGAGGAGGCCATTCCGCTGATCCTCGATGCCTTCCACCAGCGGAAGGTGAGCCACGAGGGGAGCCACTTCCGCCACAGCATCGAGGGCGACTACGAGATCTTCCCGGTAAGCCTGCAGCAGCCGCACCCCCCCTTCTACATGGCGGCGGGTACCGACCGCTCCATCGGGATCGCGGCCCGCCACGGCTTCGGCCTGATGCTGTCCACCCTACCCTCCTTCGACACCCTCGCAGGCCAGATCGCGCTCTACCGCGAGGCTATGGCCGAGGCCCCCTCGCCGTGGAACGCCAACCCGGCCTTCGGCTCCATCAACATCGCCCGCTGGGTCTACGTGGCCGAGAGCGACGCGGCGGCGCGCGAGGAGAGCGCGGTCGGCATCGTCCGCCACCTCGAGGCCTTCCTCGGCAAGAAGACCGCGGGCTATCTCGGGCACGTCTCGGAGAAGGAGGGAGCGGCAGCGTTCGACTATGACTCGCTGCTGGAGACCACCCTCATCCACGGCTCGCCCGAGACCGTGATCGCCCGCATCAGGGCGCTCCGTGCCGCGACCGGCCTCGATTCCCTGCTGCTCCACTACCCGCCCTACTACGGCGTGGATAACCTGTTGAAGAGCCTGCGTTTGTTCGCCGAGGAGGTCATCCCGGCCTTCCGCACGCCCGCCGGCAGCACCGAGGCGGCCGAGTAGCGCTTTTTTGGGCGGATGCGGGCGCGATTCCGGCCCTCAGCATGCAGATTCGGCTTAGATCAGACGCCGTGATTCGATACAATGGCGCTGACGAACCCTCTCCGACAACCTCGCCAGGGAACTTACGCTAAACGATGACGATGTCGCTCGCGCCTCAAAGACGGACCAAGTGGGATGCGCGGCGTGAAGCCGCCAGGAATGTGGACCGCGGACCGGGGATGATCTCGCTCTCCGACGAGCTCGCCGAACTGGACCGGCTGGAAGCTCAGGAGAGCCAGCGCCGCTGCCTGCGTTGTGGCCGCCTCTTCGACAGCGCGGGGCCGGGCAACCGGCTCTGCGGTTCATGCCGCTAGTGCCGTCTCCCTGATGGCCGACGAGGGCGCGCCCTTCCGCCATCCCATAGACTGGCGAAACCCCGACTTCTACGACAGCGAGTCTCTCGAGCAGGAGACGCGCCGGGTCTTCGACATCTGCCACGGCTGCCGGCGCTGCTTCAATCTCTGCGATTCCTTCCCCCGCCTCTTCGATCTGGTCGACGAGTCCGAGACGGGCGAACTCGATTCCGTCGATTCGTCCGGCTTCAAGGCGGTCGCGGACGCCTGCACGCTCTGCGACATGTGCTTCATGACCATGTGCCCCTACACGCCG